>JANQEQ010000141.1 GCA_028278245.1 Phycisphaerales bacterium | reverse complement strand
TACATCGTCGCGCCAATGGTTCGATCCAGTTGACACGATGATGCTGTATGTGCGTGTGGGGGGAGTGTGGGGGGAGTGTGTGGGGGGGGTAGCCGCGTGGTGGCAACCCGCGGGTCTTTGCTTTTTATGTGTGTGGGATCCCCTCTCCCTCTGGGAGAGGGTTAGGGTGAGGGTCTTGTGCATTTGATGGAACCCTCACCCGACTCAATGCCCCCAGTGTATTCACTGGGGGCTAACTACTTCACACCATTAATATTTAGCCCTCGGTGAATACACCGGGGGCTTTTACCAAATCACTCACACGGTCCCCATTCTCCAAGGATCGCGAAGATGTCATTGATATTGACCGTGCAATCTTCCGTCAGATCACCATCACAATACGGCGGGCACGGATCGTCACAATCACCCCACAAACCCAGCACTGCGAAGATATCATCAATGTTAACCTGGTCGTCCCCGGTGAGATCGGCAGGGCATGTTATCGCGCTCACATCAAATAAATACGCCGAGCCGGAATTGGCGCCGTTATCATCGTCCATGAACGCTCCAACAATAATTGTGTTACCAGAGATTGACACTGTGGAGCCGAAGTAATCTTCATCTGAACCGTCAATGGAAAGTAGCTTGACATCATCACTGAGTATTCCGGACCAGCCATCGTCCGGCATCTGAAACAGATACGCCGAACCGGGTCCAGTGTTAGCCCAGCCCGCGGGCGCTCCTACCACTATGGTATCGCCGTCAACCGACATTGAAACGGAGGAGCCGATGAGGTCATCCTCAGTGCCATCAATGGGATGCAGCTTGGCGTCTTCATTGAGCGTTCCCGTCCACCACTGGCTACCGGCAGGCTTCTGGAAAACGTATGCTGAGCCGGATTCTGCACCACAGGTGTAGTACACGGGCGCTCCAACCACGACTGTGTCACCATCACCGGAGATGGACACGGATGTACCGAAATAGTCAGTAGGGAAGCCGTCACTCGCTTGTAGCTTTGCATCTTCCGTGTCCTGGAAAAATTTCCACCAAAAGTCGAATACGTACGCGGAGTACACGTAGCCGGAATTGTCATCCTGATAGTCTCCACTGTACTTTGATCCGACCACAATTGTGTCTGTATCACCGGAGATTGCAACTGAGATACCAAAGTTGCCATAAGGCTCGGCATCACTGGAACGTAGTTTGACCCACTCGTAGATCGTCCCGGACCAACCACCGGCCGGCTCCAAGAATACATAGGCCGCTCCAACATCACTGTATCCGTCCCTCGGTGCCCCAACAACGATAAAGTCGCCAGAAAGTGCTACGCTGTAGCCGAACCAGCTACCCGGCTCGTAATCACTTGCTAGCACACTGGCATCCTCGTAGTGAGTCCCTGACCAGCCACCGACAGGTCTAACAAAGACGGTTCTACCAGCCACGATTGTGCTACCGTCGTCGGAGATAGCTAAGGATGTAGAGCCATGTTCTAACGCCTTCCCATCACTATTTCTAAGCTTGGCTACCTGATCCCAGCTTGAACCCTTCTTCTGAAACACGTACGCGGTCGTGCCATATACAGTTCCTACCACAGCCGTATTGCCGGAGATCGATACGGTAATTCCGAAGCGGTCACCCTCCTCCCCATCGCTGGCCAGTAATTTTTGAAATTCATTGATTACAACTGCCTGTAGTGGGGCTGTGCATAAAGCCAATACAACAACGGAAATCAGAAGTGATGTGAATTTTCGCATGGTATTTCCTCCACAGCCCGGTCCACGTTCCACAGAGACTTCGCCCCGCGCCACCGCAGAGCCTCCATGTTCCAATATATCACCCAAGATCACAGGAGCAAAGATAATGTTGTCCATTTTTCTTTGGCGCAGTCTTTTTAGCTTATTCCACACTGTGAGCAGGAAGAAGAACCCTCACCCTAACCCTCTCCCAGAGGGAGAGGGAAGAATGAAGATTACTAACCGTGTGAGGGGATAGCCGCGACTCAACGAGTCTCGGAGTCTTCGTATGAGGGAGTCGTGTGTGTGGGGGTAGCCGCGCGGTGGCAACCCGCGGGTCTTTGTCCTTGGTAGTAGTCATCTTGTGTGTGTGAGGTGGGGGGGTAGAATCCTACTATGGAAATTGGAATTGTCGGATTAGTCGGCGTCGGAAAAACAACACTTTTCAACGCGCTCACAGGAACTCATGTCGATCACTTTACGGACAAAGCACATCTGGGCGTGGCGGACATTCCTGACCCACGGGTGGAGGTGATCGGAAAATACATCAAACCCAAGCAGTTGGTTCATGCGACGCTGCAACTGGTAGACATCCCCGGCCTGCCTCGGGGAAGCGATACGAAAAAGCTCAACAAGCTGCTGGAGCAGGTGCGTCAGGTCGAAGCGCTCTGCCAGGTCGTGCGTTGTTTTGATGATGGCAGCGGCGTGATCGATCCTGCAGCCGACATCAATGCGCTGGATACGGAGTTCGTCCTGGCCGACCTGGTCGTCGCAGAAAGCGCGCGTGATCGGGCGGCAAAGTATGCCCGAGGCAATGACCGCGATGCCAAAGCTCGTCTCGAGGTATTGGAGAAACTCATTCCCCATCTGGAAGAGGGTAATCCCATGCGCACGTTGACAGACTGGAATGACAGTGAGCAGGCGATCATACGTGGCATGGGTTTTGTTACCGCCAAGCCGGTGCTTTACGTCGCCAACATAGCAGAGGATCACATCACGCAGACTGTTGGTGTCGATAAGGCCGTGCATCAACACGCAGCGACAACGGGTAATCGTGCGGTGAGTGTGTGCGCATCATTGGAGGTGGAGCTGGCAGAACTCGATGAAGCGGATCGAGATGAGATGCTCCAGTCGATGGGATTGTCAGAGCCAGCCGTCGGACTCGTTGCCCATGCCGCTCAGGATCTGCTCGGTTTGACCACATTTTTCACCGCCGGTGATAAACAGGTGCGGGCCTGGCATACACCAACCGGTTCAACCGCGCCGGAGGCGGCCGGGGATGTCCATTCGGATATGCAGCGCGGCTTCATCCGGGCAGAGTGCTATCACGTAGAAGATCTGGTCAAATATGAAAGCGAGAAGGCGATTCGGGAAGCAGGCAAAATGCGCAGTGAAGGAAAACACTATCAGGTTCAGGACGGTGATGTGATACTCTTCCTCTTCAATGTCTGACATACGCAGAAGGAGGGAGATGGTGAGGAGTTGCGATATGACCGCTAATCTCCTGCTCAGGAAAAACTGCCTGCACGGTCGATGGATCAATAACACGTTTGCCCCTTGAGTCAGCTTCGTTTCAATGGATAGAAAAAAGTA
The DNA here is from genome assembly GCA_028278245.1 of Phycisphaerales bacterium. Classification (GTDB taxonomy): domain Bacteria; phylum Planctomycetota; class Phycisphaerae; order Phycisphaerales; family SM1A02; genus JANQEQ01. The sequence goes on along the minus strand of JANQEQ010000141.1, from coordinate 9,944 downwards.
CATCCCGAGCATGTTCCACCGTCGTCTGGTGTTGCTCCTGGTGGTGTTTGCATTCGTACTTATTGTGATGACATTGCAGCTAACCCGGCTCTCGCTGGTGGAAGGCAATCAGCATCTGATCACGGCAGAGTCGCGCTTGCGTGAACGAACATTCCTGCCCACGATCCGCGGGCGAATTCTCGATCGAAAAGGTCGGGTGCTGGCACTTGACCGAGCCAGTTACGATCTTGCCGTCAACTACTCTGTCATCACCGGTGCCTGGGAGGAACGACAGGCCGCTCGTCAGGCTCGGCGTGAAATCGGCATCAGCCGGTGGTCCGAACTCAGTCCTGAACTTCGTGAGGCAGCAATTGATTCACGTCTTCCCCAATGGCAGGAAAAGACACAACAACTTTGGCAGGCGGTCTGTGAAATTGGTGGTCTTGACCAGGCCAGGCTGGATCGCAGACTCAACCTCATCAAACGACAGATACAGATCACCCGGGCCGGTGTGGAGCATCGTCAGCGACAACGTGCAGTTGAAAAGTTCGGCCTGGACGCTGAAGACGATTTCCAACCCCAACCGATCAGAGAGGAACGTGAAGCACAGGTCGTGCTTCCTCGCATATCCAATGAAGCAGCATTTGCCTTCCGCGCATTGTCCGAGAGTTTGCCCGGCATGTTCGAGGTGGTTGACTCACAGCGTCGCGATCAACCCTGGGCAAACGTGGAAGTGCGCCTTGATCGTACCAATCTCCCCGAGCCGATTCGTTCTCACGAAGCGCAGCTTATCAATGTTGTCGGCATAGCGGATCACATCATCGGAACGTTGCGTAACGAGGTATGGGCGGAGGATATGCAACGCAGACCATTCTGGCTTGCTGACGGTACCGAAGTCGACCTCGGTGGCTATCTCGTGGGTGATCAGGTTGGCCACACTGGTCTGGAAAAGGTATACGAGGATACGCTCCGCGGTCTTCGTGGCGAACTGCGTCAACGTAAGGACATTGATGATCAACAGCGAACTGATCCCGTGCCCGGAGAAGATCTGCAACTGACACTCGATATTCGTCTGCAGGCTCGCGTGCAGGCAATCCTGTCATCTGAATTCGGTTTGACCAGAGTGCAGCAATGGCACGACGGTTGGTATCGCGATGGCCAACCGAAAATCACAACGCTTCCGCTGGGTCTTCCACTTGACAGTGCAGCCGTTGTCATGGATGTGGACAGCGGTGAGATCCTTGCTGCAGTATCGCTTCCCACACTCGCTCAGGCGGAGATGATGAACGAACTGAACCGATCGGTTCATCAGGTATATATCAATCGACCGTTCGAGGCAGTTTACCCGCCCGGTTCCATCATCAAGCCGCTGGTTCTCACCGCAGCAGCGACCGAAGGCGTCTATCAACTCGGTGAATCCGTCACCTGCACCGGTCATTACTTCCCGAATCGGCAGGGAATCGCGCGCTGCTGGATTTATCGTGAGCAATATGGTTTCCAGACACACGGCTTGCTGCAGGCGGAAGAAGCTTTGGCTCGATCGTGCAATATCTTTTTTTACACTATGGCGGATCGGCTTGGCATGAATCGATTGTCGAACTGGTTCAAGCAATTCGGCTTAGGGCAATACCTCAATACAGGATTGATCTGGGAGGATATGGATGATGCAGGTGTTCCAATTCTCCTTGGTGAGAATACCGGTGACCTGCCTACACCCGAAATCATCAATGACCTGCGCGCCCAGGGTCAATTGAAATTCTCCTCCATCATCATGGGGATTGGTCAGGGGCCGGTGACGTGGACTCCGGTGCAGGCAGCAAATGCCTATGCAACACTGGCCCGGCACGGAACAGTTCGCGATGCGACAATTCTCCTTGAACGACCGGCCCACTCAGTCCATTCTCCACGTGATGATTTCCCGCTTGATCCACGCCTCGTCAGCACCGCGCTGGAAGGTCTGAGGCGATCGGTTGAAGAGCCGCACGGCACGGGGCATCACATCCGATATGCTGATCGTCATACCGAGCCGATATTCAACGCTCCGGGAGTTACCGTCTGGGCAAAAACCGGAACCGCCCAGGCGCCGCCCTCTGACCTCAACGCCAATGGAATAATCGACCCCCACGAACGTATCCTTGATCACGCGTGGTGTGTGGGTTTGGTCGGTCCTGAAGATGAAAGACCGCGCTACGCCATTGCCGTGGTTGTTGAATACGGTGGGTCCGGCGGCCGCGTTTCGGGACCGGTCGCAAATCAGATCATTCTTGCCCTTCAGGATGAGGGATATCTGCCTGGGGGAAGTGCTCCATGACCAATGCATCCTCCAACGCATCTTCCCCTGACCGCATCACCGCATCCGGTTTGCACGATCAGGCTCGCGCTTTGCACCAGGGACGCGTGCTCATAATCAACACCGGTTGGATCTGTGTCATCGCCTCCCTGTTACTGAGCATCGGCGGGATCGTCGCTATCAGCACAACCGAACCTGCACTATCTCTTCGACAGATGATCCACTTTGCCGTGGCGCTGATCATTGCCTTGGCTCTGGCTCTGCCTCACTATCGCCTCTGGCAGATGGTCAGCTACCCGGCGCTGGCGTTTATGCTTGCGCTGCTGATCTTTGTGCTCATTCCACAGGTGCCCGAAATTATCGTGCGCCCCCGCAATGGTGCCCGCCGCTGGATTCACTTGTTTGTCACCGATATACAACCTTCGGAGATTGCCAAGATTGCGTATATCCTTGCACTGGCGAATTATCTCCGCTTCCGAAAAAACTATCGCCGCTTCCTCGGCCTGCTGTTGCCGCTCATGCTGACCTTCATTCCCATTATGCTGATTCTGGTCGAACCGGATCTGGGAACCGCACTGCTCTTTCTGCCCACGCTCTTTGCCATGCTTATCGCAGCCGGGGCGAAACTGAAGCATCTCGTTCTGATCATCGTTCTCGGGTTATCCGTTGCCCCGATGATGTATCCGCTGCTCAAGCCGCATCAGAAAGACCGCATCATGGCAATGGCCGCACAGATCCGTGGCGATGAACGTTATGTGAATGACATCGGATACCAGGGTTCGCGCGCCAAGACTCTCGTCGGGGCTGGCCGGCTCACTGGTGTTGGGAAAGAGCATGCGCGCGATCTGATCCATTACAATCAGCTTCCCGAAGATCACAACGACATGATCTTTGCCGTTATCTGTTGTCGATGGGGTATGGCTGGCGCACTCGCAACAGGAGCACTCTTTACCTTGCTCTGTGTGGGGGGAGTGTTTGTTGCGGCCCAATGCAAGGATCCCTTCGGCCGTCTCGTTGCCGTCGGGTTATCTACCGTGCTATTTACGCAGATGACTATTAACATCGGTATGACGCTCGGCCTGATGCCGATCACAGGTATGACGCTTCCCTTTGTCAGTTATGGCGGATCCAGCCTTGTCTCCGTCTGGATTATGATCGCGCTGATCTTCAGCATTGCCCTGCGCCGATCGCAATACCTCACACGACATTCATTTGAATTCGATGAACCACATGAGGATGAGCGCTACGGCATCATCGCCTCAGCCGAATCTGACTGATTCACATAACAACTGCCGATGGACACTTCCCAATCACCACATACCGATCGTCTCGATCAACTCCTGGAGGGGTTAACTTCACTTCCGCAATTGGAGCCACCTGGTTCATTCATCGCAGCCTGCGATTCAATGCAGATTGCCTGTGAAACAGATGATATCTCACGCTTCGGCCGATACCTTGCGATGATCCAACACGTTAACCAGCATGTTAACCTCACCGCCGTGAACGATACGAATGAGATGTGGATCAAACACATCCTCGACAGCCTGTCACTCCTGCCCATTCTGCAGACACTCTCACCGCAGCGTGTTATCGATGTCGGCAGCGGGGCGGGTCTACCGGGCATCCCCCTGGCAATTGCACTCCCTGATATCCAGGTCACACTACTGGAAGCAACGAAAAAGAAAACACGATTCCTTGAAACCGCCGCCTCAATACTCGGCCTGCACAATGTATGCGTGATCAATGAACGCGCAGAAACGCTCGGCCAGGATCATCATCACCGTGAAAAATATGATGTCGTCACCGCCCGCGCTCTCGGCCCTCTGCCCGTTCTACTGGAATTGATCCTACCGCTTACAAAAGTCAGTGGTGGCGTGGGGGAGATGTGTGGGGGGTGGGGGGTGGCGATCAAGGGCGAACATGCTGCTGAAGAAATACAAAAATCGAAGCAGGCATTGCATCTTCTCCATGCACGTGTATCGGACACGATTCAGACACCGACTGGTACTATCATCGTCATTGAGAAAGTGCGTCCCACACCCAGGAAATATCCCCGCAGGCCCGGAGAGCCAAAACACTCACCATTAGGCCAATGAGCCGGCTGCTTCACTCACACTCTACCGGATTGCGCAACATGCCCAACCCCTCAATTGAAATCTCCACGACATCCCCATCCTGTAAAAACCGTGGCGGTGTACGCGCTGCACCGACACCTGCCGGCGTCCCGGTCAATATCACACTCCCCGCAAGCAGAGTTGTTCCGTAACTTAACTCTGCGATAAGCTCCGCTACACTCCGAGTCATCAGGCTGGTATGACCATCCTGAAATATTTCTCCATTGATCGTGGTCTTGATCGCCAGATTCTGCGGATCCTTTATTTCTTCAGCAGACACCGGCTCATTCATTGGACAGAATGTGTCAAAGCTCTTGCCGCGAATCCACTGTCCGCCCGATCCCTTCTTCTGCCACCACCGCGCGCTGACATCGTTGGCAATCGCATACGCTTCGACATAATCCAGCGCCTGCTCCACCGGCACATTCTTACAATCCCGCCCCAGTATCACCGCAAGTTCACCCTCAAAATCAACTTGCTCCTCCGGTTCGCGACATATCCGGGGAATGACAATCGCATCGCCCGAACCAATCATCGATGCCGGATTCTTCATGAATACCACCGGATTGCTCAGATCCACCGGCTTCTCCTCACGCATCTCTGCTGCATGGTCTGCATAATTCTTTCCAATGGCAAAGATGGCAGGGGGGCGTTCAATCATAATTCACTTTTCCTTTCTCAAATCCGATTGGTTTTGATGATCGTGCTTCTGACAAACGGGCGGCACGGGATCATACCCACCTCCGCCCAGTGGGTGACATCGACTGATGCGCTTCAATGTTAACCACATTCCCTTCAATGCCCCGTGCATGCGCAGTGCTTCCAGTGAATACTCTGAACAGGTGGGGTAATAACGACACTGTCCGCCGAGGAACATGCTCAACGTCCCTTGGTAACAGCGGACCATGAATATCAACATTTTCGTGATCGACCCAATCTGCTTGTGTTCCAATTGATCCGATGCACTCATGGCGACCGCTTCCCCTTCCATTCCCTTTCCAGTTTTCTCGTCGCTTCCAGAAGCAGATCCTGGTACGCAGCCAGTGTTTGCAGTTTGTGTGGCCGCGCACTCACCACAATGTCAAAGCCACGGGGCAACTGCTCCTGCAACAACCTAAAGGACTCGCGCAACAGCCGTTTCAATCGATTCCGCTTCACCGCATTCCCTGTACGTCGAGATATCGCCAGTCCCAGCCGGGAATACTCCAGGTCGTTCGGCAAGCCATGCACCATCAACGGCCCGGCATACACCTTCACCCTTTCTCCAAACACCGCATCAAACTGGTCCGATGTGCGCAGCCCCATCTCCTTCGTGAAGCGAAATCCCTTCCCATTCCGCGATGTACCAGACTTAGACATCTACACAGTGTACCCCCCCACACCTCAAAGGGGAGGAATTGGTATAAATGTTAGTGTGGGGGGTTAGCCCCAGCGAGCCGGCTCGTCACCGAGCCCGGCTATCTTTGAAGCACAGCATTGAAATGGGTGCAATGTGTGAAAAGTGTGGGGGGGTAGCTGCGAGTCAACGACTCGCAGATCTTCTCTGCGGTGGACCATTCCCCTGGGAGAGGATCAGTATTCATTTCCCTCTCCCTCTGGGAGAGCAAGTAGGGTGGGTCGAGCGATCCCTGTAAGGGGGAGCGATACCCACCATGTCTTGATTTGCGTATTTCATTACGGTGGGAATCGCTGTGCTCGTCCCACCCTACACCCCATAGCCACGAGTATTTCATCGTCATAACCGCGTAGGCGGGTATCCAGTCGTCGTGCGAGTGATGTATGAACGATTACTGGATTCCTGCCTTCGCTGGAATGACCAACGCATCAGGGGTGAGGTAGGAGTTGTCCACCAGTGGCGTATATATCGACCACACTTTGACATCAGGCGGGGCAATCTGTCGGGCGCGTTTCAACAGAAGCTGCTCGTAAGTGTCACTGGAGACAAGTATCACTGACGGATTCAAATTGGTGAGTTGATCCGTGTGGAGTATTGGCAAGCCGTGGATGGCGGGATGACCTTCAGGATGATCGTCAATGATGCCGACGACCTGGTGATGTTTGCCCAGTGCGCGGATGATGGTGTGATAGTGGCGTTGCGTATGTTTGCCAGCCCCGAACAGAGCGACGCGATGGTTTTTCGTCTCTTGCCGGGCGTGTTGTTTCAGCCGATTGAATGCGGGCAGTTTGCTGACATCATAAACCGCACGCCAGTGTTTCAGACATCGGAAGCGCGTAGTGATGTGATGACAGAGTATCCTGCGCGTGGGCTGTTGCAGGAAGTAGCGGCACAAATAAGACAGCGTGAACAGAATCAGTTTTGCGCGATTGGGTGATGGGGTAGTGTGTGTGTGGGGGGGAGCAGGGATATCCGTCGCAATTTTGAACAGGATGCGCGAGAAGCGGAGATAGTCTCGCATTAAATCCAGAAGACCACGATGATTGTCCAGGCGCTGGCCGGAACCACCACATCGGAAAAAGAACAGCGGCTGGGATGTATACACAGCACGGAACCGTGACACAATCCCAGCGAGGAAAAGCGCATCGCTTCGGAATGTCCCCCGCTGATCTTTGCGATCGAACTTGTCAAGCAAACCAAGCAGCGACTGGGCAGCCTCCCGGCGAAAGAGTCCATAAATCGGTGTGCATGGGCTATGTTGCAAATACAACTTGAAACGCTCTACCGGTGCTGGGTGATTCATATCTGCCATGACGTCGGTATCGTGATGCAGGCGGTGAGGATTGCCGTGCCAATCGAGATCACGCACTGCACAGCAGGCAAGATCCGCCTCCGGGTGTTGCATGAGAAGATCGCGTAACTGCTGAAGAAATGATGGCTCGCGCAAATCATCACACGATGCCCAGCAGAACAGCGGCGACCTGGCATATTCCAACGCGGCAGCAAAATTCCTCACCGGGCCGAGATTCCTCGAATGCCGTATCAAACGAACACGAGAATCACGGGCGGCATATCGTCGAGCGATCTTCGGCGTGTCATCATCCGACGCATTATCAAAGATCAGTAATTGAAAATCCGAAAAGCCCTGCGTGAGGAGTGATTCAATTGCCTCAGCCAGATGCGCCTGGCCGTTATGTACGCAAAGCCCGATTGTGATTTCCGATTGTTTCGCGCTGCTCATATACATCGCCTGTCGGGTGATTTATCGAATCAGTGCATTATCGACGCTTGAGGTGGATTCTCATCGATAGTTCCCACATGAACAACTCGTTTGTCTGAACAGAGGCTGGGCAGGAAATAAGTATCACGGCAAATTTGTGACGATCATACGCTACAATAATGTGTGGTTCAGTTTTGCACGGTAAGCTGGGTGTAGTTTGCCGGAGGATTGTTCATGACGCCGACAGGTAACCCCGCACGAATCAAGCGGAACGATCCCTGTCCATGTGGCAGTGGGAAGAAGTACAAAAATTGCTGTATGGGGAAAGCCGTCCCCGCACGCCCCGCCATCAAACAGCAGCCTGGCATAAGTGAGCTACTCCAGCAGGCGCAACAATTCCACTCTGCCGGGAAATTACAGTCTGCTGCAAAACTCTATCAACAAGTGCTCAATCGCAAACCCAAGGATTCAGCGGCGCTTTTCGGCCTGGGAAACATCAAAGGCCAGTTCGGTGAAACGCAACGTGGTATCGAACTTCTCCGCAAGGCAGCGACAATTGACAAACGCAATCCCGACCTGCTGTGCAACCTTGCTTCACTGCTCTATCAGGACAGCCAGCCGGAGGAAGCGTTACGGTTTGTGAAAAAGACATTGGACATCGCGCCCAACCATGTTCCCGCTCACTCCGTCGCTGCGCAATGTCACAACCACATGCACCAGCTCGATCAGGCAATCGCGTCTGCTCAGCGCGCTTTGGAAATTGATCCGACCGATGCGCAAGCCTGTATTAACATGGCTAATCTGGAAAGGCGAACGGGTAAGCTTTCCGAAGCCCGCGATCGCCTCCGACAAATTCTCAATCAGCCGTCAGTCAGAGCATTTCTCCGTCAGAGAGCCTGGCACGAATTAGGCTTCATCCTTGACCAATTGGAAGATTATGACGAGGCATACGACGCATTCTGTCATGGTGGAGATGAAGAATCACGCGGCATAGCTGCCCAACAGATTCAACAGCTCCCCTGGGACACGCGCATCGAGCAATATCGACAGGGTTTCACTTCCGATCTGCTGACAAAGTGGATTTCCCACAATTTCAACGACGATCTCTCCACCCCCGCATTCCTTGTCGGCTTTCCCCGGTCAGGAACGACAATGACCGAGCAGGTACTCGCTGCACATCCTGAAATAATAACTGCTGACGAAGCGCCTCTGCTCCAAAGTGTGATCGCGGAACTTATGTCCTTTGACCGTGGAGGCGAAACCCTGCCGCAAATCCTTCAACACCTCGATGAAGCGCAGATCTGCCAACTCAGAAACTTATATTGGCAACAGGTTGAATCGCACCTCGGATCAATTACCGGTAAAATCGTCGTCGACAAATTCCCTCTGAACATTATCGAAGCAGGTTTGATCAATGTTATATTCCCCCAGGCTCGAGTGATCGTTGCTCTGCGCGACCCGCGTGATGTCTGCCTGAGCTGCTTCATGCAGTTTATGAAACTCAACCAGGCAATGATTCAGTTTCTCCAGTTGGAAAGCACAATCAAGTTCTATGCACTGGTTATGAGTTGGTGGCTTGACCTGCGTGAGAGACTCATACTCAATTACATGCAAATTCGCTACGAAGATACGGTCACAGATCTGGATACTCAGGCCAGAAAAATTCTCGACTTGTTTGGTCTGCCCTGGGATCCTGCGGTGCTTGCCTTCCACGAAAAAGCCAAAAAACGAGCCATCTCCACCCCCAGCTTTGAAGCAGTCACTGAAAAGGTTCACACCCGTGCCGTCGCGCGCTGGCGAAATTACGAAAAATACATCCAGCCATTCATGCACGATCTCATGCCGTTCATTAAAGAATTTGGTTACGACGAATCATGATGGCACGCACACCGGTTATACAACGCACACTGAAATACCTCGACAACATGACTGAGTATTGGCTCGGCTGGTCACTTCCACCCGCACAACACGAGATATCAAAAACCAATTGGAAGCGCGACATTCCAGCCGCATACTGCCCCCGTTGTGGTGCAACCGTAGGCAAAGGTGAAGTCACCGAAACAGGTTGCGGTTCCTGCCGCGATCTGCCACCGATCGGTGATACCGTGATTCGACTCGGTGCCTACACCGATCCGCTCCGCCAATGGATCATCACCATGAAGTACAATCACCGCTGGACCGAGATGGCGGAAACGCTGGGCAGAGAACTCGGCCGAGCCGTCAATGACCGCCACATCATCCAATCTGATCAAGCCCTGGTGGTTCCAATGCCCATGCCCTGGCAGCGTCGACTCTTCCGAGGCATCGATCACGCCCGACTCCTGGCCGAGGGTGTCGCCAAGGGACTCCGCGCACCATTGATCTCACCTCTTACCAAAGCCAACGGCCAGCCACAGATCACCATGTCCTACTCTCAGCGCATGCGCAGCGGTTCACACGGCCTCC
>JANQEQ010000093.1 GCA_028278245.1 Phycisphaerales bacterium | reverse complement strand
CAAAGTTCGTTGTAGACACTCCGCAGGTCAACATGAATCTGCTCTGAGATGGCAATGGCATCATCGCCCCAGTTCGGTTTCGGACACCAGAACAGAATGGTATATAGTGGTTTTCGACAACATTGTCGAGGATGGAGATAAGATCAGGACACTTTTTGTGCAAGATCTTGATAATCACGGCGAGCTTGCACAGCTTCACATTGCACATCTCTGTGATTGCACAGCTCATCGCTAGCGCGCCGAGGATTACGGTGGTCTTGGGAACATCGAGGAGCTCGACATCAACGGGAATATTTGCCAGGTGCTCTTCAATTGGCTATCGCGCCCTTCAGTTTTCTCCACCTGTTTTACCTGACATCCGTGAGTTCAGCATCGTGCTGAGTGCAATCTCCGAGACTCGAAGCCTGTTATCCTGTTGGACATCCACACCGTCGTACATCGGGTATCAATGCTCGATGAAGCCGAATAACCGTCGTGCGGATGCACCACCTCCAAGCTCGATGCGATTTTCATGTCACAGTGTACGAACTGCATAATGAGACATATTCACCGCAGTTCATCCGACTGTATCGAGAAACCGAGACGAGTGTGTCTCGGTGAACGCCGAGGTCACCCACGTCAGCGACACAGCGCTCGCATACCGCACCAGTAGTACATCTGCCTGATGTTCAGGGAGCAGTATCCCGCACTCGGTGGTTACAATTGGTTACATTTCTTTCTGCATTTTTCTTGTAGAATCTACGGTGTGAACACCCTGAACAGGGAGCATGATCTACGCGCGTCCGGCTGTACCGGCGTACCGTTGGTTGTTCAATCCGTGGAGCAGGATTCGATGCATTCACCCATCACTCGAAGATCATTTACCGGTTTTGCCAGTGCGATTATCTGCGCAGCGTTGTGTTCGTACACAGCAATCGGACTACAACAGCAGCCGCCCTTCCATGATCAGGACAATCTCGTCCCGATACGTTTCGAAGAGCGACAAGGTGAGTACGAATTTTCCGGCGAGATGCTCGTCCGCCCTTTCACGATTGACGATCTGCGCAGCGAGGGTTTGACGGTCGAAGCTGCCCAACGCCGGTATGACGAAGCACGCGCAATCCTCAATACACAATTCGACGTGTTGCGAACGATTCCGCAGATTGATGCCTGGGTTATCGAACTGCCGGCGGGTACGACAGAAAATGAAGTTGCGGCGCAACTGCTCGCGACAGATCGCTTCAAGCACGCTGGACCAAACTGGATCGTGTACCCCGTGGAGTGTCCAGATGATCCTGATCTCGAATTGCAATGGCATCATGCCGATGACCTTCTCAATTCGTGTGCAGGCTGGGATTACGAAACCGGCGATCCGACACATTCCGTCGGTATCTGTGACGCCGGTGTACGCACCACGCACCAAGACCTTCGATTGCACCGATATGAGG
>JANQEQ010000059.1 GCA_028278245.1 Phycisphaerales bacterium | reverse complement strand
CTGATAATAGGGTTCGAATAAGTGAGGGAGATATTCAGGCGCAATGCCTATGCCGGTGTCTTCGACCACAAAGTTAAAGCGCTGATCTTCAAGATAAGCCCGCACGGTGATTTGGCCCTTATCAAGAGTGTACTTGATCGCATTCGAAACGTAATTTTCCATCGCTTCCCGGATAAGCATGGGATCAACCACAATCCACGACGGCGAGGCTAACTTCAGAATACTCTCCAGAGATTGTTGCTTTCGTGTTGCCAAAGGCTGCATATTGGCTAACACATTTTCGATCAATTCACCCGGATCAACTTGTTGTTGATTCGAAGTCTCCGCGCGCAGCAAGTCATCGATCAAGCCCTGCATCCGGTCGGTCGATTGTTTGATAATGCGCAGATAGTCAGGAATCATCGAATCCGCCTCCAATTCCGGCAAATCATATTCCAGCATATCCCGGGCACTGATGATCAGGGCCACCGGGCTGCGCAAATCATGGGAAACGATTTTGAGCATCTCATCTTTAAAGCGATGCAGGTCGCGCAAAGTCGTCACGTCATGCAGCAGTAGAACATATCCCCCGGTACTGTGTAGCGGATTTTCCCAGCGCGACATAGTCACGATCATATCCTGCCCGGTGCGCTCGGAGCGCTCCTCATATGCCCTGAGTTTCTGGGGCAGGTCTGCGTGTGCCAGAATGCGCGTCACGGGTGCTAGCACATGATCAGCCCCAGAGAAAACGCTGATGTGTTGGCCGACCGGGTTCTCCGAAGCTTCCAGGAAGTTTTCGGCAGCTTCATTGACCAGCAATATCTGCCCTGTATCATCCAGAACCAACAGAATATCGGGGATCGCGTGCAGCACGATTTCCAACTGACGTTGTTTGGTTTGAATTTGATTGAAAAGCTGTGCATTACGCAGGGCAACTGTGGCTTGATTGGCAACGATGGTCATCAGACGTAGATGATGCTCATCAAAATGATAAGGATCGGGATGAACCAGGGTCAGCACAGCGAGAACCTGCTCCTCATCCACG
>JANQEQ010000033.1 GCA_028278245.1 Phycisphaerales bacterium | reverse complement strand
TTCGTTGATCACGAACAGGGGCCGCACATTGATGGCGTAGAACCCGTGGGACTGTTCCACCTCGTTGGTTGCCCAATCGATCACCTCGTCCTCGGCGTAGACGCAGATGTTGTAGGTACCGGGATCGAGAAAGCCTCGGGGATCAGCCGAGCTGGGTGCTTCGTACCAGGTGGCATTTTCGTAAATCGGAACCGGATCAGGACCGGCGGGCGGTGGCTCACTGAACACCTTGAGCACAAGGTCAGCTGTTGAGCCGAACCAGGGGCCCAGACGCCGGGCCACCACATCGATTGCCGCGCCCCCGGAGGGAACGATCAGTTGAAAACAGTCCCCATCGTCGGCGGTCGCTCCGATCTGACCATAGACCAAGTAGGGCAGCGGTGAGCTCGAAAGGATCTGTGCATCTTCGGGATCATCGGCCGCATCTCCTGACTCCGGCACAATGGTTCCCCTATGAGAGAGTCGGTAGATGTACAGATCGTAATCGCCAAAATTGGAATCTAGCTTGGGACCCACTTCGAGATAAAAACTTGTCGCTGCATCGAAGTGATAGACCAACCGGCTATCGATGCCGTTGGCGGTCTCATCGTCCTTGTAGACCAGCCAATTCACACCATCGTCCTCGATCAGCCGCAAGACTGGATCCAGGTTCAGCCGATCCTTGGAGAACGCGTGAAACACCAGGGTATCCCCGGCATTGACCACTTGGTTGAACTCGTAAAAGTCAGAGCGGTTTCCGTCCGCTGGATTCAGCGTGCCCTCGTACGTGTCAAAACTACCGGGCAGGGTTCCACTCGATATCGACGTCACCTGCTCGATTTCATCGGCAAATACCGTGAACTTGCCGCACAGCGTGACATCACCGGTGGTGATTTTGACCAGGTAGATCTTTTCGTTTTCTGCGGGTAGCAATGCCTGGAGCCCCACCGTGATCTCACAGCTGATGTGATTCGGGGTCGTGACCTTGCAGATCTCGGTGGGCTCAGGACTCGCTTCGTATTCTGTGCCGAGATAGATGTGTTGGGATGTTTCTTCGAGCACCACCTCGGTAGCACCCGAGACCCAATGGGTGTCGGGATTCCTGAAGTAGATGTATTTGTTGAACCGACCGATCGACAGCTGATTTGGCACCACCTCCAGATCTGTGCACCCATCCGCCTCACTGACTACCTCAAACTGGTGAGTGACCACTTCGTCGTCTGTTGTTACCGCAAGGGTGACCGTATTTGTCGGTGCGTCTTTGGCTATCGTCACCTGGGCCGTGATGCGCGTCGGGCTGTCGACTTGATAGTCATCCAAGGTCAGCCCCTCCCCGCTGGCCACAACTAACTCGGTGACACCGGCCTCAAAATGGGTGTTTGTCCCGTTGATCACCAGGGTGAACGATTCGCCTGCATCTCCCGAACTATCAGACAATTCGATCATCGGCGCCTCGGAATGGGACAACACCTGAAAGACCGCCTCGACTGTTTCGACCCCGGTTCCCATAGTTGTAGAGGCGAGCAATCCGGTCTGGCCGACAGTTGCGGTTTCAGACACGCTGACAACGGCCTCGATCAATGCACTGTTAACAACCTTGACCGAATCGACTCGAACACCTGAGCCGGCTGCGGCCTGAACAACAGTGTCGGCATTGAAGTGTGTCTGTGACCCGAGCAGTTGAACGGTCAACTGATCAGCCCCCTGCCAAGCCCGGTCCGGATCGGCGACCATGGTGATTGCCGGTAAAACCTCTATGGACGTGGTCACAACCTCAGGCGATTGCTCAAAGGGACTGGTGATACTGAGGGAGTGGGCTCCCGGCACCGATGCTTGTGTCGCGGTGCCAATAAACGACAATTGTGCAGCAGAAGTGACGACGATATCGCTCACAGCGATCTGTGCACCGTCGTTAAATGACGGCACCGAGCCCGCTGAGAAATGAGTACCGTTTCCGCTGACAGTAAACCCAACCGCTGTCCCAGCTCTGATCTCAGCTGGGCTGACGGATATCGTCGGTGCCGGTTGATCACCATGGTCGACGGTGATGGCACACGAAACGGTTTCGTCGCCGGTGGTCACCACGAGCTGCCGAGCACCGACTTGTGCCGCACTGTTCACGGTTAACTCCAACGCAGCAGACTGAGCGCTGGTCACGCGCAGGGCTGACAGCTGTGCTCCGTGATTGGGTTGGAGATCGGCGAGACTCTGGGCCGCGTCAAAGGCGGTGTCTGTGCCAATAATGCGAATCGTCTGATTGACGGTCCCCTGTTTTACAGTGGAGGGAGTGCAGACGATGGAACCGGAATCTACCGAGGCCGCTACCACCTCGAGCGAGCTCTGGGCTTTGATCGATGGCGTGGTCAACAGCACGGTTCGCGCACCCAACGGCGAGGTGACATCGGCTTGCACCTCAACACTGACCGTCGTATCGTTCACCAGAACCGCCGGTCCCAGCAGCAGACCGGTAGGGGGTGAGAATACAACAGTTGGTGTCCCATCCCCGACCTCTTCATCAGCGACGAGCAAGAGCTGCTCTGTTTTACCCCTCTCGAGTTGAGACACACTCAGCGTCAACCCTACCTCGATCTGCTCTGAATCCGAGCATCCCTGTATCGCAAAGCTGAACAGAACCAACGGACCCAGCAACAGAAACATCAGGCAGGTGAATCCAGCTGTGGTCCTCACGCGCAAGTTGATGGTATTCATTCTATCGTCATCTCCTGTTCTTCGCTCCACCAGCAGGTCCTTTCTACTGGCGCGCGAAGGGCGCACTCATACTGCGCGGCTTCCAGCTTGTTGGTGCCGCTAATGAAATCAAAAACAAACTGACAATTCGCTTCAAACGAACTTGTTTCTTATTTAGCTCCTACAAGAGTTCAAAATAATACATCAATATCTTAATTGACTCTTACCAAGTCCTTCTTCATTTCGATCTAGACGATATGGATCAAACCCCAGTCTATTCAGCTGTGGCGGCTTATCGCAGAAACCAGCGATACGCCGTGTAGAACGGTTTTCAGGCTGGATTAGCTGATGAAACCGATCGATAAGTCCAAGACAGAATTCGAACATTAAACACCATGATCGCCCCCACAAAGTGTTCTGACTCAATAACAATCTATGATCGAACGGATACTCACCCCTCACGTCAGAATTAAATTTTCCTATTACAGCCAGCATATCTCTATTCTCCGCAGAGTTCAATCTAAAAAAATACCTCGAGCGTATTTTTTTAACAACGACTACCATGCTGGCTCTGTTTATCGCTAAAAACAAGGCCATTCTCAATCCCTACACGCAATTTAGAATCCTACCCTAGCAGGTTTTTTCCCGGTTGTTTTCCACAGCACCGCTGCAGTTCGGCTCTTTAAGCGTTCTCCTCCCTGTACGTAACATCCCACCCAAAAACAGGTGTTCAGGTAGGACAATGTCGGAGATGGATTTCATGCCGCTTTTGCCGATTACTGAATACCCTACACAAAGCACAGCACGTTCTGTGCCAACACGCCACGGAACAACCGAGCCAATTTGTGGCACCTGGCTGACAAATTCGCGTTACATTTGTGGCGGCGAAGTTACAAATGTAAAGGCGCCGCCACCTTCGCCGCTTAGTCTTGTTCAGGCACATCTGTCAAAAGTCTCCACGCTCAACCAACACTATGCCGTACAGCCTCCTGCTGTCTATTGCCGAAATGGCAAACAGTATTCCTGTAATCCCCATCGCCCTAGAAATCGAGTTCTGATAGCCCCTGAATCAGGGCATACTTTGTCAAACCAGCAACATGATGAATACCGAGTTTCATCATGATACTCTGTCGGTAGTGCGCAGCTGTTCTCATGCTGATTTTCAACTCATGGGCAATCTCTTTTGATGAAAAACCGTTTGCGATTAACCGAAGCGCGTCCCGTTCTCGAGCGGTCAGGATGTTCAATATCTTACCTTGATCCATCATCTGCTCAGAACTCCCAACCAGCCAAATCATCAGAGGTTGTGCACACGGAACATGGGTTCCCGGGCCGGTTGAGTCGTCTTTCTTCTTGAGGACGAGTTCCAACCGCAGGCATTTTTCCGAGAGGTTCCTGATCAGACTGCGTATTGCCCGATAGTCTTCAACCAGCGTGACACGAACGGTCTTCATGAAGCAGCCCCTTTCCGGCGCCGTGATTGTCTCACTCGGTTTTTGCGCGTTTGCTGCTATCCAGATTCGTCATTTCCTGAGTCATGCTGGCTTTGGAAAAAATCGCGTCGACTCCTTGCGTTTTAGGAATGTCCTTTGTATCTGCGCCGGTGTAGACAAACGCTGATTTTATGGTCGGATATTCTTGCCGCCATTTCTGAATGAGTACGTTTCCCGTGGGTACTCGGTGTCCCAGGTCGTAGTCACAGAGCACAGCAGTAACCAGGTGGTTCTGCAGTTGTTTTTCTGCCTGCGCAGGCGATACAGCCAACAGTATCTCATCGGGTTTTTCCGAACTGCGCTTTTCGATCAGCTGTTTGACGGTGGTTGCTGTAAACGGGTTGTCGTCGACTATCAGTAGAATATTTTTGTCTTCCATTTTAGGCTCACATCCCCCTTCCTTAGGCAGCAGCGATTTATTTGCATTTTGAGTCACACTTGAATGAAAGATCTGTGCCAAGGCGTCTCTCAAACACACCACTTCTGTATAACAAGCGGAATTTATTTAGATTTTTATTTAGTTAGACAAAATTGAGGAGATTGGACTATTACCTAAAAATCATTACCGTGGAAGCGTTCGTTACCTAAGAATCGTTACCTCTATTCAGTTGAGCCTTGGTCGGCAAATCCCACTTTCTGAGGTAATAGGCGAGCCAACGGGCGTTGATGGATACACCGTGTCTCTTGAGTTCTCTCACTGTTTCGGCTTTGTTGCCGTTTGCTTCTTGATAGGCTTGCTGAATCAGCAATCTGTGTTTTTCGTACTTCGATTCCCTTTTGGGCGGCTGCTCCTCGAGAATCAGTGTTGAGCTCCCATTCGATTCTTGGGGTTTATCAATCATATTCTTCTTAATTTTTATCCGCCCAACTTCATTGAACTCGTGATCAAAAAAATCACTAAACGAGTTTTGTACAGCTCGCTGCGGTGGCGCTCCTGTCCTCAATTCTCCTTTGATCATTCTTGCGAGTCCGCGTAGCGCACGTACATTGGTGTCGGTATAGTCATGTAAACACAGCGTCAGATAGTGATTAACGTGCAGCTGTTCAAACACGGAATCCGCCGAAATGGACCCACTCGACAACTCCTCTGATAAGAGATGATTGAATATTCCAGGGATGTCTGCCTTGCGCTCCCCGAGTGGCGGGATCAGCACCTTGTACAGTCGGTTAGCCATGTCTTTTTCCAGACCGAACGTCGGCGGTGGCGCATTTGTCGTCACGACTATTCTTGCAGTCATCCTTCTCGACTTCATTTCGCCGATCGGGGTAAATTCTCCGGTCTCAATAACTCTCAAGAGGCTGTTCTGAACACGGAGGGGATACCGATGAAATTCGTCAAGAAGCAGCACGCCATCTTTGGCCTGGTGGATGAGGCCTGGCCGGTTGTTCACTCCAGTGTATGTTCCACTGGCCACTCCGAACAGCGTCGACATTGCCTCGTCGGTCGTTCCAAAAGCTGCCGAATTCCCTGCAACAAACGGTATGGTTGGCTTGTCCTGCCGCAATATTTCATGAACAGCTCTTGCTACGAGTTCTTTGCCAGATCCCGTTGGGCCAGTAACCAGCAGATGATTTCCAGAAAGGGTCGCTCGTTCAAGTGTCTTTACCAACAGCCGCGTGTGAAATTTTCCCACAAGTCCAAACCGTTGAGCTGGTGGATTTAACAGCGGTGTGATGTTTTTGTGAAAGACGAGTATAGACTGCCCGATCCGGATCACGCCTCCATCGTCAAGAGCAGTAATATTAAGTACCCGTGAATTGTCGAGAAACGTACCGTTTCGGCTCTTCAAATCTCTGACGATTACTCGGCCGCCATCCACATCCAGTTGGCAGTGCTCCCCGGAAACAGTGTTGTCGTTGACGACCAAATTGACTGTTTCGGGATCTCGTCCAAGTGTGAAAGGAAACTCTGAGATGGAGAATCGATCGCTACCAAACACGTTGGGTCGAGGTGTGTAAGTAACGATTATGCCAGGGAGTATTTCTTTTTCCGCTTCATTAATTGAGAAAAGTGGAATACTACTGGTCTAGACTTTCGCCGTTTTTTAGGCAGCGCATAGCCAGTCCAGAAGAGTCGCATTGATTTTTGCGATACCCGGACCATAACTGGGTTCGCTGAAATTAC
>JANQEQ010000032.1 GCA_028278245.1 Phycisphaerales bacterium | reverse complement strand
GCTGGCCAAGGCGCTGGGAATCGTGCTCGACGCCAGCGGCTTCGGCCTCGGCATCCGCTCGCATCGCGCCGCCCTGGCAGTCTGGACGGGCTGGCATCTTCCTGACCACAGGAAGCTGAAGCGTGTTGAAGGAGCGCGAATCGTAGCGATTTGTCGTGATTGCAGGTTTGAATATCACGATCCCAACAAAACCGTTGAGGAAAGAACGAGAGAACGCTGGGGTGGTTGGTATCCAGACATTCCAATCTATCATTGGCTGCAATCAGTGAATGGAGATCCCCATGTAAGGATGGAGGTAGCCTCATGATCTGCAAGGACTGCTACATCGACCTCGTATGGGTGCGAACTACCGAGGATGGTTCTGTCGATGGGCGAAACCAGCTTGAATGGTTCCAGTGCCCGGAGTGTGGCCATGAGGAATTCATCGTGTCGCCTATAGACGATCAGCCGATGGATGAGGCTTATTGGGAGGCTCTTGATGGATGAAGCTGAATATCCCGCAATCTTGCTGGTCTATTCGGAGGTCGGCATTTGTCCCCGGTGCAGCTATTGGTGGGGACGCTATCCCCTGTTTTACGGAGCGTTCACTGGAGGCAAGGGGGATTATTGTGATCGATGTGGCTGCTCCAGTGTACGAATACGGCCTGGCAGACCGTTCGGCCCACGCTCCCGCCATTGGGATGAAATAGTCGGCCATTTCAAGAAGTATGTTCTTTCGGCTGGACGAGATGGTTGGTGGGAATATCGAGACATGGTGAAGACAAACCCACCCCTGCCGACATATGAAGAAACGTATCCTGTCCAGGTTTGAGAGAACACCATTTCTGCGCACGCTCGACCTAATTTGAGGGAGGAATCATGACCCTGACACAGTTTATGGACACCATCTATCCATTGCTTCTGGACCGGACAATGGACAAGATCGAGAAGACGCTCGACGATGGGACAGTCGTCAAGGCGTATTGGGCAGGTGCAATTATCCGCATTGATGTAAAGCCTGTTTGAGGGTGCAACCATGAGTGAAACCATCGCTGTTTTGGAAAAGCTTGCCAATCAAGATGAATCTGAGCCGGGGCCGGGAAATAACAACCCGATGCTCGGGAAAGTTGCTCAGAAATGGGCTGCCGAAATGCTAGGAACGATGAGCACGCCTGAAAGCATTCGCGCACTGGCTGCAATTGAGGATTGGGATGTACGCCATGAGGGGTTCATGGCTATCGGAACGATCAAAGCACGATCTATCCTCATTGAATTGATGCAAGATACTGATCGCCTTGTGTATTCAGTCGTCAGTGCGGCGGGCAATACAGGGTACTCGAAGGATATGCGCGATGCCTTGATTGAGGTGATCTCTGACAAGTCATTGATGGACCTGTATATCCAGGACCGTTTCATTTTCGATCCGATCAAAGAAGCGTATCTCAAATACGCCTCTCGTTCTGACGATTGAGATTAGCACCATTCTGTTCTAGCTGGAGGATAATCATGGGTCTATGCCACACGCGAGGCTGCACAAACAGGGGGGAAGAATGCGAGTATCCAGGCGGAGAAGTTGCTGTCTTCTGTACCAAACACATGCCTGATGAGGGTTTCTGCTTGGGGTGCGGTTGTTTTGTATTGGGTACTGGAGATGAGGTCCATCTGAAATCGACAGGGCTTTGCCTGGATTGTTACAGTTCAGAAATCATGGAAGATGAACGGTACGAGGATGAAGGCGATGGGTGGATGAATGAATACCGCCACAACTGGTACGACAAGGACATCGATTCCAGCATGGAAGACAGCACCCACACCTATATCGGCCCGAGAGAATAGGAGCAACCATGAGCACAAAAGATCAGGCAAGGGCAGCACTGAACATCGCCAAAGCGATCCAAACGGATGCCAGTGAAATTCTTGGGGACCAGATGAAGACAGTTCTCAAGATCGAGCATGAGGGATTCGAGGATCAACCCTGCTATGTGAATAACATGCGTGGGTTGGAGGATATTCTGGAATCCATGCTCCTGGATGAGGGCTATTGGGGTGATTACGCGCCGGGTAATCTCATTACGATCAGCGTGGTTGAAATCCCCGTTCCCCAATTTGAAGCCCTTGAGGAATTTGAAGGCTTCATTTGACCGTATCCATAACCGCTATTCTCTACACACTGGAGGACCATGATGAAGCAACTCAAAATGGTATGCCCTAATTGTGGCGCAGAGTTGGAATATTCTGGTAGCGAACCACACGACGAAGGAGGGTGGAGAGATACATATGCTTGCCCAGGTTGCGACTACTGGGAGCACTCGTACACTGGCGAGGATGTCTATTTGGGTCTAGATCACGGTGGTGACGACCCTGCATAGAAAGGCGGTGGAGGATGCCAGGACGAATGCACGATCTGGAACAGGGGTGCCTCAAGGTGCTGGTAGAATCCTTGCGCAAAGGGCTTGCTGATGACAACGGCGCCCAGGTCACCCAGGATAAGCATATTGACGACGATGTGCCCACATTGACCATCTACGCCGATGGCAAGCCGATCATCCAGATTGTTGTGATTGCCACTGATTTGACACCAGAAGAACCGGCACCTGAGCGTGCCTAGAAAGGCGATACCCGAAAGGATGACCGATGAACACCAGTGATCGCCCCCCTAATGACCGCCCGCCTGCTGTGGGTGGGGAGAAAGCACGTCCCAAAAACCAACATTCGTACACTGTATGTTGTCGTCAATGCAAAACAACTGTGGAATATCAGGGCACAAGATACGGTGCAGAAGGATTGTATTCTTCGTTGGGGTGGAGTTTCAGACGCCTCTCCAATGGAACAACCCGATGGTGGTGTCCGGGATGTCTGAGGAAAATCGCGGCGGGCAGAGGATGAGTTCTTATTCGACATAGTATATAGAACCAATGTGCTATAATAGAGATA
>JANQEQ010000007.1 GCA_028278245.1 Phycisphaerales bacterium | reverse complement strand
GTGCGGAGACGACATCACTGATAGCAGCAAGATCACGCCGCGCGAATTGTTCCTGTTCCTTTAGGTTGTGGCGTCCAAGCCCGTGCAAATTGTACGTTTGTCGCACCTGCCTTTGAGCTGCACCGGAAACCGCGCTGCGCAACACTGCCGGGGCGGCTCCGAAGAAACCTTCTTTGATGTTTTCAAACCAGCTCTTGTCGAGCCATCGGCTGGCGACCATGATCCAGTAGAGATGATCTTCGGCCAGCCGGGTAAATGCGTAGCCCTGCGATTTTTGCTTTTCAGTCAGCTCGCCGTATAGGCGTCCGTTGGTTATCTCGTCGAGGTGCTCGAGGATCAACTCTGAGTCAGAGATGATCTGACCATCGATATCAATAAACGGAAGCTTGCCCTTAGGCCCTTTCCGAGGATCTGAGATTTCCACGATTTCAAATGGCAGATCAAGGTAAGCCAGAGCCATTTCGACTTTTAGGCAAAACGGGCTGACATTACGCAGCCCGAAGGCCGGTGGAAAAGTATAGAGTTTGATCACCTGGGTTAGTCCTGTGGCTAATTCGGAATAATCTCTGGCCGTCCTGTTCCGCATCGAGAATTGCAGCACGCAATGCAATGAGACTTTGCAGCAAGATCGACCTCATTGCGCCTGTCATTCTAAAACAATCACCATCAGCGAATACACCGCAATATATGTAATATGGTCGCCGAGCATCGAGAACAACAATTAAATGAATGATTTCCGTAACGGTTCTAATAGTACCGGCAAAGCTCGCTGGTATGCGGTCGCGGTATTTTTCGTTGCGTATCTGATCTCGATCGTTGATCGACAGCTGTTATCGATCCTGCTTGTTCCGATTCAGAATGACCTGCAGGTCAGCGATACACTGATGAGTACGCTGCACGGCTTCACGTTTGCATTCTTCTACTCGATCATGGGGCTACCGATTGCTCGAATGATTGATGCAGGGAATCGTCGTCCGATCATTGGCATCGGAATTCTGGTCTGGAGCCTCGCAACCGCCAGTTGCGGACTGGCCACCGAATACTGGCATCTGCTGATTGCTCGCACACTGGTTGCGACTGGTGAAGCTGCGCTGTTGCCAGGTGCGGCATCGATCATTGCCGATTACTTTGCACCGAATGAACGGGGCAAGGCGATGG
>JANQEQ010000006.1 GCA_028278245.1 Phycisphaerales bacterium | reverse complement strand
GTCCGGATCTTCGTACTTGAGTTGCATTCGTTTTTTGACCAGTGGCGGTACGATTCCCCCCAGCCGATCCAGATCGCCTCCCAACGCTGCGATCTGTCTTATGAGGCTGGAGCTGGTGTAGGCAAACTGCTCGCCGGTGACAATGAAGACCGTTTCGATATCCGCTACCTGTCGGTTTGTGATCGCCAGTTGGGTTTCGCTGGCAAGGTCCGTGACATTACGTATACCACGTAATATCGCAGAGGCGCCGATTTCCTTGGCAAAGTCGACGGTGAGTCCCTGATAACACTCCACCCGGATCGGAGCTCCTGCAGGATTCGTGTCACCTGCCACCAGTTCATCCACGAGAATCTGCGCCATCTCGCGCCGCTCATCAAATGTGAACAGTGCCGGTTTCTCGGGATTGTGTCCCAGTCCGAGAACCAGCTCATCAAAGAGGTAGCGCGCCCGCCGCAGCACATCGAGATGGCCGTTGGTGATCGGATCGAACGAGCCGGCATAGAGCGCCAGGTGATTTTTATCGCTCGGTGATGTGGTCATATCTGCGATTGTAATCTCCCTGAGTCATTTTCGCTGTCCGAAAACCGGCAGGATATTCGCCAAATCCCCCAGACCGAACGCAATCGGCTGGAAACGGGAAGATCCATTTGCTCTGCTCGAGGTCGAATCAGACGGTTGGTATGCGTGCATGGGTGGAAACGAACCCCCTGGATCGGCCCCGTCTGGTTTGCCTCCCCGGTCGGGGCCTTTTTATTTCCACAACACCATGGGCTGCAACTGGAAGAGTATTTTTCCCCATCAGCTATACTGGCTCCCTGAATTCCTCATTGTTGGCTAGTGTTCGGTGTGGTTGTGCTTACAGTTATCATTAATCCAAGTGAGTAAAAAAGTCTACTGGTAGCAATATGCACAGTTTACTGAAACCACCATACAAATATGCACTCATTGCACCATTGACGCACACTGTCTTGGTGGGAATCGTGGCGATCTACATTGCAATTGGTCTCTACCGTGGTTTCACAGACTCCATCATGATCTGGAATATCTTTGTGCTAATCGATTTCCCGTCAGAATTCATCATTAGATCTTTGACTGGGGGCCTGCTCGAATATATTTCAGATATAACAGATAACTTTTATGTAGAAAATTTCCTATTACCATTTTTGTATTTCAGTATTTGTGGCGGTATTCAATATTACACTTTAGTTTTATTGATTCTGGCCACCATCAACTGGCTTTCGCCAAACGAACAATCCGGTACATGTCCAGAATGTGGCTATGATTTGCGGGGGAATCGAGACAAAGGATGTCCCGAGTGTGGTTGGCATCGAAAGAAGCGTAATACGAAAATCAAATGAAAAACCATGGAAGGGTATTTTTTGACTCCTCGCATTTCTCAGTATCAATACAATACAGGGGTATCAACTAAATCTATACACGTTAACTTAAGGGTGATTTATTCCAAAACGACTTCAGGGGATGTTGCTGATGGGGAATGACAAGATAGATCAGTTGATTAAGGAAGCTTATGAACTCATCGATTCATACGATTATAAAGGTGCTTTACGTATCGGCCGTAAGCTGAAACGGCTTCGACATACTTCTGCCTTTGAGATCATGGCACTTGCCTACGCTGAAAATGGGAAATTGAAGAAAGCTATCAAGGTACTTGAGAAGGGTGTAAACATCGCACCGGATCTTTGGATTCTCTGGCAAATGCTAGGTAATTACCGATCTGACAACGGCGATTTCCAGGGGGCGAGCGAAGCTTACGACAAAGGTTTGCAGACGCCGAATCCCGATAAAGACTCATTGCATCTGAACATAGCAGTTGCGCATGGTCGCCAGGAACTGCATGATCAAGCTGAACAGGCACTATTGAAGATTCCACAAAATGCTGCTTCAGATATCCGCACGCGCGCTGATGCGCAATTAAGTGTACTGTTCAATAAACGCGGGGAACATGATCATGCATGTCAGATTGCTCTTGCCTCCTTGAAAGCAAATCAGGAGATCGAACCACAGGTTGCATCAATGCTTGAAGCTGAAGTCGCCAGAGCGAATTTTTCGCTTGATAAAAAGCCCCAAGCTACGGAGCATATTTTGAAAGCAGTGCAACTCAATCGAAGCAATACAACAGCAATGGTATTGTTGCGGGAGATCGACACTGTGAATTCATCTGATGTTCGTCTTCGACGGATTATGGTTGAGGGACGCCGTTCTGATCCTTACAGCGATAATAAAACAGTTGGATTCTTTACTTCATACATTGTCGCGGCAAATTCACAAGATGATGCGATGGAATTTATTAAGAGATTTGAATCAGAAGAAAATCACGACACATTGCGCGTAGAAGAAAATGTGGAATTAGATTCCTGTGCTGGTGAGTATGCTGGTATTTATTCAACGTCCGGCTACATCTACTTCGATGAGTAGAATGCATTTCACTTGTTATCGATGCTCTCCGAAAAATCCCCAATCACTCCGCCAGGTCGGCTAAACCTGCCGTGTGGAGGATCGTCTTAAAGTTGTCGGAGAAGACGAAGTTCTCTTCGGGGAACTCCAGGCCGGCGGCGTTTTGATCGAGGTGGCTGAACATTAACTCGATCGTGCCGATCTTTTTCCAGGTTACATTGTCATCCTGTGAATGATCGCAACACTCGACGGTACCCACTGTCGATGCGCCGGCCTGGTCGATGCGTTCCAGTGTGGCGTCATAGCGTATCGTCTGGCCGGGTGAAACATCGCAGCTGATTTCCGCTTTGACGATCTTGGCCAGCACCACCTTTTCCTTGAAGCGGTTGACACTACCCACGAGGATGCCTGCGGTTTGAGCCATACCTTCGATCATCAGTGACGCGGGCATAGTCGGCTGAGCCTGGGGGAATCGATCATCGGCAGCAAAGTGATCGTGCAGGTGTTCCTCGGCCAGGGAAACACACTTGATCGCAACGAGGCGCTTCTCCGGCTCAAAGTGCACAATCTGATCGATCCACATCCAACGCATTCAATGATTTCCTGTTTTCTGTCTGAAGATACCCGGGCCTTCGCTCACCTTTGGTTCGCTCAGACCCGGCTTGAACTATTCGGTGAGTGAATTGAGTGTGGGGGGATTATGCGGCGAGTTTGCGATCTACAAATTCCACGATGGACTGAACAGTAATCAGCTCCGCGACCTTATTGACATCGCGATCATCGGCAAAACCGCTGAAGTCGACGTGCGGCATACGTTCCTCAAGCATGGCCATGCCCGAGTCGGTGAACTTCCCATCCTGTACCCAGTCAGGATTCTCCATCAGGTTTTCCGGGAAGAGTTCGCCCTGATTGATCTTAAACGGTTGATCATCCGTGGAGAATTTCTTTTCCAGTCGGAACACGATGTCGAGGAAGTCGATCGACTCCGCTTCCAGGTCACTGGTAAGGCTCGCTTCGGGGGTGATTTCATCCTCGTCGGCACCTAATGCTTCTTCCAGGACTTCCCTGACGTTTTCAAATATCTCATCACGGCCCATAGCCATGTCTCCTGCAATGCGCCCTTTGCACCACGCTGAGCGGATCAAAAGTGAATGTGATCTGGGGTACTGTACGCGCTAATGAGTCAATTTCTCCGAATGGATCTTTATTCTGTGTGACAAATGGGCCGCATGGTAAACCGTCCGCTCACGGCTGTCTCGTCCTGTGGCCCATCTTTTGAGGTTGCAGATTGTCTGCGAACCCGTCCCACCCCCTTGCAGTTGTAGCAATCTCCCTCCAGTACCTTGGTCAATGTGACCTCGACTTGAAGTGATTCACCCGGTCGCACCATCTGGCCGAATTTCAGCGCTTTAACCTGTCCCAGCACCAGTCGATGATCGGATCGTGCGCTCAGAAGTTCCCGCGCCGCTTGGACTAACGTTTCCACCATCATCACTCCCGGCAAAACCGGAAAGCCGGGAAAATGGTCTGCAAGATACTCTTCAGCAAGGCTGACCTGCTTGATGGCGACAATCCGCTCAGGGGTGCATTCCAGGATGTGATCGAGCAGTTGAAACTTCATCGGGGGAAATCAAAAATAAGCCTGGGTGGCGTACTTCTTATGGCTTTGGGGTGTCGGAAAGCTAGGGAGCGTACGTTTCAGCACGTGGAAACGCAAGATTCCCACCCGGCCGAATCGTGATGAAATCATATTTGCCAACAAAATATGGGGAAAATCTGTCTGGATATTGAATTTTCAGAAGTTTCTGAAAATAATAACAGCAGTTTGTCGACACAAGTTGAACTTCAGAGGGTGAAAATCATGTCAATAGCCACCCCACACTCTACCGCACTGCCTACACCAGGCTCTCAACACCCGGAATACACCGAAGCGCTCCTTCAGGCTCGGGAGAGTTTTATCTCGATCTGGGGACAGATGGGTTCCAACTGGGGGATTCCGCGGACCATGGCAGAAGTTCATGCGCTGCTGTTTATCACCGGCCGGCCCATGAACTCCGATGAGATCATCGGTGGCCTGGGCATTAGTCGGGGCAACGCCTCCATGACACTCCGATCATTGATGGACTGGGGTATTGTGAGTCGGGTGCATCAACGGGGTGATCGCAAGGAGTATTTCCAGGCTGAACAGGATGTCTGGAAACTGTTTCGCACCATCATCAGCGAACGGAAGAAGCGGGAGATCGATCCATTGCTCGAAGCGTTGCATGCCTGCCGAGCAGAACCGGAAACATCATCAGGAGGAGAAAACGAGGCAGCAGCTGAGATCGAAGCATTCAACGAGCGTCTGGATCGCATGCTCGAGTTCATGCACATCGTCGATGCGATCAGCCAGCGCTTCATCAGTCCGTCGGGAGAAGGATTGGAATCAGCGGCAAGATTGTTAGCCGCCATTGCTTGAATTGGAAGAACCGAAACACGTGAGATTTGAATGACCACGACAGAATCTTCCATTTTACATCTCAAGACTCAAACGACTTTCGATTCCATCGAAGTCAGTTGGCCGGCTGTCATTGCCTCTGCTTCTGAGTTCCCGTTGCCGCACATTCCGCAGGCAGAAAGTCATGCGTGCAACTCCACGTTGGTTCGGGTTTCGCTCATTCTCACGCTGGAACGAATTGATGAGCGGTTTATGCTCGTCCAGCTTTGGTTGAGTCAGCAACATCATCACCGTCATCTACTCCGAGAAATTACCGTACCCTACACCCTGATACAGGATCGGGAATTTTTTCATCTTGACGCTTTCCACGATGAGCGGTGCGTGGTATCAATGACGATTGACGCTGACGATGAACTCATTTACGCGCGCAGCGATCTCCTGCATGAGGCCGGCTTCACAGGCGGAAGTTGCAATGCTCCGAGCCTCACACGTCTGATCGCAGGCCACGATATCGCAACGGCGTAACGAATCGTGATCCTTCCACATTGACGATGTAATACTCATGCTTGCAAGCTACCACAATCATTCCACCTACAGCGACGGCAAAGCAACGCTGGCTGATCTGGTCACATGGGCAAAAGAACATCAATTGGGGGAGTTTGGTCTGTCCGATCACCTGGCTCTGCACCCGTCCGGAGAAGATCCCGAATGGGCCATGCCGCGTGATCAACTGGATACTTATGTTCGGGATGTTTTGCATCAACAAAGCGTGCATAAGGATGTTCTACAGATTCGCCTGGGACTGGAAGTGGATTGGTACGAAGGGGCTGAAGATCGTATCAGCCAGGCACTGGGGGAGTATCCCTGGGATTACCTCATTGGATCCGTGCATGAACTTGACGGCTTTACTGTGGATCACACTTCCGCAGTCTGGAAAAAGTTAACAACCGACCAGATTGATCACGTCCATCTTCGTTATTGGCAAAACATGAGAGCACTGGCGAAGAGCGGTCTCTTTGATATCGTTGCCCATCTTGATCTTCCCAAGAAGTTTGGCTTCTTTCCCGAATGCGACTTGAGCACGGAAGTTAACCTTGCGCTTGATGCGATTGCGGAAAATAACCTCGTGGTTGAATTGAACACCGCAGGTTGGCACAAGCCGGTCAACGATGCGTATCCTTCAGAATCACTATTGAGTAAGTGTTTTGAACGACACATTCCAGTCACGATTTCCGCCGACGCGCATCAGCCGGATCATCTGTTGCGTGATTTCTCTCGTGCTGCCGCTCGCTTGCGCGCGGTGGGATATCAGCAAGTTGCACGTTTTGTTGATAGAACAACGTGGTTTGAATCTATCGACGAATCGGTGAATTAGAGCAAGCGGAATTCAATCGTAGCATCATTCCCGCGCATGCGGGAATCCAGTGGATGTGCTGATGTCCGTCCAAATTTGCTGGATGCCTGCCTCCGCAGGCATGACGAATCAGCGGAACGACTTGCCTACTGATACATTTGATTCTGAAATTACACAACAAATTCTGAATCGTTAACTGTGAGCCGATAGGATTCATACTGAGATGAATCGTCGTGAAACATAAGAATCTGCCCATCATCAAAGTGTAGAGTCAATGTCCCATTAGGATTTGCTTCAGCCAATCGAACGGTATTTCCAACCAGTTGCATTAATCTTGAATCGCTGACTGGAACAGTATCTGTATCAATATGTTCATCGTTCGGCTGAATTTTATGAGTAAAGGAGGATTGTAGGGTAATTCCCACATCACCATCAAATTGGAAAACTATAGTATTTACGCTGAAGGAAATAAGTTCGAGCATTTTACCCAGAAAAAAAGACGGATCGAAATCAGGGGGTAGACCGTACATTCCGCTCTCCTCAGCATGCAAGCCACGTGTAATTTTTACGTGGCGGGCTTGAGTTCATCCAGGCTGCACATTGCGTGACGCATGTGGGGGATGACGATCGAACCACCGACAATCAGCGCGACATTCATGCCGTCGATAATTTCATCGCGCGACCAACCGGTTTCAACGCATTTTTCGATGTGGTAGTCGATGCAGTCGTTACAACGCAGCACCATAGATGCGACAAGTCCCAGCATTTCCTTGGTCTTGCCGGGCAGTGCGCCGTCTTCATATGCCGTAGTATCCAGGCGGAAGAAACGTTTGATACCCAAATGATCGGAAGCGAGAATGCGCGCGTTGCCATCTTCACGCTCTGCTTTGAATTCGGTAAATGATCGTTGTGACATTGGTATTTCCCGGAGTGGAGAGAGGATGAGTGTTTGTATCAGTTTGAAATTTTCTGAGAGAGGGTGGCCAGGTGCGTGAGACCTGCTTTGACTTTCTGACCCTTCTCAACGAGCACGGTGACGTCGTCCGGGCGCGGCAGGATCAACTCTGTCGTGGAGCCGAATTTGATCATGCCGAATTTCATTCCCCGTTGCAGGCGATCACCGTGGCTCAGTGAGCAGACGATTCGCCGCGCAATCATTCCCGCAATCTGCTTGACACCAAATAATTCGCCACCCATTTCCTGATCAAAACGCAACACGATCAGGTTTGCTTCGTTTACGCGCGCTGATTCTTCGGTTTGGGCGTTGAGGTATTTGCCCGGGGTATGCGTCAGGCTGACCACTTCACAATCACATGGCGCGCGGTTCAAATGCACGTTGAGCACACTCAGGAAAATGCGGATGATGACGGCCGGCCCTTTTGTTGCGGGATGCTCTTGGACCTGCTCGATCGCGCTGATCACGCCATCCGCCGGGCTGAGCATTGCGCCGACAGGAAGTTCGGTCGGCACTTTTCGCCAGGGATCGCGGAAGAATAAAATGACCGCCAACCAGAGGACAATGACAGGCACTGCCGCCCACGAGGACCATAGAAATCCCAGCGCCAGAGCAACGATCAGCGCAACGATGGTAATCGTCAGCCATTCCCGTAATCCATAGCGTGTCAGCAACATGATTCAGACATTGTAGGGATCAAAAGAAAAACCGCCGATGTTCTCGGCAGTTTGTAAGTCAGGATCATGAGTAAGTGTGGGGTCAGCCTGAGGCCTTTCCGACGAACAGGCCGATGAGCCCGAGAATGATCCACAGGGCAAGCAGGCCGCCGGCATAGATCATCAAATTACCGGAGAACATGACGGCCAATCCCGGTGTTGCACCGGTGATAGCGACCATAACGACGATGGCGACGCATACCAGGGCGACAAGTCCGCCGATGAGTAGGCCAACGCCAAGCCCTGAGCCGGCTCCGTCATACACTTCCACAACCATCGGCATAGTGGAGGCAGCCATAGGTGCATCGGCAACTTCAGCCGGTGCAGTCTGGGCTAATTCCTCAGCCGCACTTTCAGTTCCCGCCGCTTCAAACAAACCTGAGGCATTGGCAGGTATATCGATGTTCTCTTCGCTGGAGAACACTTCCTCCATCAGTTCAGCGCCGATTGAAGTTTCATCCGATTCGTGAGTCAGATCGAGTAATCCGCTGCCGGAGCCGATCGCTTCGAGGTTGAGTTCCTCATCGACTTCATCACCGACGGATGTACCGGACTGGGCACTTTCGTCGCCGTGATCGGTATCGAAAACGGAGATACCCGTACCCTCACGCGAGTCAGTCAGGCCGAGTACTGAATCGTCCTGCAGTTCCAGGCCGGAATCGCCGCTGGATCCCTCCAGTTCGAGGTGTACATCGCCGGTATCTTCTTCAGAACCGGCAAGGAGGTCGATCTGCTCGACCTTGAACATGAGTTTGTCGCCGTCGCGGAACTCCTGGAGCTGACCTGATGCGGCCATTTCCCGGACTTCGTCCTCAGTTTTTCCCAGTTTCGCAGCGACCTGCTCAAGCGTATAGAACATCTTGGCCATGACATTGATCCTCCACGGACAGGCGGTTGGCTGTACCGTCCTGATCCAGGCTCGCGAGATACATCCCCCCGATCAGTCAAAGACCCTTTACGCTAGCCGATTCAGGCAGTTCCGGCAAGATGTGAGATGCCAGGCATCTGACGCTCAATAGTCGAAACTCGCCTCTGAGGGGCATCCGGGTCAATTTTCGCGTGACATCGTACTTGCTCTCGGGCAAATTTCGCAACCGAAGGCCAATTAGTGGTATAAGGCATGATCTGGCCCTTCCATGGAACATCTTCAATGAGGAGATAGGAAACTATGCATTTTCACACCCGACCCTTTTGCTTGCTTGCTGCCACGGCCGCCAGTCTGGCCATGGCAACGAGTTCTTTCAGCAACGTGGAACCCCATGCGGGCATGTTGCGCTATCCGGATGTGAGCAAGGATCACATCGTTTTCCGCTACGCCAACGATCTCTGGGTCGTTGACCACGATGGTGGAGAAGCCAAACCGCTGGTCAGCCCGCCCGGAACTGAAGGATTGCCGAAGTTCAGTGATGACGGGCAAACCATCGCGTTTGTCGGTAATTATGACGGCGGCCTCGATATCTACACCATCCCTGTCCAGGGTGGTCTGCCCTATCGGGTGACCCACCACCCCGCGGGCGAGATGCTTAGCGGATGGACACCAGGTGGTCGACTGCTCTTCTCTGCTCGTGGCATCAAAGGTATCCCGCATGATTCACAGATGTTCACCGTCAGCCCTGAAGGTGGAATGCCCGAGCAGATCCCCGTACCCAATGGATCATTCGGATCCATAAGTGATGACGGTCAATGGCTGGCTTATACCCCCAATTCCCGGGAGGATCGTTCCTGGAAACGGTACCAGGGTGGTTTAGCGGCGGACATCTGGCTGTTCAACCTCAATACATACGAGAGTCGTAAGATTACCGACTGGGCCGGGACCGATGCCATGCCCATGTGGTTCGGCGACAGCGTCTACTACATGTCCAATGCTGGTGAGGAAGAAAAGCTCAACATCTGGGTGTACCACGTTGGCTCCAATAGTCACGAACAGATCACCCGTTTCCGGAATTACGATGTCAAGTGGCCATCCATCGGCCCGGGCGATCGCGGACAGGGTGAAATCGTTTTCCAGCTCGGTACAAAGCTCATGCTGCTGGATCTTCGCTCACATCAGACAACTGAAGTGAGTGTCACGATCCCTGGTGCGCGTCCCAAACTGCGTACCCAGCGTGTGGACGCTTCCCGATTTCTTTTTGGCGGCAACATCTCATCCACGGGTGTTCGAGCCGTGCTCGAAGCGCGCGGTGATATCTGGACGGTGCCTGAGGAAAACGGTTCTCCCCGCAACCTCACCCGATCCAGTGGATCAGCCCAGCGCGGACCGGCCTGGAGCCCCGATGGAAAATGGGTTTCCTATTACTCTGATGAATCAGGGGAGTATGAACTCTACCTCACGCAGTCTGACGGCAAGGGTGAAACCAAACAACTCACCCACGGCAACAAGACTTTCTTCATGAATACCTTCTGGGCTCCGGATTCTGAAAAGATCGCCATGGTGGATAAGGATGGAAAGGTGTTCATCCATGATCTGGAAACGGAAGAAACCAAACAGATCGACCAGGATCCCCAGGCACGCTTCCCGGTGATCAGTTGGTCACACGACAGTCAATGGATCACGTATTCACGCTCCAGCGATGTGTCCGACTTAAGTGTGGTCTGGCTCTACAACGTCGACACGGATGAGCATCATCAGCTCACCAGCGGCATGTTCCCCGACACCTGGCCGGCGTTTGACCGCAAGGGTGATTACATCTACTTCGCCAGTAACAGATTCTTCTCTCCAACCTACGGCGACTTTGGCAGTTCCTGGATCTACGGCGACAGCGATGTACTGATTGCCGTACCTCTCCGTGACGATGTGGAAGCGCCCTGGCCTCTGGAAGTCGATGAGGAAACCTGGGAAGAAGAGGAAGAAGAAGACGAAGCTGACGAAGAGTCTGACGCTGATGAAGAAGATGAAGCAGCGGAAGGCGATGATGAAGATGCTGCGGCGGGTGATGGCGAAGAAGAAGCTGATGATGAGGCCGAAACCGACATGCATCCCCTGCACGGTGTCTGGGAAGGTACCGTCAGCGGTCTCAAACCAATGCTGGAAACCATGATCCCGCCCGATGCGGGTATCGATATTCCCGATTCCGCTCCTTACACCCTCAACATCACGGTCGATGAAGATGGCAACATCTCCGGCACCAGCACGATCGTCATGATGGGCCAATCCCAAACCGAAGAACTCGGCGATGTCACGTTCAATGAAGATACCGGCGAGTTCGTGGAAACCGACGAAGAGAATGGCGTGAAATCAACCATGCGCGGAATCCTCGAAGGCGACACCATTTCCGGAACCTGGGAAGTCTCCGGTGCCATGAACGGATCGGGCACCTGGTCGGTCACCAAGACCGATGAAGAGCCGGAAGAATCAGAAGAAGAAGCTGCCGAGACCGTGGAGATTGATATCGAAGGTTTCGAGAGCCGCGCCATCATGCTTCCAGTCGATAACGGCTCTTTCTATAGCCTGGCCGTCAACGACAAGAACCAACTGCTCTACGTCCGTGGTGGAGAAGGCATCAAGATCTTTGATATCACGGATGATGATCCGGCCGAGAAAACCGTCGTCGACGGTGCCAGGGGATTTGTTATCTCAGCGGACGGCAAAAAGATTGCCTACGCCGATGCTTCCGGTTTCAAGATCGGTAAGGCATCCTCCGGTGGTGCGGGCAAGGCCATTCCCACCAAGGGCATGATTGCTTACATCAATCCTCGCGAGGAGTGGAAGCAGATCTTCACCGATGCCTGGCGCATTCAGCGCGACTTCTTCTATGCCGCAAACATGCACGGCGTGGATTGGGATGCCGTCTATGAGCAGTATCTGCCCATGATCGAAGACTGCAACAGTCGCTCCGACGTCAGTTACGTCATCGGTGAGATGATCGGCGAACTCAACGTCGGCCACGCTTACTACTTTGGCGGTGACACCGAGCGTGGGGGAAGCCGTCGCAACGTCGGTATGCTCGGCGTCGACTTCGAACTTACCGATGAAGGCTATCGCATCACTAGGATTCACGAAGGTGGCGCCTGGGATGTCGATGCACGAAATCCCTTCACCCGAAACGATATTGATCTGCAGGTGGGTGACTTCATCCTCGCGGTCAACGATATGGAACTGGATACCTCGCTTGATCCCTGGGCGGCATTCCTTGAATTGGCCGGCCAAACTATAACCGTCACCGTCAAGGACGGCCCGGACCATGTAGTTCGGTTCGAAGATGACGATGAATGCGAAGATGAAGACGAGGACGAGAACGGCGACGATGACGAAGCGGATGAGGAAGACGAAGATTCCGACACCCGTGACGTGATCCTCAAGCCGATGGGAAGCGAGTTCATGCTACGCTTCCGTTCCTGGATTGAGCACAATCGTCAGTACGTCGAAGAGCAAACCGACGGCCAGGTTGGTTACATCTATGTTCCCGATACCGGCGTGCGTGGACAGACCGAACTCTTCCGTCAGTTTGTTGGACAGTATGATAAGAAGGCACTCATCATCGATGAGCGCTGGAACGGCGGTGGCCAGATTCCTGATCGCTTCATCGAACTGCTCAATCGTCCGATCACGAGCTACTTTGCGATCCGCGATGGTCGACCGAGCAAGATTCCCACGTTTGCCCACACTGGTCCCAAGTGCATGCTGATCAACGGTCGAGCCGGCTCTGGCGGTGACATGTTCCCCTACCTGTTCAAGCAGGCTGGGCTGGGCAAACTCGTCGGCACCCGAACCTGGGGTGGTCTGGTGGGTATCTCCGGCAACCCGGCGCTGATCGACGGCGGTTATACCTCCGCGCCACGCTTCGCGTTCTATGAACTCGATGGTACCTGGGGTGTTGAAGGACACGGCGTTGATCCGGATATCGAAGTTATCGCTGATCCTGCCCTGATGGTCGATGGTGGTGATCCGCAACTTGATGCCGCTATCGATCTCATGCTGCAGGAGATCAGGGATAATCCCTACAATCCTGTAGCCGCACCTCCACTGCCGGATCGTTCCGGAATCGGCATTACGGAAGAAGACAAGAACATGCTTCCGTAAAACGGACTTGAATAATGTATGAAGATCACTCGGCTCGGAGTTCGCTCCGGGCCGATTTTTCATTCATCAGCTACACTATGGCCGTGAGTATTCAAAGCATATTCATCTCAAGCCGGGGTAAAGCGCAGTTAACCTTGGGTATGTTTCTTTCCAGCCGGGACAGAGCGCGATTAAGCCAGGGTAGAGCACGATCAAGCCGGGGTAGAGCGCAGCGCCGCCCCGGGTTCTTAATAACCCTTGTACTCATTATCTCCTGCAGCTTCTTCACCGTCGGCTGTAACCAGGATGTCAAGATCGAAAACGATCGACTCCGCGCCGAAGCGCTGGATTTAAAAGAACAAGTTTCCGATCTGATTCAACAACTGAAGGAAGCGAACATTGCATCTCAAGCCACAGATGCAACGGTCTTGCCGGGCGAGGAATTAATCCGCCAGGCGACACCGCGCCTCACGGAATTGAAGATTGATGATCGCAGTCATGCGCGCGATGAAAGCAATGATGGTCTGATCGACACACTTGTGATTTACATCACCCCGCGCGATGGCTGGGGACGTTTTGTTCAACTCGTTGGAGAATTATCCGTTCACGCAGCGGTGCTTCCTGCCTCCACTGATGCGAAAACGATTGGACGCATCGCACTTGATCCGCTTGAGGTTCGCCGCGCATACCGTGCAACAATATTGGGTACGCATTACACGATTGAGTTGCCGATTGATCTGGCGAATGTTAATCAACCGGAGTGTCTCATTCAGGTTGAGTTTCATGATGCGCTGACGGATCAGCGACATTCCGCTGAGCACAGTATCGAATTACATTCTGGTCGTTGACCTGTCTTTTCTAGAGCACCGCAGGGCAATGGGCTGTCCTAGTGGCACCGCTCTCTGAGCGGTGATGAGATTTGTCCACAGTTCAGAGAACTGTGCCACCAAGAGTTAGATCCAGCTCGCTGAAGCTATCCGCGTCTTCGCTGCGCTCAGGCGCGGCTTCTCTCATTCCCTGCCTTGATGAATTGCCATATACTGATGTCTATGCGAATGGTCCTCCGATTGAGCCTGGTTCTGATCATTCTGGCAGTCGTGAGCGGTTGCCAGCGTGCCCTGTTCCCGGAGGATGCCCCGCGCACCCAGTATGAGACCTACGACCGCATGCGCCAGCAATATCAGCCGACTGAAGAAGCGGATGTGTTTGGCAATCCCCAGCCGGCACTGCGGGCTCGTCTCTCACCGACGCGGTGAATAAAGGGATCAACATGTAGCGAATCGTTCCGTCCGATATCTCTCTCGAGGGCAAGAGAAAGAAAAAAGTCATAACTGGGCAAAGTTTTTTTGCTCCGTGTATCCGATAGTGTTAGAGTTGAAGTAGCGGAAGGCATATGGCACGGAATGACACCTCGACATCCCGGCTTTCCGGCTTAACCCGAAGGACTCGGGTCGTTTTGGCCTGTTTTGTCATCGCAATGACACTCACCGTCGGGATCCTGACACTGAACCAGCAGGATACGCGTGGTGGTCAGCTTGTTGCGGCTCATATGGGGATGGTTGAAACCCCTCAGGCCGAGGCCGATCCACTATTTGAGTTGGAAGTACCACTGGACCGTCAGAACTGGACGGGAATCGTGGTTCACCATCTCGGCGAACCGGCGGGTGATGCAGGGTCAATCCACCGTCGGCACCAGAACCTGGGATATGACGGTCTGGGCTACCATTTTGTGATCGGCAACGGTAACGGTCTGGAAGATGGCGCGATCGAAATCGGCTATCGATGGAGCCAGCAGAAATACGGTGCCCACGTGCTTGGGGCAAACGGTCGCTACCACAACCAGCACTCCATCGGCATCTGCCTCGTCGGGAACGGAAATCGTCGAGCACCCACCAAGCAGCAGATTGCCAGTCTGATCAGCCTGACCCGGCGACTCCAGGAAAAGCTGGATATTCCCGCAGCTTCGGTCTATCGGCACAACGATCTGGCGACCGGAGTTCACAGCCCCGGTAGGTACTTCCCCTGGGCGGAATATCAACTCCAGATCGGCGATGGGGGCTAATGATCCACTCTGGATCGAACAATACTCGTTTAGGGATGTATTAAAGGTCGATCAACGGCGTTGATCCGTGATGCATCTGGGATTACCCTAGTCACTTCCATTTCATATGGGATCATGGGATCCCGCATTCAATCTCTGAGACTTCAGCCGGCGAATCTGAAGTTTCAGCAGAGTAAGGTAAAAACGGCATTTTTCCGCCGAAGAATTGGTTCCCCACGGACCTACAGCGTGGGAAGGTGAGCGGGCGTACGCGCGATGAGTCACGCAAATACCATTGCTGGTTACCGTATTCTGGCCAACATCGGACAGGGTGCAGCATCACAGCTTTATGCCGTACAAGACCCTAAAACCAAGCAGGTCTGGGCACTCAAGCATGTCGTCAAGCATACCGAGAAAGACCAGCGCTATCTGGAGCAGGTTGAAAGTGAATGGGATGTGGGTTCCAAGCTGGACCACCGCAACATCCGGGCCCTCAAACGAATCATCCGGCACCGCAAGCTGCTCAAGGTGCATTCCATATCCTTGATCCTTGAACTCGTCGATGCACACACGCTGGATGAGCGTCTTCCGAAGAACGATCGGGATGCGGTGGCAATTTTCCAGCAGGTCGCCCGAGGATTGGCACATATGCACGGTCGGGGTTATGTCCATGCGGACATGAAGCCCAATAATATCCTGGTCACCGACGATGACGTGGTGAAAATCATCGACCTCGGTCAGGGTTGCCCCATCGGTACGGTGAAAAAGCGCATTCAGGGCACGCCGGGATACATGGCTCCTGAGCAGGCACATCGACAGGCAATCACGCCCCAAACCGATATCTACAATTTCGGCGCGATGATGTACTGGGTTCTGGTGCGAGAAGTGATCCCCACTGCCCTGCCCCCCAAGGATGAATCCAGCAGTCTCTACTCCGGAGCGCTCGATGCGGAAATGGTGGAATTACCTGTCCCTCCCCATGAGAAGAATCCGCGCATTCACCCGCTTCTTTCCAAGCAGATTCTCGATTGTGTCCAGCTTGATCCGGGTGATCGTCCGGAATCCATGGAGTTCGTGGTCAATCGGCTGGATCTTATCCGCGATCTGCTGGATCAGCCTCCGGAGGAAGTCACACCCGTGGTGGGTGACGATGACGAGACGATGGATACCGACATCATCTGACTCACTTGTATTTCAATTGAAGACAAATATCTAACGCTCGCAGATGCTGCGAGGGAGTTAGCTGGTGGTTGGGCTATCCTGAATTGTCTGCTCTATGGTTTCCAGGAAATGTCTTTCCAGAAGTGCATCACGACTGGTCGGCGTCCAGAAGCGGGATGGTAGCGGATCACCCTCAGTTCCAGGCATGATGATCTTCGATTGCTTGGTGAGTTTTCCACTCCATGTACTTCGCCTCAATCCCGGGGTATGGATTCGCTCCACGTACACCCATACGCGTAGTTCCAGGTCACCCTGATAGGTCGTCAGGTCAATATCAGGTTGTTCGGTTTCCCAATACGACGGGCCGGACAACATCTCTTCATCAGAAAGAGCTGGTGAAACATATCCTGCGGGTAGGAATTCAAATCGCGCTCGCCGACGATGATGCGCCAATGTGCCTTCCACAGCTTGCGAGATTGTGAGGTGATCGAATTTCCACGGTTCCAGGATGGAACTGACATCGGCTGGTGCAGTTTCTATCACCCCGCTGCGCCGATTGCGTTTCACCGGCGACATCCCCCAGTGTCGTGCTGTTTCCGTAGCTGCCTCAAATACAGCATCGTACTGCTGTGAATTGAAGCTCAGATATTCCGGTGCATCCTTCGTGCTGGCGCAGCCGATACTCCCCAGCAGAATCACTCCGCTCAGGATCACGCCGAGCCGACGCAACATCGAATTGAATGGTCGATTGAGTTTCCACATGGCCCCAAGTGTACTCGCCGATCGGGGAAAAGTGGGGCGGAGATGGTGATCAACCCGGCAAAGTGTTCCAGGTGGTCTCAACTGCATTCTCACAATCTGCCGATATTCAGGTTATGCCGACCGATCTTCAGACGATACTCAAGCTTGAGGTTCCGGTGGTGGTGCGGATCGCTCATCGGACCATGGCGGCCAAGGATATCCTGGCCCTGAGCCCCGGTGCGATCATCGAATTGACCAAGCAGGTGGACGATGAACTGGAGATCGTCGTCAACAATAAGCCCATCGGTATGGGCCGAGCAGTCAAAGTGGGGGAAAACTTCGGCATCCGGGTTTCCTACATCGGCAACCAGAAGGAACGTATCTCCGCCTGTGCTGACACGGATATTGCCACCGGCTCGGTTGGATCTGATGATGAAGTTGAACCAGCCCCCGCCATCGCCGAGCAGATGACGCAGTAATCAGTTTGGTTTCGCTGGGCTTGGGTGCGGGTAACAGTGGGATTGAATTATTCAAAAAACCTGAATTTCTCCTTGCATTGTGTATATCACAGGCTATACTATAATTGGAGGATCTGAATCAGAGTCGATATACCTAAGGTGAAAGCGGCTTCACCTTAAGCGCTGATGAGTGAATGCGGTCGCAGTTAGCGCTACCAATTAAGCGAACTTTCTACTATTTATTCCTGCGACCGCACACAGCTTTGAGGCGTGAATTATGAACGTCCCTTTTTCTAGCGTTCTCTCTATCCTTCAGGAGCACGGCTGGGAGATGACCGGTATCTGGAAACCGTATCGCGTCTTCACCAAGGGCAATGAATTGCCGATCATGATTCCGGTACACAACAAAAAGGTGGACGCTGAATATGTCCAACGGATCAAAGAAATCCTCGGCCTCGAAGAAGAAAGCGATGAATGAACGCGCTGTCGATCTTCAAAAACAATTGCCCGAGGAGATACTGCACCGAGCAAAGCAAATCGCCAATAACTACAGTGTGATCCTTCAGCCGCATGAGCGACTGGGATTTACCGGACGAGCAGTGGAGATGCCCACCGTCTTTGCTGATGGTTCCACCGAGCGCAAGTGTGTGCAGGCGATGCGCGAAGCGCTGATGGTTGCGGTTGCGGTCATGCTCCAGGCAGGTCAGGTACCGCCCGCATCAATGTCCGAACAACGTCGCCAGACGCAGGTCAATGTGCGTTTGACCGCTGAAGAAAAGCTGCTCCTTGAAGAAACCGCCAAGCGAAGAGGGTATCGCGGACTGTCAGATTTCCTCCGTGCCGTAGCGATGGCTGAAACACGCCGCTGCGCCTGATATGTAAAAACGAACAATTCAAAATCTTCAATGAGCCGCGATTTGTGGGGGGGGAGGGAGCGGTGGCATCATCCGTTGCTCTTCTGATATCCGCATCTTCCTCGCTGCACTCGTCAGATGCGGCTTACGGGAAAGCTGCGACGCACATACACAGCGTTATGAACGCAATGCAATGAAAAACCCCCGGATTGATTCCGGGGTTTTGTTCAACTCGATACATTTCACAAGCGATTGTTACTCACTGTTGTCAGATTTCTTCACCGGCAACTGTTCCAGAACCTGATCGACCAGACCATACTCCTGCATTTCATTTGCGCTGAGCCAGTAGTTACGTTCGCAGTCTCCTGCGATTTTTTCTGCCGACTGACCAGTGAATCTGGTGTAGAGGCTGTAGATCACTTCGCGCAGGCGCAACATTTCGCGAGCCTCGATTTCCAGATCGGTAGCCTGCCCTTCCAGCACCCCGCTGAGCATCGGCTGATGCATCAGGTTCTTGGCGTGGGGCAGCGTAAATCGTTTTCCTTTTGCTCCGCAGCAGGCGATGATGGATCCCATCGAAGCGGCCTGTCCGATGATGTATGTCGCCACGTCAGAAGGCACGAAGTTCATCGTGTCGATGATCCCCAGCCCGGCTGTCACCGAGCCGCCGGGACTGTTGATATACAGACTGATATCCGCCTTCGGATCATCGTTCGCCAGAAAAAGAAGTTGCGCGACGACGAGGTTTGCCATTTCATCATGGACCGGACCACCCAGAAAGATAATGCGATCGTTGAGCAATCGGGAGTAGATATCGTAAGACCGTTCGCCCCGACCGGTTTTTTCGATCACGATAGGCACGAGTGTGGACATATCTGATTTCGCTTTCATGGTTCGCGTTGGTTTCTCAGTAAATATCTGTTGAGTGTGGAGATCGAAAAGTTATGACTTTTTATCGTCGTCCTTTGATTTCTTTTCATCGGGCGTGAACACGTCATCCACCAGGCCGTAAGCCTTGGCTTCCTCAGCAGAGAAGAACTTGTCACGCTCGCCGTCCTTGGTGACCTGTTCGATCGGCTGGCCTGTGTGCTTGGCGATAATGCCGTTGAGTGTTTCCTTAGCCTTGATGATCTGCTCCGCCTGGATCTGCACGTCCGTGGTCTGGCCTGTTACTCCGCCATACGGCTGATGGATCATCACCTTGGCGTGGGGCAGAATTGCACGCTTGCCCGGAGATCCGGAACAGAGCAGCACCGCGCCGCCGGAGTATGCCCGACCGATGCAATAGGTCGAGACATCACTGCTGATGAATTGCATCGTGTCGTAGATCGCCAGCGTATCATCCACCGATCCGCCGGGGCTGTTGATGTAGAGATTGATCTCCTGGCCGCGCTTCTGATCTTCCAGGTAGAGCATCTGCATCATCACCCGTGCTGCCACGGCGTAATTGATCTCGCCCACAAGAAAGATCACGCGGTTTTCCAGCAGCAACTCGTCGATGGTCATTTCGCGCGTGCGCTGCACCTGTATCGCATTCTGTGGGTCCAGCCCTGCCCACGGAATTCCCGTAGCAGGATGAACTGCCTGAGGATTGGAGGTCGAGAACGGATGGGTGAAGGTGTGTGTGGGGGGGAGGGGATGTTCCATAATCTTCATGTGTCCTTCCTGGTCAGGGCGCATAATAGGCTGCCTCGTTCTATCGGCAAACCAATGCCTCGGCTATTCCCCAATTCAATCCCGATCGTGAGATGGATTGATCACGGTGTAGCTGCACTCAGGCCGGCGTCAGTCTTCCAAATACGACTGGCTGCAGTGGATAAGCCTCATGTACTGCTTTGAGATCCGCCAGTGTTACCGTATTGATCCTGGCCAATTCGTCCTCCAGGGAGTGATATTTTCCATGGTAGGTCCAGAGCTGTCCCAGCCGACGCATCCGGCCGGCAGGGAGTTCACCAGCCAGTGTTGCAGAGGTGGCAACTTTGCTCCGCAC
>JANQEQ010000002.1 GCA_028278245.1 Phycisphaerales bacterium | reverse complement strand
GGCATTGTTCGACGATTCTCCAAACGGAGATGAACCGACAGAGCTTGAAATTGAACAGCCCACACCGCAGAACCTGATGACCGCACATCGATCCGATGCGATCTGCTCCGGCTTCCGGGTTTACGTCGAACACGATGTCATGCTCAACACGAACCTGGGCACAATGATCGTGGCGATGTGTCCTGAGGAAGCACCCAACACCGTCTGGAATTTTCTTGAACTGGCGCGCGACGACTATTATCGACTGCTCACGTTTCATCGGATTGTTCCGCTGGCCGGTAGTCCGCCTCATCCTTTTGTGATTCAGGCAGGCGACCCGACCGGTTTGGGTGATGGCGGCCCGGGTTACTGGCTTCCGATTGAGCCAAGTCGATTCCCTCATGATTTTGGTGTGATGTCGATGGCTCGAGGTGATGATCCGGATTCCGCCGGCGGCCAGTTCTTCATTGCCCTTTCACGAGAAGGTACGGCTCGACTGGACGGCCAGTACTGCGCCTTTGCTTACATCATTGACGGCGCGGAAATCATCCAGGCGATTGCTGCTGTCGATCTGGCTGATCCAGCGCTGGGGCAGCCGGTTGATCCACCACTGATTCTTTCTGCCGATCTTATTCCCGCATCGCCGCATGAATACCACCAATCGCGCTGGGAGCGACGGGTATCCCCGGTCATTGCTGAGGAACCCGAGCCGGAACTGCCTGCTCGCGTCCCCCGCTGATATTCACATTTGTGTATCATGGCCGGAACACTAATCTCAATACCCAAACCACAGGATCAATCATGAGCAACTACCCCCAGGCAGTTATTGCCACCGATCAAGGCGACATTACGGTTGAGTTGTGGAA
Source organism: Phycisphaerales bacterium (assembly GCA_028278245.1). GTDB lineage: Bacteria > Planctomycetota > Phycisphaerae > Phycisphaerales > SM1A02 > JANQEQ01. Next base: position 22,781 of record JANQEQ010000002.1, on the reverse strand, counting down.
CGATGTGGCACCGAACCACGTCGAGAATTTCCTCAAGCTCGGACGCGACGGCTTTTACAACGATCTTATCTTTCACCGCATCATTCCCGGATTTGTCATTCAGGGCGGCTGCCCGGAGGGCAATGGGACCGGTGGGCCGGGCTATAACGTTGATGCGGAATTCAATGACCGCCAGCATGTGCCCGGCACGCTTTCCATGGCTCGATCACAGGATCCCAATTCAGCCGGCAGCCAGTTCTTCATCTGCCTGACGCGGGAGAAATGTCAGCATCTGGACCACCAGTACACTGCGTTTGGACAGGTGATTGATGGTATGCCTGTTGTTGAAAAGCTCGGGGCACTGGATGTTGACGCCAACGATTGCCCGCTGAACCCGCCGAAGATGATCTCAGTTTCCCCTCTTGATCCTCCCACGCAATAATCCCAACCTCAATCCACAACGCACTTGTTCAACTCAAGCCGGGTATGAGTGATGGTTTTCCATCACGAATGCCCGGGTATCTTCTTACGCTCAAAAGTCACGGCGTAATCTGTGTGTATTCCTTGGGAATCCTGAACGTGCGCGGCAGAATGTAATTGTGCCGATCGTAAACATAGACATGGCCACTGAGCAGGACCGGCGCGTTTCTTCCAGACCGGTTGATGTAACTTTCCAGCTTCTCCAGCAGAAGGCAGGGCATAATGCGCAGGGGGGGATCGGCCAGACCCGTGCTGTCAGCATCGAGAACAAATGTCCACGCACCTTCCACACTGCGCGATAGCACACCGCGGCGGGAAAGCAACACCGTTCCCTCCGCCAGCAGTTTCTTTGACTCGACATCTTCCTCGTAGGTATCCGATGCGGTTAGAGATGATCCCGGTATGATCGGAACCGTCTGCCCCTGCACCGCAGTATCCAGTTCACGCATCAACGATTCGGCGCTTTCTTCTTCTTTGTCGCCATCAGATTGCGCTGTCGATTGAGCATCGCTCGTGGATTCTGCTTCTGTGGTTGTACTGCCATACAGCTCCTGAACCCGAATCACGCGCGGCGGATGGGTCGGCAGGAAATAGTTCTGGTCCAGGTAAACGTACACTTCACCGGTTGCCACGAACTCCACTTCCGCTCCCCGCATGGATGTCACAACAGTCACCATCTCGTCCAGCAACATGCAGGGAAGTACCGTCAGTACATATCCCGGAGCATCGGGATTTGTCTCGCTGATGTGATATTGCCAAAGACTGGTTTGGGGATTCTTTCGCAGCCAGCCCTCAACTTCCACCAACCGAGCACCTTCCCGCAACATCCAGCGCTTGGACGGCTGCGGAATCACATCATCATCCACCACCATCTTCTCAATGCCTGATTCGGTATCTGATGGAGTATCTGCCGTGGGGGGATCTTCAGCTTCCTGCGCGCTGACAGTCGTTCCAGCCAATGCGATCATCGCGAGGATCATGCAAGGCAGAATCAATCTGCGGCCGAGAAATCCGAGGACAATATGTTCGTTGTTTTTCATACCTGTCTCCCATGATACAGGAATGGGCAGTGGTCGGTCTTGGGGGATTGGGATTCGGAAAAGGCGGTTTAAACAGACGTAAGGTGCGAGGGATTTGGGGTGTAGTGTGGGGGGTTCTGTGTTCATCGGTCATTTGACGATCGTCCAGCCAACGACTCCCTCCGGATAGTCTTTTCAGCCCGGACATGGGATTTCAAGCCTCGTGACCCGCTCGGTCGATGGTTGAAGTGAGATGCCCCCTCACGCATATAGAATGTTGATCACGTTCCGCACGGCACTTGCTTTGCTCCTCGCGATCATCCTGGGCACATTCAGCGGATGTTCATCTACCTCATCAACCACCGGCACCCCGCCGGAGAGATCGTCATATTGGCGCTATGACGATTCTCCCGGCACGAACACCGATGGCCTGACTCCACGCGCAGACGACGAAAAACGTCTCGTCGTCATCGGACGTTTCAGCGATGTCTCCCGCTCCCGGCTCAGTCGCTATTACGAAATCGGCGAGGGTATGACCGATGCGCTGGCCCGCGCACTGATCAACCACAGCGCCTTTGATGTGTGGGTCTATCCCGAACTGGTGCAGCAGGTCGAGCAGTACATCGTCAGTCCGCGTGAGGAACAGGTGCACGGTCTGGCACTGGTACACGAAAAGTATCCCACCATTTCCTATGTCATCACCGGAAAAGTCACCGACTTTTACCACACCAATGAGCTTGCCCCGGAAGCACGCCGCTCGGGTTTCTTCGGCGATCGGCGCGAAGCGATTGTTGCCATCCAACTCACGATTGTTGATGTTCCTGCCAACCGTGTAGTCGTCAGCGATCATGTATACGGAACATCATCCACCAGCAAGAAGGAAACGATGGATCTGTATCAGGGGATCGCATTCGGCTCCGTGCTCTTCTGGAACACACCGCTGGGCAAGGCTTCACAGGAAGCGATCGGCAACGCAATGGCGCGCCTCAACCAGATCGTGCCGACGCTTGATCTGCAAACACCTGATGATCCCGGACCGTATCGCATTGTTGATGTTATCAGTCCGCAGATGGTGCGCATCTCAGCCGGTGCCAATACCACATTGCGCGAAGCGGATGAGTTTTTTCTGTTTCCGTTTGATAAAACGACAGGCACGCATCTCGATGATCCGATGCGCGATCCGGATACCGGCCTGCCGTTGCGAATCTACCTGCTTGATTCTCATCGTATCTCATCAACTGCCCGCCTGGCGGGAAAAGTGCCGGAGCATGTTGATCTGATGAGTGTTGATCTTCGCCCGATTCCACCCGCTGACCGTGATCTTCCCATCACCCGCCAGACTGGTCAGCGTGAATTGATTATTGACGGCTGGTTTACTGAGCCGCCGGAAGATGAGATTGACTACTACGTCTGCCTGCCCGACCTGGAAACGTTTTATGGCCGTATGCGCGTGATTCACGATCCTGATACGGATTTGCCGCTGCGCGCCCGCCTGCTGCGGAGTCACCGGTCCGGGGTGGTAGCGGGGCTGCTTGGTCGCAAACCGCCCGGGGTGGATCTGGCCGCCGGTGTCCTGCGCCCGCCTCACATCGTCGATAATGCCTACCAGCCCATCGTGCACGGTTCACAGGAACCATAGCCTCTAAATCCGAATGAATTGATCGTCAACTTCATACGTGAAATGACCATTCTGTCATTGCCTCGACCGCATCTGCGAAGTAGGCTTATACAGCTTTGGCCGAGTACCCAAGTGGACTAAGGGGACGGATTGCAAATCCGTTATTCATGGGTTCGAATCCCATCTCGGCCTTTTTGACGCGAACCGTGTTTTCGGACGCGTCATCTTCATTTTTGTCACTATCTGCGTCTTTATCAGAGTTTACGACTTTGTCTGTATCACATGTGTTCATTGCACCGTGCTGCACGGCGTTGGTCTGCTCTAATCCCCGTCGCGCCAAGCCCGGCGCCAAGTTTTTTCCTGCCTGGTTTGCACACATGGGAGGAGCGGTGTCATCAGTTCCTGTGGCTCACAGAAATTTTGATCCCGCTTCCTCGAAGTTGGGCAGTGCCTCCAATGCAGAACGGTCCGCTCCTCTCAACGTATCCACAATTACCTTTATCATCTACACCGATATGGTCTAACATTGAGGGATTAAATTCATGGACTTAAAGCTAATCGAGCGGATAAAGCAGCTTACTGTCATTGCAATATTCTCTGATGACGACCTCTTAGAGAAGCTCGTTCTTAAGGGGGGGAGCGCCATTGATCTTTTCCATCCATCCCCTGGTCGATCTTCACTTGATTTGGATTTTTCAATCGACGGTGATTTCGATGGTGAGATTATCAATCTCTGTGATCGCTTCAAGAAGTTACTCACTGATACCTTCAATCCAGAGGGACTCGTGGTCTTCGATGTTCAGTTCAATGCTTGTCCGCCAGTTGTACAACCTGACTTTCCATTTTGGGGAGGGTACGTGCTACAGTTCAAGCTTGCGGAACGAGAGCAATACGAAGAATTTCAGATTAAGCTCGGTAGCATGCAGCAACAAAAAATCGAAAGGGAATTACAGAAGCTTCGTAGCAAGCAATCAATAGATGTTGGGCCCGGTCAACTCAAGACATTTAGTGTCGAATTTAGCAAGCACGAATACTGCGAGGCAAAAGAGGAGCGAGATCTCGATGGTTATACAGTTTATGTGAATACTCCACTCGCAATCGCAACTGAAAAACTGCGTGCAATCTGCCAACAAATCCCTGAATATCGAGAACAGTTGAAGAGTAGACCTGGCACTGCTCGACCGCGAGACTTCTTCGATATCCACTATATTTCAGAATTACATAATCTCGATTGGTCTGAGGGGGATACAACTAATCTTGTGCAAGCAATGTTCGCCGCTAAGCATGTACCGCTGACGCTACTCGGTATAATTAAAGAGTTTCGGGACTTCCACAAGCAAGGTTTTCCTTCTCTTCAAGAAACCGTTCGACCAGACCACAAGCTTGAGGACTTTGATTTTTACTTTGACTATATCTTAGACATTGTGGAAAAACTAAAATCCCTTTGGGATAAATAACCGCCACTTCGCATCGTATTCTTTATCCTTCATACCATGTACGAGGTAAAATTTAAAACTATCTTGGGATAGTTGAAACACCTTGTGCCGCTTGATTGCCTTTGCATCATACCCACTACGCTCAAGCAAAAAGCCAACCGCCTGTGCGTATGGGTAGATGTATTCAAATTTCAAAAGCGTAGCAGCGAGGCGATTTAACGAAAGTTTGCCATGCGCCCTTCGATATGCTTCAATGACTTCAGATATACCACCTGCATACATGGGGCGTACAGTAATATCAATGAGCGTTCTTTCGAGAGACGTGACTGGTACCTCTACTCCAAACATATCTTTCATCTGAATGACGCCAAGACGATCCGTGTGTTTACCATTCACATAGCAGTATCGGAAACCTTCGTACTCAACAAAGTTTGAAGTTGTCCTTTGCGGTCTCCCAAATGCGTTGTCAATCCGTTCCTGAGAAAGTGAATTTATCAACTGGAACTGTGGTCGCTGTTCGTGGTTTACATAAACCGTTTTGGGCACTTGGTCAGTGAGTTCGTGTAACGCAACTGCCCCGTAATGAGAGAGGTATGCCCCTGCTTTCATGGAGACGGCAAGATTGAATTGTGAGACTTTTCCCCACACAAAGCGAGTCTCTGGACGATGTGGTAACTTGAATGTGACTTTTTGTAGGGGCGTATTGGAAACTAGATAGGAGATGAATTCACTTAGTCGCAACGACTCGGTAAGCCGCCAGAACTTGCGGTTCTTATCTAGTATTGCGGAGAGATCTTTTCGTTTGAAGATTTTCCGCTTGTCCTTTTGAAAGGCATGAACGATGTCAGCCTTTGCGATTGTGAGTCTTGAACGACGGGCCATATTTATATCCCTTGTTTGTGTCCGTACGTAGTATATATACTACGTACGGACAGAGACCACAACCCAAACATCACCAATCCAATCCAAGTATTTGTTCGCAAGCAGAATTTCCTCTCTTTGATTATCTAGTATATATCGTTTTATGTAGTATATATACTACATAAAACGATAATGAAATTTTGATTTTGTCTATGTAATTTCTCACCACGAGAACCCAATATCCACGTTTTTGTGCTTACTACTCAATCTCCCCTAATCAGAACCATGATATCTCCCAATGTAGTATATATACTACATTGGGTATAACTTAAATTGTACATAGTCTTACGAAACATGCGCTCGTACTACCCAGGCAAATGTCCAATCTTTGTTGAGGGGATGAAATCACATTCACTCGAGGCGTAGGTCCAATGCAATGCTGCGTTTCAGGGATATCTGTCATTGCCGACCTGCTACAAACATACTTGTCTGGGGGTGTATCTCCGGATAGCAGCAGAAAGTCTTGACTGAATAGTACAATGTGCCTATATTATTGAGTATAGGGTTATGATCTTATCATCTTTTTCATAAATCCTTGCAAACGGGCATCTTATGGCTACAAAGAAAGTCCATGAAGAAGTTGATGATCCGGTCATGTCGATCGGTGTTCTGGCTCAGAAGGTGGGCCTATCCGTCTCTGCGGTCAGGAAATACGGCCGGGAAGGGTTGATCATTGCCCACCGGACCGATGCGGGGTATCGCCTGTACTCGCATGAGGACATTGATCGGGTTCGGAATATCCAGCACCTGATCGGAGAAATGAGACTCAACATCGAGGGCATTCGTCGCATGCAATCCCTGTTGCCGTGCTGGGATCTGTTGCCCTGCAGCGAAGAGGATCGCAAGGATTGTCCAGCCCGTCAGGACACCACACGACCGTGTTGGATGATCAAGGGATTGCCGTGCGCACCCAAGGGTAATGAATGTCGTCAGTGTGCCGTATACAGATTTGGATCGCTGTTTATTCAGGATATCAAACACCTGCTGCATAACGGTAACGGCTTCAAGGGTGCAGAAAACACCCCACCTGATGTTCTCGTGCGCCAACATCTGCGTGATCGACTTCTTGAGACGTCGGATAACGACAAGCAGACAAATCAGGATATATCACCGGAAGAATGATGACAGAGGATTTTCCACGTGAGTGAATCAGAGAAAAAGAATTACAGTTACTACGTTGAACAGAAGACATTGGATGTAACTGATCGACCAAGGAAATTCCTTCAGGCATTTGCCGCAGTACTGGAGCATGGCAGTTACGGTGTTGCCCTTGATACGTATACCAGGGTCAGCGCGAAATGCGCACGCTGCTCATCATCGTGTCAACTTTATGAAGCAACAGAGGACGTGCGGGATATACCCTGCCAGCGATCTGAACTGCTCCTGAAAGTATATCGCCGCTACTTCACCCGATCGGGTCTGATGAAAGCCAGGTTGTTCGGCGGATTTACCCTCACCGATGAGTACCTGGACACGATGGCGGAAGAGTATTACCGCTGCACTGCCTGTCGACGATGCAAATCCACCTGCCCCATCGGAATTGATCATGGTCTGGTGACACACCTAGCTCGTTGGCTGTTGGCGGAAATCGACGTCATTCCCAAAGCACTGGTCGTTGCCACCCGTGAACAACTGGAAGGGGTGGGCAACACTTCTGCGATAACCGTACCGGGATTGAAGGATACGTGTGAGTTTCTGGAAGAGGAGCTTGAAGAGGAATATGGCATCGCCGCCAAATTCCCTATTGACGTGGAAGATGCGGAGTACGTGTTCTTCCCGGCCGTATCCGATTATCTTCTTGAACCGGATACGCTCATGGGTAATGCGGCGGTCATGCATGTTACCGGCGCATCATGGACAATCGGTACCGGGAACTTCGATGGCATCGACTACGGCCTGTTTTACAGTGACCGGATGATGGAGTCGATTGTTAATAATGTTGTAGATGAGGTCCACCGAGTTAGGGGTAAGAAAGTATTGGTGGGCGAGTGTGGCCACGCCACGAGAAGCGCCTGGTATATCCCCACATTCGGAGGAGAGAAGCCGCCCGAGGTGATTAATTGTCTGCAATATGCTTACCAGGCACTGAAGGACGGCAAGATTCCTCTCAGCAATCGGAAGATTGAGGAGCGCGTGACTTATCACGATCCGTGCAACATCGCACGAGCCGGGCGCATCACGGAAGAACCGCGCGAGATCCTGAAGATGATCTGCACGGATTTTGTTGAGATGACCCCGAACCGCGCCGAGAATTACTGTTGCGGCGGCGGTGGCGGTACCGTCTCCATCGATGAGATTCGTGAGTTCCGCACCACGCTCATGGGGAAAAGAAAAGCTGATCAGATAAGAGCAACCGGAGCCAAGTACGTCGTTTCACCTTGTGCAAACTGTAAGAAACAACTCAAGGAAGTTTGTGAAGACAACGGTCTGGATGAGGTGGATGTCGTTGGTCTTCATGATCTTCTCCTGAAAGTGATTGATTTCAGCGATTTCCAAATTGATAAAGACGAATCATCGGAAGAGGGTGAAACAGACACTCCTGCTGAAATGCAAGAAGCTGCGGTGAACAATCCCACAGAAACAGAGTCCGGGATTGATAGTGAGTAAGTAAGAGGTTTTTTGAATGAAAGCGTCTGACGAAATTTTGTTTGAGATAAGGTCAGGGAGGTAACAAGTGGAAGCATTGATTGAATGGGCGCGTGGTCCCTTCTTCTGGGCTGCTCTCACCTTTATGGTGTTGGGGTTGCTGCGCCACCTTGCGATAACACTGTGGGATATATTCCGCGTGTTGCGGCGGGCCGGCGATAAGAATATGCCCTATAAACAAATTGCCACGAACACGGTGAAGTGGTTATTTCCCATTGACAAGGTCGGCAATCGATTTGTGCTGAGCATGACTTCAGTGTGTTTCCACATCGCCGTCATTTTGGTTCCCATATTCCTGGCCGGTCACATTGCCCTCTGGAAACGGGGGACTTCTCTTTCCTGGCCTGCACTTCCAAATCTTGCATCTGACATCCTGACGATTATCGCAGTCATCAGCGCCGTGGCGATTGTTATTCAACGATCGATGGCAAAGGCTTCGCGAGGTTTGAGTCGTTTTCAGGATTATGCCCTTCCGCTGATTATTGCGATTCCGTTTGCCACTGGATTTCTGGTCATGCACCCGCAATGGAATCCGTTTCCGTTCAACGTCATGTTCCTGTTGCATGTTGTGAGTGCAAACGTGGTGTTGATTCTTGTTCCGCTGACGAAAATAAGCCATTGCGTTCTGTTGCCGTTGACACAACTGGTATCAGAGGTGGCGTGGCATTTCCCGGAGAATGCAGGCAGCAAAGTGGGTGTTGCGCTGGGGAAGGAAGGTGAGCCGATATGAGTGAGCCGATGGCCATCCTGACTGATGTCACACGATGCACCGGATGCGAAAAGTGCGTGGATGCCTGTAAAGTTGAATACGAACTTGGTGATGATCGACCATGGCGCGGACAGGGCGCTATTGATGATCTCTCCGCATCACGGTTTACCACCATTGTTAATAAACCCGGCAACCACCATGTGCGGCAGCAATGTCGACATTGCCTGGAGCCGGCGTGTGCATCAGCTTGTATCGTTGGGGCGTTACAGAAAACTCCTGAAGGTCCGGTGATCTACGATGCCAAGAAATGCATGGGATGCCGTTATTGCCTGATGGCATGCCCATTTGACATTCCTCGTTATGACTGGGACCGGGCAGTACCTTATGTGCGAAAATGCACAATGTGCTATGACCGACTCAAGGAGGGAGGAATTCCCGCCTGTGTAGAAGCCTGTCCGGAAGAAGCGACGATCTTCGGCACACGCGCTGAAATGCTCGCGCTCGCAAAGCAACGGCTCAGCGACAACCCTGACTTATATGTTCAACAGGTGTACGGCGAACATGAGGTCGGAGGTACATCCGTTCTGATGATCGCAAGTATCCCACTGGGTTTCCTGGCGTGGAAAGATAATCTCGGCAACCAGCCGCTACCTGATTTGACCTGGGCATCGCTCAAGAAAGTGCCCGGCATCGCACTGGGTGTTGGTGGTTTGATGACGGGGGTGTACTGGATTGTCGGCCGACGCATGAAACTTGCAGCCGAATCCGCGGAAGCTTGCAACACAATTGAACCAACTGATCCTGCAGATAATCAGCAGCAGGAAAGTGAAAGCAATCATGACCAGTAGACTGACAATTCTCAAAAGTATCCTGTGGATCATTGTGGGAATCTGGGCGATGGTAACCGTCGCCCGGTTTACACACGGATTGGGCGCAACGACAAATCTTTCTGATGTCACACCCTGGGGGCTGTGGATCGGATTTGATGTGATGGCCGGTGTTGCCTTGGCGGCAGGTGGTTTTGTCCTTGCTGCCACCGTTTATATCTTTGGCCTGGAACGGTATCGTCCGTTTGTTCGGCCTGCGATCCTGACCGCATTCCTCGGTTACATTGCAGTAGCGGTGGGATTACTCTACGACCTCGGCCTGCCCTGGAATATCTGGCACCCGATGATCAACTGGCAGCACCATTCTGTGCTGTTTGAAGTAGCCATGTGTGTCATGCTCTATCTCAGTGTGCTGGCGCTGGAGTTTGCCCCTACTATTCTGGAGAACTCGCTTTTTGATCGGCCGCTGTTTCGCCGCATCCTGGCCGTGCTCAAAAAAGTGACGCTTCCACTGGTCGTCGCAGGAATCATCCTCTCTACACTTCATCAATCATCACTTGGCTCGTTATTCCTTATTGCACCGCACCGACTGCACCCACTCTGGTACAGCCCGATTATTTACCTGTTGTTCTTTGTCTCAGCAGTTGGATTGGGCTTGATGATGGTGACACTCGAATCGTTGCTGTCGGGTTATTTCTTCAAGCATAAAGTCAACACAAAGTTACTCTCGGGACTCGGACTTGCCGCATCGGTTGTACTGGGGATTTATGTTGCAATCCGCGTTGGTGACATGGCAATACGCGGTGTGTTGGGGGGAGCATTTGAAGCATCGTGGATGAGCACGTTGTTCTGGTTCGAACTGTGTGTTTGTGCCGTGATCCCGGCAATACTGCTGGCCATACCGAGGATACGCCGAAGCATTGCCGGCCTGGGTCTCTGCTCGGGTATGACCGTTTTCGGCATGGTGATGTATCGTATTGATGTCTGCATCGTCGCATTTGCCCGTCCGGAAGGATTCTCCTACTTCCCCCACTGGACGGAATTTGCGGTCAGTCTTGGCATTGTCGCTGCCGCTGTTTTGGTTTTCATCTTCTTTGTTGAGCGCCTGAAAGTTTATGAACATCCGATGGATCAAGCTGAAATACCAACGATCGGCCCAAGCTTCGATCCGGTGACCGTACGCAGTCTGGTTCCGGCAGCCGTGACTGCTCCAAGACGATACTCACTGTTGTTCATTGTCGGGGCGTCTCTTGCCATTGCTTTTCTACCCCAGCAGGCAGTGCTGGGAACCAAGCCCCACTACACTCCGGTAGCGGCAACTCGCACCATCGACGGCTTTGTCATTGAGAATGAAAAAGTCGGAGAACCTAACACGATCGGATTCATAGAGGATGTCGGGGCGATCCCTGCGGGGGCAATGGTAACACCACTGATCATAATCGATGGGAATCGAGATGGCCGTTTGACACTGTTCAATCATCAGGGGCATGAAGATCGGCTGGGAGGAGAAGAATCCTGCGCAAGCTGCCATCATCTTAACATGCCGATGGACCGGGCCAGCTCGTGTCACGAATGCCATCGTGATATGTACGAACCAACTTTGATCTTCAACCACGAATCGCATGTTCGTGGTACGGATGGCAACCAGGGCTGTGTCAAGTGCCATGACCCATCATCTGCGGTGAAGAGTTACGAGACGGCTACAGCATGCCGGGAGTGTCATGCAGAATCGATCATGTCCGGCCCTGTAATTGCAGATCCTGAAGATCGCTGGAACTCTGCCGTCGGTTATATGGCTGCCATGCACGGATTGTGTCGGCAGTGTCACATTAACAAAGCGGAAATGACCCCGGGTGAATTTCCTGTTTCATTGCAGGATTGTCGTGCATGTCATAATGCAAATCACACGGTCATCTTTTCTGAAATGATCCCAAGAGTGAAAAATTCAGAATCACAATAATGTTGAGTGGAGTTGGATAAACCCGTCATGGCAGCACGTGAAATTGACAATTGGCTTCAGATGAAATTGTTTCATGAAGTACCCGTGAGTATTTGTGTCATCGACCGCGGATTTAGAATTGTCCAGGCAAACCGGAGATTTGAGGAAACATACGGCGAGTGGAAAAACCGTCCCTGTTACACAGTGTACAAAGACCGAGATGAACGATGTACGAACTGTGCAGCGTTGGCCACTTTTGTCGATGGCAAAGTACGCAGCCTGGAGGAACAGGGAATTGTCGGGAATGGACAGTCGGTTCATCATTATTTCGTCCAGATGATTCCCATTGTTCGTCCTGATGAAATGATCAATTACGTCATTGAAATGTCGACCGATATCACGACGGAAAAAAAACTCGAACAGGAAAAGCGCGAAGCTGAACGCCTGGCCGCTGTGGGTGAGACCGTGGCTGGGATTGCACACGGCATCAAAAACGTACTGATGGCGCTGGAGGGGGGAATGTATGGCGTGACGACCGGGATCGAACAGGGGGATGATGATCGAGTGGCCAAGGGGTGGACGATGTTGCAGGAGAACATCACGCGTCTGTCCCGATTCGTCAAGGAATTTCTGGCCTTTGCCCGAGGCAGGGTCTCCCAGGCCACGATGGTCAATCCTCAACAACTTGCGCTTGACGTTGCGGAAGAGTTTCGTGAGCAGGCGAACATCGCAAATGTCGAATTGCGCACAGATCTACAGGAAATCATCAAAGAAGCTCCTATGGATAAAGAGGAGATTTATTCCTGCCTCGTCAATCTGGTTTCCAATGCGCTGGATGCCTGTCAAATGAGCGATGCTGATCGCTCCTATATCGTGACTTTGTCACTGAAGGATCAGGGCGGGATTCTCTCGTACGAAATTTCAGACAATGGATGTGGGATTGATTACGAGATCAGCAAGAAAATCTTTACCAGCTTCTTTTCCGGGAAGGGAGCCGACAAGGGGACGGGATTGGGACTCCTGACGACGAAAAAAATCGTTCATCAGCACGGGGGGAAAGTCTCGTTTGAGTCGGAACCTGGGAAGGGTTCGCTGTTTCGAATAGAATTGCCCCGTGAAAACCTGCCTGAGGTTCAGGATAGGATCGATCTTGCCGTGAGTGATGGAGGAAACGGTCAACGGAAGAACTGACCGCAATGGAAAACAAGGAGCACATCATGCCCCGTGCAGAAGATAAAACCGTACTGGTAGTTGATGATGAGCCGGATGTTCGCAATTACCTGGCAAGCATCCTGCGTGATGCCCGGTTCAATGTTGTCACAGCCTCTGACGGCGAAGAAGCATTGCAGGTTATTCATCAGGATCCTCCGGATTTTATCTCGCTCGACCTTGTCATGCCGAAAAAGAGCGGGCAAAAAGTTCTCTATGAACTTCGTAAAGACAAGAAGCTTGCGAAAATACCGGTCTTGATTGTTACTGCACACGCCCAGGATGATATGGGACAGAAGGATCTCAATGATATTCTTGCGGATAAGGTAATATCCGGTCCGGGAGTGTACCTGGAGAAGCCCGTCAAACCCAACGATTATGTTCGCTTTGTACAACGGGCATTAGGTATTGAGGAAATACCTGAGAGTTCTGATAAACCGGACTTGAAAGATGAACTCCAGGAACAATTGTCCAGCGCCAGTCCCAGCGCTTTACGACGGGCACTTGCTGCATTGAAGGATAACGAACCAAAAGGAAAGAGCTGAACATGCCATCATCACAGGATGCGAAAACAATTCTTATTGTGGATGACGAAAATAGTATCGTCACTTATCTGGAAATGCTTTTTCAGGACAACGGTTACAAAACCATCTCCGCCAGCAATGGCGAGGATGCCATGGAGAAGATGAATGATGTAATGCCGGATCTGGTTACGCTGGATATTTCCATGCCGGAAAAGACCGGCGTACGTTTTCTCAAGGAATTGAAATCAAATCCAGACCGGTCCTCGATTCCAGTCGTCGTTATCACCGGAGTCACCGGGTACGCGGGTGATCCCTACGGGTATATGAAGTTCATAAGCAAGCAATCCAATGTCCCCGAACCGGATGCCTTCTTCCCCAAGCCGATCGTGAAGGAAGAACTGCTCAAGGAAATAAAGAACCTCCTGGCGTAACTAGCGCATCACAGTCCAGGAAATTATCTCACCTGTTAGAGAACGAACCGCACCTGGCAGTAAGCGGTATATGCCCACCACTCCCCTACGGTAGCAGCATGTGGGAGTTTATTTCACAGATGTAAGTTTCGAATGTTTTGGGGCGAGGGTGCTAATCTTGCGAAGTGTGTTCCGGTGTGGGGGAGGAGAGAATGGGATCGAGGATGATCGGGCCAACACGAGTATGGGGGAACATGGTCATGTATCTGACTGATCCATCAAGGAAGAGGAAGTTGCCTTCGTTCGGTTTGCCGTGCCAGGAAGCATCCCAGCCGGTGTCATGAAAAACTTCATGCCAGACTGGATCGCCCATCAGCAGGAGTCGAGACGGTGCGGTTGTGATCTGCGATCTGGCCAACGATTGAGGGTGGGGAGACACTCCAGCCAGTTGTGCGTTGAGCAGTTTGCTGTTGGCGCGGTAACTGGTGCCGTAGGAACGATACGCAGTTCGATGTGCCGTTCCTACGGGAGCATCTTTGCTGGTGATGCCATGATCTTCGGGACAGCGAAATATTTCCAAAGCGGATGAGCCGGGCGGCGCGGGGGAAAGATAGCGGTTGAGTGGGCGATCGTAATCCAGAAACGCCTGCTCTCGAATCGAGGAATGGCGTACTCCGCCGTAGAGCCAACCGGGTTGCGTCACCACCAGGGGGAAATGGTCATCATTATCTTCCCAGTAGAGTTTCCACACCGTCGCCAGTTGACGCTGGTTGTCGGCGCAGATTTGTTTATGGCTGGCTCGACGGGCAGAAGAAAGAGCGGGAATCAGCACCGCCAACAGAATACCGATTACGATCAGCGCAATCAGGAGTTCAATGAGTGTGAAACCACGATCCAGCAAACCGTGCCCATGGGAATATTGATTCCGGTGAGTGTGTGGGGACTCCTCGGAAAGTGACAGTAAACACGATGGCAAAAGCAAACGTGCGGTCATGGATCAATACACGATATCGTAAGGCTGGCAGAACGATAAAATCTGCACCAAAAAGCATTTAACCGACGGATATTATACATATCAGAATTGACAAGGTTCCAGATGAATCAGCCTTCTGTTCGGGAACGGATGTTGTCCAGCACGTTCATGAAGTTGATATAAGCATCGTAAGGGCTGTCGTAGGGGCTGAAGTAGGTGTGGACGTCGCCGTCAGCCCAATATTTCGTGCACATGTAGTAGAGGTGGTCTGAGGTGGTGAGCTTGCGCCAATCTTCGAGGAGGTACTCATCGCCTGCCGCATGAGCCGCCTTGACCGGAGCTTCCAGTTTGTACAGCTCGTGGGCGGCATTTTCCTGCATGGCATTGCCCATCCAGGCGGAAAGGTCACGCTCCGTATCAGCCCAGGATGTCATGTGCGGTACGTTGTATTCACCCACCGGCTCGTAGCAATCGACGCATTGGCTCGGGGTGAGAAAATCATTGTGCCCGGGATTTACATCGTAAATTTTCTCCGGCAGGACATCGAGAAAATCGAAGATGCCGGTGTCTTCCCACTGATGTTCGCCGAGCGTTTCAAAATCCATAAACAGGTTGCAGAGATAACCATCACCGTTGATCTGATTGACCCACTTGGCAAAGCGCTCCGCCGGTAAAGGCCACTCGGGCCAATTGCGATCGGAGAAACGGAAAGCGATATCGTCGCTGAGTCGGTAGTTTTTCAACAGAAGCTTGATGCGGGCATGCGCAGGATCACCGTGCGTGCCCGGCGGGACGTAGATGTAATTCGGTGAACGGTAACTAAGCAGGTTATCCACGCCCTCGCAGAGGATTGCCTTGTACCGGCCCAACGCACCGATGTGCGCAGCGACTTCGTTGGAATAGGTCAATTCCGTGTTGCGGAAAATGGTCGGCTGCTGATTGAAATAGCGATTGATCTGCTCATCGTGCATGATCAACTGTTCGCTGAATTCCTGCCGGGAAAAGAGAAACGCCAGGGAGTGGTGACTCGTTTCGCCGAGAAACTCACACGCCCCACTCTCGCCGAGCTGTTGCAACAGTTCGATAACGTCAGGTGTCCATAACTGGAATTGCTCAAGAGCCGTTCCGGTGATGGAAAAGGAGATGCGGAATCTGCCCTCGTGCCGACTGACCATGTCGAGCAGTTTTCGCAGTGCGGGCCGATAGCACTTGTTAGCGACCTTCTCGCAAATCTCCTGGTTCGCATCGTTACCGAAATAGAACGGATCGGTGTCAAACACCGAATAGCGACGGAGACGGAACGGCTGATGGATCTGGAAATAGAAACAAACTGATGCCATAGTGGAGCATGGTAGGCCAAAGTTCCGCCAAGGCAATGTGAGGAATGTGTTCAGATTGCGCAAGGGCCGCTGAGGGGGATTGTCGACATATGTCGAAATGGGCTGAAAATAAGCTTCCAGCCCATAATTCAACAGGATCATTACTCCCAGTTGAGATCAATGATTGACCAGGACTGAATACGAATAGACCAATTCCCGCTGTTCTCCCGGTTCCAGTTGAATTGACCAGGTCAGTCGCCGTCTCAGATTGACACTCCACTGAGTTGTCCGACGTATTGAACACTGTGGATCGTCAGAAGCTTCAACCAGATCACCACTGAAATCAAGCTCGATCAACATTGTGACCGGCTCATTCCGATGATTCAGCAATTCCATAGTTCCATCGACCGGAGTAAGAAAAAATTTGCGACCCCTGATTTTGATTTCTTGACGATCTTCGAGTTGCATCACTTCATTGATATATGTTCGTACACTCAGCGTCTTGTTTACGCTGGTAATTTTCTGCCCACCCGGAGCTGACCAACCGATCATGCTTTGACCCTTGACCAGGCCATCAGCAATCGTCATTGCCGGGGCAGTGGTGATTGGTCGATCCAGTGGATTGCAAAATAGAATCGCATCCCATACCTCGCCTACCGGTGTCTTATTCCGTGAGGTCGTCTGTGTTCTCGCCGATCTCCCCACCTCATTACGGTCGTCCTTGATATACAGATGAACAACATGCTCATAGGGTGCGGTTGCCTGTGCGGTATTGATCACCATCGTCTCGCCCATGCACAGCGATTGTTTTCCAACGGAGAGGTAATGGACATCAATGCCCGCGAGATCCCGATGGGGTACATCTTCTTCGGTGATCTCCACTCCAACTGTCATTCTGTCCGCACCTGTCCGTGAAGACGACTCGGCACGACTCATATGTCGGACGCGGTTATCCACTCCCAGAGCATTGAAGAATGTTGACAGATTGGTCGCCAGCGACATCGGTGAGAGAACGTGGCCGAACTCGATTTCAGGGTGACCGGTTATGAGCAAAACTTCCACATCATCCCATTCCTCTATCTCATTGCAGATGACGGCTTTCTGGCGAAAAACAAGCTCTGATGTATCGCTGATATCCAGTACATAACTGGGTGACCACGATGCTCCCTTGGTCAGATAGAGTATTTCAACCGGGACATTTGTGTGTTGATTATTATCTGCCACCATTAATCGCATAACAGGGCGATGGCTGGATCGGGGTGTCGGTGCACTCATGATTTTGACATAAGCAATTGTTCCCTTATACAGCATGAGACGGCCGGAATCTGTATCAATCACAAGGTGGCGATCGCTGCTCGTGGTTCCCGAGTAGCGCGGCCTGCTGTACCCCGACCACCACTCGTCGTGGCGGGGTCGCGTCCAATTTCGATCTTCATTTTTTGATGGTTTCTCGATCGCGGGAGAAACCACGGTGCCCGTCACCGGTTCGAGATGCTCGGCTTCAAAATGCACTGCCACCCGTGCCCCGGCGAGATCCTCATTGCTCACACTCCGCAATGATTGCTCATCGTGGATCGGCATTGGGGTATTGGTCATAATGATTTTTACGTCGGCCGGCGAATCTACCCAGAACGTTCCATGAACCGGCTCGGGGAGATCGACTACGTCATACACCCCGGATCCCGGCAATATCAGGCTGCGCCTTACTACGGCTAATCCATTCTTGAACAACCCAACTGATTCGATAGTGCTCTGGATTTGTGGAGGATAGGGATCATATTGATCCGCACGCGCATTGTGACAAGCGGAGGTTACTACGAATGAGATAATCAGTACAAATTTTTGACACAGCATAATGAAACCTTTCCACACGAATTACTCAGGGAGGAATTGTCGTTGTTTTGGATCCACACTATCCCGCCTTGCAATAGCAATGTTGAGTCAATGACATTTGTGTAACGTTGGACTTTGATCGGTATTGTATCCGAGTTGTAACATTCCACGGAATTCTGATTGATCGAGTGTTGCCATCCTTACGTACCACTCATCTTGCGGTAGTATGTTCAGCACAATGACAATGATCCGAGAAGAACTTGCCCAGCGGATAGCGGATGCTGCACTGTTGCGAGGTACATTCACACTTCGGAGCGGCCGCACCAGCCATTACTACCTCGATAAATACCTGTTTTCGACCCAGCCGGACATCCTGGCGGCGTTGGGACAGATGTTCGCCGAAAAAATACCCCAGGGTGTCACGCGGCTGGCGGGAGCGGAACTGGGAGGCATACCCCTGGTCAGCGCAACCGCAATCGCCAGCGGCCTGCCCTGCGTATTCATCCGAAACCAGAAGAAGGATTACGGTACAAGCAAACTCGTGGAGGGCACACTTGAAGCCAGCGACCGTGTGGTTATTCTCGAAGATGTGGCTACCACCGGCGGGCAGGTACTGGAAGCGGCCAATGTGATCTCCGAGAGTGGTGCAGAGGTCGTGAAGATCATCGCCACCATCGATCGTATGGAAGGCGCCCGGGAGAACGTGGAGGCGGCGGGCTATGTGTTTGATGCGCTCTTTACGGTGACTGATCTGGGGATTGAGCAGGATCAATAGCGCGGCGATGGCGCACGAGCCAGGCCATGCCCAGCAAGCCGAGAATCATAATCACGATCAGTTCAGCAGCGCGATTGACCAGTTCCGCGGTCACACCCCAACTCAATTCCAACGTCGTGAGAACTGGGGCAAGCAGTCCCACGACCCACTCACGGATCCCCAGTCCGTTGCTGACCAATGGAATCAGCGATGCCAGAATGCTGACCGAAGCAAAGATCAGTGATGATGATGGAGACAGGGGAAAGCCGATGAGGGCAAAGGCGGCATAGTAGCGCACCGCCCAGATGAAGAATTCTACGTAACGAATCAGGGCCGCAAGACACCATATTCTCCATCCGGTACGGAAAGAACCAATGATCAGGAGGGGGACTGGAGACGTGACAATCACCCATATGGTTACCAAATGATTGCCCCCAAACAGCGCTGCCCCAATGAGATAGATTGCGGTGAAAAGTGACAGCAACGCAGATTGAATGACGGTTTTAGTAGAATCGATCACACGAATGCGATTCACTGCGCGGTGGTAGGCGATCCGGCTGAACAGGCCCGGTCGAGCCGGCAGGTAATTGATCAATGTGGCTGAGGCAATCACCGCCTGCATCTCGCCCCACCCCACTGTGCCGTATCGGGAAAGAAGCACACGAAAAAGCAATCCGGTGAAAATGACATTCCCCGCCACACTGGCCAGAAGGAGCATGACCAGCCACGGCGAGGGGTGACGGATCGCTTCAAGTGCTGTGGTTACTGCGTGCCGTTGATGCCAGACCATAAAGACGGCACCGGCCAGAAGAATGACGCCCAGGAGAAAGCCCACGATGCGCCAGCGAGATTGACTGCTGGTTTGATCAGGAACTGACTTCACAGAATCAGATGGATCTGATGTCATCACATTGATTCAGGGGGAAGATGGAGGCTGCTGAGGCTTGTTGTGCTTGATATAAATGTATCGGGCAATCTTTTGAATACTTGCGTCCTCAAATCGTTGCGCAGCAAGTAACATGGGATCATCGCCCTGATGCACATGAAACATGAGGTAACTGAGGATCACCAGTCGATATTCGCTTTGCTGCGCCATCGTGAAAATCGGATCCAGGCTTGGGGGTCTTGCCATCATGCTGAGTAACCAGGCCTGTTGCAGGGGTGAGAGTTGTGAATACACTTCGGTTAGTGTCGTGACAGCCTCACCAGCCCGCTCAATTCCCACCACGGTATCTGGTTTCTCGTACACAAATGCGAGCCAGTGGGACATCATACTCATGCGGTACAGGTCTTCATTGGTGTCGGGTTGAGCGACCATCTTCAGACTTTCATCCAGCCACTCCTCTGTCACCCGAACCCCTTCGACCCGAACAGGATGCATGTCACATTCCAGGCCCATCGCTCCGGCGTGGATGCGCAGCCTTGTTACTTCGGTGGCAATGAAGTTGGATGTTGCTTTGAGTGAGAGCAGGGCTCCTGCAAGCGGTATCTGCTTGAATAACAGCCCCATACCGAAACGACGCAAATTGAGTGGGATAACAAGCTGCTCGCGTGGTTGCAAACATAGTCGCCGGTCGATGTCAACAACGATGGGAATAAGAGCATCCAATCCCATCAGGCCGACCACACTCATTGTGGGCTCCAGTGCTATTTGCGGTTGAATGGGACCGTCACGATCAATACATAAGGGAAACGGGGCGTTGTTGGTCAATTCGATATCCACCATCAGGGGATCGAATGCAGCATATACGGTCTGGTGGGGAATCAATCGCATCGACAACGCAAGCGACGGATCGTTCGGAATTCGATCCAGCGTGTAAGGTAATGATTCGATGAGTTGCTCCATTTGACCGGCCGTATCACTCAGGATGATCGGTTGATTAAAGATCATTTGGAGTCGCTGCAGGGCATACACCGCCATGAGTGTTCCGGGTTTGGAACGAGCCACAGAGAGGAGCAATTCGGCTGCCTCACGCTTCTGGCCACGTGCTTCATAAACCCTGACCATACCGAGCGCTGAAGCGGGATCTTCCTCCACTTGAGAGAGCAGAATATCTTCCGCCTGCTGCCAATCCTCCCGGCAGATCGCATCCCAACCCGCAAAGCGTTGCTGAGCTGTCTGTTTGATTGTGACCAGATTCTCTGCCTCTCTCAGCCACCGAGAAGCTGTATCAGCATCATTTCCCAGCCAATAAAAAAACCATGTCATTTCAAGATACACTTGTGCCACTGCAGTTGGCTCGAAATTATTTTCAACTAACTGGTCGATGGTTGCCTGATACACCTGCGAAACCGCATCAATTGAATCGGCTAACCGAGAATCATCTGTCACCGAGTAAATTGCCGTTCGGATTGTCCCCAGTGCGGGGGGGACTTTAGATAAGATTTGAGCCAGCTCAAGTGAGGAAAGGCGAGGATTCTCCTGTATTGCATGGAGCCGCAGTTGCTCACTGAAATCACGTTGAAGTTTATTAATAGTGCCTAACGCTTTGGGACCATTTCCGCTTCCCCACTCGGCCAGAGTTTTGTCTGTCAGCATACCCACGCTGGGGCGCACTCTTCGGACATGGGAACTTTGGGTGGCAAG
This sequence comes from Phycisphaerales bacterium, assembly GCA_028278245.1. Classification (GTDB taxonomy): domain Bacteria; phylum Planctomycetota; class Phycisphaerae; order Phycisphaerales; family SM1A02; genus JANQEQ01. Next base: position 1,598 of record JANQEQ010000002.1, on the reverse strand, counting down.
TTGATAGAGCCTTGTCGCACCTTCATATGCTCCATTCTCCAAAAGTAATTGTGCAAGCAGAATCTGTGTTTCAATATCGATAGGATCGGCAAGAAGGAGCAGTGTAAGCAACTCCGCCTCACCAAACGGATCGTTGGACCGATGACGGAAAAATCCTGCCGCCAGAGCGACCGCCGAGCGATTCGAAGAATCCCAATCGACCGCTCTCCCCAACCACCGTCCCATTTCCTCGATATCTCCGAGGCGTTGATAGAGCAGGGCAAGGTCTTGAGCCAGCCGCGACGCAACCGGATTGCTGAGTTTGGAGCGATTCGCATCAGAAAGAAGTGATTGATACACACCAATGCGCTCGTGCGCTGTCTGGTACTGCTGTATCGCTTCGTTTAATCTCATCAGAGCGACGACATCATTGCTTGGATCCAATTTGACGAGTTGTTGAAGGGCTTTTGATTTCAACTCCTCACGTTCAGTCAACTGTGCCAGATCCATCATGAAATGCCACGCATCGACATCATGGGGATTCAATCGCACGGCTTCCTCGTTGAGGGCAATTGCCAGGTTCAGATTCCCAAGATCCAGCGTCTCATTCTGCTGAACCAGAGCCTGGGCGGCACGAAAAAACTCCAGGGAAAGCTGATTTGTAAGCGTCTGGTCATCAGCTCGAGCTGAAATGACACCGGAGAACGCAGACAGCCCGGCAATTATGATCCAGTGATATAAGCGCATGAAAAATCTCTCAGGAAGCGTGGTGGAGCCGGATTGATCCTCAAAAAAAACAATAGCCGAATCGAATTTCATCTTGAACAGTATCGTGCTTTGCGGTGCTCTATCGGCAGAATCCCCAGCAATGTAGGCTGGGTTGATAAGATCGGCAAAAAATGGGTTCCAGCGCTATGGATCTGCTTCATTGACACTGTATATCCTCGCTGGTACGTTCCGGGGCTCGAAAGGTTCCCCCCCGGCTGTCTAATCTCGTTGGGAGACAAGCCTCATGCACTGCCGATCATGCCATTTCATTGCGATAGCAGCGGTTCTCTCGCTTCTGGTGACTGTCCTGAGCCAGGCTGAACCGCCAGCGATCACCGGACTGACTGGTCAAACCTCCTTCACACCGCAGGATCAGGAAAAAATCACCGATTACGCCAGCTACTGGTGTGACGAACTGGCCCGTAGCGAGTCGGCTGAAGTAAGCAAAATCCGACGAAAACTGCTGACCCCGGTGCATCTCAGCAGCACACCATTCAAAATGCTGTACTCCAACGCACTGGTCCCCTGCCTGAGAGGTATCGTGGATCAGGATTCCGCCCACCGCGCCATCAACGCCATCATCGTACTGCAGATGCTGGGAACGGATAAGGCGTTGGATACGGTCGTCGATCACTGCAATAAAATCGATGAACCGAAAATGCACATCAGACTCCGGGCAGTCGTCGCCTGCGGCGTCCTGATGAATGCCGAATCGGTCTCCCCCAATAAAGTCAGCAATGCGATCCGAGCGCTGAAATCTGCGGTCGAAGAGGAAGATGATGGTCTGGTCATTCGCCGCCAATTGGAAGCGCTCAACAGCGTGCAAAATGACCTGGCATCCGGGGCGCGTA
>JANQEQ010000156.1 GCA_028278245.1 Phycisphaerales bacterium | reverse complement strand
GCTCATTGATGATCGCAGTGGAAATGATCGTTATGACGGTGGACTGCTTGCCGGTGGTGCTGCAATGTTCGGTATATCACTCCTGCTTGATCGAGGTGGACAGGATATCTACGGTGGAAGTTTATGGTCGACAGGAGCTGCCTGTTATGGAGCGGGGATGATTTTTGACCTGGGCAGGGACAACGATCAATATCTTGGAGACTTTCTCTGTCAGGGTGTGGGAGGGCCGCGTGGTTTTGGTTGCATTATCGATGAAGGTGGGCGTGACCTTTACCGAGCGAACGGACCGACCACCTCGGCGTATAACACACCTGCGGTGTATCAGTCATTCAGTCAGGGAATGGGATTTGGCTATCGTCAATATGCCGCAGGCGGTGTTGGAGTAATCTGTGATCTGGCAGGGGATGACCGCTATGAAGCGGGCGAATTTGCTCAAGGAGGAGCGTACTACTACGGCCTGGGTATCCTTCACGATGCTGCCGGACGAGATCTCTATTACGGCAATCGTTACGGGCAGGGATTTGGAGTGCATCAGGCAGCGGGGATTCTGGCTGATGATGGCGGGGATGACACATATTGGTCGATGACTGCAGCCAGTCAGGGGGCAGCGTGGGATATCGGGGTTGGAATACTCATCGATCGGGCGGGGAATGACTCGTATCAGTGTGATGGACTTGGTCAGGGAGGAGCGTCGATGCAGGCGATCGGCATACTCCTCGATCTGGCTGGTCAGGATCGTTATTCCGCTCGCGGTGGGGGCATTCAGGGTCTTTCAGGTGGAAATGCGTACCATTTCGCCGATACCGGGGCGTTTTCATTGGGATTGTTGATGGATCTGGGAGGTGAAGTCGACTGGTACTCCACCGGCCATGACAATGACGTCACCCTTCTTCGGGGAGTGTTGAACGAAGAACACCCTCGCGATTCCACGCTCCACGGGCTGTTTATCGATCAATAGTGTGGATCAGAAAAGTCGTCGTTGCGTTAGGATTAACCACGTATTGGACTTCATACTCAGTTTAGACGATGAAGGATGAGCCATGGGCAAATTCACGATCCAACCTGTGATTGACTGGCTACGGCGTGTGGTGACGCAGCCACATGATGAATTGACACGTTGGCAAATGACGATCAGATTTGCTCGCGATCTCTCAAGATATGGCGCCAAACAGCTACGACGAGACCAGGCTCCGTGGATGGCGGCGGCGTTATCGTTCCGTACATTGTTCGGCCTGCTGCCCGTGTTTGTGGTTGGTACGCTGCTGGTCAAGGCATTGGGTGGCTTTGAGGAGATGCTCAACAGCCTTCGAAGGTTTTTCGATTCCCTCGGATGGGGAAATATTCATATATCGGGTAACAACGATGAAGCCCAGACGTTGAGTGTATGGCTACTCGATTTGCTACGAGGCGCGGAGACTCTGAACCTATCAGCCGTGGGCTGGATTGGCGTAGCAGTTCTCATTTACGCAGCAATCAGTCTGATGGTGACAATCGAAGGTTGTTTCAATCGTGTATGCCGGGCTCCGTCAGGGCGAACATGGATGAGACGCTTTCCGTTGTATTGGACGACGATATGCCTGGCTCCAGCAGCCGTGGCCTTGACAGCATATGCCGACCGAAGCTTTCAATCCTTCATCACAGAAGCTGTAGCCTTGGGGTGGTTCCTCGAATTTGTGCTCTTGGCGTGGAGTCTCATTGTGATCTGGCTGGTGATGTTCACCATGTACAAATTGCTGCCAAATACGAATGTTCACACACGCCCTGCGCTGATCGGCTCATTTGTCGCTGCGGTTCTGTTGGAATTAGGCAGGAATACGATGAGCGCGTATATTGCCAACGCGCTGACCATCAAGTTTCTCTACGGTTCCCTTGGCCTCATACCTCTGTTTATGTTGTGGGTCTACATCATGTGGCTTGTGATTCTTTTTGGATTGCAGGTCACCGCAACCCTGCAGATGTTGGCAGGTCGATCACTGGAAGAAATTGAACCCAAGCAACTCCCCACCGGATTGATCGAACCGGGAACCATTATCAGTCTGATGGAAATCATCATGGAACGCTTTTCATCAGGCATGACAACAGATCAATCGGTTCTGATGAAGGAAACCGGTCTTCCCCCGGGAACAATCCAACTGATCATTGATCGATTGATTGAGGACGGCATTCTGCACCGGGTGGAGGGCGATGAGCAGGCGATGAGTCTGAGCCGACCTCCCGAGAAAATCCAGACTCGCGAACTCATCGATATTGGCTTTGCATTGGTTGATGAGTCCGGCGATCGCAACACCTCGGTATTTCGTCAGCGCCTTCGGGAAGTGCAGAGACAATTTGTGGATAACTCGACTCTGGCCGGGCTGGGAGTGGACGAATCTCTGGCCGGTAACGCCCGATAAAGTTGAAACGGCCGATCGACCGATAATCTGGATAAGCGCATGAGCGTGAAAGATGTCCCAAGGGTGGCCGGAGGCATGCCATGAACGCACGCCAAAACGATCAAGAGACAATTGGGTCCACTATTTCGGTTTCACCTTCATCTTCTCCACCGACGAAAGTCATGGCCAAAACAAAGCAACAGGTCGTGAGTGTTGCCCCACATGACATTGTGGGTGATGTCCACCTTTCTCGTGAACCGACTCATTCCAAATCTGAAGTGTTCATCACCCCTCGCGTGCTCGATCAGAATGCATTTGATGAGTTGTCCTGTCGTCTGAAGCAACACATCGATGAAGCAATACAGGCAACAGCGGATCTTCAGGAACAAATCAAAGCAATTCACGATCTGCAAAATACCCCCCAGAATGTAACGAGCCAACTCCAGGAGCGGCTCCGTCTGGGCGCGCGTATGCTCAAGGCATTCCAGGGACAAATTGACCTCGTACAGTCAAACATCGCCGACCTGCAGACACATGATTCCAGAATCACCGGTACCTCGGTGAAAGTACAACAGATACTTGAGCAATTCGATCAGAGATTGCAGGAAGCGGATCTTTCATTCCAGAGGCAATTGCAGCAGCATATTGATTCTGCATTTGAGTCACTTCAACTCAAAATCGATGAAAGAATCAAACATGAGCGGGAACAACTGAACGAGAAACACATGATGCGCTGTGATGAATTGAACGAAATCATTCATCAGGCAAAACATGCTGGGGATCAAATCAATACATCGCTTCGATTGGTGGAGTTAGCTGAGCAAAATGTTGCAGCGATCTCGATCAGACAGGTTGAGGCCGTTCAGCAGATCGAAGAGCAGAAGGAATCACTCACATTTCTCGTAAAGCAAAGCACAAACGCCAGGAGTGAACTTGCTGAGCAATTGAATCAAACTCAGCAGCGCACGGAATATTTTCTGCAGCGCTGCCATGCGATTCACGGATCACTCGAAGACATCATGCACCGCGGGGACACGATGATGCAGGAAATGGCTCCAGTGTCAGAAGTGATTGAATCCGTTAGGACAGGCATGCAACGGGAGATTCAGCAATTCAGTCAAATGCTGCGCACAGTAGCAGATCATGCGGAAAGTTTACTGATTCATGCACAGGATCGTCCCATTGAACCCGACGTCAGTACCGATCACTCATCAGATGAGCTACCGGTGATTGAAGTACAGGTCAATCAGAATTTGCAGACTGCATCAGTAGACCAATGAGACCGGCCGGCGTACTGGTGACACCAATCAATGGTACATCATGAGGGGCTGAATCAATCAGTGTATAGCGCTGGCGAATGATGTTACCTGCTGATGAACCGGGCATGAGGGAAGCTTCGTAGCGAAGCCACGATTTCTGGAGTTTCTCCGTGCTGCCAAAGGCATCTTCAAAAATCTCCAGGTGACGATCGCGCGAAACCTTTCCTGGTGGTAGTGCACGCATCATCATGATGAAAGTACGCAATTCTTCTTTTCGAAACCGGTTCATCCAGGAGACAAGTGCATAACTCTGGTGATAGATTTTACGTACGGTACGTTCACTGCAGCCATGCAGTTTGGTGATAGTGACCAGCTGGTTCAGGTCGAGCATATCATCCTGCAACAGGTATTCCTGGAAGATTTCTCTACGGGGCGCATAATCTCTCGACGGACCGAAGGCTTCCTGGGGTTTATCAGTTTCAAAGGACGTTGCCAGTCCTTCACAGATCCATAATGGATATTGCACCTGACGATTCTGAACCCCGGTATGAAACATTAATTGATGCACAGTTTCGTGAATTGTGGTTGCAATAATCGTATTGTTCTCAAACTCATCAACCCTTTGGCTCTCACTCGCCACATGCTTCTGGTACCGCGCGAGGTTCTGGCGTATATGTTCTGCCCTCTGTTGTTGACCAGATCTTTCCGCCTGTCGCAGATCCCGTGACAGTTGCTCGATTTCCTCGTTCATCTCCGAAAGTTGAGAACGGGCATCAGTCACGCTAGGCCTCGAACGCACATCATAGAACACCGTTCGATCGTGATGCGGTGAGTAATACCCTGCAATCCAGGGATCGGTCACATTGTCAAACTTGCCGGAAAATTCCAGATAATCTTCACGCTGGGCAAAAAGAACACACACGAGCTTGTGACGAAGCGGCAGCGGGCGCAGATCAAGTCGACGGGCGAAGCGCTGGAATTGATGATATGCACGCTCCAGACGTTCTGATTGCTGGCGGGTCCAGACCATGTTCGCATCAGACAGGACGATGAATCGCCGCGACTCAAGCTCAATAAAATTCTGGGGGAGAATTCGTCTGGCCTCTCGAAACGCTCGTGAATCACTTTTCAAAGCAGTGTCAGAAGTCAACGTTATGAGCGCTGAATATGCTTCTGCGTGCGTGATATCCTGCTGCAGAATCTGGCGGCAGATCGATATCGCTTCCTCGGTGTGCTCATTCTCAATAGCACACTGTGCTAATTCCCACTGATCTTCAATATTTGCTGATTTGCAGATGATTTGTCGCTGGGAGTATTCCTGCAATTGGGAATCATCAGTCTCCTGACCAAAAGTCCAGCTTGCTGGTCCGAGAATTTGGAGCCATAGCGTGATCCATAAGACGTAGGATGGCCTGAGAGATCTCATCCATCGGTTTCCATTGATGGTACGGTTCACGGAATTCACCCATCTCCCATCGTCGTGATATGAGAGGCATATAAGGAGTCGCATTGTGGTGCTCTCAGGATGTGGGGGGCTGTGTGAATCAGCCGGATTGGACAAAATGGGGATGTGGTTTGTCTTGAGCTTCTCGGCTTGTTGCACTGTGTATCCGGTTGGGGATACAGTGTTGCCATGCGTTACCGGGCATGGAGCAACCTGAGGTTCATGCTTCCGCTAAGTTGCGGTTTAGGATTCTGCTGCCTTTTATCGGGCTGCTACGAGCGTGTAGTTGGTGTAAAGGGTTACCACCGGAGTGATGTGCAGATCTACGAGCCGAACCTCAAAGAGGATGAGCGGATACCGGTTATTGATGATATCAGTGACTGGCTCACGGGATCTGAGAAGACCGATGAAAAATAACGACTCTAACAGAGAGTGGATTCAACAGTTCACTGGTATTGGATGCATATCGCGACTAGGATTAATTTTCCATCGATTTGAATTTGCAACTGTGAGGTACTTTCATGGGACTTGAGTCTGCATTACCGGAAGATAATTTCCTGACCACACAGTTGAATCGTGTGATCAACTGGTCTCGCCGTTCCAGCGTTTGGCCGATGCCATACGCCACTGCATGTTGTGGGATCGAGTTGATGGCCACAGCCAGCAGCCGATATGACCTGGCTCGGTTCGGGGCAGAAGTATTTCGTTTCAGTCCCCGGCAATCCGACTTGCTGTTAGTTGCCGGCCGCGTCGTCGTTAAAATGATGCCGGTCCTTCAGCGTATCTACCTTCAGATGTGCGAGCCCAAATGGGTCATTTCGATGGGAGCATGTGCATCGACTGGGGGTGTATTTGACACGTATGCTGTCGTTCAGGGAATCGATCAATTCCTGCCCGTGGATGTCTATGTGCCGGGATGTCCGCCGCGGCCGGAGATGCTCCTGGAAGGTGTGATGACGATTCAGCGGATGATCGATCAGGATAAGGTTCCCTACGATCGCAAAGGGCAGCGCTTGCCTTTGAATGTCACTCTTGATCCGAACTATGAGCCGAAACCACAGCCGGTTGATGTGAGTATCGGTGCGACGTGATCCAGCAGTAACAACCTGCAGGTGTCGAGCCACTATCGATCGGCTCGCTCATTATTTGATTCATCTACCTTGTCTGTTTCCTCATCAGGTTCAGGTGCGGGGATAAGTGATTGCACTTCAACGGTAAAACCGAATTCCGCATACGGTCCGATGAATTTCGGAGAATCGAAGGTTCCTGCGGTTTCCCGATCGGGATTGATTTCTACCTCGGGGATGAGCACGCCTCTGAGTAGGAGAATATCGAGTTCACCCTTTGTCTCCAATTCAGCTAAGCGGCGAAGCAATGCATTACCCACCAGAAGCGCGGGGAACTGATCGCCCAATTGATCGCCTGTAATCGGATCCACAGCAATCATGCTGACTGTGACTCCACGGTCCGTCGACTGGGCGATTTCTACGATGTGCACGTACCAATTGATCTGGCTCTGGTAGCGACGATTGATCCCCGCCTGCCATTGGTCAAGTTTGCGCATGAACTTGATGCGCTGACGATCGCCTTCCTGCCCACGCTCCATATCCTTCATGGTTTCTGCGTAATCGTTCTGGATTGCAGAAAACAGGGCTAGCGGATTGGCGTCGGCGGCTGACTCATCAACGGTGACTTGCCCATTTCCTGTTGCTGGTTTGGTGGTGGTTGGTGATGTATGAGAGGGCGGGGGGGTGCGGAGGAGCTCGGTCAACTGGTTCTTGAGTTGTTCGTTTTCGCTCTTGAGTCGCTCGTTCTCAGACTGTACTGATCGCAGTTCATTTTGAAGATTACTGATCTGGATCCTCAGTCGTTGAATCACTTGGCGAAGTTCTTGTTCACTCTGTGCGGTGGCTGGTGTGTCGATAAATCCCGCGGCAATACAAACGATGATCAGGATGGAAGCGATATGACGTGGTGGATGGCTCAGCAGCACGGGTTAATTCCTTATCATGGAGCTCATTCGATCCGAAAAATTATGATGAGGACCGAAAAAATGCAGTTCTATCCGGGAAGAGTCAGGAGTATGTAAAATCATACCATTCATCGCCCGAATCTCCCCATCTGATCCAAAAGGCTGTTGAATGTGTCAGAAATGAAGATCAGGGGAAACAATATGATCCGATCGCACGTTTGTTAGAATAGTGAGCAATCCATCAAGGGGATCATTCCTATGCACGAGATACACTCCCTGCTGAAAATCGTCGGCCGACGCCTGGAATGCACGTCCTATCTCAAGCGGTTACATCATCTGGCACTCGTGACCGGTACTCTGACGATTGTGCTCGTCGTGGTTGATCGACTGCCGGCAGAGCCGTTTATACCCTGGCAGTGGATTATTCCTGTTCTGGTAGTTGGGACAATTCTGGGAGCATTGGCCTGGTGGTGGCCGAATCGGAGATCAACACTGCGTGTAGCCATGACAGCAGATGAGAAGCTTGAATTGAGAGAAAAACTCTCGACAGCTCTGCATTGTCATCATCGGCAGGATGTTTTTGCAGTAGCAGCTGTGACGGATGCCGTTGATACTGCTCGGAAGCCACAGCTTCGGGAAAAAGCTCGCCGGCTTTTTGCGGTAACGGCTCCGAAATTATGGTGGTTGAGTCCGCTGCTCATCATCATTGCATTGGCAGCTTCGTTCCTTCAACAGTTCAATGCATTTGAAAAGGAGAAAAAGAACGATCCTGCGGTCGTACTGGCGACGAAGCAGGTCCGTGATTCAATGGACACGCTGTTGGATCAACTGGAAATGATGCCTGAACTCAGTTCCGAAATAGAACAGATGCTGGATGAATTTGCTCAGAGTGATGAAGCAGCCGCTGCCCCCCGCACAGCTGAAGATGTCAAACGAGATGCCATCAAGAAAGTAACCGACCTCAAGGACCGGGCGGAGGAAATCCTCAACGGAGAGCGAGCCAAAAGCCACGAGGCGATGAAAAACTCTCTATCGAAGTTGAGACTGCCCGACAATGGCCCCGCCAGTGAACTTGCTGATTCACTGGCCAAGGGTGATTTCAAAGCGGCTGCCAAAGCTCTGGAAACACTCAAGCAGCAACTTGAAGACGGTCAGCTTGATTCTGAAGCAAAGAAACAACTAGCCGACCAGATGCAGAGTTTGGCACAACAGCTTCAACAGGCAACCCAGCAGCAACAGCAACTTCAACAGGCACTGCAGCAGGCAGGCTTGAATCCAAAATTGGCCCAGAATCCGGCAGCCCTCCAGAAAGCCCTGCAGAATAATCAAACTCTCAATCAACAACAGAAACAACAGATATCACAATTGCAGCAGGCACAACAGCAGGCGAATCAGGCGTGTCAGAGCCTGTCCCAGGCATGTCAGAATATGGCTCAGGGAGCGCAATCGGGTCAGTTCGGCCAAATGAGCCAACAGGCAATGCAGCAACTTTCCCAGATGGAAATGACCCAGCAACTTCTCCAGCAGGCGATGGCGGCTGCCAAGGCTTGTCAGGGGCAGTGCAATCAAATGGGGCAGAGTATGTTCCTGCCTGACGAGCTCATGAAGGGTCCGGGAATGGGGAATTGGGGACAGGGATCCGGGGGCAAGGCTCCCATCGCGAAAACTCCCTGGAAACCAAACCTTATCAAGGCTGATGCTCCAGTTACAGAGGGAGATATCATTGCCAGCCAGTTTTTCCAGGGGCAGCAGGTCGTGGGTGAATCCCAGGCAAAGCTGCGTCAAATCCTCCTCGAAGCCGAGGCAGGTGCTGAGGAGGGATTGGGGGAAGAACTCGTGCATAAACGCTACGAACAAGCCCATATGCATTACTTCGGTGAGTTGAAAAAACTGACTGAAGCCAAAGAGACAGCCCCGGTTGATACCACCGGCGAATCCGGGGAAACCACATCCTCCAATGAGGATTCACCTGCTGAAAAACCTGACACCGGAGGGGAGGAACCATCGGAATCCGATGATTCCTGATCTGAGATTTTCTCGTTAATCATCTCCTGTTCATACCTGATGCGCGGTACCGTATCAGTGTGATGAAACAATTTTCTATTTTCCTGCTGTGCTGCGTCGTGTTTGTGGGGGGGTGTTCCGGCTCGTCAGACGATGAGACGGTTGTGGTGTATGTTTCTGCCGACGATTATGTCGCACGCCAGGTCATTGCGGCTTTTGAATCAGAGACTGGAATCAAGGTGAAAATGAAGGGGGATATCGAAGCACAGAAAACCACTGGCCTTGTCAATCAACTACGCCTGGAAAAAGATCATCCTCAGGCAGATGTTTTCTGGTCTTCTGAAATCTTCCAGACCATCACCCTGGCTGAAGAAGGAGTGCTGGCACCATTTACATCACCGTTGGTGAGCGATTGGCCGGAACAGTATCGTGATTCGGAAGGGCGATGGTATGCCTTTGCCGCCCGAGCGCGGGTTATCGTCTATGCTCCGGATCGTATCGTCCCGGATGAAGTTCCTCGTTTGTGGATCGATCTGTGCAGTCAACGATTTGATGGCCGGATCGTCATGGCAGATCCACGATTCGGTACGACCGGAGGGCACCTTGGAGCATTCAAAGTTCACAGTGATCGACTCTCGCCGCGGATCTATCAGGATATTTTCCTGCAACGACTCGCTGCGAATCACATACGTATGCTTCCCGGCGGGAATGCAGCGGTGGTGGAGGCAGTCGCCAATGGCGAAGCTGATCTGGGGATGACGGACACAGATGATGTCTGGGCCGCACAGGTGCAAGGCTTATCTGTAGCAATGATCTACCCCCGACATGATCTGCTGGAGGATGAATACCCCGGTAACGGTACACTTCTCATCCCAAATACGGTTGCGATGGTTCAGGGATCGCAGCATCCGATTGCCGCAGCCCGATTCATTGAATTCATGCTGTCTGAGAAGGTGGAGCGAATACTCGCAGAATCGGATTCCCGTAACATCCCCCTGCGTCCCGGCCTGGCGGATCTTTATCCGGAGCTTGCCGTACCTGATCCTTTACTGGTGGATTATGTCGCCGCTGCCGCCGCTCGAAATGATGCGGTGAACCTTGCGTGGGAAATACTCAGTGCCAGTGAATCAAATTTCACTGATGTGAAAGCCGATGCGCCCTAGCGGATGGATAATTTTATTCGTGATGATTCTGCTGTGGCTTTTGACAGTTGCCTATCCCGTTTGCATGGTCGGCGCCTCGCTATTCCAACACTCGTCTGGAACTGTTCCACTGAATCATTTGCTGGATGTTCTTCTTACAACGGTATTGTGGTCCGGTCTGATCGGAGTGAGTGCAGTTCTGCTCGGTTGGATTCCGGGAAGACTGCTGGGATCGATCACAGCCTCGCGATCAACCCTGTTGATATCCGCAATGTTACTGCTGCCGATCTGCCTGCCTGCCTACATGGTGTTTTACGCATGGTGGCAATCCTGGCCTGCGGATTCAGCTCTATTCCAATGGGCACGGTCGCATGATCTACTCATTGTCGCCCGCATGGGAACACTCTGGTTGGGCTTGCTATGCTGGTCGTGGCCGATCGTTGCCTGGTGCGTGGGAGTATTTCATAAGAACCAGCCGGAACATCTCAAGGATATGCTGCTGCTGGATGGTGCATCACGATGGCAGCGATTCCTCGTTGCTGCGAGATATGATCGAAAAGGATTGCTCCTCGGTTTTTTCATCGTCTTTCTCATCACCTTCAACAATACAACTTGCTTCGACTTGGCGCAGGTTTTTGCATTCGGTAATGAGCTGCGCGCAGCCAGATCATTGAGTACGGAACCGGGGACACTGTTATTGATCAGTTTGCCTGCCGTTGGAATCACATCACTCGGTGCGATTATCGTCTGGTTCACTCTTCCTGGGTCAATTCAACGCACACCTATCCGCATTGATTCTCACTCCCGGAAGGCGCTTCTTGCCACGATTGTTATATGGCTCGCATCCGTGGTGCTTCCGTTTGGACTTCTTGTGGGTAATCTCATCGGCCGAGGTGGTGTCATATCGCACAGCAGAGAATTTATCAGTTTGTATGGTCATAGTGTTGTGCAAACTGTTCTTCTGGCAATTGTATGCGGGGGGGTGGTTGCGGTTATATCACTCTGTGCTGCACGATTGGGCAGTAGTCGTTTGAGATCCATCAGGATTGTCAATCACATCATGACGGTGACGTGGTTGATCGCGGCACTGGTTCCCGCCACGATTATCGCTGTTGCATTTGAAGCCGCGTACAACCGACCTTTCCTGGCGGATGTTGTCTACGGATCTTCCCTGGTTCTCATGTTGGGATATATCGCCCGTTTCGGTTTTCTCGGCGCATGGTTTGGTCATTGGTTGATTCGGCACGAGCCGCAGGAGAATCGTGATCTGCGGCTACTGGACGGCGCTGATACATTGATCAGTTGGATGACCGCCAGTACGCCCCGCTGGTGGACAGCTGCGATCGCATCCTGGGCAATCACAATAGTCATGGTGATAGGTGAAATTCCCTTGACAGCACAGCTTCATCCGCCCGGAACAGATCCGCTGGCTTTAGCAACCCTCAATGCCATGCATTATCAGCGCCCCCAAACTGTACTCATCGCCACCTTGCTCATCGCGTTGGCAGCTCTTCTCGGTGCATTCATCATTTCAGGGATCTGGTTTTGGTCAAGACGCAGAGAATTTTCTCACCGGATGATTGCAGGTTTCGTTTTCTTCATCTTGGCGCTGGTACCCGGGTGTGGGGGGGGTGATCTTGATACACCTGAACCACTAAATGTCATCACTGACTTTGGCTCACCCGGCGAGGTCCTCGGGCAGTTCAATTACCCTCGGGGATTGGCGGTCGATCGGAAGAATGAATTCATCTACATCGTGGATAAAACCGCACGAATTCAACGGTTCACTTTCGCTGGCGAACCTCTCAATGAATGGCGCATGCCCATATGGGAATTGGGTAAACCGACTGGCCTCAATGTTGCACCGGACGGCAGAGTGTTCGTTGCGGATACACATTACTATCGCATTATTGCCTACGACGAAATGGGCAACGAGCAAATGCGCTTCGGTGATTTCGGTACTGAACCGGGGCAGTTCATTTACCCGACTGATGTGGAATTTGATCGCAACGGGCGAATCTACGTTTCAGAATACGGTGGGAACGATCGCATACAGGTCTTTTCCCCCCAGGGAGAGTTTCAGTTCAGCTTCGGCAGCTATGGATCTGAGCCGGATCAATTCAACCGGCCGCAATCGATGGTATTCAATGCAGATTGCACTGAGCTTTTCATTGCCGATGCCGTCAATCATCGCATAGTGGTAGTGGATTCTGAGGGTCATTTCCTGCGCATTCTCGGAAGCTACGGCCGAGGTCCGGGCCAGTTGGCTTATCCTTATGATTTGACACTTTTACCCGATGGATCATTGCTGGTATGTGAGATGGGAAATAACCGTCTCCAGCAACTTGATATCAATGATGGGAATTGTCTGGAGATATTCGGCTGTTGTGGGCGCGGGATCGGAGAATTGCAGTATCCTTGGGCGGTCGATTGCTCTGATTCGCTGGTCTTTGTACTGGATTCAGGTAACAATCGTGTGCAGGTGATTCGCCAACCGTAAATGGTGCAGGTAAGGACGCAGCCTATGGTGGAACTGGCACTGGTGGAATTTGAAAAACCGTTATGGTTGCTTCTCCTGCTGCTGGTGATTCCCAGTTTTATTCTGGCAAGACGCAGCATTGGTGGGTTGTCAGCCCGTAAAGCATATTTAGTTTTTCTCTTCCGCTGCGTGCTCATTCTACTACTGACCACAGCGCTGGCTCATCCTATTTGGGAAAAACAGGGCAAGGGATTGACGGTGACGGTTCTGCTCGATCGCAGCCTTTCATTGCCATTACCGTTGAAGCGACAAGCAGTGGAGTTTCTCGAGGCGGTCTCCCCGGTTGATGAACGGGAAGAGGATGATCAGCTGGGCGTCATTACTATCGCAAAGCAAGCCAACATTGCCGCCATGCCCGATCACTTTACACAAGTGCGTCCCGGGTCGGATCCCAATGACCTGACGGCAACAAACCTGGCGGACGGCATCAGCCTGGCTCTAGCTCTCATGCCTCACGATACGGCCAATCGGCTCGTCCTGGTCTCCGATGGGAACGAAACCGTCAATCGCGTCCTCTCCGCCGCTGCAATTGCTCAATCCAACGGCATACCCATTGATGTTGTTCCACTGGAATATGAACACAATCAGGAGGTGCTGTTTGAACGGTTGATCGCTCCATCTGTTGCGCGATATGGAAGCTCTGCGAATATCAAGCTTGTTCTGCGCAGTCAGAATCCGGCATCAGGGAAAATCTTACTCTCCATCAACGATCAACGTCTTGACCTGAACGGTGATGATCCGGGAGAGGGCTTGCCGATTGAACTCGATCCCGGCATAAGAGTTGTTTCACTCACAGTGGATATGAATGAGTATGGTGCCCAGATCATCGATGCAATGTTCGTTCCCGACGATGAATCGATGGACGGCATCGCACGGAACAACCAGGCATCGGCTGTAACATTTGTCCACGGCCAGGGACGTGTACTTATCATCGACGACGGCACAATCGAATCGCAGCACCTGGCAAGAGCATTAGCGGAAAGTAATATCGAGGCGGAAGTTCTCAGCCCTGATGCAGTCGTGGGAGGATTGGCGTATTACAACGGCTTTGACGCCATCGTGTTAGCAAACATTCCCCGCTTTGCTTTTGATGATCAACAGGATCATGCCTTGCATGATTACGTACATGATTTTGGTGGTGGTCTCATTATGCTTGGCGGACCGCAATCGTTCGGAGCCGGCGGATGGATGGATCAGGAAGTTGCTAAAGTCCTTCCGGTCAGTCTTGATCCGCCCCAAACCCGTCAAATGATGCGTGGAGCGCTGGCGTTAATCATGCATTCATGTGAAATGCCACAAGGAAATTTCTGGGGGCAGAAAGTCGCAGAGTCAGCAATTAAAGCACTCAGTTCGCTGGATTATGCGGGTATTGTCGAGTTCTCCTGGGGAGGCGGTAGACCTAACAGCATCGAAGGTTGCTCCTGGGCTTATCCCATGAGCGTCGTGGGAGATAAGCAGGCAGCACTCCAGGCTTGCAAGACAATGACCGTGGGGGATATGCCCGCATTTGGACCATCACTGCAAGTCGCGCTCAAAAGTCTCACCGATGTTCCTGCCGGACAAAAGCACATCATTATTATATCGGATGGAGATCCCTCACCACCAAGCAAGGCACTACTGCAGAAAATTGTTGACGCGCAAATCACGGTAACAACGGTGATGGTCGGCGGACATGGAACAGCCTATGACCGCAACAACATGAAAGCAGTTGCTAATATCACCGGCGGACGGTTTTATGATGTTAAGAATCCCAAAAACCTACCTGAGATTTTCTTCAAGGAAGCACGTGTCGTGTCCCGTTCTCTTATCCAGGAAGGTGACATTTACCAACCACAATTTGTGAGCTTGCTTCCCGGACCGACAAAGGGCTTCAGCAGTGTACCGAGTCTGGATGGATATGTACTGACCGCCACGCGTGAAGGTTTGGCGCAAGTCCCATTGGCTGTCACCGGTGAGCAGGATGGGCAACCCATTTCAGATCCGATTTATGCATACTGGAATTACGGTTTGGGTCGTTCCATTGCTTTCACCAGCGACATCACCGGGCGGTGGGGGAGTCGGTGGGCCGGCTGGGAACAATTCCGTGCCTTCTGGGAGCAATCAATACGCTGGGCAATGCGTCCCGCATCTTCAACCAATGTTGTCATCACTACGCATGAGGAAGGCGATCGTGCAGTGGTGGAGATTGAAGCGTTGCAACAGGATAATGCGACCTTCCTCAATTTCCTGCAGATGCGAGCGAAAGTACATCGGCCACAGGGGGATAGTGAAACGCTTCCCTTGCAGCAGATTGGTCCCGGTCGATACCGTGGTGAATTTAATATTGATGAGGCAGGGACTTATCTTGTCGGAGCGCATTATCTTGGCGGTTCCACAGAAAAGCCGATCCAGGGTCATTTGCAGGCGGCGGTTTGTGTTCCCTACGCCCAGGAATTCCGTGCCATGAAACACAACCGAGCACTGTTGGAGAATCTGGCACAGCTCACCGGAGGCCGAGTTCTGATGCCCGGCGACCCTGCTCTTGTCACCATGTTTGAGCATGAGGGACTTGAACTACCGATGAGTCCGCAATTGATGTGGGACTTGCTCACAATTATAGCAGCCGCGTTATTTATCCTTGATGTCGCTGCACGTCGCCTTACGATCGATCCGCACAGAGTTGCGGCGTGGTTCTCCCGAGCGGTCGGGAAGCGCGCAGAGAAAACAGAAGATACTGTAGCCGCCTGGAAGAGAGCACGCAGGCAGGTAAAACATCAGCAGGACACAGTAACACAGCAAAGAAAACGCAAGTTTGATGCAGAAGATGCGGCGGAAGATGTTAAAATCGATGTTGGTTCGGAAACGTCTGCCATGCCCAAAACCAAACCCGTGGTTCCCCGTCGAGCCGCTTCTGAGCCAGAGCCAAAATTAACCGAAGAAGATGATATGACTTCACGATTGCTTGCTGCCAGACGTCGCGCACAGCAGGAAAGTGAGTCGGATCAAGACACATCAACACAGGATAAATCCGATGCCTGAGTTGATTTCTGCAAACTCCCCGGATCTGGCCGCACACTCATCGTTTGATTTTTCAATCGTTGATGGTGACTTGTCATCCGTCCATCGAGCCTGCGAATCCTTCCGTGATGCTTATACTGCATTGAAGGATGAAGTCGGCAAGGTGCTCGTTGGGCAGGATCAGATCGTGCAGGAATCGCTCATCGCGCTCTTTGCTTATGGTCATGTTCTGTTGGAGGGTGTGCCGGGTCTTGGAAAAACACTACTCATTCAAACACTCAGCCGCACATTATCTTTACCGTTTGCTCGCATTCAGTTTACGCCGGATCTCATGCCATCGGATATCACCGGGACAAGTATCGTGATGGATGATCCACATACCGGCCATCGCATATTTTCTTTTCGGCCGGGTCCTATCTTTCATCAACTTATTTTGGCAGATGAGATCAATCGCGCCACCCCCAAGAGTCAGTCAGCCTTGTTGGAAGCCATGCAGGAGCGATCGGTAACCGTGGCAGGGAAGACACATCAGCTCGAATCTCCCTTCCAGGTGATGGCAACACAAAACCCGATTGAGCAGGAAGGAACATATCCACTGCCTGAGGCGCAGCTTGATCGATTCTTTTTCAAGATCCTGGTGCCCTATGTCACTCGCCAGGAAATGAACACCATTATTGAACGGACCACTCGCACGGATATATCGCAAGTTCAGCCGATTCTAACTGGTAATGACATTCTACAGGCACAGCAACTCGTGCGAGAGGTTATCGTAGCGCCGCATGTGCAGGATTACGTGGTTCGCTTTATTCTGGCGACACACCCCCAATCGACACAGGCGGATAAGTTCTGCCGGCAATATATTTCGCTGGGCGTCAGTCCACGAGGTGCGCAGGCAATGATCTGTGCAGCCAAGGTTCTTGCATTAATTGAAGGCAGGTATGCCGTATCATTCAATGACCTCCATCAGGTTGCACCTCCGGCTTTGCGGCATCGTATTATCAGCACATTTGAGGCACACGCAGATGGTATGACCACAGATGTTATCATTCAGCATCTGCTGGATAGCGTACCTCATGAGACTGATCAACCACTTACTCAATCTCAAATAAGTACCTTACATTCCCATGCCTGATTTCGGCGTATCAACTGAAAAGAAACCGACCACCGTCGATCAACTGATCGATTCAACACTCATGGCAAAGCTCGACCAGGTTGACATCCTGAGCAGAAAGATATTTGCCGGCAAGCTGCAGGGTGAACGCCGAAGTAAGAAACGCGGTGTAAGCGTTGAATTTGCTGACTATCGCCATTATGTTCACGGCGATGATCTGCGATTTGTTGACTGGAACATTTATGCACGACTGGATAAGTTGTTCCTCAAGATGTTTCTCGAAGAGGAAGATTTATCGCTTATCATTGCACTAGATTGCAGCGCATCGATGGATTGGGGCGATCCAAACAAATTCTTCTTCATGCAGCGCCTTGCGATGGCGCTAGGTTATATCGGGCTTATTAATCATAATCGTGTGACTCTCTACGCTTTCAATGATGAAGAGGTGTTGCCGCTAAGCAGTTTGCGCGGGAGACGCCGCACGAAGGAAATTGGGCAATGGCTTCTGGATCTGGAGGTGATGGGTTCGAGTGAATTTGATCAGGCTATGCGAACAATAGCGCTCAACCGTCAGGGTAAGGGAGTCATGATCATCCTTTCTGATTTCCTGTTCAAAGAAGGGTATGAGCAGGGATTGCGTTATCTGTCGGGGAGGGGATTTGATACATTTGCCCTGCAGGTGCTTTCACCGCAGGAGATTGATCCCGGTAAGCACGGGATGACCGGCGATCTTCGACTAACGGATACAGAGGATGATGACACAGCCGATGTGACTGTGAGTGCGCCGTTGCTCCGCCGTTATCGCACCAATCTTGATGCCTACTGCGGAAATCTGAGAGAATTCTGTGTACGGCGCAACATGACGCATGTGATGATCGATACCGCAACTGATCTCACCACGCTGATCCTGGAATATTTACGTCAGCGAGGATTATTGAAGTGACCTGGCTCACCCCTCTCACCGGTGCCATTCTTGCTGCGGCGATCATTCCTCCGCTGGTACTTCTGTATTTCCTGAAGTTACGTAGGCGACCCCAGGCTATCGCATCTACATTGCTCTGGAAGAAATCAGTAGAAGACTTACATGCTAATGCGCCTTTCCAGAAACTGCGGAGAAACCTGCTCCTGTTTCTTCAACTCCTTGTGTTGTGTCTTCTGGCGGCGGCGGTCATGCAGCCACAGATGCGCGCAAGGAAAAATACAGGTGGTAAAACTGTTCTTCTGATTGATAATTCCGCATCGATGACGGCAATTGATACGGATACGGGCGTATCCCGACTGGATCTTGCCAGGGAGGCAGCCAAAGAGCAGATCGAAGCGATGTATGCCGGTGGATGGTTCAGCCGATCTCCGGGGCAGACAATGGTGCTGGCGTTTTCCAATCGTGTTCAACCCATGATTCGCTTCAGCGATTCCAAGCAGCAGATCCTTTCTGCCATTGACAGCATTCAACCGACACACGGTTCAACATTTATTGCTGATGCGCTGAAACTCGCGCGAGCACAGAATACAAACGTTGTCGATGCAATGGGCGAAGCACGCCCGGTCGGCCCTACCCCGGCCTTTCATCTTTACAGTGACGGTCGAATTGAGGATTTGGCAGATCAACTTCTCCGTAATGACGAAATGGATAAGTTTACATTTCATTCCGTTGGATCAGATGATCCGGATAATGTCGCTATCACTGCAATATCAGTTCAGCGACAATACGATCAACCCAACGCGGTTGAAATCTTTGCCTCATTGGTCAATTTCAATTCCTTCCCGATAAGCTGCGATGTTCAACTCTCCATCAACGATGTTGTTTCCAGTATTAAAGAGTTTGCGTTGCCCGCAATGACTGATGATGAAGAAGGGGTTAACATTCCCGGTCGCAACCATGTGCTATTTCGTTTGGATAATCTTCCTCACGGCGCGGTATTGGGAATAACGAATCTTCGTGAAGATGATTTTGCTGCTGATAATATCGCGCGGGTCGTTCTGCCACCTCCGAAAAAACTTGCCGTGCTCCTTGTTGGACAGAATCGATTTCTGACGCGCATGGCCTTGGAGGGTATGTCGTTACAGAAACTGGAGATTGTGTCCGGGGAACAATACCAACGATTGGTACAGGATGGTCGGTTGGACCAATACGATGTCATCATCCTGGATAATTATGCACCACCGTCAGATGAATTTATGCCGCCGGCTCGTTACCTAACAGTGGGACCAACACCGCCTTTGGCCGGCTTGACGGATTTCGGTTTCGATGAGGCAGGTTTTGTGCTCACCATGAAGCAGGAACATCCGGTTTTCCGCTTCGTCAATCTCGATAACCTTTTTGTTTCTCAGCAAAGGCTCATTCAACCGAGCGATGATGTTGTTGTTCTTGCTGAGGGGCGAAATGGTCCTTTTGTGATGAGTCTGGATCGTGGCTCGCTGCACGTCATTCACGTTGCATTTGATCCCCTACAGAGTAATTGGCCGTTCCAGCGCAGTTTTGTCACATTCATGTTCAACGCGGTGGAATATCTCGGCCAGTTAGATAGCACACTGAGTCATCAGGCGTATTCACCGGGTGAAGCGCTCACAATACGTCTACCGGTTAACGCGACAGATATTTCAGTGCATACACCACAGGGAATGGAGGAGTCGATTCAACCGCTTGATCCCGCTCAGACGAGTTGGGGCCCGATACTTCTCACGGGCTTACATGTAATGTCCTGGCAAGTACCGGGAAATGATGAGCCTCTATCCCATCCTTTTGCTGTTAATCTTTTGGATGAAATTGAGAGCAATATCAAACCCGCAAGTGAACTGGTGCTCGGGAGTCACGATGTTACTGCGGCTGGTCAAACTCAGGCGGGATACGTTCCACTCTGGCCCTGGGCGCTGGCGCTGAGCTTGCTGATACTTATGATCGAATGGTGGATCTACCACCGACGTGTGTTTCTATAAGCAGCAAACCCTCGTTCATGTTTCACATTCCAGATTCGCGCTTGTTGCCATCTATTGTGGTTAACGCCTGGGATTTCGTGTGGTAGATGCACGTGTACTTTTGTGCGGCTGCTCCGTGCTGCGCTCCTGGGATGTTGCAGATTGTGCCATTTGCTGCACGAGTTTAGATTGTCCAGCAGGTTTCTCATCGGTAAGCTTGCCGAAGATGATGCGTCCTGCCTGTGTCTGTAATGAGTTGGTGACGATGAGATCAACTGATTCACCAATCAAGGTTTGAGCATCTTCGATAACCACCATGGTACCATCAGGGAGGTATCCCACTCCCTGGCCTTCCGCTTCACCTGGTTTTGCCACCTCCACTGACATGTATTCACCGGGTATAGCTTGTGATTTTAAAGAACTTGCCAGATCGTGCAGGTTCAGCACTGTGAGATTATTAATCTCCGCGACTTTGTTGAGATTGTAATCGGTGGTGAGGATGCGCAAATTTTGTGCTGAGGCCATTTCCATCAGCAGGTGATCAACACTGTGACCGGTCATTTCCGAGCGATCGATCATGACATCTACATCCGGGCTTGCCTGCAGATGCGAAACAATTTCCAGCCCGCGCCGTCCTCTTCTTCGTTTGAGTTTTTCAGCCGAATCAGACAATTGCTGCAATTCATCGACAACGAACTGCGGCACGATGAGAGGCGCTGCGAGGAATCCAGTCTGACCGAGTTGCTCAATCCTGCCGTCGATCAACACTGATGTATCCAGCAGCCAGGGACGCACCCCGCGCACCTGACGTGAAAATTCGACGTAGGGAATGACCAGCCGTAGATCATCCTTGGTTGTGAGGACGATCGAAACCGCCAGATAACAGAGCGTGATGCCGATGACCAGTTTCGCCAATCCGAGATATGCTTTGTTCGTATCGGTGGTGAGGTTCCACGATTTGGCGACCAGATCGATCAACGCTCCGATAGCAAGTGCGCCGATCAGACCGGCGACAATCCCGAGATAAACCCCGAATACCGTCCCCAGCCGCTTATTGGGGAGAGATGCGTCAATGACTAACACCACAATGCCGAAGGCGAATGTTGCGATGAGAGGACCGATGTAATCAGCAAACATGAAATCAGCCTGATCCTTGGTCAACGTCCCGACAAACGGCAGAAGTGAAACCGTCACCAGCAAAACCAGGAACAGCAGACGCAGGGTCAGGAGTAACAGTCGCTTTCCTCGGCGTTCCTGCTCCAGGCGGGTAGAGGGGGACAAGAATGGCGTTTCGCGACCGGATCCCTCCAGATCTGATCCCTTGACTTTGGGTGATTTGGATTCCGTCATACCAGTAAGTGTACCACATGAGCCACTGCCGCTAAGATGCAGTTCTCGGTAATTGTCGAGGAGGACGGTCGGGCCCGTTTGGTGGATGTCTCGTGAATCTGGTCAGGGCTTGACCGCAGCAGCCATAAGCGTCGTCGTCCGCGCATGCGGTGTCCTGGCCGTCCTCCCCGACAATTACGGACTTCAATCTGCCCCGTCTCAACTTTGCCTCTCAAAGAGTTCTCCGTGACGAAAAAAAAGGGAAAAACAGACATTTCATCCGCACCAGATGCGGCGGGTTATACCGTTCTTGCCCGACGTTACCGATCGCGTGATTTTGAAGAAGTCGTGGGGCAGGAGCCTATTGCACGTACGCTCCAGAATGCTATCTCGACGAACCGGACGGCTCATGCCTATCTGTTCTGTGGGACACGAGGCGTGGGAAAGACTTCGATGGCTCGTATTTTTGCCAGGGCACTGAATGTCAGCGACAATTTACAACAGGCCGATGAGGTCGGTGATGCCATTTTTCGGGGTGATGATTTGGATGTCATTGAAATTGATGGCGCTTCTAATCGTGGTATTCAGGAAGCCAAGGATCTGATAGCCGGAGCGGGATTATCCCCAACCCGTTGTCCGCACAAGATCTACATCATCGATGAAGTGCATATGCTCACCAAGGAGGCCTTCAACGCACTGTTGAAGACGATGGAAGAGCCTCCCGCACACGTTAAATTCATCCTCTGCACGACGGATCCCCACAAAGTCCCACCAACCATTCAAAGCCGATGCCAGCGGTTTGACTTTCGTAGCATATCGACTGCACTGATTGCCGACCATTTGAGATTTATTCTGAAGGAAGAGGGCATCGACGCAGATGAGTCAGTGGTGGCGCAGATAGCACGGCTTGGCAACGGCTCGATGCGCGATGCGTTGAGTCTGCTCGATCGCTTACTCGCAGCAGAGTCCACTCGACTGACCGAAGAACTCCTGGAGCAACTGCTCGGTCTGCCTGATCAAACTCTTCTGGGACAGCTTGCCGATGCCATCACCCAGGGAAATCCCCAGCAGGCACTCGAAGCGGGTACTCAATTGCTCGCACAGGGGGCATCGGTTGAACAAGCTCTGGAATTGCTTGTGGAGCATTTTCGCGCCCTGATGATCATGGTGACCTGTGGCAAAGACACCGATCTCCTGGACGTCTCGACTGAAACGCGCACCATATTGGAAGAGCATGCCCGACACTACGATGTACCTGGCCTGGTGCATCGGATCGCACAACTTGAAACCACCGCGCGCAATGTCCGGGGATCCGCCCTTTCCCGAACCCTGTTTGACACGGTGCTGGTTAGACTCTGCCTGGCGGAGAATTTTGCGGATATTGCAAAACTCATGTCTCAATCTGATTCAGCACCATCGCCATCCTCGGCAAGTTCGCGAAAAAAAAAAGTCGTAGGTGACACCATACCTGTGAATTCGCCTTCCAGGCCTGCTTCGACATCACCAGCCCAATCCATCACTGAACCGAAAAGACAGACTCCGACGAAGTCTGCTCTTTCATCGCAATCTGATAGCGAAGCGGATCACAAAGATTTCTGGGCTGCCGTATTGAAACAGGGGGAAAAGTCAGCCGCAGACCAGGCAAAGCTCGAGCATCTGGAATGTGTGTCGTTTGACGGTCGGGTACTCCAGCTTAGTGTTCGTGAAAATGGAGCCTCCGTGGCTGGATTTCTTCGCACTCAAACTGATGCGCTGACGCAACTGGTACATCGCGCCACTGGGCAACGCGTGAAAATCGAATTGGATACGTCTCACATTGAGGTAAAAACCCCCATCGAAGCACATCAGTCTGCAGAGTACGATCAGGTTCAGAAGATGCCATTGGTACAAAAAGCCATGGATCTGTTCGATGCTTCAATCGTCAACATTGAAGACATCACAGAACATGATGAATCGACTCACGATCAACCAGAAAAAAAACCGGAGACCAGACAAACAGATGTTTGATCAACTTAAAAATATGGCTGGTATGGCAAGCCTCATGAAGGATCTTCCCAAATTTCAGGAGAAAGCCAAGGAAGTGCAGCAGCGACTGGCGGAGATCAAGGTGGAAGCAGACACTGGAGGTGGAGCAGTCCGAGTCATTGTCAACGGACAACTGCAGGTTCTGCACATCCATGTCGATCCTGCAATGCTGGATGGTTTAGTCACAGCCGGCAATCCTGATGACCGCGCACTGGCAGAAGATCTCATCACCGGTGCGGTGAATTCAGCTCTGGTCAAAGCGCGCGAAGCGGCTCAACAGGAGATCTCACAAGCAGCTCAAGATATGGGTTTGCCGATCCCTTCCGGCGCATTGGGCAATCTTTTAGGATAAGGTTGATTGCAATTTATGGTACGGTTTTTTTACTGAGCCACAAACGGGCACGATCATGACTCAGAAACCTCCATCCAAATCTTCCGGCTTCGGTGCCTACCCCAAACCGGTACTCGTGCTTATCGATGAACTTGCCAAACTGCCGGGGATTGGCAAACGTAGTGCCGAACGCATGGCGTTTCACATTCTGAAATCTTCATCAGAGAAAGCAATGCAGTTGAGCCGGGCGATTGCTGACGTCAAGAAAAGTGTGGATCATTGTGAAATCTGCTTCACGCTCAGTGATGTCAATCCTTGTCGGGTTTGTACTGATCCCAAACGAGATGCGGGCACGATTCTGGTCGTTGAGCAACCCAGGGATCTGATGAATCTGGAACAGACCGGTATGTTTCGTGGCGTGTATCATGTGCTGACGGGCCGATTGGATCCTCTGGCCGGAATTGATGTGGGTGATCTGACAATCCACAATTTATTTACTCGGGTCGAGGATCCAACAAAGAACGCGCAGGGAGTTGCTGTGAAGGAAGTGATCCTCGGCCTGAATCCTGATCTGGAAGGTGATTCAACTTCACTCTATCTGGCTCAGGAACTGGAGAAGCGCGGAGTACGTGCAACACGGTTGGCGCGGGGCTTACCCTCTGGATCTCAATTGGAATTTGCCTCACAAGCGGTATTGGCTGAGGCGATTCAGAGCCGCCAGCAGATAGGTTCACACAATACATAATGATGGTGTATCCCCCAATTGGGGGTGATTAAGCAGCATTTAAGCAGGCGCCCGGTCCATCCGATAGAATAATGGCGCAGGATTTGCTTGCAGAACCGTCCGCTCTGGTATTCTGCAGTTGCATTGCCAACTTTGGAGATTCGATGCGGTTTGAAACCGGCCAACACATGAAGCTCAGCCAGCAGATGAAGCTGGCACCACGGATGATCCAGTCCATGGAGATTCTGCAACTGCCTATGCTGGCTTTGCAGGAACGGATCGAACAGGAACTGGAAGCCAACATCGCGCTGGAGCAGGTTGAGCCGACCCCTTCCTCAGATGAAGACGCCATTCCAACGGAAGATTCCTCGTCATCAGAATCTTCTGTCGAACAACGCGAAATGGTGGTCGGTGACGGTTCTGCCGATGGACAGGATGACTGGGAACGGCTGAGCACTTTTGAATCTGATTACCGGGAAGTTTTTGACAACGAGTATTCACCCGGTCATTCTGCCAAGCGATCTGCCGCAGGTGAGAGGGATGGCAAGATGGATGCTCTGGCCTCGGTACCATCGCGCAGTGCGAGCCTTACCGAGCAACTGCAGGAGCAATGGAAATTTGCCGAAGTGACGTCTGAAATACAGGCAGTGGGGGAGTGCATCATCAGTTACATCGACGATGATGGTTTCCTGAGCACAGATTTGGAAACCATTCACCAGCAGAATTCCAATCGCCCTGATCTTAACATCTCGCTGGAATTACTCGAAGAATCGTTACACCAAATATTCCACTGGATTGATCCACCCGGGATCGGGGCTCGAGATCACCGGGAAAGCTTCCTGCTCCAGATTGATCGTTTCGAGGAGACCGGAAGTGATGAGATTGAGTGGGACGTTCTACGTAGTTTGATTAATGATCACTACGATGATTTGCTGGAGAACCGCTTGCCAAAGATCACCCAGAAATCTGATCTGACTCTGGAGCAGATCCATCAGGCAATGGAGCTTATCCGTAAGTTAAAGCTGAACCCGGGTCGTGAACTGATTTCAGAAGACGTTCCCCCAATCATCCCTGATGTTATCGTTGAATACGATGAACAAAGTGACGCTTATGTTGCCACGTTGAGTGACGGTTTTCTGCCGATTCTTCAGATCACGCCTCACTACGAAAAGATGGCCAGGGATCGATCGGTGGATAAGGAAACGCGGGATTTTGTCAGTACTAATGTTCGCAATGCAACGTGGCTTATCGAATCGATTAATCAAAGAAAGAACACTTTGCTCCGTGTGGTCAATGTTGTTCTTGCCCGCCAACGCGAGTTCTTCGATCATGGACCTCAGCACCTCAAACCTCTCCCTATGCTTGAAGTTGCCGAGCAATTGGGTATTCACGTAGGAACGGTCAGTCGTGCCGTGGCAGGAAAATGGGTGCAGATGCCCAAAGGAATGATGCTGCTTCGTAAATTTTTCTCGGGGGGTACCGAAACCGAAAAAGGTCAGGTGTTAAGTTGGGAAGCGGTCAAAGCGAAGCTGCAGGAGATCATCGATGAGGAAGATAAATCTCATCCTCTGAGTGATGAAGCACTGGCAGGAGAATTGAAGAAACGTGGTATTGATATCGCTCGCCGTACGGTGGTCAAGTATCGCCAGCAGCTTGATATACCTCCTGCCCGTCGCCGCAAAACGTTCTGAAGAATTTCATCTCGTGCCAATTCAGTCTGTAATTGCTTCGATATCCAGGCGCAGAATAGCTGCACCATCAAGCTCGAAATGTTCCACACGGATGTTAATATCCTGTGTTTCTTTCAAGGCAAAGTCATAGATATGTTCACGAGCTGCATGCCACGTCCAGTCTTCGATAACCACTTTATCGTTCAACCACACTCGGATGCCGTCATCGCTCACGGTACGGATACGCCAGCTTCCTTGAGGGAATGACAGGGTCGTTGTGGCAAATGTGCCGAAGTGATCTCTGGGTAATGCGGTCGGAAGATGTTTGATATCATCCAGGCTCCCCATGCCATAGCGAAGATTCAACTCACGGTCGTGCATTGTGTATGGATCATCGCCTGCTTCCATCCGCCATGTTTCTACATCTTCGCGTGGATCAGTCTTGTATGAAAATACTTGAATCTCCCACCACTTTGCATCTACGAATACTTCCTGACGGGTAAGCATCTGCTTACCTACAGGTACCGCAATTCTGTACGGCGTCACTGCACCGGGTTTATCTGACTGCACGGTCAATTCGGTTCCATCCGCAGAAACTGTTACATTCCCTTCGACGTCGATATTCTCCGTGGGGGGCAATTTTGTACCACCAAGAAAACGATAAGCGTGCATGTTCGTTGTGGTTTCAGAAAGGTGTAAATATGGTGATTCCCAGTCATACGGCCCCCATTCTGTCATAATAATATTCTGCCTTCCCCTGAGATGTTTACGCTTTCCGATCGGACTGGCTGATCCGACAATGGAGTAAATGGGTGGGGTGAAAGTTCGCGGCACAGTTCGACTATCCTTGATTAGACAATCACCCTCCATGCGAATCTCTTCATTCACTCCCTTCATGAGATTAAGGTATATCTCGGTCTCACCACCTGTATCACGGAGGTGAATTGCCAGTTCGTCATCCTTGAATAGGTTGTTTGCGATGATGTTTCGATCGCATTCAGCTCCATTTGATTTCACCCAGGGCAATTCCTGTAAATGTTGATCTTCATCCCACCAGAGATGTACGCCACAGGCGTTATCACTGAATCGATTGAAGTGAATTATGTTTTTGCGACCGTGCTCAATATTAATCCCACCTCGTTCCAATCCATATCCCATGTCGCCGTTACCCTGGATCTTATTATCTGCGATATTTGATTCCTTGGAGTATCCCGCCCAGATACCGCAGATCGCATTCTCCACTATCCGATTGGAGAAGATTGAATTGAAGAAGCCAAAGGTTAACTCAATGCCGTGCGCCGCAGCGTAGGAAAAATCATTTCCGATGAGCATGTTGCCATAGTGACCTCGCTGACGGTACCACTCGATATCTTCTGGCGAATCCACGTCACCCAGCGCTTCCTTGCCAGAAAACCCGAAGAAACCATCTCCTCCATGAGTGACGGAGTTGTGTGAGATAATGTTTTTCCTACATTGCTCAAACATAAGAATGCCGGCTGAGTCCTGACCCCGATTATATACGCCGTGGCTGTACCCGCGTACGCAGAAATCAAAAGCATTACATGAGATGATATTGTTTGAACATCGCCACAGTGCCAGTCCCCACCCGGAGAGAAATGAACTATCGTTATCGTAAACTTCTGATTTGTTTACAGAATCCAATATGATTCCGTTTTGCCCCTTTCGCACAATGTTATTTCGTATGATCACATCATCAGAATCTTCCACATAAATACCTGCGCCATATTTTGTCATCCACTCATTCTGATCGTTATCATGCGGCCACAACCAGTCAGAGGAATCCTCCTGTTGGGTTGTGGAATTTAGATGTTGCCTGAAATTATCACTCAAAACACAATCTTGGAGTTTCAAACCATCTGCATTGTGCGCGTAAATACCTATACGATACCCACTGACTTGCACTCCGGAACAGGTAACGTTTGTACCGGTAATAACGATTCCCGTTCCTTCATATGCATCGGGTCTAGTACCTGGTGACGCACCATGCAGAGGGTCAAGAAAATCAATGGTAATATTGTCGCCGACGATGTGTACAACGCCATTCTGATCAGCATCAACCAGTGGCGTATCAGCCACTCGAACCAGGCAACTTTCTGATATCTGTACGTTGTCCCGATCGATTGTAATCACAGGGGCATCAACCCAAGATGTAAGAAACAAGATGAGAAGTGAATCTAGCGATATCATGGTATTACACTCCAAATGCTACTCATGACCGCGAAAGACGCAGTTGACCCAGGGGTCGGATTATATTGGATTGATATCTATGAAAAGTATATGAAGTGTCTGCGATTATGATTCTTCGATCTCAGAAACCTTCTTGGCGCAGTGTTCATCAATCGTGGCGATGTGTTTCTTTGTCAGCTCATCAATGTCCTGTTTCGTATCACGCCCCTGATCTTCGGAGACAGAGGAAGATTTATCCTTGACAAGTTGATCGACGTGTTTGTTGGCATCTCGCCGCTCATTCCGCACAGCGACCCGGGCATCTTCCGCCATCTTCTTGACCTGGGAGACCAGTTGTTGACGACGTTCACCAGACAATGCGGGAACGTTGATTCGGATAGCTTCACCGTCCGCCATGGGATTCAAACCCAGATCAGCGATTTCCAATCCTTTAATGATCGAGCTCTTGGAAGTCGGATCAAACGGTTTCACCAGTAACTGAGTCGGCTCAGGGACACTGATTGCCGCCAATTCGCGTAGCTCAGTTGGCGAACCGTAATAGTCAACTTTGACATATTCGATCAAAGCGGTTGTGGCCCGACCAGTTCTCATGCCGCGAAGCTCTCTGTCAAAATGCTCGATGGTTTTGTCCATGAGTCCCCGGCAATCACGCATAATTTGTTTGAGAGGCATCACAGGATCTCCATGCCGTATTTCACTAAAGATATCGCATCATATTGACGGCAAATGTGCTCTGCTTCAAGGGGAACGGCTAATTCCTGACCAGGGTTCCCAGCAATTCTCCAGAAACAGCACGCTTGATATTCCCTGGCTCTTTGAAATCAAACACCATGACCGGCAGATTGTGCTCCATGCACATCGTCATTGCCGTGAGATCCATAACCCCAAGTTTTTGATTGAGAGCTTCGGAAAATGTGAGTTGATCGTAGCGAGTCGCATCCGGATTGGTCTTTGGATCTGCTGAATACACACCATCGACCTTGGTTCCCTTGAGGAGGATGTCTGCATTGAGTTCAACACCCCGCAAGGAGGCACAGGTATCGGTGGTGAAGAACGGGTTTCCCGTACCTGCAGCCAGAATGAGTATCCGTCCTTTCTCAAAGTGTCGTAAAGCCCTGCCACGAATGAACTTTTCGCTCACCGCAGGGATTTCTATGGCAGACATCAGCCGAGCCTGGTAGTTTGCCGTTTCAAGGGCTTCTCTCATCGCCAGGCCGTTGATGACCGTTCCCAGCATCCCCATGTAGTCTGCCGTGGATTGATCGATCTGGCCATGCTGAGCAAGCGGTGCCCCACGGATGATGTTGCCCCCTCCGACGACCACAGCGATATCTACCCCGCAGGAGGCTGCGACAGCGATTTCCTGGGTCAAAACCGACAGTTCATCGGAATCAATCCCGTAATTACCCGGTTTGGTGAAGGCTTCCCCACTGATTTTCAGGATCACACGACGGTATTGGATCGGATCAGCATCTTGCATAAACTGGATTCCTTTGAGCAATCTGGAAAAGAATTGGACTCGCCGTGAGCGTTGCGGTCAAGCCCATCCCCCCAGCTTCACCAGATATTTCGCTGCTTCAATATCACGAAAAGGGGAACCCATGTTATCGTGAGCGGTCATACATGAGTCGATAACGCGATGACTACAGAGTGAATCCTCCATCCACCCAACCATCCCCATCATCTGATTCCGAATCGCAAGTCGGCCACGATCATGCCTCGCCGATCCAGCGAGGCCGGAGCACGTCGCGCCTCACCCAGCATGATCTCCGAAAGCTCGAATTGCTCCATGTGCGGCAACGACGTTGGCGGCGTTTCATGATGGTGGTTGTGCTTGGTTCAACACTCCTGCATGTTTTATTGCTGGTTCAGTTTGGATTTATCTACCGGGCACCGCGTGGCACATCCTCAGCGGCCCCGGCGAGTTATGACTTTGCAATCCTGGCTGAGGAACAACTCACCAGTATGGATGATCTGCTTCTTGAGGATACCGAACCGGTTGATGCGCTTGATGATTTGCTGGAGGAAATGGATGAGCCGGTCGTTGCTCCGGTCGATGCTCCGACAGCACAATGGCAACCTGGGGCGGAAAGTTTATCGTCGCCACAAACTGGGGGAGGTCTCCAGGATGACGGCTTGGGAGGTGGATCGGCCGGTACGAGCTTTTTCGGGATCAGTTCCCGAGGTCGACGCTTTGCTTTCATTGTCGATCGTTCAGGCTCAATGAGCGAACAACAGAACATTGTTTCAAAAATGTACATTGCCAAGCGGGAATTGATACGTTCGATTGAGAGTCTGCCCGACTATGCTTCGTTCCATATTGTTTTCTTTTCCAGTGAATTGCTGCAACCTCCTATGCAACAAGGCTGGAGCCGTGCGCGGCCAACCCTCGTGAGGCGATATACTCGTTGGCTTGATACGGTTGATGCGCAAGGAGGTACAATACCACGTCCGGCTTTTCTCCAGGTTTTTGCATTGTCGGACCGGCCGGATGTCATTTACTTCCTGACCGACGGAGAGATTCCTGACTTTACAGCAGAAGATATAGCGGAACTCAATCGGCATGGGCGACCGGTTGTGATCAACACAATTGCGTTCGGTAATCCAGCAAGTCAGGATTTGCTCAAGGAAATCGCAGAACAGTCCGGTGGAATATACCGCTTCGTGTCAACGGAGGGTTATTAACTCATGACTATTCTGCGTTGCCTATTCCTGTTTATGGTGATCGCGCAGGCAACTCATGCAGATCGCGTGGAGCGTCGCGGTACTGCTGACCCGGTGTTCGGTCACATCATGTTGATCAACGATGCAGGTGTTAAGATTCGTGACGATCGGGATAACATTTATGTCATACCGTGGGATCGTGTGCGCGATATCGATCAAAAAATTCCGGATCCACGGTTGCCGCAGTTTCTTGAATTAGCTGACGATCTATGGCGAGCGCGCTCCAGAGTTGAGCGTCTTGATACAGAATTAGCTGAGTCGATATTGGAACGTCTTTTTTATCAGTATCAGGGCCGATCCAATGAAACTGCACTGGTGGTAGCAGAGGGTCTGCTCCGATGTCGACTTGCGCATGGTCGATATGCAGCGGCTGTTATACCTGCACTGGAAATGATCCGCCACCGTCGTGCCGGATTTTCTACCAATAGCTACACAATGCTGCCGTTGTTATACGATGAGAAAACTTCGCTGTGTCCGTTGCTTTCACCGATGTGGGCACCATCACGATCGGTTGATAAGCTTGCCGACGATCTGGCACGCTACGATTCGCATGGTGATGAAGTAGTTGCTGATTTGGCAAGAGTCTATCGCATTGCTGCTTTGGCTCACAGAGTTAATGATGAGGCTATTGATTGGCCGGAATTTCCAAAGCGAGAGCATCCGGGGGTGTCTCTTCTTATTGACTGTGTACGGTGTTTGTCGGACAAGCCATCTGAACGTCGTGCTGCCCGTCACCGCCTGGAGCGACGGATAACGGATGCAGCTCAGGATTGGATCGAAGCTTGGTCCCGATTCGGAGTTGGGCTGGCATATCTGCTGGAATCCGGTGTGGGTCAACAACAACGCGGCATGGTCAATCTGCTACATCTCCCTGCTCATTATGATTCTCGACAACCATATCTGGCAGGTTTGGCATTAGCAATTGTCAGCGAACGACTTGGTGAAATGGGGGATGATGTCGCTGCTGATTCACTCCGGAACGAATTATTAAAATTTTACCCTGAACATCCCGTCCTGCATCGGTCGGAAGGTCGCCCGCTGATTAGCGTCGTGAATATTCACGAAGAGGAAATCTCATGAATTATTTGTTGATTACACTTGCGTCAATGTCCGGGGGTGGTGCAACCACTACCAGAGGCGACTCCTGGCTTCACACAATCCAACAGGGTGGAGTCGTGGGGTACGTTATCATCGGTTTGAGTATTGTTGCATTGGCATTGATCATCATGCACTTGGTGCAAATTCGGCGTGCTTCGCTATTACCCCCGGGCCAGCTTGATGAGTTGGATGGTATGCTCGCTCGCGGTGATATGGTCAACGCGCTGGAGTATTGCCTGAGTCCAGAGAACGATTCATATCTTACTCGAATCTTGGCAGCCGGCCTAACACGTTTCCAGAAATCAGCATTCGGTGCTTTCGAGTTTAAGAATGCTCTGGAAGAAGCAGGGGAAGATCAGACGGCACGACTCTCTCGCTCAACTGATGCGCTACAGGTCATCGGAACCATAGCACCACTGTTAGGATTACTGGGAACAGTGATGGGAATGGTAGGGGCATTCAGCACTCTCTCCACCAGCTTTGATAGTCATGAGGAGCTTGCCGGCAATATCAGTATGGCTCTGGTGACGACTTTGATGGGATTGATCCTGGCTATTCCGTGTTTGGCCCTCTTTACTTTCTTCCGCAATCGCATTGACGCAATCAGCTCAGAAGCTGCGATGGAAATAGAACGTCTCACTTTACATCTGGAGTCAACAGCTCAGCCTCGACCGACGCAACCTGGATCAGTTATTACGCCTCGAGTACAGAACAACGGCTGAATATTCATTTATTGAACCATGATGAACCTGAAAGTATGAAATTTCATCATCGACTACATCCTTCTCGACACCTTGCAGTGCAGATCACACCTATGATCGATGTAGTCTTCCTGCTCATTATATTTTTTATGACGACTGCACAGTTTGCCAAACTAACACGAGCTGAAGTGGAACTTCCACGGGAGCAGGGAGAGCAGAATAGAGTACCCGAAGAGGAAGGGATTGTCATCAATATTACGTTGGGAGGGAACATTGTTGTTTCCACAGAATATGTGACACTGGATCGGTTGGAATTACTGGTACAAGAAGAAATTCAACGTGCTCGTGGCCGAAATGCAGAAAAGGTGCGAGTGCTTATTCGTGCTGATCGTAACTGTGATGCAGCCGTGCTTAACCGGGTCGTAACACGATTGCAGCACATGGGAGTCGGTGCTGCCCGCATCGCTACGGAGATTCCTTGAATGACTCGTTGTCTTTCGCTATGAGAATTCGTACAAAGTCATCCCGGACTAACGTCGAAAACTTCACGCTCAATTTAGCGAGCATGATTGATGTGACGTTTCTTCTATTGATTTTCTTTATGGTGACGACGGTTTTGATTCGACCTGAAGATCGCCTCACTCCTCTGCTAAAAACTCGTTCTGATGAAACCGCAGCACAGCAGGATTTTCAACCCCAACGAATTGAAGTATTGATAATGGAGGGATTGCCCACTTACCGATTATCTGATCAACAATTCACAATCTCGACGGATTTGCAGGCTGCACTCATGCCCCTTCCCAAGGAGCCGGGAATCTTTATTAATGTTGAGGATCAGGTTCCGATCGGCTTTGCCGTGGGGGCGCTCCAGGCAGCGCACGATGCAGGATTTACGAAGGTGACGTATGTTCCTGTTTCGTGATCATTTCCGATTATGGTTGTGGCTACTTGTCTTGATCAGCATTTGGATTCCACTTTCTTTACCAGGAAATGCCGATGAACTGGCAAATTATCTCGATCAGCACAGCCTCGATGAGTTATTGGCAATTCATCTTGAAAGTGAATTGGAACGCGCTGAGGGCGATGATCGACAGGCATTGCTGCATCGATTAACTTCACTATACGCGCGTTTACTCGAGCAGGTTGAAGATCCCGCCCGTCGTTTGGAACTACAGCAACGCTCGCGTCGCTTGCTGGAGTTGGCACCCGATGAGAATCTGGGAGAACTTCGCCTGGCACTCCTGCAAGGTTCGTATCGTTCTGCAGAGACTATCGCAGAACAACATCGCCTCCGTCTTGCTGATGATGATGAAGTCACACGAGCCAAAGAGATTCTTACTGAAGTTATTCCACAACTGGTACAACTCAGACACCAGTTAGCAGATCAAATCGAACTGATCGACAAACGAATTAGTCGTCAGCGCGGCAGAAAGATTTCGATTCTGACAGATGAGTCTGATCGTGTTCATCGATTGCTGGATCAATGCAAATTCCTCAACGCCTGGGCGCTTTATTACCAATCCTATCTGCATGACCGCCCCGACAATGCACGCGTAGCAGTGCCGTTATTCGCTGAGATTCTTGGGATTGAATCTACACATCCCCAACCCAATGAAGTATCCCTGGATTTACGTGGTAGTGAGTCCTTTGCGCGTGCAATCCTCGGGCTTGCTCTGTGCAAGTCACTCACAAGTTCATCATCGACGGCTTTGGCTTGGCTCAGCCTGCTTGATCACGATCAGGCATTTGCACCACTCCGCAAATCGCTACCCGCATGGCAGATGACGATCTATTTTGCCCATGATGATTTCACTGCTGCTCATCTGGTACTTGAAGATTCATTGTCCGATGCAGAGCCGGTACCGGTTTCATGGTTGCGTTTGGCAGCAGTATCTGCACTTGAATCCCGCAAACGTACAAGATCCGTGGATGAACTCCTGCAGCAGGTATTGGAGCAGTTGGCGGTACGCGGAGAATTGCCTCACATCCTGGATCTTGCCAAACGATACGGCCTGAATGCTCTGGGCGGATCAGGCTTTATTTTCCAGTACGTCAACGGCGTGTTGAAATATCAGGATGCACGGGATGCCCACGATGATAATGAACCAACTCTTAATCCATACCTGCAGCAGAATTACGAGGTCGCTATCGATGAATTTGAACTTGCGCTAACTCAATCCGATGCGGATCAGTTTATGGAGATGTCCGCTGCCTGCCAACAGCTTATGGCCTGGTGTTACTACTTCCAGAGTCAATTTATCCCGGCAAAGACACTGTTCATCGAAGCGTCCGAAAAACTTCCCGCAAGAGAAGCACCCGAAGCGTTATGGATGGCAGTGGTGAGCCTGCAGAAGGCTATCCAGGATCAGCAAGATACAAAGGCCTTATTGACAGATGAACTCGCACAATTGATCGATCACTTCTTGCTTCAATTCCCTCAAAGTGAATATACACCTCGACTGCTCTATCAACAAACGACGTTGGATGGTACTCCAACGATTGAGAAAGCTCAACTGCTATTGAGTATTGAACCTGGCTCAGAAATGTATCAGCGTGCGCGTGAACGTGCTGCCAGAATGCTATACCAACTGTTTCGACAGGCTGCTCCAGAGCAGCGCATGTCGATAGGAAGTGAGTATCTCGCAGTGGCTGGCAATTTACTTTCAAATGATAAACGACAGTTTACAATTGATGATCCTGTGACAGTGGCGCAATTCAACACCCGTTGTCGATGTATTTTGGAAATATCACTCGATAAATCAGTCAAGCGTTCAGTAGCAGCGAAAAACGCTCTGCTTGCATGGGATGAAATTGAATCCCATTCTGATGCTGATTTCTCAGTCCATCATGATGAGATCGATTATCGCCGAGTTCAATATTTTCTTTTAATTGACGATACAACGAAAGCAGCTTATGTGTCGGATCAACTCCATCAAAATTCAAATTCATCAGTTTGGTCTGTAAGATCACAAAAAGCGATGCTCAGGGAAGCCCGTCTTTCCTGGCGTGATGAAACTGCACCAACGGATGTTCGCATTGCTGCAGTGGATCGAATGATAAAATTTGGCCAGCGAGTACTCGATGAAGATGATGAGAATGATGATCAGAAGCTGAGCAGAACGCAGCAATCCATACAAACTGCCGTGGCTGAGGCGTACTTAACTCGCTGGGAACGTATTGGTGAGGAAGTTGATGGAAGACAATCGTTATCACTCTTTGAACAGCTTCTTCTCGACCATCCTCGAAATGCACATTTCCTGCGTTCTACTGCAATTCTGAACGGGGCCTTTGACGATCCTGATCGTGCATTGGAATGTTGGCGATTGTTGGTTGCAGGCCTTCCCGAAGGAGGAGGTGATTGGTATGAAGCAAAATTCAATGTGATTGATCTGTTATCCCGCACCGATCCAATACGTGCACGTAATGTGATGGATCAACATAAGTTGCTTCATCCAGAGTATGGCCCTGATCCCTGGGGTGCTCGATTACGAGTACTCGATGCGAGAATTGATCGCCGACTGGAAGCATCCGTTCGATTTCTATTGTATGGTCAGGAGAGCATCGCAGCATGACCAGCGATCCGCACAAACCGGATCACTTTCCACCCACGATCGGTACACCACGATCAAGTTTTGTTACGGATCGTTCATCTTCAACATCACCGATACTCACTCCTTTTGATCAGCATGTTCTTGCGATTCTCATCGGTTGCGGTGGATGGAATTCAACAAGCCGCAGTCGACTTGTTGCGCTTGCAGCGGAGTACGGCGTTTCCGTGGATGGGTTGATCAAGGTTATTACCGGTTTATCCCATTATGCAGGGAGTGGTGGACCACGCCTGGATGTAAAGCAGATCACGGCACAGCACGCTCATTATCAATATGAGTCACCACCACCTAGCGCTGCTTCACATACAACCATCACACTGGCAGAGCGCTGGACGCCTGAACTTCGCAGGAAGAGTTATTGGGCCACTGTGAAGTTAATCATTTTGTTTGCTACAGTGACTATACTCTTCGGGGTGTTATCCTTACAACTGCTGCTACCTCAAGCGGAAACGACTGTTCTGCCTTCCGTTTCTCCGAGAGTGTCTGATTATACTCACCAATCATCGCCATCAGATATACCAGGTTCTGTTTCTTCGACCACGGCAAGCAGGCTGGCAATCTACCAAAAATTTCCCACCTTCCAGGGTAACAGCCTCCCTATTGAGGCTGCGGATGCCGCCGATGAATGTCCGCAATTGCCTGCGCTGTTCGATGAGCTGGCGAGGAGATTGAGTCTAACGGACGACCCAGCCGAATCAGTTTTCAAAGACTGGGAATATGCTGTGGATACAGCATCTATCGGGTGGGTATTGGCAGATCGGAGTACTCGTAGTGCGCTGAAGCGGGGTGTGGAAGAGGTTATGTTTGCAGCAGGCGACATGCCTCAGGTGAGTGATCGTTTATTGATTCAACTGAATCCTCCTGAATTTCGTGGTCTTGACTCTCTCGATCTATGGCGTGGTGCTTGGGAAGTTAATATTCTCTCGCATCTCGGTCAATCAAAGCTGTTACCACCGCTTGTTGTCGAGGCAGCACGACGACAACTTGAATCAGTATTCAATATTCCACCTTCAGAATTTCAGAATGAGCAATTTCTTGCGCAGAAATGGTTGGATTTGGCGATTAGTCGCCTCGTAGAAGTCACAGAATATGATCCCAATACTTATGACCTGTGGGAAATGTGGCTGGTGGCGCAGCGAGAAGTGTCAGATGGATACGTAACACAAGGTTCCTTGATGCGTGCTATCAAGGCAATAATGCTGTCGAATGTTGATCTATCAAATCCCGGACCGTCCATTAATGTACTGAGTCGATTACTGAGTATGGTTGATTACAATCATGATGCGAATGTAAAACAACAGGTGATAAATTTCTTTGCGGATCAGGAAGCAATTACCACGCACGACCTCTGGGTATTCACAAGCCTCCTGGCCCAAACTGATTGGGCTGACTGGTTGGATGAAACAATGGTACTTCCAGCCGATGGGAATTTCGCTTTCCGTAACCGCATACGTGATGCGATTGAACATCACTGGCCCAGCATTGAAGAAACAGCGGCATCTGGTGCATCTCCTGAATTACCGCAGATAAATATCGATCTCGTGCAGCAATGGCTCATACTTTATGCTCGCCTTACTGTTGAATTGCCTGATTCTCAATCACAACTCACATCAGTCGTGCATTTGAATTCATTACTGAGCTGGAGCCAATTGAATGCTGCAGCACTCTCGTTAGCATATCAGCAGGATGAACAAGCGCGACAGATTATGCAGAATTTGTCTCAATTGACTTCTGATAGGCAGTTTAATTTGCCTCAGCGATTGATTCATCAGCAGAATCAACAGCAATTGGGATCAGAGGGCCGTTGGACTGATGAATACGATCAGGTAAGACGAAGCAGTAATGAAAAGATGCAGCTACTCCAGAATCTACGATCGGGAGAGAAAACGGACCTTGGTCCTATCGATGCTGCAACCTTTGTTCGTGAAGTATACCGCGGAGCATCTCACGAGATTCGAACTCTGGCACGCACTGTATTGATCGAAAGGTTTTCCAAAGGAGCTAACGTAGCGCTGGAAATGCTCGATCAATTCCATGGCGCTCTGTTGAGTTATGAACTTTCTGATCTGATTCATCGACTCACCGGCTACACGCTTCCTCCTTCCGGTAGTGAAACATGGAATAGAGAAGCGCGCATAGCACTTGCACGTCATGCTTTGGAACTCTATCAGGGAGGAGCACCTCATTCAGATGTGTTGACCGCGCAGCTGACTGACAGTTATCTATCCAGACTGGATATTATCTCCGGCTCACCAGGCTCAACAACGACTGTTGATACTCCTGACCAGGCAGTTCATCAGCTTGCAGATAGTTGGTTCAGACGGGTCAATCTCCTGACTGCAGCACATTCCATCCCAGCTGATCTTCCAGTCTTGGCACAGCGTCGGGGAATTCGTCAACGATTAGCGGAAGATCCATTGCAGGAGTTTGTTGCAGCTCAACTGACGATCCTGGATTATCTGACATATCAGACTGCGGTGAGGTATCCCGATATTATTCATGCGTTAACCCGTCACTACAATTTGTCAATGCAGCAAAGACAGCACTACTCTCACGTCCTGTCTCAGGCAGTGCGTGTTGAACATGATATTGCAACGCTCTGGCAATTGCGATGGAAATACGTGATCGATCAGGAACATTAGGAGCCGCAATCATGAAAAGAAACACTTTAATTTTCATTTGCATTTGTGCAGTTCTGATTGGTTTTACGTTCATAATACAAACAGCGGGTCAGGTGGATTCAACCGTACATGCAAGATGGTCAGTGCAGTTGCACTCACTACAACCTGATCTACCCCTGGCTTATTATGAATTGGCTGAAGATGTGATTGATGAAGCAGACGACGAAACTGCCTTGGCTCTGGGGCAGCACCTGTTCCGCTTAGCAGGCGCGTTGGATCCGATGCATCTAGGTCCGGGATCATGTCTGGCGCTGGCGAATTTATCTGATGATCCACTGGAGAAGCGTCGTATGTCTGTCCTGGCATCACTGCTGACAGATTCGCGATCTGACAGCCTTATGCGTCAACCACTCAACTCATCATCGCTGGCTAGCGCAGACTTATCCACAGCATTGTCGTTAGCAGAAGCGTTCAGCTACTTCCGTACGGGGCAGGGTTCCCGCGCCCTTTCCACACTGCAGGATCCGCAAGCACGTCGTTTGTTGACCTCTGTTTCTCATTATCTCCCGGGAGGTGCAGAGCATTTTCTCGAGGAGTGTCGTAGTCATCGTGGAAGAGTAAGGCCGTCACTCCTTGAATCTGAATTAATCCGCATGCTTCGGATTGAAATAGCATTGCTTGCTGGTGAGCAGCGTACGTGGTCGGATTACCTGTTGGTATCGAAAGGCATGCCGCTCATTGATATTGATCTGGAAAACCTTGGTGAGGCATTTGGTGTCAATGCATCAAGACCTTACTACCGCCATGGACAGTGGATTGCAGAGCCAATGGAGTGATTGACTTCGGTCGTTGGATCATCCGGCTTTGGAAGCCAAGTGTCGACGTTTGCGTTCGATAACATCCTGCAGATCATCCACGAGTTTCGTACCTGCAACAGACCAAACCGCCCACTGGGTGTGAAACGGCTCACGGGCAAGATCCAGTCCATCCCGGACCGCACGTTTCATTCGATCCATGGGCATCGATTCAATCAGGTCACGATCGAATTGAATCGCCAATTGCAGGTCTTCAGGATTTGGAATGAGAACAGCCAGCGGTACACCGGAGCCGCCCCATGTGTACCCGATCGCCCAATACCATGAATGCCCATACCAGATGGGAACAGCCTGAATCCCCTCGATAGCCATGAGTTGACGGTGAAAATCGTCAAATGTTTCCTGCGCGTCGGGGGGGAGATCCAGCCGCAGCGTTTCGATCGTCGGGCTGTTGAAACGATCAATCCAGGAAAGTCGATGATAGGTCGGAGAGGTTGGCATTTATCAAGGTCTTTCGGGTAAAGTTACCCATATTCACAGTATGGCTAGAGTTGATACGAATGGAACACCGTGTCTGTTCAACGCTCAATCATGGGTATTATTGGAACAACAATTGCCTGATTCCAGTAATCTATGGTGGTTTCTCTGACCTGTTTTCCCCGTTTACGTCGACGGAATCCCTAAATACCGGTAGGATCCGCAGTAGCGTGTATCCAGATTTCTGTGAGAATCTGTCATTCCAGCGCGGAGTTCTTCGATTTGATCAATTTGACTCGATTTTCCTGATGCCAGATTGGTGATCCTATGCCCTCTCCTTCATCCTCAACTCATTCTCAATCGTCGATACAGCAGGAATATGGTGATTCTGATCTTGGCAGTACTTCTGTCCTG
Source organism: Phycisphaerales bacterium (assembly GCA_028278245.1). Classification (GTDB taxonomy): domain Bacteria; phylum Planctomycetota; class Phycisphaerae; order Phycisphaerales; family SM1A02; genus JANQEQ01. The sequence continues at coordinate 5,141 of JANQEQ010000156.1, read as the reverse complement.
ATCGTTGATGACAATGTACAAAATCTGGAGCTTATGCAGGCTTATCTGGAGGATCTGCCATGTACGATCCGGACGGCTCGCGATGGGGTGGAAGCGGTAGAGAACATCCAGGAACATGTACCCGATCTCATCCTGCTTGATGTGATGATGCCTCGCATGTCAGGCTTTGAGGTCTGTCAGAAGCTGAAATCAAATCCCCAGACGCGCGATGTCATCATTATCATGGTCACCGCGCTCCACGAGGTCGGCGACTTCGAGCGAGCAGTCGAATGCGGTACCAATGACTTCATAACCAAGCCAGTAAACAAGCTGGAATTGCTTACACGCGTGAGGTCGTTACTTGAATTACGCGTTCTCAAACGCCGTTATGATGAGCTACTTGCCCTCAAGCAACGTGTCGGACCGGATGAGGGAAGCAGAGAGGAAGCGGGCCAGAAATTGGAATAGTTACAGGAGCGAAACCGCTGGTTTTGCTTTCACATGCCATTTTATTGCTAATGGTATATTTGTGAATTCACCCGTTTGGGGAGTGGGTGTGATGTTAGATTGTACAGTGAAAACTGTGGGGGAATGTGTGTGAGGGGGGAGTGGCGGGGGGTGGGGGGATTAGATATCTGATTCACTGGTGACGATTGCTGGAGTTTCTGCTTGTCGTACCCATGTACTTCCTCTGCCGCGGGGTTCGAGCGAGTACTGGAGATGTTCCAGATATCGATTGAGTGCCGAGATATCAAAAAGCGCCAACCAGTCAGCCGGAGCAGAACCATTTATCTGTTGGATATGATCAATCAGTGTCAGCTTGTTCACCATGAGTCAACTCCGTCTGAATTCCCTCTGAGGAATGATAATCGGCTAATGGTCAGTGAGACGATCAAGAGATAACTAATGTGGACACAAGACTTTGCGTGTTTGCACCAGCGAATGCTGTCATACCATAAACTGGGGTTGAAATCCGTGGCTACCCACGATCTGGGGTCTGGTATTGGCTGTTGCTCATACAATCAGAACATTGGCAGTCACAATATGAGCGATGAATTCTCCATTGGAACCAGGATCGTGTCCTACCTGCTTCTGAACCGGACGTGCTGTTTCAACAAGCTGTGCTAAGCTTTATCAGACTCAATTTCGAATCAGTTGAAAGTAGAATGCAGAGAAAATCAAAATCCGGTTCCCTAACAAGGTTTGTGCAGGGGTCGAATTAGACGAAGGTGGAGGACATTGTGATGCAGGACTTACTTCAAATCATCCATGATCATTTCCTCTTTGCAGCTATAGCGGCGTGTTTCATCATCGGAATGCTGCTCAACGCAATCACCCGGATCATCAACAATACATCGCGTGAACGGAGTCGACGTGAAATAGCAGCTTACATCGCTGAGGGGTCAATCACACCGGAACAGGGTGAACGCCTTATCAAAGCAGATATCAATCGCAATTCACGCGAAACATAATCACCCATTTTGACACTCAGATTTCCAACTCACCCGACACAACGTCAGGGGATAATGTATCTGAGAGAGCTTGGGGCATCAAAACTTAAGCGGGAAGCAGTGTAGGGCTTGGTGTGGGTGTGTGGGGGGGGGTTAAATGCTTGACCCAGCAGGAATAGCGTGGTAATCTAAAATATTCGATAGTTCTGTCCTCTTTAGGTTTCTATTGGTGTTATTCCGGGATGGAGCCGAAGAGTGATATACGTGTACTAATTCCTACAGGAGGAGGACGACGGATGAAATCGATCTCAACCATCATCCCTGCGTCACTTGTTGCAGTCATTGTTGCGAGCAATTCCGCTCTTGCAAAGCCCGTTACCCAGCAGCCGGAGGTCAAAGCAGACGAGCCGGTATCGCTTCCTCGTTATCTCACTGAGGAAGAGAAACTTCTCCCACCGCTGGAACTGCCCACAAGGTTCGCTCCTCCGACAGGATCCGTGTATTGCCCGCCGGAATACGCCTACAACGAAGGCATCTTCTTTGCCTGGGAAGGATATACCGATCTCATCACGGAGATGGTGGTGAACATCACGACCCTGGATCCCGAAGCCATTTGCTATGTCGTCGTGGATTCATCATCTGAACAGTCCAGCGTGTCCGGCACTCTGATTGGAGCGGGTGCGGACATGAACCAGGTTGAGTTCGTAGTCAGAGTAACCGACACAGTGTGGATCAGGGATTACGGCCCGCGTTTCATTTTTGAAGATGGCAGCCAGGCAATCATAGATCATACTTACAACCGTCCTCGTCCCAACGACAACTTGCTCAACGATTACATCAGCTCCTCAATGGGCATTCCGCAATACGACATTCCCCTCTACCACGGCGGCGGCAACTTCCATCTCTTTGGCAACGGCGATGCGTTTATGACCGACCTCATCCTCGATGAGAATCCCGGCATGAGTGAAGCTGATGTGCAGCAACTCTACTTGGAATATCAAAATGTTGATCTGACGATTTATCCCGGTTTTCCCACATCCTTCGATTCCACGCAACATATCGACATGTGGATGCTCCCTGTTGACGACGATGAAATTATCATCGGCGAGTATTCTCCTTCCACCGGTCAACCCTACACAATTACGGAAAATGCAGTGGCTGATCTGATCTCGCGAGGATATACCGTGCATCGCACACCGGGTTGGAGTTCCGGCTGGACACATTACACTTACACGAATGCAGTCATCATGAACGATATGGTTTTCCTGCCCGAATTCAACGGTTACAGCACACAAAATGCACAAGCACTAGCCGTCTTTCAAGCTGCATTTGAAGATAGAACAATCATTCAGGTTGATTGTTCGAGCATTATTCATGCTGCCGGAGCCGTTCATTGCATCGTCATGCACATGCCGGGCGTAGTTGAGAATGATTGCCCCGCTGACTTGACCGGCGATGATCAGGTTAACATCGATGATATCTTCGCAGTGCTTGGTTTGTGGGGTGAATGTCCCGATCCATGCCCACCTTATTGTGCAGGTGATATTACCGAAGATTGCACCGTTAACATTGACGATATCTTCGCCATCCTTGGTCTGTGGGGACCATGCGAATAAAACGAAGAGCACGACAAGTACTGAAGTAGCGTTAATCCGCGTCAAGAACGCGTACCCGGGAGAAGAATACCATACAGTTCGTAGATCGGATCCGCGCAAGCGTGAATCGACATTTATTTCTTTAGCAATGCTCTTCTTTCTCCGCACTCATCATAGTAATACGCAAGCTCTCCAGGAATGCAGGAAAGAATACTGCCCCATCCATATTTGGTTATTAATTCGACTGCATCCGATAAAGAATGTGTAGTTCCATCTAATTCAGATGCCGCTGATATTATATAAACTTGATTGGGGCTACCTTTCTTCTTCAACATCCCGACAACATCAGCGTTGCTAGGGAGCCACTCCACATACTGTGAATCAAGATCGGCACAGTGGTTTAGACGATCAAGCCCTAGTCCACGTTTCTTGGGGGTAGTTAGGATATAACGGTACCGATGTCGCTTCACTTTGAGAATGAAAGAAGAGACTGTTTTATGTTCATGTTCATTCATTTCAAGAGGCATACTCTGCATACAATGAGCATTCTAACATAAAACTCCCCAATTACTATCACATATCAATGTAGTCACGGAATTATGATTTGCAGTCATATTATGGTTTTGCACAGGTGACTTCCATCTCGAATAACAGATCATCACGGCAGACATCGGCAATCATTTCCACACGCGGCCAATTGAGTTCAGACCACTCATCAGAAAAGATGCGAGCGATCTGAGGAGTTTTGGAGTATGCAATCGCGCTGGTGATCTGCTTCTCATCCCATCCTGCATCGTCAATCAATGCGCGAATGTGTTGAATCGTGGCACTGATCTGGTTTCTTATGTCACCGTGATGTTCGGTGAGTCCATTCTGATCGATAGCAGCCGTGCCGGAAACGAGCAGGGCAGGTCCGCTGGGCATCGGCACAGTCACGGCCCGGGCAAATGCAGAGCCGTATGAAAATGCGGAATTCTGATCCTGACTCGAATGGAAGGATTGGATCGATTTGTCGCCGTCACTGATCGCGATAATATCAAGCCCGCAAGCGCCGCCGTCAGCCGGGGCTACACCGATACCCGTGCTTGCCGGGAGGTAATGTGATTCGCCGTTGTTATCGACGAGGTTTTCCTGCTGGTAGAATGCTGTACGAGCAGTGTTGAACTGGTCATACCAATCGAGAATATTGCGAATCCAAACCCATGTGCGCGCAACATTACGGAAATTCATGTTATGCATATGCAGAATTTGAGCTGCTTGATGGTAAACTGCGCGTGCTTGTAATTCGTTTGAGCCTTTCTCTGGTGCAGTTAATCCAGAAATGAAGAGCCATTGTCGGCCGTCCTGCTCATAAGAACGGCCGACATGTTTTCCATCTAGAATCAGCGGTTGAGGTGTGGACTTACCGGTAATTGCGTGGATCTGAATGCCGGCAATATGTGTATCTCTCGACGCAGGTGCGGTTAGCACTGTTGCTGGGACACCATCATTGAAACTACCCAGATAATCCCCGCGTGCCTGTTGAATATCGGAGATGGATTCCGATTCGGTAAAGATCCGCTCACTGAGAATTTGTGCGTTGGATTGTTGGAGAATCTCGACGGCGGATCGATAGAGTGCCGCTGCCTGTGTCGATGTCCCTGCATGTTCTGTCGGGCGGATGTTGAGATACAGTTCATTGGCATGAGGTGTGCCAAAGCGCTTGACTTGCGCATGAACGGTGCATCCAGAATTTTTCCTGCGGGATTTCAACGACTCCATCATACCTCAACTATTCTCCAAGATTGATCACAGGTAGTTATTCATAGAAATCGTTTCCAGCTTCCGGCATTCATGAATCCTTTCATCAATCCTGTTGCAAAAAAGGAGAAGTGGATGTGGAGCCGTGATCGATTGTCCAATGAGTTACTATCAATATGACGTACATAGTCTGCGGTGATTGCAAGCATGCCGCGGTTTGATGAGCGATGATGCGGATATTGCCCATGTTTACGATCGGGCGGTGCGAAGTGGCGAAGGTGGGTAATCTGACTGTTTACTTCGGCAAGACAGTGCGCACGTGATTCATACGAATCACAATAAACGACCGACTGGTACGTGTGGGGGGGTATGTGTG
>JANQEQ010000143.1 GCA_028278245.1 Phycisphaerales bacterium | reverse complement strand
TTGTTCACGTCAGATCTCCTCTGGCATGCAAGCCAGTGGCTGCGCATAGTTCCTGTACCACACCCGGCTCAGCCGGGATGTGCCTATCGAGGTAATCGGACTTTCTACAGGAGTAATTAAGGGAACTACACTTTTACCACTCAATATGATCGTATTTCATCGAACATTACCCGAACATATTGCCGGTGGTGGTTCCAGTTCGTTGTGTTCCGTAAGCAAAAAAAGATATGAGAGTGTTATTGCCGCACTTTCGATGACCTGATGATGATTTGAGTTTCACAATCTTCCCAGGATTCAATGAGCCTCTCAATGATCCTGAGATACTCTCGAACAACATTGTCTTGTCTGGGTTCACGCCGGAGAGTGATCACTGCATCTTCAAGTTTACGGAGTCTGCAGAGAGCCAGTTCATCAATACTGATTGGAGCGCTCTTGTTTTTGCTGATACGGCTAAACGTGTTGGTAAAACTTTTCAATTTTTTTGAGCAACTTTGAAAGTCTTTGATACAGGCATCACGGTCAGATTTTCGATCCTCCAAATCATTTTCCAGTGATTGCCTGAAACTACTACTTGAAGTATCACGAATTCTGCGCTCAAGGTTTTTGATGCCGTCAAAATGACCGTCGATTTCTTCAAGGTGATCTCTCATCTCTTCCAGCAAGTCAAAGCAGGTTAAATAATCCTTTTCTACATCACGGTAGATTGTGCGTCTTCTCTTGCCACGATCAATTACGAATCTACTGATATCTTTTACCTCGCTTACCGTACCGAAGAGTCTCTTGGCTAACTCATCGGCCGAATCGGCAGACCCATCAGCAATTTCCATCTGTAACATTTGATCAGCAGTAAGTGTTAGCACCATGTTGTCATCAGTTAGACGAATGGCATCGCTCCCGTCGCCAGTATTGGAATAACCATCTGCTTGACTCCACCACAAGGTTGTATTGCGTATGGCCAGTGCATCTGCCAATTCAGGTGGACGTCCTGCATGGGTGAGCGCGCTGCGAATATGAGCCGCTTCAGCACTATCAAAGGCATCAAGCTCAGCCCGTGTCCAACGATGGGTATGTGGTCGATCAACCGCAGCCGCCCCAATACTGGCTGTAGGGTGGACGTAGAGTTGATCGCAACCCAGGGCGATCATCGTCATCGCTCCAAGCGCTTCCTTCACGTAAACAATAATCTCAAGATCCTCAGTGCGGTAATTTTCGATGACCTCATATACTCGATCACGTTCCCCCAGGTAGCCACCGTGACTGTCGATCACAAGTATCAACCGTGTAGCATTGCTTTGTACAGCTTTCTTTAAACATTGCTCGACAAGTTGTGCATCAAAACTATTAGCTGCGTTTTCCGTTTCACCCAGCAGTAATCCAATTTGCCCCTTGAGCGGGATGATGACAATTATTTCACCATCATCTCCATTCTGTGCCTCAACTTGATGATGTAATAAGAACAATACCAATACGACGAAGATGCAAAACATATATTTTCGCATGTGAGTTATTCCCCAAACAGGTCCATTAAATCAATGTAAAATCCACGGCAAATAGCGTAACGGTGGACTTAAACAACGTCAATGCTGTCTATCAGTACGACCGCACGTCCTCATTACGTCGCCAGTTCAGGTATGCGGTGTTGAGCACTTTATAGCCGCCGGGGGTGGGGTAGCGGCCGGTGAAATACCAGTCGCCGGTATGAGCGGGCATAGCCTGCTGCAATCCTTCCACGCTCTGGTACATAACCTGAATCTCACCGGTCCACGGAACGGAAGTTGGGCGGACCAGCTCCGCAATCTTGTCAGAGAGTTCGTCCAGCGTGAAACGTGAATAAATCTGCTGAACGTGATTTGTTATTTTCTCCGGTGGCAGATGCTCCTGCTGCAGGCAAAGCTCCTCAACTTCATCCAGCAGCTTATCTTCGTCACGATCGCGAAGCAATGTTACTGCGGCTTCAAAGGCAATAAAGCGTCCCAATTGACTCATGTCGATGCCGTAACAATCCGGGTACATGATCGGTGGGGCTGATGAAACAATCATAATCTTTCGCGGGTTGAGTTGGCTGAGGATCGTGATGATGGATTCTCTGAGAGTTGTTCCCCGCACGATGGAATCATCAAGCACGACCAGCGTGTCGTCCGGCTGCACAATTCCCCTCGTAATGTCATAGATATGACTGACCAGATCACGTCGAGCCTGATCATGGGTAATGAATGTGCGCAGCCTCTGATCTTTGTGTGCAATTTTTTCGACACGTATTTGCCGATGCACAATTGCATCCAGATCTCTGACGTCAACGTCACCCGATTCGATACGTGGGCGCAGCAATTCGATCTGCCTTGCCTTGTCAAGATGCCGAATTTCTTCAACCAGTCCCAGAAATGCTGTCTCACCGGTATTGGGGATGAAACTGAACACCGCATGGTCCACATCATGATCCAGGGCACGGAAAACACGGGGAGCAAGAGTGTGCCCCAGTGTTTTTCGTTCACGATAAATATCCGGGTCGTTGCCTCGGCTGAAGTACACGCGCTCGAATGTGCATTGGCGACGTTCGAGCGGTTCGGTGAATTGCTGATGTTCGATTTGCCCACTGCGCTTGATGACCAGGACATGTCCCGGTTGAATCGGCTCTATCTGATCGTGGTGTACATCAAACACGTTGGCCAGGGCGGCTCGTTCAGAAGCGGCAGCGACAACCTCATCGTTGGTGTGGAAAAAGCCGGGCCTGATCCCCGAGGGATCCCGGCACACAAAGGCATCACCGTTACCGATCAGACCCGCAAAGACATATCCACCGTCCCATCCATCTGATGCTTTTTCCATGACTCGGGTAATGTTGAGATCGTCGGAAATTGCCGATGCGAGTTCGGTGCCTGTCAATTGACGGAACGATTCCGGCCCCATCGTGGTTTGGAGGTGCCGATGTTCCAGATCCAGGATGTAACTGATGCGTTCGAGAATAACCTGCGTATCTGAATCGCCCACGGGATTGAGCCCAAATTCCACGAGCCGCTGAAACAATTCCTGGGAATTGGTCATGTTGAAATTCCCCGCCAATGCCAGGTTGCGACTGGCGACGTTGTGCTTGCGGATCAACGGGTGGCAGTTTTTGATTGCATGCCCTGAATACGTGCCATAGCGGAGGTGGCCGACCATCACCTCGCCGAGGAAATCATTTTCCTGCTTGAGTTCGTCTTCGGTCAGTTCTTTCCAGGTTTTCCCTTTGTAGAGGTGTTCAGTATTTGCCAGCACTTTATCGAAGAGCCGTTCAATGGCATTGTGTTTATCGTTCCGGATCCGCCGGAGGAACCGTTCGCCGGGCCTGGTGTTGAATTTGACAATTGCCAGTCCCGCACCATCCTGCCCGCGGTTGTGCTGTTTCTGCATGAGCAGGAAGAGTTTGCGCATGCCCCAGAATGGGTCGCCGTAGCGATCCCAGTAGTAGTTGAGCGGTTGCCGCAGTCGGATTACCGCCAGTCCGCACTCATGGCCAATGTCATCGCTCATGAGAATGGCAAGGGTAGGGGCAGTGGCGTAACAGAGCAATGGGTTTCAAGCGAGAACATCACGAACTTTGATAATCACACTCCTCTCGGGATAGTCTCAGTGAAATAGCTCAAATCCGGTAGATCAGAATCAGTCTCGCATGGTATGCTCTGGCATGATCTCACTCGTCGTTGCTCAAGTCGCACAGGAAACAGAAAATTCAGTATTCCCCTTGACCCACCCCATGGGTCAATTGGCTGTCCTGCTCATGGTGCTGACAGCAATTTTCTGGTTCGGGGAGACCCAAATAGGCAAACGGATCTTCAGCATCATCCCCAAGCTCGTATTCTGCTATTTCATCCCGACCACATTGACCACCTTCGGGATTCTGCCCGACACCTCACCGCTGTATACATGGATCAAGGCGTATATGCTTCCGGCAAGCCTGCTCCTGCTCATCCTGGCACTGGATGTTCCGGGGATATTGAAATTGGGTCCCAAAGCGGTGGTGATGCTCCTGGCAGGGACGGCCGGGGTCGTAGTTGGCGCTCCTATTGCCCTGTTGGCAACAAAAGCCTTTCTTCCTCCGGAGACGATCGACGACACCTGGCGGGGAATGACTGCACTCTCCGGGAGCTGGATCGGAGGAACAGCCAACATGGTCCTGCTGGGGGATATCGCAGAGTGTCCCAAGGCCATGTTCGACAAGATGATCATCGTGGACGTGTTCGTGGCCAACATCTGGATGGGTGTGCTGCTCTACGCAGCCGGTCAACAGAAACGGATCGACCGCTGGACCGGAGCTGATACCAGCGCTATCGAAGATCTGCAGCATCGCATTTCAGATTACGAGGCGGAAACACTGCGAATCCCGTCGATGACCGATTTTATGATCATCGCTACCTTTGGCTTCGTCGGCGCCTGGTTCTGCTACATGCTGGGAAGCGGATTGGAAGAGAGCGTCTATACGGTCAAAGAAAACGGCGAGCATCGCCCAATCCTCTCCGACACCACGTGGAAATTTATTTTGATCACCACGATCGGGGTGGTGTTATCTTTTACGCCGGCGCGACGCCTGGAAGGTGCGGGTGCGTCGAAGATCGGATCGGTGATGCTCTATATTCTCGTTGCCAGTATTGGTGCACACGCGAACTTTAAATCCATCGGCGATACTCCCATTCTGGTGGCGATGGGCTTTATCTGGATGGGATGTCACATCCTCTTCCTGCTGATTGTCGCCAAGATCATTCGTGCGCCGATCTTCTTCGTTGCGGTCGGTTCACAGGCCAACATCGGAGGAGCGGCCAGCGCGCCGATCGTTGCCAGCGCTTTTCATCCGACGCTGGCTCCCGTGGGTGTTCTGTTAGCCGTGGCTGGATATGTCCTGGGCACCTACGCAGGCCTTCTCATCTTGAAACTGCTTCAACTTTCAGCCGGCATGTAAATTAGTAGTAATCTGTAAAAATGGAAAAGAGAGCCGGCGGGTAGCCGACTCCCAAATCCCTATTCCATCTCCCCTCCAAATGGATTGATTTATTTTTCGGGGGCGTCTGATTGAGCTTCCACTAAGGCTGTTTGCGTCCTTTGATTTACCTGGTATTGGGCTAACCGCGTGGTGTTCTGTGTTGGGAAACTCGTCACCGCATAACGGCCAGTCATGTTTTGCCCGGTGAAAGAAAGACTGCGATTCGTTGGCAGGCACAGGCCGTGCGAGTACGCCTGTGACTGTTGCTGGGTCTGTTGCTGAGACTGTTGCCACTGCTGTTGCGGTTGACTTTCTGAATATTCCCGCCAAGTTTGAGTCTGAGTTTGAGTAGAAGCAACGGTTTCTGAGGTGGAGTAATCGTATTGATCCTGCCACGATTGAGATTTGGCATAGTGCGTTTCATTCCAGAGATCGGTCGGCATCCTCACAATCTGGGGACGATCGCCGAAGATCGTGAACTTCGCCGGGAGCTGGGCACTGTGCTGCCAATCGGTATTGTCCTTCCAGTACCATGTTTTGTTGTACGGATCGTAGTAAACCTGTGTATGCGGGTAATACACATACTGGTGTTTCCAGAGGTGCTCATACTTGGGTTGACTGGTAGGTGCTTCACCCTGCCAGGCGGTTGAAGAAGACGCAGAACACCCGGCAAAGGCAAGCAGGCCCGCAACTGTGAGGGTGGCGGAAAGAACGAAAAACTTCGTGCGCAACATAAGTGATTCCTTATTCCTCAAGATCCGAATCCGGTCATACCGCCACCACATCGACCGATGGCGATGGAAGAATGTCGACCCTGAAGTATCGTCCGAAATCACCAGTCACCTGAGCGGGAAGGCTTGAAATCACATTGCGGGAACGAGCGATAACTCGTCGGCTATGATTTTGCCTTCACACTCTCAATCTTATCGCTCATTGTCTGGTGTCGATCGCTGCGCGTGCCGAACTTGAGTGTGGTACTGATCCGCGGCGCGCCCATCTCATGGACCGTTTCATGGCATCGCTTGACCGCAGCAAACACCTCATCCCACTCGCCTTCAATGTTGGTTCCGTAGGCGTGAAGCTGCGTCTTGAGATTCGTCTCCTCAAGTATCTTCCCACAGGCAGCCACATACTTTGAAACTGATACTCCAACTCCGATTGGTACAACACATAAATCTGCAATCACATGCATGACAGTCCACCTTACAGACACGAACACGAGAATAATTCCATCGTATTCTAGCGCGTGTATGTGGAGGGGGTAGTGTGATAAGGCGTGGGGATTTGGGCGTGGAGGTTTGGGTGTGGGGGGGGGGTGAAAGCCCCGGCGAGGCTTCGCCGGGGTATCTTTGTGTTGCTTGTGGTGACAATCTGCGGATTTCACTGAGGGGGGGTGCAACGCATTACCTTACGGTACTCATCGCACACCTCCCACACAGCACAATTCCACATCTCAATCGTGAATCTTCAGTCCAGGAATTTTTTTCCTCAGTTCCTTTTTCTGCTTCTCACTCACCTGCGTATTTTTGAGTTCAAGGGACTGAAGATTGATCAGACCCGACAGGGAGCTGATGTCACTCACCTGCGTGTCATTGAGCCATATGTACTGAAGGCCGTTCAGACCCGACAGGGCGCTGATATCACTAACCTGCGTGCCGCTAGCGTGAAGGATCTCAAGTCTGGTCAGACCCGACAGATCGCTGATGTTACTCACCTGCGTCCCGGAAAACGTTAGCACCTGAATGCTGGTCAGGCCCGACAGGGCGTTGATGTCTTTCACCTGCGTCAAGTGAAGGCGAAGATCCTGAAGGCTGGTCAGACCCGACAGGGCGTTGATGTCTTTCACCTGCGTGCTTTCGAGATGAAGCGTCTGAAGGCTGGTCAGACCCGACAGTGCGCTGATGTCGCTCACCGACGTTTCACCAAGTTTAAGCTCCTGAAGACTGGTCAGACCCGACAGGGCGAACATGTCCCCGTCCGTAATGGATGACCCGACCAGATCGAGTTTCTGTAAGCTGGTATAATCTAAGGGTGAGAGCTCCTCCGGTCGCTTTTCAAGTTCCCTTGCTGTCGCTTCCCTGATCACGTCGGGCATCGCACCTGCCGGGGTCTTCTTCTCGCTACCCTTCTCAGAAGCAATTATCGTATCGCGCTGCTTCGGGGTCGCCGCAGTCTGGCCCGCCACATCGCCATCAAACGGGATCATCATCAGGTTGCGGAGGACGCGATGGCCAAGCAAGTCCTTCACAGCCTTGCGTCCAAATATCATGACCCATCGTATGATGAAGTCACCATACAGTCGACGAGCTTCTTTATCGTCCGCATCCGTTTCTTCCTCGCTCTGTTCGGTCATCTCGATCAAGGGTCTGGTTCGCTTCTCGGAACTGTCGGATTCATCCGGCGCTCCTTTGAACGCAGGTGGATTCACATCCGGATTCTCCCTTGTTATCTCCGACCACTGCTTGAAGAAGTCCTGTCCATTCTCATCGCGCAGCATATTGGCAACTTTGCGGTCAGCGAAGAACCAATACTGGAGAATCTGCCAGACAAGAAAGACCTGTCCACCCTGGGCAAACCTCAGTTTAAAGTTCACATCATCAGGTTCAACAGATCGTGTAGCAGCATCACCCCAGAGCACAACACCATTGAGCAATCGCTTGACTTCACGCGGATTGTGCTCGCAGAGTTTCCTGATTGCTTCCTCGATAGTGATTTTTCTATTTTTCGCTTCGTCTTCTTCATCCGGGAACATGCGCGCCCAATAGCCGTGTGTTTCGTTCTCATCACCATCGGGTCGAGTGCGCCTGTTCAACTCGGCAATCTGATAATCCAGGAATCCCTCAACGTGCTTCTGACTGGGCGCGATGGAGAGTTCAACCTGGAACATCTTGTTGAGATAGGAAGCACTCTTGATTTCATCGACTCCCTGCTCGGAGTAGTGCTTCTTCACCACGGCATCGACAACATCGCGATCGACGCCGAGCACGAAGATGAGGTTGGGGATCGCAAGGTATAGTTTGAGCGCTTCAAAGACTTCGAGAGTCACTTCAGGCAGGCAGCGATCCAGATCATCAATGAAGATGATGAGCCTTTCTTTCTTCTCATGGATAAAATCATAGATCCACGATTTGAGGGTTTCCTCAAACTCGTTGAGATAAATCCGTTCAGGATGCGCAGCCTTCTGGTACTCATCGTTGATATCACGAAATAATTTTCCCTTTATTTCGACTTCCACTCCTGCCAGATCAAGATTGGCTGTGATATTCTCCAGTGCGTTGAGAAAACCCCTGCCCAGAGAACCGAATTTTCTGACAGCAGAAGTCACGCGCTTGACTGCGTTCTCACCTTTGAGATTCTTGATATCAAAGCAGTGAAGAATAACTTCTGCGATGAGTCCGCGCCAGACATCATCGCGTTTGTGGTATTTCCAGGGATCGAACCAGACAGTTCGTATTGCGGGGTGATCATCTCGATTATTCTGTTTACTCCATGTTTCCAGACGGGATTGCAACCAGCGCATTGCTGAGGTCTTTCCACTACCCCAGTCGCCGGAGATCGCAACCGCCATGGGCGTGTCGGTGTTTTTATGTCGCAGGATATCGAACGTCGGCCCGAGGCGCTGTCCAAGCTGTAGCTGGTCCGTTTCATGATGACTGCGATTGCTATCCTCTACCGCGAGATCCGACAGAATTGTCATCTGCGGTGGTGAGATTTTTTCAGTTGTGGATTTTTTCGTTTGTTTCTTCTTTGCCATTATCCGCCCCTTCACAGAGGTGTGAGTATCTTACTGGAGGGAGGGTTGAGCGACAAGGAATGCGGCGCAATGTGTGGGGGGACAGGAGTCCCTGCTTTCGAAGCGGTGATATTCAGATAAACAATGATTTACTCAACAGAAGCTGTCGGTGATGATGCGAACTGTTTGCGCAGGAAATCGCGGAACGGTTCATAATTAATCGAGAAAACGGGATATTCCTCATCCCTTTCTTCAAGTCCTTCCAGGCTTGGAGGGGTTGCAGGTTCGATGCCAACCAGGGCTTGTATTTCCTCGGGGAACTTGGCCGGGTGGGCGGTCTCCAGTGAAATGCAGAGCATATCCGAAGGCACCGATTCCTTCGTGATGTAATCCTGCAGCCCGGCCCAACCGACTGCTCCATGCGGTTCCAGTATGAGCTTATGCTGTTGGTAAGCACTGCGAATGGTTGCACGGGTCTGGTCATCATTGATGCTGACGGCAAAGATATCTTTGCGTAAACGATCCATGTCTGGTTGCGTGATGAGTTTGCCTTTTTCATCCATCTGCCCGCCGTAGATGTCGATGAGTCGAGCTAGGTTTGACGGGTGTCCCACGTTCATCGCGTTGGATATGCAGACGCGCGATGGGATAACCGGATCATACTGACCTGTGCGCAGAAAATTAGGTACCTCATCATTGGCGTTGGTGGCGATGATGAATTTCTGAATCGGCAAGCCCATCTGCCGGGCGATCACTCCGCCCATCATATCGCCGAAGTTCCCTGATGGCACGGAGAAGATGACTTCTTCACCAGCCTTAACATTTGCCAGTCGAACATAAGCATAAAAGTAATACACTGCCTGGGGCAGGAGCCGACCAATGTTAATAGAGTTGGCGCTGGTGAGGCGGATATCCTTCAATTCCGGATCGGCAAAGGCTTGTTTGACCATTGCCTGGCCGTCGTCGAATTTGCCTTCGATCCCAATGGTTGTGACGTTGCCGCCCAGCGTGGTCATCTGCCTGCGCTGACGGTCGGATACTTCCTCGATCGGAAAGAGAATCACAACGTGAACCCGATCCACGCCGAGGTAGGCGTGTGCTACTGCGGAGCCGGTGTCGCCTGATGTTGCGGTGAGGATGACCAGTTCGCCTGATTCATGAGCCATGAGTTGACCCATCCAGCGTGCCATCATGCACGCTGCGAAGTCCTTGAATGATGCGGTTGGGCCCTGGTCAAGGCGCATGACATATTGACGATCGGCCACGTGCTCCAGCGGGATGTCGTAGGTGTACGCATCTTCACACAGCCTGAGAACCGTTTCGTCATCAAAAATACCTTGCGTAAATCGGCGCAGGATCTGGTAGGCGATTTCGGGATATGAGAGATCGACCAGGTTCAGCAGATCTTCATGCGTCAGCTGCGGGAAGTGCTCGGGGAGAAAAAGGCCCCGATCTGATGCCTGTCCCTGCAAGAGTGCCTCTGCGAGTGTGACGTCAGGGACTTGCCGATTTGTGCTGTAGTAGCGCATAGTGGTGCTCACTGTGATATGTGCCGGCGGGTGGGAGAGATTCGGCTCGATGTCAGGGTAGGAACTGGCTGGGGTCTTTTCAAGATTGGTATATCAGTGATGAGGCTTGGCTGGTGGATGCATGGGCGATAGACTGGATGGAACAATCTTTTTTCCGTTTCAGCCAGGCGGGCTGTTTCGATTTTGCAGGAGATTCCCATGTCCAGTCCTGATGAACTTCAAATCACTCCGGGAATGCAGGCATACATTGATAAGAACAATGCCTACCTTGCACAGCGTGGTAACTACATCAAAAACACCGTCAAGAAGTGGAAATTCGACACGATTGCGGTCCACGGTTTGTACAATGTCGAGGATGCGATTGAGGACTACCAGGGGGCGATCATTGAGCCGGTGTTTATGAGTTCCAGCCAGGCGTATCGCGATTCGGATGAAATGGAATGCGCCCTGGCGTACCAGATCCCCACCTGGTGTTACTCGCGCATCGCTAATCCCAGCACGTACTATCTTGAATGGACACTGGCTCTGCTCGAAGGGTATGGGTTTGACGGCCAAACGAGTGCCTGCTCGACAAGTTCCGGTATGGCAGCCATCGCAGCCGCAACCCAACCATTCCTTGTTCACACACAAGAGCACGTACACGAGAAGCGAAACTTCCTCGCTACGGCCCAATGCTACGGCGGAACGTTCCAACTCTTCAGCATCCGCTACATGGAAGAACGCGGTATCGAATGTCGCTGGATCGAGGATCCATCCGATCCCGATGAATGGGCGAGCAAGATAGATAAAAACACGCGCTTCCTCTACGGTGAACTGCCCAGCAATCCCGGCCAGGGTTTCTTTGATATCAAAGCCGTTGCGGATGTCGCGCACAGTCACGACTTACCGCTGATTTGTGATAGCACGGTGGCAACACCTGCCTTGCTGCGACCGATTTGTCATGGTGTGGACATCGTCGTTCAGTCTGCGACCAAGAGTCTGACCACCAGCGGATTCGGTGTGGCCGGGGCAATTATCTCCCGTGGCGATATCACCACCAATATCCCCAACGAAGCGATGAAGCAGGATTTCTGCTTGTACACCAAGTACCTACCCAACCGCGACACAGGTCCGAATCTTCATCCCATGCAGGCAATCCTGACGCTCAATGACATGCGAACCATCCGCAGCAAGATGGACATGCTCAGCCGTAACACGATGACCGTGGCCGAGTGGCTGCAGGATCAGTCAATGGTTGAATCAGTCGAGTATTTGGGACTGCCCAACCATCCGCTGCATGATTTGGCCAGCAAATACATGTGGCTGGTCGATGCAGAGGACGATCCGCTTTATCGCAAGCCGGTGAATCGCTATGGCCACCTCATGAGCTTCTGTGTCAAAGGTGGACGTGAGAACACTCGCGTTGTGTTCGATGCGTTGCAGCGCATCTGGCGCGCAACTGATTTAGGCCGCATCAAGTCTGTCGCGACTATCCCCGCCATCTCCACCCATCAACAACAGGGTGAAGAAGGACGAAAGCTCGCCCATATTCCACCGAATCTCGTGCGCTTATGTGTTGGTGCTGAACACCCTGATGATGTCATCGCCGACTTGGACCAGGCACTGAACAAGATCACCGCCAGTTCGAAAGTAAGTATGGCCGGGGCAAAGAGCTAAAGAGTTATGCTCAATTCAACTTGTCGGGTGGGTAAAGGGCATCGAGTTTGGCTTTATTCAGTTACATTACACAATATACAGAGTAAATAATCCTAAAGTTTCTCAACAAACTGTGCTCTCTGCAATGCATTTAATAGGACTTGCGAAACGTTTCATCAATCGCAGCTCCTTCAATCTGATTGCGAAGGGTATTGAGAATAAATAGCACCTCATCGTGAATCTCATTATATTCGCTTTCTTCTATCTGAAGATGCTCTCCATGAGCAATATAATTCCTTCTTTTTAACAACCTTTTATCAAGGAGCTTTTCCTTTGATTCATAGGGTGAATAATCGAGATTTAAACACCATACAATCTCTTTAAATACTTTTGAGGAGAGATTTGATTCAGTATCAATGGATTTATTAAATGGGAGTTTTGCTCTTTGTGAGATATTATTAACAAGAATTTGTACAATGGGTGCAAACGATGAAGCCTTTTTAGATTCAACCATATTTCCAATATAGGAACGTACGCAAATTGCAAGAAAAGGAGTTGCTAGCTCATTGTATCTGAGTCGTTGCAATGCGATATATTCCAAATAGTGGGTCGCAGCATTTTTTACAAATCCTTCGAAATGTGCATACAATAATGCAATACCAGAACGTATCATTGCTCTCTTAAATCCAACGGATTCACGGCGCTGCATAACCATTGTTAGTACTGCTGAGAGTTCTTTCTTTCTCCAGCTTAATTGATCGCTAAGTCTGTCGGATAGCTGTTCTTTAGTACGAATCTTCATCTTGTAAAGATCTCGCGTCCAAGTGGTACTAAGCGAGGTAAACGACGCGTTGCTGTTATTCCGGATCCTGACCATTCACGAAATGTGCTGTTGGACCAGAGACTTTTTATTTTATCTTCAATAGAATCTGGCTCCGGTATATCTGGCCAATTATATCCTAAGCCATATGCAACTACCTCAAAGGGGGAAAGTACGAATCCCCCCATAAACTTACTGCGTTGTGAGTTATATCTCCGAAATGAACTTGAAGCTGTTGTGTTACACAGAAGATCGAAGGTGGCTTTGAATCGTTCCTCTAGATCATTTTGTTGCTGCTGATTCAATTCATTGGCAAAAGTGATCATTCTATTTGTTACGAATACCCCAACATCCCCAATGCTATTCAATTCTGCTTGATCCAGATTTGAAAATACAATAAACCTCAATGCTAATTCCATATCGTACTGCTGCTCAATTGGACGATCACTAAGGCTTATACATTCTTGGAAAGAATCTTGAGAAGAAAGACTCTTCAGCCATCTATAGAATCTATCATTAACCATTACGAGGATACAATTTCTGACCTCCTGTGCGGTTAAACTTGAACCTCCTGTATTGAGGCGCTGGAATAACTCGAATTTAGCCAATTCATCACTCTCTCGCAGAATTATGCTTGCTGCGATCGCTGAACGCTTAATGAGTAATCTTTGTTCAGTTGTAAAGGAGTTACTCGCGTCATCTGGGTTGTTCCATTTCTTTCCATTCAAAGATGGTAGATATTTAGCTTCTTGTAGAGAGAGAGGATTTAAATGGTTTCCATTCTCATCACGTAGGATCCCGACAAACTCATAAATAGTAGAAAGACGTTGTAATCCATCGACAACATCCCAGATGCCATCTGGTCGCTGACTAACAAAAATTGGTGGTATTGGAATCCCAAGTAGGATCGACTCGATTAGTCGAGTCTTCTGCAATGAGTCCCACCTATAGAATCGTTGAAATTCTGGGTGGATATCTATTTCTTTATTTTCATAAAGACTTATCCACTCTCCGATCGACATTGAGTATCGATCTGTTCGAATCTCTTTGCGCCAGCGATCAATTTCATTACTCAAAGTCATATTGAATACCTCCCAAGGACATTCTGCTTCCAGCGAGTAAGTTGAGTTGAGCGAGATAAAAACGATGCCCACATGTTGTGTGTCTGATTGTACAAAAAATTGGGAATTGTTGCGCTCTCCCCACACAATTTGTAGTCATCATACACGTGCAGACGAGAATCGGGGATCATGCGGACGGTGGTAAACATCTTAGGAACCCCCTGAAGGTTTCATCAGTCCCGGTAAACTCCCAGTAGTTACCGGAAGATCCCTGCAATCCCCAAAAGCCATCGGAAATTCCCATAAATCTTTAGAAAGCCCTGAATAAGCCCAGAAGTCTGCTTAGAGTTTCCGCAGTCTGCTGAGAAGGTAGTCAGTCTGAATTGGACGATTCGTGTTATGAAACACACGCTTCCGGACGAAAAAAAGACTTTGGAACAAAAGGGTGGTAAAGAAAATTCACTCACACCAGCACTCTCTCCACTCTCCCATACCCCCCACATGGGGAGAGTGTGAAAGGAAAAACCATGCCCGTACCTGTGTTCCCCCCAAAGAAAGATGCTGATCTGCTTGCCTGGTCAAAGAACTTTGACACGCGGATCACTGCAACACCGACATCATTCGGCCTGGATGCAGCGCAAGCGACCGCATATCACGCGCTGCACGCTGTGTATGCTGCGGCTTATGCCCTGGCGAAGAATCCGAACACGAATTCCAAGGCGAATGTCAATGCCAAGAATATCGCCCGGGAGAACCTGATGTACGGCTCAGGCGGGGCGCGGGAGCTGGTGAACATCGTCCAGGCGCATCCAGGTACGACTGATGAGATGCGCAGTCAACTGGGATTACCTCAACCTGATCGACACCGCTCGCCAATCGCAGCACCGACCACTGCCCCTGATATATCGATCATCTCGACGATTGGTAGAACGATCAATGTGCGCCTGTATGATCAAGACAGTACCGAAAATCGCGGAAAACCGGTTGGCTTACAGGGAGCAACGATTCTGTATAACGTCGGGGATTCACCACCGGCTGATTCTGCTCTCTGGTACTTTGCCCTCAATACATCAAAGACCGTATTTGATGTGGAGATACCCGCAGTGATCGAAGCCGGGAGTAAGATCTGGCTCGCTGCGTTCTGGTTCAATGCCCGCAAGGAAGCCAGCCCATTATCTTCCCCGGAGTATGCACGAGTCGGCGACGGCCTGGCGATAGCTGCGTGAGAGATTCATACGCATTGCAAGTCAAGTGAAGGCAGCGAGTAGGGTGGGTCGAGTGACATAGGAGCGATACCCACCATGTTGTGCTTATTGAGCTAGCGCCTTGATTTCTTTGTAACGAAAGCAATCTGTCGTGTGGTCATTGACCATGCCGACGGCCTGCATGAATGCGTAGCAGATGGTTGAGCCGACGAAATTGAAGCCGCGTTTCTTGAGATCCTTGCTCATGGCATCGGAAAGAACAGTTTTCGCGGGAATCTCCGCAAGGGTTTTCCATTTGTTTGTCACAGGCTCGCCATCGACGTAACGCCAGAGGAAGGCGTCGAGCGAATTGAACTCTTCGATAACCGCCAGAGCAGCCTGCGCGTTTTTCACGGCCGACTGGATTTTCAATCGGTTGCGCACAATACCCGCATCGTTCAACAGGCGATCAGTATCCTTGTCTGTATACGATGCGATCTTCCTGAAATTGAATTGGTCGAACGCTTTCCGGTAGTTGGCGCGCTTCTTGAGGATGGTCTGCCAACTCAGGCCGGCCTGCGCCCCTTCGAGGATAAGAAACTCAAACAGAACGCGATCATCATGGACGGGCACGCCCCATTCTTCATCGTGGTACGCAATGTCAAGCGGATTGCTGCTGCACCATTGGCATCTTTTGATTGTTCTATTCATAAGGAATTAGGTTGATTTCAAAAACATCCCCATCAACTTGTGGCCGTGCTCAATGAACAGCTCACTTTCCTGCGCGTGGGTTTCACAGAAGGTGGTAGCTTCAACCGCATCTACATCACTCCCGGCATAACAGAACGGTGGGGGGACGGATGAGTGGGCTTTGGTCGTGCAGGGGGTGGGGTGGTCCGGCGCGACGAGAATGCGCCAGTCATCGTGCGTGCGCACTTCCTTGAGGAGCGGGCCGACGATGTGTTTATCGACCATTTCCAGGGCTTTGACTTTTTCATGCGCGTTGCCTTCGTGCCCTGCTTCATCCGGCGCTTCAACATGAACGACGACCAGGTCATAGTTATCCAGTGCTTCGACGCCTGCTTTACCCTTGCCTGCGTAGTTGGTATCCAGGTAGCCAGTGGCACCTTCAACTTCGATGAGCTTCATGCCCATGCATACTGCCAGGCCGCGGATAATATCCACACCGGTGATGACCGCACCGCTGTGGCCGAACTTTTCAAAGAACGGTTCGAGGATTGTCGGTTTGCCCTGCCCCCACAGCCAGATGTTCGTGGCGGGTTTGAGACCCTGGCTGATGCGTTCCTGGTTGACCGGATGGAAATCGAGTAACACCTTCGCCCGGTCCATCAAGTCGATGATCCGCTCGGCGCCGGCTCCCTGTGGCAGGTAATCTGCAATCGGCTGCCCGGGAATGTCGTGCGGTGCCTGGCACGTCACCTTCAGCTCATCAGCTTGTGAAGCCAGCATGAGGTTTCGATACGACACGCCCGAATGGAACTGGCAGGGATCGTCGGCAAACAACTCGTTGAGCGCATCGATGAGCTGGTCCGCGTGCTCTTGTGATATGTGATTGGCGGTAAAATCACTCATCAGGCCGTCTTCAATCGTGACGAAATTGCAGCGGAAGATGAGCTGATCGTCGGCCACGGCCAAATGCTGGGCAGCGGCCTCAATCGGCGCCCGGCCGGTATAAAACACTGTGGGGTCATAACTGAAGAGAGACAATGTGGCGACATCCGTTCCCGGGATGAATCCTTCAGGGATGGTACAGATCCGACCCAGCCTGCCGTTCTGCGCTATCCAATCCATATTCGGAATGTGTGCTGCCTCCAGCGGGGTCTTACCGTCCAGATCCGTCAATGGATCATCAGCTGCGCCATCAGGAAGAACGATCACATATTTCATGATGAGCCTTTCGCTGGTCTGGTGGTTCCGGACGTTGAATCGAGCTGTCCGTTACTATGCTGGTTCACCCTGGAGACCATAGTGGCAATGTAAGACATTTGCGGTTGGTGGACTACACCGATACGTGCCCGAATGTGGGGAATTGGCAACGGATCGAGGTGGGGGTATACTCCCCTGCCTATGAAATCTGCGGCTGTGGCGGAATTGGCAGACGCGCTAGATTCAGGTTCTAGTGGGATTAATATCCCGTGGAGGTTCGAATCCTCTCAGCCGCATTCTTTTACCCGCCCGATGCGGGTTTTTTTATAGAGCTCAAGGATTTCTGCCGGATAGAAATCGAGTCGAGTAGCTGATTTTTTCTGTAGGCCAAATCGTGTGGGAGGGCAGGATGTCGAACTCGTGCGCAGCAATCTTCTGAAACGCGGTTTTCTTTCCCTGCTGGTCACGCAGTTCTTCGGCGCAGCGAACGACAATGTCCTGAAACAGGTGTTGACTCTAATGGTGGCGACGGGATTGTGGGCCAATAAGCTTGGCCCCGGCGGTCAGTCATATGTCGCTCTTTGTCTGACCATTCCTTTTATCCTGCTTTCAGGTTTTGCCGGGCAGGTGGCAGATCGTCACAGCAAACGAACAGTCATGCTGGGGGTGAAGATTGCGGAGATACCAATTGTCACAATAGCCGCCGTGGGGCTTTACTTGCAGAACCTGTGGTTGACGCTTGGGGCATTTCTGCTGTTGGCCATTCAGAGCACGTTCTTCGGGCCGGCAAAATATGGAGTCGTACCCGAACTTGTTGATGATGGTGATCTGAGTCGTGCCAATGGGACGCTTAACATGCTGACCAACATTGCCATCATCATTGGTATCGTCATTGCCGGCCCGGTTGCTGATCTGTATTACCCCACGATCAACGGCGTACCCGATCCATCTACCTCACCAGTGGTGTGGATTCCGGGATTAGTGCTTTTGATAATTGCCGGTTTTGGATTGTTGGCAATTCTCTTGATGCCACGACTCAAGCCTTGCGATCCGGATCTATGTTATGACTTCAATCCCTTTGGAATCTATCTGATCGCGTTGAAAGAGATGGCTAAAAGCCCGCTCCTGATCATCGCATTTGCGTGGGCGTTTTTCTATCTCATTGGAATGATGGCACTGCTCATCCTGCCCGAGTATCAACAGATTCTGACGCTCAAGGGTAGGCAAATTACCTACACGGAAAACAGTTACCTCTTCGGTATTCTCGCGATCGCTATCGGTTTAGGGAGTGTGTTGGCGGGTTTGATCTCCGGCCATCACATCAAGCCGCGACTGATTCCCATTGGGGCAGTGGGGATGACCATATCATTCGTGTTGCTGGGATTGATCACGCCGACGTATTGGTCGGTCGCGGTCATGCTTCTTCTGGTGGGGATTTTTGCCGGTTTTTATATCGTTCCACTGCAGGCACTGTTGCAAAAACTATCGCCCGACACCGAACGGGGGCGATTCCTTGGCACTGCGAACGCTTTATCATTCGTTTTCAGTTCGCTGGGAGCAGTGCTGTACTGGTTGGCGGCCGATCCTCTGAAAATTCCCGCGAATCGGATCTTCCTGATGTGTGGCGTATTGGCGATATTGGGCACGGGTTATGCACTGTTACGACTCAGAGGATTGCTCAAAGAACACAGCACGGTATGAATAAAACTCACCTTCGGATCATTCTGTATTGAATCAGTATGCAAACGATCTACTTGGACAACAATGCGACCACCAAGCCGGCCGAAGAAGTTGTTGCTGCGATGTCAACAGCCCTCAATGAGCACTGGCACAATCCGTCCAGTGTCCATCGAGCAGGACAAACAGCGCGGCATCAGGTTGACCTGGCGCGCGAAAAAGTAGCAAAACTCATTGGATGCAAAAATCGTGACCTGATCTTCACCTCCGGCGGCACGGAAGCAGATAACCTGGCCATCCTCGGATCGTTTGCCGCGCAACCCAAACGCAATGTACTGGTGAGCAGCAAGATCGAGCACGAGGCGGTACGGGATTCGTTTGAAGAAGCCCAGCGGCATGGGGCGGAACTAATTTGGTTGCCGATCGATCAACAGGGCATGGTGGAGTGTGATGCACTGGGAGATTTGCTGAAAAAACGGGCCGATGAAATTGCCCTCGTCTCCATCATGTGGGCGAACAATGAAACCGGCGTGATTCAACCGATCGAGACGATCGGCAAACTCTGCCGCGAACACGATGTGCGATTTCACACTGATGCGGTGCAGTGGGTGGGGAAGATGCCAACCAATGTCAGTGAGCTTCCGATTGATTTGTTGAGCTTATCCTCTCATAAATTTCACGGCCCGAAAGGAGTGGGGGCGTTGTACATTCGCCGGGGTATCCGATTGGGCAAACGATCACTCGGCGGATCGCAGGAACGTGATCGCCGTGGAGGAACGGAAAATGTGCCCGGCATCGTCGGACTGGGTGAAGCAGCACGATTGGCTCAAGCTTGGTTGGCGACTGATGAGCGCAAACGTCTGGAAGAGCTGCGTGATAACTTCGAGAAACGTGTTCTCGAAAGTGTGGGGGGGGTGGTTGTGGGGGGGGATTCTCAGCGCATGTGGAACACAGCGAACATTGCCTTTCCCCGTCTGGAAGCTGAAGCCATTTTGCTGTTGCTTTCCGAGGCGGGGGTGTGTGCATCAGCGGGCGCAGCGTGTTCCTCCGGTTCACTGGATCCCTCACCGATCCTGCTGGCCATGGGAATAGAACCGGAAGTCGCCCACGGTGCAGTGCGCTTCAGCCTGTCGCGTTTTACCACAGATGAAGAAGTGGATGCAGCGCTGGACATCATCCCGCAGGTGATTGCCAAACTCCAGCGCAGTATGAGTGCGCTGTAAATTAACGCGCAGCTTATTTGTTACTTACGAATTCACCAGTACACGATCCCCGATATCGTGACGGTAGAAGGCTCCATCGAAATGAATCTTTTCACAGGCTGCGTTGGCAAGATCACGCGCTGAGGGAAGGTCTTTTGCCAGAGCCGTCACTCCGAGAACTCGTCCCCCATTGGTCACTAGCTCACCTTCCTGATTCAAAGTCGTCCCGGCATGGAAGACAATGACTTCACCTCCACCATCTGACATTGCTTGTGCTTTTTCGATGCCGGTGATTGGTTTTCCTTTTTCGTACGAGCCGGGGTATCCCTCCGAGCACATCACCACGCAGCAGGCAATGCGATTATCAAAATCCAGCTCTACGTTAGTCAGTGTTCCAGTAGCAGTCGCCCAGAGAATTTCGACGAGGTCACCTTTGAGTCGAGCCATGAGCGGCTGACATTCCGGATCTCCGAACCGGCAATTGAACTCCAGAACCTTGGGGCCGCCGGGGGTGAGCATCAGGCCGGCATAGAGCACACCACGATACTCAATGCCCTCCCGACGAAGCGCATCGACAGCCGGTACAAACACTTCACGTTCGATCACTTCCAGGGTTGATCGGTCCATGAGTGGTGTGGGGCAGTATGCACCCATCCCGCCTGTATTCGGGCCGGTGTCACCCTCGCCCGCCTGCTTGTGATCCTGAGCCGGGTCGAGAATCCAGATCTGTCTGCCATCGACCAGAGCCAGCACACTCAATTCCTGGCCGGTGAGTTTCTCTTCGACAAGCAGTTGGCTACCCGCATCACCAAACTCACGCTGCAACATGATGCGCTCCATCGCGTCGAGTGCCTCAGCCTGTGTGTTACAGACGATGACTCCCTTACCAGCAGCAAGTCCGACCGCTTTGATGACGCACGGTTCTTCGTGGGTTTCCAGGTAATGCCGCGCAGCATCGACGTGATCAAAGACGCGCGTTTCCGCCGTGGGAATCGCCGCCTGTCGCATCAGTTGCTTGGCAAATGCCTTGTCCGATTCAATTTGTGCTGCAGCCTGTGTCGGACCGAACACATGTCGGGTTTCCGATGTCAAAGCATCCGCAGCACCTTCTGCGAGCGGAACCTCCGGCCCGACGACAACCAGATGAATGTTCTGCTGATCACACCAACGCTGGAGACGGAATGAATCCTTCGGATCCCAGCGCGTGGGGCACGGTGTTCCCAGTTGTGCGAATCCCGCATTGGCAGGATCGGTCAGCCAGAGTTTTCCGAGTCGGGGCGATTGCTTCATCTTCCAGGCCAGGGCGTGTTCGCGACCGCCGCCGCCGATGAGCAGAACATTACAGGGATTTGGGCAGGGATTTGGTCTGGGCATGAGAGGAGTGTAACGGGAGACGAAGTACCTTCCCACCCCCCCACACGATCCCCCACACATTCCACGCACACTCTCTGCGAGTCGTTGACTCGCAGCTACCCCCACCTCCCCACACAGTCCTCCACACGATCCCCCACACACAGCTACCTCACAATACTCTTCCCCATCTCCAACAAAGACGAACATGAACCACGTCCGAAAAAGTGGGGTGAATTGTGACAATTTCAGTGAATTCTCACTTCATGCTGCCCGATGCGCGAATTGTAACCGACCTGTTCCGGATGAATCGCCCCGGGATCGGCCAAATGAGGTTGTGGACTGTATGACTCCGGACCAATCACCATTCCGGGGGGAACACGAACCCAAACACCAATCTTCTCCTACGGATCCAGCGTTCAACGAGCGTCTTGATCAATGGTTTCTCCAACGGGCAACACAAGGCATACGTCTCCGTTGGGGCTCCCCCCCCCACACATTCCCCCACCTCCCCACACATATATATCCCACACGTGAGGAGGCGTCTGGTTCAGATTCTCATCCATTCGTTAATCACAACGATTCCGAACAGGCTCCCGATCAGGAAGCAGCGTGAAAATAAACACGGTATCAGGATTACCTTGATTTTCGCGGTTTTGATTTCGTGATACCTGCTTTGGAGCGCGCTGTTCCCGGTTCCGGTTTCGGCGCGGGTACTTCAGAAACAGATACTTTTTGTGCTTTGCCGTACTCAGGCATTGCTTTGAGTTGCGCGATCTGATCCCGCAGCGATGCAGCTTTTTCAAACTGTAGTGATTCAGCCGCGGCAAACATGGCTTTTTCCAGATGTGTGATCAGTTCATCTCGATCGTATTCCTGCTCGCTTTGCTGCGGATTCATTGCATCGCGCGCCGTCTGCCTTGCACGGAGTTCAAGTT
Source organism: Phycisphaerales bacterium (assembly GCA_028278245.1). Classification (GTDB taxonomy): domain Bacteria; phylum Planctomycetota; class Phycisphaerae; order Phycisphaerales; family SM1A02; genus JANQEQ01. The sequence goes on along the minus strand of JANQEQ010000143.1, from coordinate 13,812 downwards.
CGATTCCATGTCGGATCGCTTTGATGACCGTGGTGGGTGTGATGTCATGTGTTTTGTTGTACTCAGCCTGTTTTTCTCGTCTGCGATTGGTTTCGTCAATTGCCTTTTGCATCTGCTCGGTGACACGGTCGGCGTACATGATGACCCGGGATTCGACATTACGCGCCGCCCGGCCCATGGTCTGGATCAGGCTGGTGGTGCTGCGCAGGAAGCCTGCCTTATCTGCGTCGAGAATACAGACCAATGAAACTTCCGGAAGATCAAGCCCTTCCCTGAGCAGGTTGACACCAACCAGTACGTCATAATCCCCACCGCGCAAGTCACGTAGGATGTCCACCCGCTCCAGAGTGTCGATCTCGCTGTGCAAGTAGCGGACTCGTAAATCGGAATCGTGCAGGTATGTCGTGAGATCTTCCGCTAATCGTTTGGTGAGCACGGTAACGAGCACGCGTTCTTTTTTCTTAGCGGTGGCTCGACATTGCTCAAGAAGATCCGTCACCTGTCCCTGGGCGGGTTTCACTTCGATTGTCGGATCAAGCAGTCCGGTGGGGCGAATGATCTGTTCCGTGACCTCTCCCTGGCATTTCTCCAGTTCATACGGGCCGGGCGTGGCAGACACATAAACAACCTGGGGTGTGAACGCTTCAAATTCTTCAAATTTCAACGGTCGATTGTCAAGCGCGCTGGGCAGTCTGAAACCGTGATCGACGAGAACCTGTTTCCGAGCCCGATCACCGTTGTACATCGCGCGGACCTGGGGGATCGTGACATGCGATTCATCGATGAAGATCAGCCAGTCATCTGCATCTCGTCCCGGTACGTGGTGGAAATAATCCAGCATGGAAGCGGGGCGTGATCCCGGTGGTCTGCCCTCAAGCGGAGCCGCGTAATTTTCGATACCCGAGCAGTATCCGACCTCCTCAATCATTTCCAAGTCGTATCGAGTTCGCGACAGCAGTCGCTGCGCTTCCAGTAGTTTTCCCTCGTGCCGTAGGGCCATGACCCGCTCATCCAGCTCTTCCCGTATGCGCTGCAATGCAGCGCTCAGGTGATCTTCGGGCAGAACATAATGCACGGCAGGGAATATGAAAACCTGACTTTCCTCAGCCAGCACTTCGCCGGTCGTGGGGTGGATGAATTCCAGACGCTCGATTTCATTTCCAAACAGTTCAATGCGGATGGCGTACTGTTCGTAGGCGGGATACACCTCAATCACATCGCCCCGCACCCGGTATTGCCCCCGTTCAAATTCCACATCGTTACGTACATACTGCATATTGGTCAGCGATAGCAACAATTCGCGCAGTTGAACGACATCCCCCTGGGCAATGTTGAGCACACGTTCACGATAGGCTTCCGGCGAACCCAGGCCGAAGATGCAACTTACGGATGCAACGATGATCACATCATCGCGCGAGAGCAAACTGCTGGTCGCTGCCAGGCGCAGGCGGTCCAGGTCATCATTGCGCGATGCATCTTTTTCGATGTAGATATCGCGTTGGGGGATGTAAGCTTCGGGCTGGTAGTAATCGTAGTAGCTGACGAAGTAGCACACCGCATTCTGCGGGAACAGTTCTTTCATCTCTTCGTAGAGTTGGGCGGCGAGAGTTTTGTTGTGGCTAAGAATCAGCGCAGGTTTCTGCGTGCGCTGAATGATGTGAGCCATGGTGAATGTCTTACCGGTTCCCGTTGCCCCCATGAGCGTGCTGTGCGTTTCGCCTGCATTGACCCTGGCAACAAGGTCGTCGATCGCTGCGGGTTGATCACCCATAGGAACCATGTCACTGATAATCTGGAATGGTTGTCCATTTTCCATACGGGATATTGTAGGTACAGCAGCTCAACTGTCTGACGAAGTTTGTATGAATGAATACTTTTTATCGGACCAATTCGGAATCATTCATGGTCCCAGGCCGATCATGCCGACCTTCACGTCACGAATGATGTTTATGTGACTCAAATCTTGCCCTGAACAGGTGATTCGACAGGCAAGTCAACAGCGGAGAGACGATTGAGATTGAATTGAGCGGTTGGTCTTGGTCACTGATCCAAGGCTACATGAGACGTCGTACCGACAAAGTGTCGAATCAACGTGAATGACCTGATTGAAAGTTCATGATTCAGATTGAGTGCAGGAGGGAGCTGGGATTTCGTCTCAGCAGCATCATCGCCCCGGGCAGTGCTGCCAACAGAGTCAGGAACATTGTTATGGCTGCACCAATCAATCCGACGCGCCAGGGCAATACGAGATCGACGATAATACCGATCAGATCCCGCGCATTCACAATATCTTTTTGCGCTAAATGAACGCCGGCTATTAAGCCAACAATGATGGCGCATAATGCAAGCATTCCTGCTTCTGCCAGGACCAGGCGGAACAGGAGGCTGCGGTGACCGCCGACTGCACGGACAATGCCGTATTCAAAACGCCGATTGCGGATGTTGGCAACGATGATGTTCCCTGCTGCGAGGCACGCCAGGATCAGTGATGCCAAAGCGATTGTATATTCGACCAGCGCAAATTGATCGACGATTTCGTGAATTGTGGTTCTGATCCATTTCCCGCTGTGGAACATCACTCCTGGAGCCGTCTCACGAATTGCATGTTCGACCGTAATCGCATCCACATCGTCAAACCAGTTGATTTGCAGGAACATGATGTCACGATTGCCGAAGTGCTCTCCTGCTGCATCAAAATCCATAAATACACAACTGATGGAATAGTCCAGATAGGCGCTCTGCATTCCCAACATTGTTGTAACGACGTCAAGTCCGGGTGAGCTGATCACACCTGCGATCTCAAACTCACGTTGTACACGTCCTTCTCCCAATGTCAGACTGTCACCCAGTCCGATATCGCGAGCAGTGAGAAAACGATCAGTTACAAGAATGGTATTACCATCATTGAGTTGATCGATCGCCTGGGCTGGATCACCCTGGATCCAATCGACATGGTTCATCGTAAAAAACGATTCCGGTTCAAAGCCGATGCAGGTCACATAGGGTGATGAGAGATTTTCAATGCCAAATATCTGCTGGTGGTAAATCCTGACCTGCGTATTGCTCGTCGGACAGGTCAGATCGATGAATGGAAGATCCGCAATGGCTTGATGCTGTTCCTTCGTTATGCCGGAGATGCGATAGGCAAATCCATCTGCGAATCGAATCTGGTCAACCCAACCGGAGAGGAACGATTGATTAACGACTTCAAATGCAACCAGCAGCATGATGCCGATCATGAGTGTGCTTGCGGTCAGTCCGTTGCGAAACGGCCGGACAAAGAGTGTCCCTTTCAGGAGATCTGCCGGGATGCGCAGTATCCGCGCAAGCGGAGATCCCAGCGCTGCGATCAGCAATATCATCATCGGGACCGTAAGCAGAAAGTATCCAACGATGAGCAGAGGCAGGCTGACGTAGGAATACAACCAAAAGCGAAGCTCGTGATCCTCCGGCAGGCGGAGGAAATAGGGCAGCACGATCATGAATATGCCGCATCCAGCGCAGATCAATATTCCCCGCAGCCTCGGTTTGCGCGCAATACGCTGCATCGCTTCCAGTGGGGTGACACGCCCAGCCAGCCAGGCGGGGTAAACTGCACCGATGCAACCGGCACATAGGGTTCCGCAGATTGCCAGAATGACACCGGGGTAGGAAATCTGGAAGTCACCGGGCAGGTAATCACGGAAAAAAGCGACAGTCACCGCTGCCAGGGCTATGCCGAGTGGGACACCTCCGATGATTCCCACGACAGCGATGAACAATCCTGTGAATAGCTGAGCGATGACAAGCTGTTGTTTATCTGCCCCGATCGCACGAATCACTGCGAGTTCTCTTTGTTGCTTCAACACCCCAACGGTGAGGCCGATGATCATGATGATCGAAGCACCGATCACAGTCATCACTGTTGTGTGCAGTAATCCGACGTTGCCGATCTGTACTTGTCGATCAAATCCTGCTCGAGCGCGTTCTGATGGTTCCAGCGTCAATGTCGCTGGTAGTTCGTGGATGTGTTGCTGACAGAACGCATCAATATCTATTCTTTCGCCCAGCCTGATTAGGATGGAAGATACCTGTCCGCTGAGATCCACCGCATGAGCCAACGTTTGACGATCGAGAAAGATGAGTGACTGCTGTTGGAGGAGAAGAACATTCTGATCGTAGATTCCGGTAATCACGATTTGAAGTTGGTCGGTGGGGTGTTGTATTTGCAGATGATCTCCCACCTCAATGTGTAACTCTTCTGCAATTGCAGAATCAAGAATGGCCTCACCGGAATGTGCAGGCATTTGACCTGACTTGAGAACGATATCACGAAAAGCAGTGAAACGATCAAGGTCAACCCCCGTAGCAAGCACTGTTTGGGTATTTTGATCTTCTTGATTATCTTCTGAGCGTGATATTGTCAGAGTGGATACCAATGAACCGAGTGTATCTTCGACCTCCGGCCAATCGTTGATAGTGTCAAGCCATTGAACACTGAATCTGTTGTTGAACTGGTGGACAACGCGGGCATCAGCGGAACCGATGAGTTGATCGATTTGCATTTCCAGGCTGGTCTGGGCAGAGTAAAAACCACTGGTCAACATCACGATCAGTGCGCAAGCAATGACCGCAGTTCCACAGATCAACAGCGTGCGTCGGGGTCTACCGGCCAAGCTGTTGAGCGCGAGTTGCCAGCTCGGCTTCATCCAATCCCTCGGTTTCAAATGAACCACTGATACGACCATCTCGAAGAACAAATACTTCACGACAATATGTTGCAGCGGCAGGATCATGCGTCACCATCACCACAGTCGTCTCCTGCTCCGTTGCCAGTTTCTCCAGAATTTCCCATACGTGCTGACTGGCGACGGTATCGAGATTTCCCGTGGGTTCATCAGCGAACAATACCGCAGGAGAGAAAAATAGCGCGCGCGCAATTGAAACCCGTTGCTGTTCACCGCCGGATAGAGCATCGGGACGATGATGCTCGCGTCCTTCCAGATCCAGCATGTCGATCAATTCTTGACTGCGTGATAGTCGCCTTGATCGAGACCAGCCGTCCAACAAGCCCGGGAGCGCAACATTATCCAGTGCGGTCATTGTCGGGATAAGGTTGTACTGCTGAAAGACCACCCCCACGTGATGGCGGCGAAACCGGGTGAGATCTCCTTCTGACAGATTCTCAAGGTGACAATCAGCAACTTCGATGGTGCCTGAATCCGGTTGATCGAGAGCAGCCATGAGGTGGAGCAGGGTGCTTTTACCACTTCCGGACGGTCCCATGACTGCATAGAAGCCACTCATTTCGATGGTTAAATCGACACCCTGCAGTGCATGAACCTGACGCAACGCCTGGGGATATGTTTTCGTTACCTGTGAGAGATGGATCGTCCCGGCCAACGGACCTGACATCGCATCTGATGATGAAGATGAATCCTCCGTGACTGATCGTTGATCAGTCGACCGGGTATTTTGCGTCATAGGTTTGTTGATCCATCAGGTTGTCCAGAGGCGTCGGATCAGCGGTTTGAATCTTGACCAGCCACCCCGCCCCGAACGGATCGGTATTGACCAGCGAAGGATCAGCATCGACCGCTTCATTGACTTCAACGATCGTACCACCTACCGCACAATAGATGTCGCTGGTGGTCTTGACTGATTCGACTTCACCCAGGCAATCACCCGGATTAATCGCGGTACCGACCGGTTGAGTTTCGACGTAAGTGATGTCGGTCAGTTCAGTGGCAGCAAAGAGCGAGATGCCGACGGTGACAATGTCACCCTCAAGACGAAACCACTCGTGAGATTCCGCAAATCGGCAGTTGTCAGGGCTGGGCATGGATCATGGACCTCCGAAGCAATTATTTTTTGATTCGGCACATCATAATCTTCGCACAGGCGGCAGCAAGTGCCGGATTTGACCTGAAATTGAACTTTGATCAGCAGTTTTTCCACGTCAACTTGATTCAGAAGCTCCGTATGATCAAGAACTTAAGATTGTATGCAGGAAAGTTGGGTAAAATACATAAACTTTTTTGCGTTTTTTCTGAGTGACCACTATCATAAAGGTTGATTTGATTTGACAATGACTGTGATCAATATGGATCTTTCTCCCCTCCGGAAAACGTCGGCCCTCATAAGGTCGACGTTTTCTTTTTACTCAGATCGTGTTGTTAGACGATTGCCATAGGGTTGCCCACTCCCATTGACACGATAGACTTCCGGCTACCTTTTATTCAGTTCCTCTTATGCTCCTGACATTATCCACACGATCTCTGAAAAGTCGTCTGCAGTCCGAGCAGGATGATGCGCTGGATATTCTTGATCTGCCGGCGTTTACCAGCAATCAACTTCTGCTCCGGGGATTGAATATTCAGGCCTCGCTTCTGTCCGGCTGGGACCATGCTCGCTTGGACAAACTGCGTGACCGGGCAGATAAGGCAGCCTGCCCATGTCTGGTGCTGATCGAAGACGCACCACTTTCATTGATTGATCCCGATGAATCACAACGCGAGATCAGCAAGGACCGAATCCGTCGCCTGGCGGCTGCGGCACATCGATTGGGATGTAGTGCTTTATCACTCAAATTTCACGGTCCCGATACGGACGAAGCGGTGGATCAGTTTGTGAGTGAGATGCGTGCGGTCATGCCGGCCATTGAACGTCTGGAATTGAATGTCCTCCTGTCGCCACATGAGGGGCTCACCAAGTCTCCCGATCGATTAACTGAACTCATTAAACGCATCGGTGGTTTTCGCATCGGTTCATTGCCGAGCTTTGGCCATGCTGCTGAATCAGGTGATCCCGTCGACACGCTTCGGAAGCTTGCTCCCTATGCCGGTGCAATCCACGCCACGGTAAAAAAATTCAACCGGAAGAAAGTGCATGTCGGGTACGGACTCGAGGAATGTGTCGCCACGATTCGTAATGTCGGTTTTGTCAATACGCTGGCCATAGAGTATGTCGGTGAGGACGATCCTATGAAGTCGATTGAAATAGCCCGGCAGACTCTTCAGGCGGCAATCGATGCTGAATGAGATGCTTCATGCACGCAGGTAACTGTTGTCAAACACTTCCTCCCGTGATCATCACGATCGACGGACCTGCCGGTACGGGAAAATCTTCAGTTGCACAGTTGCTTGCCCAACGGTTATCTCTTGATTATCTCGATACCGGGGCAATGTACCGTGCCGTTGCTGTGATCGCTCTGGATCAGGAAATTGAACCGACAAACGGATCGGCGTTGGCGGAGGCTGTTCAGAAAATCGATCTGAATTTCGATTGGACCCGAAAACCACCCGCGCTCATGCTGGGAGAGCGCGATGTAAGCCGAAGAATTCGTGATATGGATGTGAGCGCCATCGTCTCTCCGGTTGCAGCTCAAAGTGAAGTGCGAAAGGTTCTTGTCATGTTGCAACGGCGGATCGCCAGGCAACATCCCCGCTTGATCAGTGAAGGCCGTGACCAGGGATCAGCAGTATTTCCCGATGCCCCTTTGCGCTTTTACCTCGATTCCGATGTGACAATTCGGGCGCAGCGTCGAATGCGCCAGTTGTCAGCTCAGGGTAAAACTGTCGACGAGTCAGAAGTATTGGCGGATATCAAGAACCGCGACCACATTGACTCCACCCGGGCTGATGATCCACTGACCTGTCCTGACGGTGCGATTGTGATCAATACCGATGATCATTCAAAACTGGAAGTTGTGGATATGTTGGAAGCAATTGTGCGGGAAAAAATCCTGAATGTGGATCAGACCGCATGAAATTCCACCCCCACACAAAAGGCCACTATTGGAGACATCAGTTCTGGCGCTTATGGTGTTATCTGGTCTGGTTATTTTTGCGGACGTTCTATCACTATCGGCTGGTTCAACCTGATGATCTTCCTCAGAGTGGACCTGTGATTTACGCGTCGAATCATCAATCACACTTTGATCCACCCGCAGTCGGATTGCTGGTATGTCAGAGACAATTTCGCTCGCTTGCCCGAGCCAGCCTGTTTCGTATTCCAGTCTTTGGAACAGTCATCAGAATGCTGGGAGCAGTACCGCTGGAACGAGGCGCGAGTGATGTTGTAGCCTTCAAAACCGCATTACGGGAATTGAAAGCCGGGCGTAGCATCCTGCTTTTTCCCGAAGGAACACGCACGCGTGATGGAGCTTTGGGTGAGTTCAAACGTGGTGTAGTGCTGCTGCAACAGCGCTCCAATGCCACAATTGTCACTCTTGCTGTGGAAGGGGCACATGAAATTTGGCCTCCCAGTCGATCTTTTCCCCGGCTGACCGGCAGGATCGTATCTAGGGCTGGCACTCCGATTTCACATGCTGAGCTTGAGGAACTTGGCACTGATGCTGCGCTGGCAAAGCTGAAGCGGGAAATCGAAACAATGCGCCTTCAACTCAGACAGGAACTTCGCGCTGTGACCAATGGGAAATATCCACCACGTGGTCCCGCAGATTCTCCGTATTGGGAGAATGAGGAGAGTTAGCTCACGAATCGATGAGCTTATCCCCTGTTTTCCTTCATCAAAGCGCGGATGCGATCTTCTGTTGGAGGGTGACTCGCAAACAGGTTTGTCAAGGTCTTACCGACGAATGGCTCGACGATAAACAGGTTGTTCATTGCCGGGTTTGGATTTTGAAGCGGAACCCTGCGCGCAACGTTTTCCAGTTTTTGTAGCGCCGATGCGAGTCCGTGTGGTGAGCCTGCGATCTTCGCTCCATCAGCATCGGCAACAAACTCGCGTGATCGGCTGATCATCGCCTTGATCAATGCTGCCCCCAATGCACCGAGTAATACCATGCCGAGCAGCGCAAGCGGATTGCCGCCCTGTCGATTTCCCGCTCCGAAAAACAGAGCAAACTGCGCGAGCATGCTGAATATGCCCGCAACCGTGGCCGCAATACACGAAGTCAACGTATCACGGTTCTTGATGTGGGCCAGTTCGTGTGCCAGTACGCCTTCCAGTTCATTGTGGTCCAGGAGATGTAATGCTCCCATGGTGACGGCCACAGCTGCATGCTTCGGATTGCGTCCGGTGGCAAAGGCATTGGGAGCTTCCTGTGGGCAGAGATATACCTTCGGCATGGGTAGCTGCGCGCGGTCTGACAGGCGCTCTACCTTCCGCAAGAGTTCCGGTGCATTTGACTCATCAACCGGTTTGCCTCTCATGGCGGCAATTGCGATCTTGTCAGAGGCATACCATGCGGTGAAGTTCATCGCCAATGCAATAACTCCCGCGAAAATCATGCCTCCGGCACCCCAGAACGAGCCTATCCATACGAGCAAGCCCATCAAAGCTGCAAGGAGCATGGCCGTTTTCATATTGTTATAGAACACTGACATGGGTGGATTCGGGCCTTTCTGTTGAGCAATACATTATTGGAAAGGTGACATGAGAAATCTCACGCAGGCTACACTGAGAAGCAAGATGAATGCCACCCGAATCCAGCGTATGGGCAAGCGATGCGTCAATCCGCCACCCAGAAAACCACCCAGTATTGCCGTCGGTGCAAGGCAAATGGCCAATATCAGGCTCTCGTCGTAGGTGAGTTGCAATGAAATCCCGTCAGAATCCACCAGGCCGGACAGTGCACGGTTCTTAGTTGCAGCGCCGACAACGCTGGTCAGGCACATTACGGCAGCGCTGGTCCCGATACACTGTCGAAGTGGCAGGCGAGCAAAACGCTGCATGAGGGGAACGGCAATGATCCCGCCACCAATCCCAAGCAATCCAGCCGAAAATCCCATGATGGTTCCAACAAAAGTTGCTGTGGTCCAGGCTGGATGGGCAGAATCCGGAGAAAAATCAGCTTTTTTTGTAACGAGTTTTCGGATGTTGACCGCAATGACGTAAGCAAGAAACAGGCCGAACAGCAGTTCCAGTATCAGGTGATCCAGGGTGTTGCTGACCATAACCCCGATAACGATTGCGATAAATCCTGCTGGAAGCATGCGTCGCCAGAATGCCCAGAACACAGCCCCCGCTCGGTGATGTCGCAGGAGTGCTGCCGCAGCCACACACACGTTGACCTGCATGGCAGCCGCTTGTGAAAGTTGCTGATTCTTGTGCAGGAGTATAGTCAGTGCGGGAATGATGAGGATGGAACCGCCCACACCGAGCATTCCACCCAGTGTACCTGCCAGAAAACCTGTAAGAATCAAGCTGATAATCTCTAATACGGTCACCCTTGCAGTGTAGGGGCTGAGTGACGCTGAAGCACATATTTTCAATATTTGATTGGAAAATGTTCGGTGAGGGTGAAATTGCTCGGGCTGATCCCCAATGAGAGATGGTCTGAGAAAACCGGCTCAAACTGCTTGTCCCGACCGGTTGGTTTGTTCTATTATCCCCCCTTTTCCGGAATCCAGGTCATCAGTCCAGCGGCCGTGGTGGGCGGCTGACTGATGTACACCGGAGAAAAATGCGGAAGGTTCAGATGCGAAAACGTTGCCCCGAGATTGCGCTGCGCACATCTCTTCTGAAACGAAGAGCACTGTTATGGTGCGCGAGCATCATTGCTGTGACTGCGTTAGCGGTGAGCACACTGGCTGCGTTGGCAAACAACCGAACCGTGCCCTTTCTCATGGCGTGGAATCAAACTTCCAATGAACCGATCACAAATAATCCTGATCAACCGATCATCCACGATGATCTGATCATTGAAACCTCAGATATTGAACCTCATGCGCAGAGCGGTGAAGAGATCCGTTGGTTCAATGGGCGACCAATCCGGCCGGCCAAGCAGATGACAATGAAAGTCACCGCGTACAGTCCCGACAAGAGATCCTGTGGCCGATTTGCCGACGGCATTACCGCCAGTGGATATTCCGTGTGGACCAACGGCATGAAACTCGTCGCAGCAGATACGCGATTGCTCCCGATGGGATCAATGATTTCCATACCGGGTTACCACGGCGGCAACGTCGTACCCGTCCTCGATCGTGGTGGGAGGATCAAGGGGCACCGACTCGATGTCCTCTATCCCACGCATGAAATTGCTCGCGAGTGGGGTGTGCAGGATCTTGAAGTGATTGTGTGGGAGTATGCCGACGGCCTGCCCAACGGTTTCAAAACCCGTCATTGAATAGCAGCAAGTGTGGATAGAACATCGTTTATGAAGCGACGTGGCTTTGCCGCGTTTGCGCCGCATGAGTGGCATAACTGAAAGATGTAACCACCAAACTTGTTTCATTTGTTGGTCTGTCTCAACAGATCATATTAAGTTCTTCAGCTTCGATACTTTTCAGATAGTCCTGCATCATGATGATCGAATCTGACAGATCGGGCTCGTAGTGTTTTTTCCCAGCACGGAACAAATCCAGGCAGTTCAGTCTTGTTTGCATGATGCGCGTCGGTTCGAACTGCTCCACTAATTGCTGTTGCAGATTACATGTGCGTTTGATTTCAAAATTCCTGTTGGCAAGAACACGCAATTGCGCCTCGGCAAATGCCGACTCATCATCAGCGGGAATGATCAGTGCATCTTCGAGGTATTCAGTCAGGCCGACTTTGTCCGTCATGATTGTGGGAATCCCCCTGAGCACAGATTCGGCAGCGCTGTAGCTGAAACTCTCAAATCGACTCGGAACAACCACCAGAGCAGCTTGTGACACAATCTGCATCAGTTCATTATGTTCCAAATGGCCCATCCACTGAAAACGAGATTCATACTGCGGCTTGATAAGACTGCGGACGTATTGCACCATGCTTTCACCACTCGGTGATGTCATCGTGTCCGGACCAATCAAGATAGCACGCGCCTTTGAATTTCTTTCGAATACTCCATTCAAACTGCGCGCCCACACGTCCACTCCTTTGCGCAATTGCACAGTGCCCACACAGCAGATCGTATCTTCCTGCGTTGGAGTATGTTTCGATTCCAGCAGTGATAAATCCAGTGGTGGGGGGCAGATTGCACACTGATCAGAGCCAATGAATTGCTTCATTATCGAGCTGGGTGTCAAAATGCCATCTGCGTTTCGCATGGCCTGACATTCCCATTCATGATAAATCGATTGTCCAAAGTCGCTGAGATTCTGGTCAAACTGCTCACCTACAAACATGGGTGTATGCGCGTGGACCAGAAACAGCGTGTTGGGATATTTTTCTCTGATCGCATCACTGGCCAGTGAGACAAAACCTTCCGCCTGCGTATCCACAAACTCGATCACATCAGGGATTTCTTCATAATCCAGAATGAACTGCGCCACGGCAAGTGACCACAGGCCATATCGGTATGGCCGGATTCGATTGATTCGGCGTAATCCCGCGATCCGCACTGCAAAATCAGGATTCTGATCGATCGTTCTTAATTGCACAATATCAGGATGTTGCGTGAGTGAATCTTGCGCCCGAGTGACAAGCGTATGACGCATATTCTGACTACGCGACAGTCTGAACATCTGCTGTACATAAGTACCGATCCCGCCCTGGTCGTAGTTGTGCCGTGCGCTGACAATCATCCAATGCATCTTGCACCTGCTCCATCATCCAGAGAATCATTCATGATGAAAAATGGTATCTGGTAGGAGGAGTTAACGCACGAAATACCAGTGGACGTTATGATTGAATTGTGATCAGTCGCGTACACAGCTTTGTTTTGCAGGGCATTGATGCCTCGGCGTGTGAGATCGAAGCCGACCTCAGCTCCGTTGGATTACCCAGGACGACGGTGGTGGGATTGCCAGATGTTGCAGTGAAGGAATCAGTGGAGCGTGTTCGCACCGCACTACTTAACAGCGGCTTCCGTTTTCCCCAGAGTCGTATCACGATCAATCTCGCGCCGGCTGATGTCCGCAAGGAGGGACCGGTATACGATCTGCCTATTGCACTGGCATTGCTTGGAGCGGATGGCACGTTGATGCCGTCGGGGGACGGTAATCGGCCGGACATGGGGGGATATTTTTTTGCTGGCGAGCTGGCGCTGGATGGTCGTGTCCGTTCGATCAAGGGTGCAATAAGTCTGGCAGCACTGGCTCAAAAGCAGGGTGCAACAGGCGTTGTCCTGCCTGCTGCAAATGCAGCGGAAGCAGCTGCCGTTGATGGCATCGAAGTACGAGGCGTCAAAAACCTGGGCGAAGTGGTGAGCTGGTTGAACGGCCAGATGCAACTTGCATCTCATCCCACTCTTGATGTGGAGACGATGGTTGCCCAGGCGTTGCCTGAGGTGGACTTTGCTCATATCCGGGGTCAGGAAGCAGCCAAGCGCGCAGTCACCGTCGCTGCTGCCGGTGCTCATAATCTTCTGATGATTGGGCCGGCAGGCACGGGCAAGACGATGATCGCCAAGGCACTGCCCGGCGTGTTGCCGCCACTGTCGCGCGAGGAAGTATTACAGGTGACGCGCATTTATTCCAGCGTGGGTTTGATCCCGGCCGGAGATCCGCTCATGTTGCGCCGCCCGGTACGCTCTCCGCATCACACCGCATCATCCCCTGCAATCATCGGCGGTGGAACCGTTCCCAAGCCGGGTGATGTCAGCCTGGCACATCGAGGAATCCTGTTTCTGGATGAGATGCCAGAATTCAGTCGCGATGTTCTGGAAACCCTGCGCCAACCCCTGGAAGACGGTTGGGTTACGGTGGCCAGAGCACATGGCTCGGTTAAATTCCCCGCACAGTTCATGCTGGTGGGTGCGTTGAATCCCACGTCCAAAGGTACTCACGCCAACGATGAAGTTTCCCAACGGGCAATGGAACGGTATCTGGGCAGGCTCTCCCGTCCGCTGATTGATCGGGTTGATATTCACGTTGAAGTTCCCGCGGTCACCTATCGACATCTCACGGAGAAACAGGAAGGGGCCAGCACGGAGACGATCCGTCTGCA
>JANQEQ010000128.1 GCA_028278245.1 Phycisphaerales bacterium | reverse complement strand
AGTAAATGAGCTCCTTTCCATCGCACAGCACATTGCTGGGCCACCCGGTGCGAACGTGCTCAACACGCACAGTTGGTTCGGCTAGCCAGTTCGTTCCATCAAAATACTGGTAGAAGGTTCCGCGATCAGCGGGGTTCACATCAAGGATGGCTGCCCCGGTCCATGTAACGGCCAGGTTGCCATTATCCTGACGGACGATGCGCTGCGGGTCTGAGGAGTTGGTCTGCAAATCATAGGTGGTGTGACCGATGACGGTTCCGATAGCTGCTCCACGGTGCTGCCCGTGAATGACCGGGCTGTGATTGTACGGTACACCCGCATCGTAGGCCTGACTCCCGATCAAAGTGGCTCCGCTGATCTTGTCGTAAACAGCGTTCTGGGCTGTTATCATAATTGGAAGCCCAAGTGCAAGTAGAAGTAATGCTCTTTTCATGATTTTGAGTGGTTTGGCTTGAAAGTTTTTTGGGGTCTGCTAAGTTAGACTTTTGACTGTTTCAAGCCGTTGCACGTCCCACAAAAAGCGAAAGGCCCCCTATTGGGGGCCTTTCACCATTGCAAGGTTGGATTTCGTTAATGAACGCTTACACTTCGGTTTACCTGACCTCCGTCAAAAGCGATAGTGATGGAGTAGGTACCTGCTGCCAGTTCGCCAAGGTTCAGGGCCACGGTATTACCATTACTAATGGTTACCGGGAAACTCATCAATTGTTGGCCGAGCATATTCGACACGCTGATTTCCGCCTGATTGAAAGTAACATCACCGAACCTGATGAAAGCTTCACCTTCCGAAGGATTCGGGAAAAGCAGAATCTGGCTCTCATTCGGTGAGCCAATGCCAGCTGCCGAAACCATAACGGATTGGCAATCTTGATCCGTGCCATAAACATTCGACACATCAAGGCACACGTTGTATGTGCCGTTGGCTGAGAAAGTATGAATCGGGTGCTGGTCTGTGCTTTGGCTCAGATCATCAAAGTCCCAATCCCACGATGCTGCGCGGTCAGATTCATCCGTGAAGAATACTTTACCGCCCTCAATCGTAAAGCTCCAGGAAGCTACCGGAGGCAACTCTTCAAAATCGCTGTATTTGAAAGCGTGATATACGATCTCGTTGTCCACAGCAGGGTCTGGATCATTGTCGTAAGCGGTACCGGGCTCCTCATCACGTTGCCACTGAACATGTACTTTACCATCTGCAACACGAGCAGCTGTTGGGTAAATGCTTTCGCGGAAATCTTCCGCAGCATCATTGGTCAGGTTCACCGGACCGGTCCAGGTGTCACCACCATCGTCCGAGTACATGCCATACAGATCGCGGAACGACTGGGCGGTTGGATCGGTAGGATCACCTAAATAGTCAGAGAACTCTACCGCAGCAGAGTAAATCACAAAGATTCGCCCGGTGCTATAATCGCATGCAGCTGTAGGAGTTGATGAAAGCGACACTCCATAACCTGGAACATCCGCTCCAATGCCGTTAAGGTCACCGGTGTTGTCGAGGTCGAGTGCTCCGCTTAACACCACGATAGAATCTTCGCCCATGTCCTCGTTCCAATAGAACAATCCGTTGGTTCCTGGAAAATAGAACCAGCCGCTTCCTGGTGTAGGATCATCATCAAACATGCGCATACGGCCCGTCCAAACATGGATCTTGCCGGTGTTATCGATCAGAATGGTATGGGAGGCATCCGTGCAGGTTATTGTGTCTGCAACGTTGTCATTATTGATATCGCTGATCACATCACCATCGAAGTTGTCCATTGGAAAATCAAGAATCCTGGAGCGCACCCATGAGTCTCCCCTGTCGTCTGAGCG
>JANQEQ010000098.1 GCA_028278245.1 Phycisphaerales bacterium | reverse complement strand
TTGCGGCGTCTGCGGATCTGACGGTTGCTGCTGTGAACGACGGCCCGGTTGCGGTGACTGCAGATATAGTGGCGGATGAAGATGTGACTGTATCTGGGTCACTTCAGGCGACTGATATTGAGGGTGATGCGCTAACATTTAGTTTGCTCAGTGCTCCTGCTCAGGGATCCCTGTCTCTGGATAGCACGGGTGCCTTTACCTTCGATCCGAACGGTGAATTTGAGGCTTTGGATGATGGTGAAACTGCTGGCGTTCAATTCATCTATTCCGTGTCGGATGGTCAAAACACGGTATTCAAGACAGCTACGATCCATGTTGCAGGACACACGGATGTGATCTCTGGCTTTGCCATTGATGGCTATATAAACGGCGGCACAATCTTTGGTGATGAAAATGAGAACGGCATACTGGATTCTGGTGAAGTGTTTGCGGTCACTGGCCCTGATGGTTCGTTCACGTTGACGGGGGCAAAAGGCCCACTGGTTCTGACCGGAGGGACCGATGCTTCAACACTTGAAGCTTTCAGAGGCACCCTGCGCGCACCTGAAGGGGCAAGTGTTGTGACGCCACTGACGACAATTATGGCAGCCCTGGTTGATAGCGGCTATGGCTATGCTGATGCTGAAGCCATGGTGCAAACGGCCTTCGGACTTTCAGATACCGTAGATCTTGGAAGTTTTGATCCTGTTGCTGGCGTCTTGTCTGGGGATAGCGCAACTTCTGAAGTTTCTACAGCAGTTTTGTCTGCTGGGATCATGGTGCAAAATGCAGTTGCGCAAATTGCTTCGGCCATCACTGCAGGCACGACGCAGGAAGCTCAAGACGTTGGTGTTACCATCAGTCAGGTGATTGCGAACCAAATTGAAGGAAGTGGTGGCGCAATCGATCTTACGGACACCGTGGTCTTGCAATCGGTCATTACCCAGTCTGCTCGTGATGTTGGTGTAACAGGTGATCAACTGGCTGCCATTGATGGGGCTGCTGATGAAATTGCATCTGTCATTTCTGAAAGCGGAGTTCTTTTGGAGACCGTCTCAGCTTCTTCCTATGCGGGGGCCGATATGTTGCGCGAATTGGCACGTATTGGGAAGGTTGCACAAACTGATGCAGCAGATGCAATTGAGACTGCTATGGAATCCGGCGACCAAGCTTCACTGGATAGCGTTGTTGCATCGTATACGGGTGACAGTCTGGATCAAACGATTGCAGATACGCAGGCGTCTGCGGGTGTGAGCTATATCAACGATGGCCCTGTGGCGAACGGTGACAGCTTTACCGTCGAAGACACAATTGCAACAACCTTCAGTGCCGCAGATCTGATTGGGAACGATACAGATGTAAACGGTGATAGCCTTGAAATCGTATCGGTGGATGGTGCTCAGGAAGGCTCCGTCCTAATTGATATGAACGGTGATATCGTGTTTACGCCTACAGCAGGCTATTATGGTCCTGCGTCCTTTACGTACACGATTAGTGATGGTCAAGGCGGTACATCAACGGCAACCGTTTCTCTTGATGTTATCAATGTTAACGACGAGCCTGAGGCTTATGACGATGATTTGGGCTCTGTTGATGCCTACAGCTATATCCAAGTGTCTGCTGCTGATCTTTTGGCCAATGATACCGATGTCGATGCTTCGGACGTTCTTGAGATCGTTTCCGTAGGCAATGCGACCAATGGTCAGGTGGTTATGACGGAAAGCGGAGAAATTTACTTCCAGCCTGATCTCGGCTTCTCGGGTGAGGCGACTTTCGATTACACCATCTCAGATGGTCATGGTGGGTATGCCACAGCCACCGCAACGGTTGAAAGCGAGCTGCCGGATAACTTGATTATGGGCGATGAACGCCGCAATAGGCTCAAAGGCAACAGAGGCAACAACGTCCTGGACGGCCGTGGCGGCGATGACAGGCTTTATGGCCGCAAAGGAAACGATATCCTGATCGGTGGCACTGGCGACGACAAGATGGATGGCGATAAAGGTGACGACATCTTCTTGGTTAGCGGTACGGATAGCGGCGCCGATGAGTTCAAGGGTGATCGTGGTTTCGACCAGATCCTCGGTTCCATCGGTGACGATGTCATCCGGATGAAAGAGTTCGAAGACAATGACCGCGTCGAGCGTATTGATGGCGGTATGGGCGTCAACACCATTGAAGGAACGGAGCGGGACAACGAACTCGACTTTAGCGAAACCGAGTTGCTCAATATTGCGTCCATCGATGGTGGGGCTGGTGATGATGAGATTACCGGCTCGGATGGTGCGGACACCATTATTGGCGGTGCTGGGGATGATGAGCTTGAAGGCGGCGGTGGAGACGATACGTTCCTCGTCGAAGGCGATGGCAATGGTTTCGATAAAATCCGGGGCGGAGAAGGGTATGACCGCATCCTCGGCAGTGATGGAGACGACGTCATTGGTCTAACCGACTTCGAGGGTCGTGATGACCGCGGTCGTGATCGTGATGACGATGACGACGATGATGATGACGATGATAACCGCCGCCATCGCTATGGCTATCGCCATGGATACAGGGAAAAAGGTGCAAGCATTGAGGAGATCGATGGTGGTGCCGGCTATAACGTCATCCAAGGTTCTCGTCGTAGCGATGATTTGGACTTCAGCGCTACTACATTGAAAAACATTGACAAAATCGATGGCGGTGCAGGCAACGACGATATTATCGGCTCTGCTGCTCACGATGTAATCGTTGGCGGTACGGGTAATG
>JANQEQ010000064.1 GCA_028278245.1 Phycisphaerales bacterium | reverse complement strand
ATCAAAGAGCGATTCGATCTTTATTATGTAGGCCTGTTTTTGGTAGACAGCAAGAATGAGTGGGCAATTCTTAAAGCCGGCAGTGGTAAAGCTGGCCAGGCAATGCTCGAACGCGAACATAAACTCCGGATCGGTGAAGGTATGATCGGATGGACAATCGCGAACGCTCAAGCACGCATTGCCCTGGATGTCGGGGAAGATGCAGTCCGATTTGATAATCCTGATCTGCCTGAAACTCGTTCGGAAGGTGCATTACCGCTCCGATCTCGCGGACGTGTGCTCGGTGCGATCACAATTCAAAGCAGCCACCCGGAGGCGTTCACACCTGAAATTATTACCACACTCCAAAGCATGGCTGATCAAATCGCGATTGCTCTTGATAACGCAGAATTGTTGGCCAGAAGTGACGCTGCACTCGAGGCAGAACGCAGAGCATATGGGGAGCTAAGCCGTGTAGGGTGGATGGAACTGGTCAAGGAAAGCGTCGTACCGCGCTATATTTCCGATGCGCCAAATACCGCGCGTCCGGTTGATGAGACTCAGGATCCGGTCACACCTACGGAGGTGCCAACTGATGTTTACGTTCAGGATGACGGCTTCACTGCGACAATACCGATCAAGATCCGTGATGTCATCCTCGGTGGAATCAAGCTCCGCAAACCCAATCAAAGAGGCGTGTGGACAAGAGATCAGTTAGATCTAATGAAAACGTTGTCTGAGCAGGTAGCCATCGCTTTAGAGAGTGCCCGCCTTTATAACCGGGCGCAAAGACAGGCAGCGCGTGAACAAGCCATCGGTGAGATAACCAGCAAAATTGGCGCAACGACTGACGTTGAGGCTATCTTACGCTCCACTGTGGAAGAATTGGGTCGGCAATTCGATGATACCGAAATCATCTTAGAACTTGAAAACGACTCGCAAGGAAAAGGAGTATCGAGTGAGCTCTGATACCTTTCAATTTCCAAAAGAACCAGAAGTTACCGAGATTCCAGAAGTCAGAGTATCCTGGCTTCAACGCATCTGGAACGCCATCACGGCACCTTCCGCTGCACTGGAAGAAATCGGTGAACGACGTTCTGCGCGATTGGCTGCGTCGCTGTTATTTGCGATATTCTTCCTGAATACATTTGGTCGT
>JANQEQ010000054.1 GCA_028278245.1 Phycisphaerales bacterium | reverse complement strand
GAGCCTCTGGCCACTGAGTAAATTCAGATGCGGCAACATCGGGAAAGTAGAAGTCGTAATAGGGATCAACGTAAGACCATTGATTGGTACCGGGGAATTGGATTTCAATTGCCCGGTACCAATCAATGGTCTTACGTTGATCCCTATTACGACTTCTACTTTCCCGATGTTGCCGCATCTGAATTTACTCAGTGGCCAGAGGCTCGCAACGCGCTGATCGACATCTACCCCCGTGACCTGTGGGATGAGCATGGTTCTGGTTACACCATGAGCGACCTCTTTGCCTATCGGAAGTACTTTGATTTTCACAGACGACTCGGCTTTATCAACATGTTTCAGGCACAAACCCTCGACGCCGACTTTGGCACCTCTTGGCAATTGGAAGTAGCGACGAGTGGTTTCGATGTCAACGATCTCTTCCCAGAACGCCAGCGTGTGTATGTTCGTGCTCGTTTCCTCATTACTGATGGCCCAACCGTATGTTATGTGAAGACGCTCTTCAGCGACGAACAGAGACGCGAGCGACTCTCCGCATCCTACCGTCTCTCCCCGTGGACGCACACCTACTTTGACCTACCACTTCGTCGACTGATAATGGAAGCCGATCGTGAATTAAAGAGTATGCTGCCATAGCTATGTGCGTTCGTGCCCTCACTGCGGCTGGCTACACTGATCTTGTTCATCCTCGACCGGTGGAGACCGTGTGATTGATCAGGTAGAAGCCCCCGATGTAATCATCGGGAGCTAATTACACCACCCCAATAATACTCAGCCCCCAGTGAATACACTGGGGGTTGTTTATCGACCACGCTGGACTTGCCACATTTCAGCCAGGACGGTAAACCAACACCCATGAAACATATACTGACTGCATTAGCCGCTCTGTTCGTTCTTTCAAACTTCACTACCGGACAATCAGAATCTGTTCCCGACGGTGATACGCTTGATGAAACACTTGCCCTGGTTGGTCTCCAGCGGGAGGATCTGGGATGGAGGCCGAAGGGCTACTGGACCGGCTTCCCCGCAGACATCCCCTACAAACTCCGTCAGTTTGATGATCTTTTCGATGAGCCGTTGGCCAACATTTCATATCTGCAGACGATGGCCCACACGGTTCGTGAGTTGCTTGGGCCTGAGCAGATTGATGCAAAGCCCGCAAGATCATCCAGCGGTTCGCTGTATCTGGCAGTTGCGCGGCTCGGCGTCATTCAAAAGAACGGCCAGTTTCGTTCGTATTCATGCAACCTCACAGCTGAGGATACACCACTGGATGAAGCGATCCTGGCAATCTACAAGCAGGCGCAGCGGCCGACGAAGTATGTGACATTTGGCGATGAGTCTCCCTACCCGCTGGTTGAGCAGGATCTGGCCGAGGCGGTGGAAGCTGTGCCCGAAGTTGTGCAGCCGATCATCGGAAAACTGATCATGAACATTCTCGATGCGCATTACTGGGCGACTTTAGCACTGCGCAATGTGCCGATGGAGGATCGACTAGCCGTCGTGCAACGATTGAATATCGGACAGGAACAGGTCGATGCGCTGGATTACTGCCCACAGTTTGATGATGTTGCAGCGCAGTTTGACGAATCGAGCATGTGGTATGCCGGACTGAAAGTTGTCGAAGCACTTGACCAGACAAGGATTGCACTGAATGAAGTGGAAACTGACATCGGGCCGTTTGTGTTCGATTGGCAGACACCGCTGGGGTGGATTCGTCTGCGGGGAACGGGGAACGATGAGATTGACGGCGATGATACTTTGCTGAGTGTGGATCTGGGAGGTGATGATGAGTACACGGGAACAATTGCTGCATCATCCATCACTCGGCTGCTGGGTCTAGCACTTGATATGGCGGGGAACGATTCTTACACCGGAGGTACACGTGTTCAGGGAGCTGGGATGTGCGGAGTAGGGGTGCTGCTGGACGTCACCGGCAATGATTCCTATGAGGCAGTCGAGTACGCCCAGGGTGTCGGACAGTTTGGCATGGGCGTGTGTATCGATCTGCAGGGAGATGACACATATTTTTCCCGCTATTCCGCACAGGGATGCGGTTATTTCGGCATCGGGCTGCAGATGGATGCAGCGGGCAACGATCAATACACCATCCATGCAGACGGTCAGGGGCTGGGGGCTTCAGGTGGAGGTGTGGGCGTGCTGGTCGACAATGCAGGTGATGATCGTTATGAAGCAGTGCGCGATCCAGCGATCACCGGACGTCCCTCATATCACTCAGCAGGCAAGATCTCCGTATCCAATGCACAGGGATGTGCCATCGGTCGGCGTGGAGATGGAGCAGATGGTCACGCATGGGCTGGCGGTATCGGCGCGCTCATTGATATTGAAGGCAATGACACTTATGAAGCCGGCAACTGGTCGATGGGGACCGGCTACTGGTTCGGGGCAGGTTATCTTTATGATGGGACTGGCGATGATGTGTATCGCGGTGTCGTATGGTCGCAGGCAACCGGGGCGCATTTCTGCATTGGTGTTCTGCTCGATGAAGGGGGCAACGATCAGCACCTCGTCGAGGAAACCAGCAGTAATTCACTGGCATTCGGCCACGACTTTACCATCGCACTACTTGTAAACCACGGAGGGAACGACATCTACGAAACGGAACGTCCCGGTTTGGGGTATTCGATCAACCGGTCAGTTGCGATGCTGATCGATATTGGTGGTGATGACGTTTACCGGGATGAGCCGAAGAGTCGGCCGGGCATGGCAATTTGCGATGAAGGGCGGTTGGCTGGTTGGGACAGTTATTCAACGTACTTCGCTGATTCGTCATCCGTGGGCCTGTTCCTCGACATCGGGGGTATGGATCAATATGAAATCTGCCGGATTTCGCCTGATCGCCACCGATTGCATGCCATTGAAGAAGATGAGACAGAGAGTACCGGAGACCAATCCACCGAAGGGACAATTGCTGCCTGCTCAAATAACATGATCTGGCTCGATCCGGAAGATTCATTGAACTATGAGGTCCGCAACTTCAGTATCGGAGTCGATCGTGAGCAAGGAGAGATCGATTTTCGGCCGATACCTGAGAAAAGACCGTCGGGAAAGTGATAGTCAATGATCGCATGTCCAGCTCGAGCATTTGTAAGACATGTTGCACAGATTATGAAAACGGTATGATATGATCTCGAATAAATCATCGAGGTCAAGATGACGGTTTCAGTGCTCAATCCGATCAGCGATGCACTCAATCGAACGAAGCTGGTTCTCTTCCAGCCGTTTGATATTGGCAAGTGGTTTATCCTTGGATTCTGCGCTTTCCTTGCGTATCTCTTCGAAAGCGGGGGTGGTGGGGGGAGTGGTTATCAGGGTCCACAGGGGGGTGGTCAGGGCGGTCAGTGGGGGAATATCTCCGGGCAGGATGTCATTTCGTGGATCCAGAGCAATCTTTCCCTGATCATTATCATTGGGGTGAGTGTGCTTATCGTGATCGTTGCCTTAACCGCGCTCATTACGTGGATCAAAAGCCGTGGGACGTTCATGTTCATCGATGGAATTGTGTTGAACCGTGCTGCGGTTGTGGAACCCTGGAAGGCGTTTAGAGATCTGGGTAACAGTCTCTTCGGATTCTGGTTTTTCCTGGGGATTATCGGTGTCATTTCAGCGTTCCTGTCCATCGCCATTGGACTAGCAATCGCCTGGCCTGATATTGCTGCTAGTGAGTTTGGAGCATCGGCAATCCTCGGCATCGTCATTGGCGCAGGTTTGATCGTGGTGATTTCAATCATCCTCGCCATCGTAAAAGTGCTGCTCATTGATTTCGTGGCACCAACGATGTACCTGAGAGGCGTGCATGTTATGGACGCCTGGCCGATCGTCGGTAGGGAACTCCTGGCAGATCGGGTCGGGACGATCGTGCTTTACTTCCTCGTAAAGATCCTGATTGCTGTGGTAATAGGGTTAATTGCGTTCTTCGCCACCTGTCTGACATGCTGCATTGCAGCAATTCCATACATCGGTACTGTCATCCTGCTTCCGCTGTACGTCTTTCACCGGAGTTATTCACTCTGCTTTATCGAGCAGTACGGTCCCGATTGGGGTGTTTTCCTTCACGATTCAGTGCTCACAAAATGTGACAATTGTGGATATGACCTTCGGGGATTGATTGGTCCGGGTGTCTGTCCCGAGTGTGGCTCACCATTTGGTTCAGTACCGACTGATGATCTGTGATGAGCTGCAGTCTGCTAAGTGTATGACTGGTAGAAATTTCAAACTCGGGATTCATCATTGAAATTCCCACCTGAATCGGTCATCTATGCGGATTCGAGGGTCTCAATTGAAATTTTTGTTAGAACAACTGCCAATATGATTGATTGATTCGCAATCAACATGTCGATTGGCTATACTCCCTGCACCATCAACTTAGCGAACAATGGTGATTCGACAAAGTGGTGGTTTCTAGCCCGACGTAGATTGCTCCCGAGAATCTTGTTTGGCATCAGTATTTCTCGGGTTTGGGATATGAGAACGTGAAACTCTACGTTGGCAACTTGCCTTTCAGCACAACCGAAACAGAAGTCAATGACCTTTTCAGCCAGCACGGCGAAGTCCTGGACGTCGCGCTCATTTCTGATCGCGAAACCGGCCGCCCCAAGGGGTTTGGATTCGTCGAGATGAAAGAAGAACAAGCCGCACGTGATGCGATCGGGGCTCTTGACGGACAGGATTTTGGTGGACGCAATATCAAGGTGAACGAAGCCAGACCACGCACAGAACGAAGGGGCGGCGGTCAACGCAATCGTTGGTAATTCCTTCTACGGTTCCTATCGGTAACCACGAAGAGAAGATAATAACCTGCTAATAA
>JANQEQ010000168.1 GCA_028278245.1 Phycisphaerales bacterium | reverse complement strand
TCGTCCTTCACGATCCAGAGGGGCGGCGTAATCGCAGTCCGGATACGATCCGCAGGACAGAAACCTGCCGTTCTTGCCAAATCGATAACACGTTTGGCTCTGACATTTCGGGCACATGTAGGGTGCGGGCTGAATCTCAGCTTTCGCATGCACCAGGTTTTCATGCGCACGATCCAGAGATTGACTGAAGCGCTGATAAAATTTCTCCAGCATCGTAACCCAGTCATGGTGCTGCTCAGCGACCTTATCCAGCTCCGTTTCCATTGCTCGCGTGTATCCCACATCCATCAACCGAGGGAATGCTTCCACCAGCTTATCGGTGACTACTTCCCCCAGATCCGTGGCAAAGAAGCGGCGGTTGATCTGCTCCACATATTTACGCTGCTGAATGACGTTAATGATCGAAGCATAGGTTGACGGTCTGCCGATCCCTTCCGATTCCAAGGTCTTCACCAGTGACGCTTCGGAATAACGTGGAGGAGGAGAAGTGAATTGCTGCTCCGGCAACAGTGCAAATGGAGCGGTCTCCTGATACTCCTGAAGAACGGGCAGGATCTGTTCATCACTCGCAGCAGGCACACCGGTGACACGATAGAAACCGTCAAAGACCAACACGCGGCCGGCGGCTTTCAAGATCGCACCACTGGATTGATCACTTCGTTCCAGCATCACCGTGGTTGCATCCCATTGAGCCGGTGCCATTTGACAAGCTACGAAACGGTTCCAGATCAGGCGGTACAACTTCCATTGATCATCGGTTAACGCCTGTTTGAGATCATCCGGATGGCGATTGACGTCGGTTGGGCGTATCGCTTCGTGTGCCTCCTGTGCTCGCTTGCTGGATGGATCATAAAAATGAGGGCTGGCAGGCAGATAAGATGAATCAAATGACTCCTTGATATAGCCGCGTACCTGATTGATCGCTTCCTGTGAGAGGTGAGGCGAATCGGTACGCATGTACGTGATCAGTCCAACCTGACCCTCGCCTGGAACCACGACACCTTCGTACAAGCCCTGTGCGATGCGCATGGTGCGCTGCGTCCCGAAACTCAGGACATTGGAAGCGCCCATCTGCAAGGTGGAGGTGATGAACGGGGGACCCGGGCGTGAATTTGTTTTCTTCGTGGCAATCGACTTGACCCGGTAACGTACTGATGGATCTATTGTGCCGGCGACCTGGCTGAGAGTTTTGTCCAAACCCTTCCCGGATGGATTATCCTCAGTCGTTATCGAAACATTGGTCAGGCCGATCGCTTCCGCGATACGGATTACATCCGAAGTCAGGTCGCGGGATTGATCTGCCTTACAGGATAAATCGAACTTATCTCCATCGAGTTCAACCAGTTCTGCCTTGAGTGCGCCGTGTTCCGCAAGCCAAGCGTTTTGCTCTTTGATTGTTGGAGATTTCTTTTGATCCTTCGTTGGGAGGATGAATCTGGCCCAGTCCTGTTCAAGTGATCCACGTGCATCGATGTCCGGCGTCAGACGAGCCGTGAAACGCCAGTATTCTGATGGCTTGAATTCGCGGATTTCCCGTTCACGTTCAACAACCAAACGCACTGCAACTGATTGCACTCTGCCCGCGCTCAATCCCCTTGCGACCTTTTTCCAAAGCAGGGGTGAAACCTGATACCCCACAATCCGGTCGAGAATTCGTCGTGCCTGTTGGGCGTTGATCTGATCAAGATCCAGATCAAGTGGATTGGCAAAGGCATGAGCGATGTCACTTTTCGTGATGGCGTTGAAGACAACGCGCTTGACGTGCTCAGGTTCGATTTTCAGTTCCTGGGCAATATGCCAGGCAATCGCTTCGCCTTCACGATCAAAGTCCGTAGCGAACCAGACATCGATTGCCTGCTTTGCTGCTTTCTTGAGGTCGGCTAACACCTTTTTCTTGCCGGGAAGTACGGTGTATGTGGGTTGGAATTGATTTTCCAGATCGACACCCGGTACGGGTTGTTTCTTGCCCTTCTCTGCCTTTGCCGGAAGATCCCGAACATGCCCCACGGATGCTTGGACGACGTATTCCTTGCCAAGATATTTGTTGATCGTTTTTGCCTTGGCCGGTGATTCCACGATGACCAGGTGCTTTCCCTGAGCGTTGACGGCCTTGCCCGATGAGCCAGCTCGGGATCTCCGAGTCTTTGAGGTCTTTTTGGATGTGGATTTCTTGGCCATGGATGCTATCGCGTATCGGTCAGAATCATATTTCAGATCAATCTGAGCTGAGTGATCACGTGCTCAGGCGGCGGACTTGAACGATTCCATCCCCATCTGTCAAGACGAAAAGAGGGCAAATTTCCGCCGAGAAAATACTTCAGGTAGAATTCATTTCATTTTTCGTTGCCTGGTCAAGCTTCTTAAGTATCTTATCAACAACATCTTGCGATTTTAATTCGTGGGCCGGCAACCACAGCGATCCGGGGTAGGTGCGAAATCTCCGCAACCATGTTCTTTGTTGCTTGGCAAACCGTCGTGTGCAGATTTTGATCTGCTCAACTGCCTCATCAAGCGAAAACTTACCTTCAAGGTGAGAGATGATCTGTTTGTAGCCCAGTGCTTCGCGGGCCTGTCGTCCTAGTTTTTGATGCGACCAGAGGTTTTTCACTTCCTCAACGAGTCCCTGATCGATCATTTGTCGAACTCTGGCGTTGATTCGTTGGTTAATGATCTCAACCGGCCAATCCAGCCCAACGATGATAAAATCTTCGCCAGAGGAATCATTCTGCCACTGCTGCTGGAGTGAACTGAGCGTCTGTCCCGTTAGCTCAAACACCTCGATGGCCCGGATAGTACGTTTCCGATCATTGATGTGAATTCGCTGGGCAGCTTCAGGATCGACTCGTAAAAGCCTTTCTCGCAAGGCGTCGTTATCCATCTCCTCAAGTCGCGATCTGAGTGCTGGATCCGGCTCTGGTCCATCGAACATCCCCTTGAGCAGTGCCTGGATGTACAGATTCGTTCCCCCAACCACGATCGGATATCTGTTTCGTCGGAGAATTTCCGCGATAACTCCCTCAGCCGACAACAACCAACGATCAACACTAAAGCCGTCTTCTGCGGGATCTGCGATGTTGATAAGATGATGCGGCGCCTGGATTTGCTCTTCTGATGTGGGTTTTGCCGTGCCGATGTCCATTTCATGGTAAATCTGCATCGAATCAGCACAAACGCACTCTCCTCCAAAGTCTTTACCGGGAAGAGTTTGCGCGAGTTTGATCGCCAATGTTGTTTTCCCCCCTGCAGTAGGTCCAACGATCAAAATGATGGGTTTCACAGGGCTCATCATGGCACACAATGTAAAGATATTGTCAAGAGTCTCCGATTCTGATGCCAGATAACGGTTTTCTTCTGAATTGATATTCAGTTAGATCACATGGCTTGTTTTCTGTTTGCCGGTCGCTCAACAGCATAATTCGGATCAATCCGGAAGGAGTTTATGCCCACTGATCTTGAATCAACCATGAATACTTCAGAAATGGTTATCGGCTTGTTCGGTGGCCTGGCACTGTTCCTTTTCGGATTGGAACAACTAGCCAAGGGACTGAAAATTATTGCCGGCAAGAGGATGAAGCATGTCCTTGCCAAACTTACCCGGAACCGGTTTTCAGGAATGTTCACGGGAATTCTGGTAACAGGCGCGGTCCAATCTTCGTCGGTCACGACTGTGCTGTTAGTGGGTTTTATCAGTGCCGGGTTGATGACGATGAATCAGGCAGTAGGCGTGATCATGGGCGCGAACATCGGCTCGACTTTCACTGCCCAAATCATTGCCTTCAAGGTGACCAAACTCGCACTGGTTTTTATCGCAATCGGATTTGCCGGCTCATACTTACCTGCCGGCAAAATCGTGCGTCCATATGCGCGTTCACTCATGGCGCTGGGTCTGATTTTCTTCGGCATGGCGATCATGGGCGATGCTGCGCGTCCTTTGCGAACGAATGAGGGTTTTATTGGATTGATGGCCGATCTGGAATCACCCCTGATGGGGATTCTGTTTGGGGCGCTCTTTACCGCGCTGGTGCAATCGTCGGCAGCAACAATGGGCATTGTGATCATGCTGGCCGGCCAGCAGTTAATCACACTGGAGGCAGGTATTGCATTAGCATTCGGGGCCAATATTGGCACCTGCATTACGGCAATGTTGGCATCAATCGGAAAGCCAAGAGAAGCAGTACGGGCTGCCCTGGTCCACGTATTTTTCAATGTCATTGGTGTCGCATTGTGGCTGGCGTTTATCGGGTATCTTGCCAGGTTTGTTGCGTGGATTACACCGGCAAGTTCTGATGTATCACGACAGATCGCCAATGCACACACAATTTTCAACGTCGCCAACACTGTTGTGTTGATCTGGTTTGCGGGCTTATTTGCCTGGTTTGCGCAGGTATTGATTCCACAACATCCCGAGCCTGTGGAACGCATCATCAAGCCCAAGTATCTCAATGAAGCATTGCTCGAGACGCCTTCGATTGCGTTGGAAACAGTTCGGCCGGAGATTCGACGAATGGGCAAGCGCGTGGAGCGCATGCTTGTTGAAGTTCCCACAGTTATCGTTCGCGGGTCAAGTGAAGATCTGTATCGCATTGCCGCCATGGATGAGGATATTGATCGACTTCACGAATATGTGATTAAATACCTTGGAAAAGTATCTCAGCGTGAACTGTCCCAGGATGATCGTGAGACGCTTTTCCATCTGATGGATGCAGCAAACAATCTGGAACATATCGGCGATACGGTGGAAACGAATCTTGTTGCGCTGGGCCAGCAGAGAGTCGAGCGACACGTTACGATCAGCGATGAGTCAGCCGACGTCATACGGCGCATGCTGGAAACGGTCGTAACCTCCGTGCAGTTTGCCGTTCGTGCCGTCGTTGCTCAGGACATTGCCGCAGCGCAGGTTGTGATCGGTATGAAGGGGGAAATGACACAGATGGCAAAAGATGCGTTATCACATCAGGCAGATCGTCTGATCGCACCGGAGCCTGATCGCTTGGCGCTATACACTGTTGAAGCCGATGTCATCGAAAATCTCAAGCGAATCTATTACTTTGCCAAACGCATGGCAAAAACCGTCACAATCGAATCGGAATCCGACATGGACAAGACGTGATGATCAGCAAGTGCCGATGATGGTGTTATTCGCTTGATCCTGTAGGGAGAAGCTGTCGTGTTCAAGACTGCTGAGCTGGGCCAAAAACTTTCCAAAACTGCATACCACGAGCAGTTGCCGGAACTGCGCGCTCGATTGGTGCAGGCTCAATACAAAATGAGGGAAGTTGATTTCTCCATCATTATCATTATTTCCGGAAATGATAATATCGGGCGCAGTGAAGCGATTGGATGTCTCGCTGAATGGATGGATCCACGCTACCTGGAAATCAATGCTTACGGCGATCCCAGTGATGAGGAACAGGAACGGCCCACATACTGGCGCTATTGGCGCAACTTGCCCGCCGACGGTCGTATCAGCATTTTTTACGGCTCATGGATGCATCGCCCTCTCATGGATCGTTTGGATGGAGTGATCGAGAATGATGCACTGGATCAGTCCATACACGAGATCAACAACTTTGAAAAACTGCTCGTTGATGATGGCACGCTACTTCTGAAGTTCTGGCTTCACCTCAGTGAAGATTCAATGAAGAAAAGATTCAAAGCTGCGGAGAAGGATGAAGATCTTCGCTGGAAAATCAATGATCGCGATCGGTCATTCGTCAAATCATACGATGAATATCAGAAAGTCTGCCAGCGTTTTGTGCGCAAGACCAGCACAGCAGAAGCGCCCTGGCAGATTATCGAAAGCGAAGATCATCGCTTCCGGAATATCAGCATCGGGCAAATGGTGCTGGACAATATGACTAAGCGCATCGCGCAGTGGGAAGAGTGTAAGGACAATACACCGAGAGTAGTATCATCAAACGAGCGGCCTGATTCATCTTCTCTTGAACCAACGCGTAGCATTCTCGACACACTGGATTTGTCGAAAACACTGGAGAGGAAGGAGTACAAGGACAAACTCGAAAAATACCAGGCTCAACTGCACGCTCTTGGTCAAAAAGCATTCTCAAGCAATTTGAGTAGTGTGCTGGTCTTTGAAGGTTGGGATGCGGGGGGAAAGGGTGGAGCGATTCGCAGACTCGTTCAGTCTATGGACCCGCGTGATTACCGGGTGGTACCTGTAAGTGCGCCAACTGATGAGGAGCTTGCTCATCACTACATGTGGAGGTTTTGGCGGAAGCTACCCCGAGCCGGCAAAGTGTGGATCTTCGATAGAAGCTGGTACGGCAGAGTATTGGTGGAACGTGTTGAGGGATTTGCCACCGAAGGGGAGTGGCGACGAGCGTACAAGGAAATCAACGATTTTGAGGAAGAGCTTGTGCAGCATGGTATCCTCCTGCAGAAGTTCTGGTTGCATATCGATCCTGAGGAACAACTTCGTCGTTTCAAGGCACGCGAGGTGACTCCCTTCAAGCAGCACAAAATCTGCGATGATGATTGGCGCAACCGCGAAAAATGGGATGTTTATGAAATCGCAGTCAATGAAATGGTACAGCGCACAAGTACTGAGTATGCTCCCTGGCATCTCATAGAGGGGAATGATAAACGCTACGCCCGGGTAAAGGTGATACGACTTTTCGTTGAAGCGCTGGAAGAACATCTGAAAAAGTTCGGGCATTAGTCATTTCACATCCCTCAAAATGCATGTGATCTCCGAATTCGGTGGTGGTTGTCGCATGGCCTGTCACGCTCCGTGAAGTTATGATTCCTGTCGTTGATACTGGAAACCAGCGGAGTAAATCGAAATGGCTAAATTGACAATCGATCAGATTGATGTTGCAGGAAAACGGGTTTTGATGCGGGTGGATTTCAATGTCCCGTTGGACTCAGATTGCCGGGTCACTGATGATCGGCGTATTCGAATGGCATTGCCTTCGATCAAATCAGTGATCGAGAGGGGTGGCCGACTGATCCTGATGAGTCATCTGGGTCGACCTTCGGGAAAAGGCTACGAACCGAATTTGAGTCTCCAACCTGCTGCGGATCAATTGCAGACGCTTCTCCCGAATGTTGATGTCACATTCGTGCCGGAGGATTGCATTGGCGAATCGGCGCAAGCGGCAGTATCCCAGTTGGGTGATGGGCAAATCCTTCTGCTGGAAAATCTGCGATTCAATCCCGGCGAGAAAAAGGGTGACACTGATTTTGCTGCCAAACTCGCCGTTTATGCTGATGTTTACTGTAACAACGCCTTTGGTACAGCGCATCGACCTCACGCATCAATGTTCACAGTGCCCCGGTTGATGGGTGACAAGCCGAAAGTTGCCGGGGCTTTATTGCAGACTGAGCTGAAATACCTCTCTGAATCGATTGAAGATGCGCAGCATCCATTTGTTGCCGTGCTGGGTGGGGCAAAAGTTTCAGACAAGCTTGGTGCAATCGAGAACCTGATTGGTAAGGTTGATTCAATACTTGTCGGTGGAGCGATGTCCTACACATTCCTGCAGGTACAGGGTGTTGAAATAGGTAACAGCAGAGTCGAGGAGGAACTTCTGGATAAGGCAGCCCAGTTGCTCGAGAAAAAACCAGGGCAGAAAACGGAAATCATCCTCCCGGATGATCATCTGTGCGGGCGGGATTTCTCGGCCGACACCGAATTTCGATCATTCCTGAGGGGCATTCCTGAAGGGTGGATGGGTTTGGATATAGGCCCAAAATCTGTGGAAGTATTCCACTCCTACATCTCCGGAGCGAAAACAATTGTCTGGAATGGTCCCATGGGGGTCTTTGAGTTTCCAAGGTTCAGTATCGGTACGCGGACTGTGGCAGAATCCATCGTCCAGGCAACGGCCGCCGGTGCTGTCAGCATCATCGGAGGTGGTGACAGCGCTGCTGCGATCGAAGAATTCGGTCTGAATGAGCAGGTCTCTCACGTTTCTACGGGGGGTGGGGCCAGTCTGGAGATGCTCGAAGGGAAGGAATTTGACAGCGTCAATGTCCTGGATGAGGCATAATGAGGTATCTTTCAATATTTTTGTGTTCGGAAACTTTCCAACCCCTTGGCCGTCTAATCTGGCGTGGGAATAGTATTCGTTCCAAGGTTTCTCAGAAGCAACACAACAGGTCATTCACAGGTAGCTTTTATTACAGAGGTGTTCTCATGCGGATGATGTGGCAAATTTTCACCACGATGGTCATCGGGTTGGCGATAACAACTTCTACCTACAGTGCAGAAGGAGATCTCAGAGTCGGCAGTGTTGCACCGGGACTGGATATCGAGAAGTGGATAAACAGCGGGGAAATAACGATCCAGAATGGGAAAGTTTATTTGATAATGTTCTTTTCCTTTGATGACAGGCGAATGTCAAAGCTGATCGCAGCTCTGCAGGAGAGACACGAATACCTTGCTCAAGAAGGTCTTATTGCCGTTGGAATTACCAGTGAGGAGGTTGAAGTTGTAGAAGATCAACTTGAAAGACGGAAACGTGAGAAATTGACTTTTCCCATTGCGGTGGATCGTCGTCAATCAACATCACGGGCCTGGCTTGATGCGGCAGGCCGCGAAGCCCCGACATTCTTTTTGGTGGGGAAACGCGGACGAATTCAATACATCGGAGATTTCAGCGACGATGAAATTGATGAAATCATGCCCCAGGTATTGGAAGGGCGATATGACGCCATCCTGTACGAACAGGCAAAGCCAATGATTCGCGCAGCTGAGAATGCGCGTAAGGTTCGCAATTGGCGCATGTGTTACAAGCACTACGACGATGTGATTAAAGTCGATACATTCGTGTTTGCTTTATACACACTGGAAAAATATGAAATCATGCTGATGGATCAGGATGATCCGGAAGCGGCGAGCAAGTATGCTCAAACTCTGGTGACTGAGTATGCCGATGATCCGGCTTTTCTGGCGGATTTCTCTGAGAAAATTGCGACCGATCCGGAAATCAGTGATGCAAAGCGCAATCTCGAGTTTGCCATGCAGTTGGCAGAACTCGCCGCAAAGCAGATCGATCCCCAGGATCCTGATCGATATGCTCTACTGGCGTTGATTCACTACCATAGCGGACAGTATCAACAGGCGATTCAGCTTCAGAAAAAGGCTTACTTCACCGCTCATCCGGAGGAGAAGGAGCACTACAAGCGAACGCTCAGGAATTATCAGGAAGCTGCGCAGCGGGAAAGTGCCAAGGTCAGAGATCCATCCGATCAGGAATAATCTGATCGTACAGTCCATTCCCATAGGGTGAAGCATGGAGTATGCTTCGCCCTATGTCTTGGCAGGAATTCATACAACAACACCCGGAGCGGCCACTGGTCGCTGCATCCATACTCTCAGCAGATTTTGCTCACATGGCCGAGGAATGTCGGTCGGTGCTGTCTGCTGGAGCAGACCTTTTGCATCTTGATGTCATGGATGGGCATTTTGTCACAAATCTGACGATGGGGCCGGACCTTTGCAGATGCCTGCGCGCTGCATTGCCGGAGGTATGCCTCGACGTACACCTGATGGTGGAGAATCCGGAAAAGTATGTCGCTCCGTTTGCTCAAGCGGGTGCGGATCTTTTTACGTTCCATATCGAGGCTGTTTCAGACCCATTCACCTTGGCGGAGATGATTCATCAACACGGCATGGCTGCGGGGTTGGCTTTGAATCCGCCTACCGAGGTGGAAGCTGTTCTCCCTCATGTAGCAGCATTTGACTTGCTCCTGGTGATGAGTGTCAATCCGGGATTCTCGGGCCAATCGTTTATCCCGGATGTGTTGAAGAAGGTTCGCACGCTGCGCGAACAGGTACGATCGGATCAGCGATTGCAGATGGATGGGGGCGTCAATCTCAGTACTGCATCTGCATGTCGCGAGGCCGGCTGCGATGTTCTGGTTGCGGCGTCCGCAATTTTCGGATCGGAGAATTATGAAACCGCAATAACCGGTTTGAGAGGTTCACCGTCATCGACCATGACGATGACTCGGGGAGATTCAGGAAAAAGGAATCCATGATGGCAATACAGAAGAGGTCCGCTCGACTGCTTTGCCTGATTCAACGTGCAGAAACGACTTGGGAGAGAGAAGGCCGTATACAGGGAAGTACAGACCTTCCTGCCACCAAAGAGGGTTTGATTGCGGTAAGGGAGGCGTTTCGACAGACCAGAACGGAGCATATTGCCACCGTTTATCATCCGGATTCTGAAGCTGCGTTATCCACAGCCAAGCTCGTAGCAGCGGAAATCAAAGCAAAAACAAAAAAAGTCGCGAATCTGTCGGATCCGAATCTGGGTGTTCTTGAAGGATTGTCACTTAAAGCTTTTCCGGAACGCTTTCCCAAGCGTTTTCGACAGTGGAAGGATGATCTTCTGAGCCTCTCCCCACCCGATGGTGAAGAGATCAGAAAGGTACGCAGCCGTATATTTCTTACGGTGGCAGGAGTACTCAAGCGATCTCGGAGCGAGGAAGTGGGTCTGGTTTTGCCTCCCATAGCAACGGGATTTTTACGATGCTATCTGGCGGAGAGACCGCTCAATGAGCTGTGGTCCATGCAGAAAAGTGCCCCCCTGATCGAACGTTATTGCCTGAGTATGGACCAGTTACATTCACTGGAGGGCGATGCTCGTCAACTGGCCAAGAGCAGCTAGTGTATTCAACCCACCCACTGGACTCCCGCGTATGTATCAGCGACGATATGGCACAATAATCATCCACATCTCGTTCTTTCAGTGAACCGCTCGGTACCATGACACAGGCATCTTCACAACATATTGCAACAAATCGACCCGATCCTACATCTTCTGGCAAGAAAGGAGTGCCGGAGGGATTGTGGATGCGTTGCCCGGAATGTGAAGCTATCCTCTTTCGACGATCCGTGGAGAACAATCTCTGGGTATGTCCGGAATGTCAGCATCATTTTCGAGTCAACGCACAGCAGCGGATCGATCAGTTGACGGATGTTGATACGTTCGAGCCATTCGACTCCGACATGAAGTCGGGAGATCCTCTGGGATTCGTTGATCTCAAGTCCTATCCGGAACGCCTGGCTGCTGCAGAGAAAAAAACTCAACTCAATGAAGGTGTATTGACGGGGAAGGCATTTATCAAAGGTCGTAAGGTCATTCTCGCCAGCATGGATTTCAATTTTCTGGGTGGATCAATGGGATCGGTGGTGGGGGAGAAGATTACTCGTGCCTCAGAACTGGCGGCGGAGAATAATCAACCACTGGTCATCGTGTGTGCATCCGGCGGTGCGAGAATGATGGAATCCGGCTTTTCGTTGTTGCAGATGGCCAAGATCTCAGCAGCCCTGGCTCGTCTGGATGAAATGGGAGGGTTGTATATCAGTGTGCTAACCGATCCAACAACGGGTGGCGTCACCGCGAGCTTTGCCATGCTGGGGGATGTGATACTGGCGGAACCCAAAGCCCTGATTGGATTTGCCGGTCCGCGTGTGATCAAACAGACCATCAGACAGGAGTTACCTGAGGGTTTTCAACGTTCTGAATTCCTGCAGGATTGTGGTTTCATTGATCGCGTCGTTCACCGCAATGACCTCCGTAGTGAGATCAGTAGTATTATTGATTATGCAGGTAAGTGAGGAATCACAGGCCAAAGCTGCTGGTAGTCGCCGACGTGATCAGCCACACGCGCTCCACACAACCATCGCACTTGCCGTTTTGAATGTGGCTCTATTCGTTCTGGCACTTCCACCAGTGTATATCTGGCCGTTGGCATTGCTTGCCCCGATTCCTCTGGTGCTGCTGGCCAGCCGCTCGCGATCTACTCGTAGAGCGATCATAGTGGTATTTGTCATTCAGACGATTCAATGGCTGTGGATTCAACGCTGGATCATTCCGGTCTCAGCGTGGGGATATCCCTTCCTCGCGCTTTATCTTTCACTCTATCCCTCATTTTTCGTGTGGGTGATCAGTCGAGTGGCCAAACATCCGAAGCTGTCACGTCTACCCTGGTCGATTACTCTGCCCGTTTTATGGGTGGGTATAGAATTCCTGAGAAGTGAAATAGTTTTTCACGGGTATCCGTGGTATCTGTTGGCTCACCCTCTGGCGGAAATACCGCTGGCGATCCAATCAACTGATCTACTGGGGACTTACTTCATTTCTTTTTTGGTCGCGATGATTGCCGGTTTGGTCATTGATATTTTCAGCTCGAATCATGGGGATTGTCAACGACGATGCAAATGGTGGATCGTCAGTGCTGCGACTGTGATTATTATGGCTAACGTGGGGTATGGCGTGTGGCGTATCAATCAAAAGAACTGCCTGCGACCCGGTCCAACACTACTGGCAATTCAGACTAATCTCCCCCAGAGCAATAAAATTGCGTGGTCAATGGAGCAGCAGCGAAAGGATGCAACAAGATTCTTCACGAATACCTACACGATCTTTAACGAAACCAATCAGATAGCAGACTTGATTATCTGGCCGGAGACCATGCTGCCCGGATTAGGATTGGATCAGGAAACTCTGGACACACTCAGGCAACACAAACAACAGATGAATCTCTCGATCGCTCAGGGGGCAATTCATCTGGGTGAGGTCATGGACAGGCCGTTGCTCGTTGGTGCAGCCTGTTTTCTGGGATTGCATCTGGTCACCGATGAAAACAATGAGAATCCACGCTGGGATTGGACAAAAAACTACAACTCTGCGTATCTCATCACCGGCAGTCAACCTTACCAACGGTACGACAAGTGTTTTCTCACACCATTCGGTGAGACGATGCCGTACATTTCTGCCTGGCCCTGGCTGGAGCAGCAATTTTTAGCAATCGGGGCAGGTGGAATGACCTTTGATCTGGATCAGGGCACCGAACCCAAGGTCATTGAGGTACCGTGGTCTGAGGGATCATTCACCCTTGCCACCCCCATATGCTACGAGGATACGGTAGCCGAGTTATGCCGAAAATCGGCTTATCACAATGGCAGGAAACGCATTGATGCCTTTGTCAATCTCAGTAATGACGGGTGGTTCGGTGATTACGATACTGCCCGAGCGCAACATACGCAGATTGCACGATTTCGATGTGTTGAGAATCGTGTCCCCATGA
Organism: Phycisphaerales bacterium; assembly: GCA_028278245.1. GTDB lineage: Bacteria > Planctomycetota > Phycisphaerae > Phycisphaerales > SM1A02 > JANQEQ01. The sequence continues at coordinate 95,570 of JANQEQ010000168.1, read as the reverse complement.
TGCGCGTAGTCAATACAGGTTTGAGTTCTGCAATCGATTCAGTCGGACGCATCATTGGCACAATCGGCGAAGGACGATATGGTCAGGCTCGTCAATCAGGGTATCTTCTGTCCAGCCTGCCCCTTGATTCGCGTCAAACGCTATATGCCCGTTTGGGAGACTTCTGGGGTTGGCTCTGCATGGCATTAACCGCACTGGTGATGGTAAGATCGTTTCTTGGAACACGGTAAAGGAAATGACAATGAATAAAAAAACAACAGCATGTGCATTGATCGGCTGCTTGCTTCTCCTGCTAGGCGGCTGCGCGAGAGAAACCAAGCCCACGGGAACCTGGAGCACGAAAAGCCATTCCGTGTATCAGGGTCAGGCAACGGACGCAGCATTGAACGCTGATGAAACGATTTCGGTGTATGCAACTCCCGAGGATCTCCGCGCTAACGCGATTTCCCTGCTGATGCAGGCTGCTGAATCAACGAATCCTCTGCTGAGGGCAAATGCTGTAGAAGCGCTCCAATATGCCCCGGACTATCTGAGGAGATATGTTCCTGTACTCCTTCATGATGACAATCGCGGAGTACGTTACATCACGGCGATGACCGTGGGTCGCAACAGTTTGACCGAACACAATGATCGACTGGAAGCGCTGCTTCGCGATCCTTCTCCATCGGTGCGAGCTGCTGCGATCTATGCCTTACGCCAGGCCGGTGAGCCTGTCGATCCCACACCATTATCAACCATGTTGATGAGCGAGGATCCGGAGGTCAGAGCAAATGCAGCGAACATTCTTGGGGAATTAGGTAATCGATCGGCCATCCCGATGATCCGACTTGCAGTGGGAGCACCCACGCCTCAAGCAACCCCCGCTCGGATCAAGATGGTCGAACTGCAACTGGCAGAGGCATTGGCAATGCTCGGTGGATCGGAAAAAGATCTCCACCCCATCCACGCAGCTTTATATGCCCGACCGGAGGAGGCGGAATTGACGGTTCTGGCTTGTCAGATCTGCCGTCGATTGGGTGATGAGGGTGCCTCTGCTGATTTGCAGAATCTCGTCCATCGATCCGGGAAATTCCAGCGTCCTGCTGAAGTGCGTCTGGCGGCAGCGGCGGCTCTGGGGAGCATTGAGCCTGGCCAGATCTCGCTCGATGTGCCGTTTGAGTACATGTATGAGGAAAGTTATGTGCTGCGGGCACAGGCAGCTCATACGATGGGAGCCCTGGGAGATGAGGTAGCCTTCCCCAGATTAGCAGTCATGCTGGACGATCCGAATCCGGTGGTCCAGGTATCTGCTGCTTCTGCGATCCTCGAATTGTGCCAGACGGTACGTTGAACACCGTCAAAGCGGAACCGGCTTCGCTATTGACACAAATCATCGGTGGAGGTAGAAAAGAAGTTCTGTCATTTTCCTGCGGGAAATTGTTTTTTTCTCGTAGAATTACCTTTTTCGCATGTTTGACGGCTGGATGATCGGGAGTCAATATCCGGGGTTTGCAAAGCTTTGCCGACATCACCGACCCGCCAGCCTGATATTTCTCTGTTGCCTGAAATCACGAGGGTTTTTCCGTGCATGTGCTGACAAAAATTTTCATCGTGTTGGTTTCACTTCTAGCGATCATGATGGTTCCGCTGGTCGTGGTGTATGCTCAGAACGAGGAGACCTTCAAATCGAAGTTCGATCAGGCTCAGGCGCAAGCGAATGTCGCCAACACACGATTGCAGGCCGAAACCAGCCGCAACGCGACAGCCGAAGGCAGACTGAAAACCGAATCGGAACTTCTCCTGCGAGATAAGCGTGAGCTAACCGATCAGCTTGCGCAGAAGGATGTCGAAATTCGCCGACTGGAAAGTGAACTGGCAACTGCCCGCAGCATGCAGGCGGAAATCAGAACGGACATCGGCGTTATGGCAGTAACGGCTCAGGCAAATCAGGAACTGACCGAAAGCCTCGTTGAAGAGCTGCGAGCACTGCGGGAAAGGGCGCTGGCCAGTGAGCGACAGATCGTCGAACTCGACGAAGCACTACGTGATGTCACAAGTCAGTTGAGTGTTGCGATCGCGGCCCGTCGCGCATTGGAGGAAGAACTACAACAGGTCAGAGATGAGCATGCTGATGCTATGAGTAAACTGGGTGCCTTTGTTGCGATCCACGGTGATCTTCCCAGTGATCGAGCAAATATCGGTGTCTATCCCGATATCAATCTTGACGCCACAATCATCAGTGTCCGGCGAAACGGAGATCAGATTCTGGCCGAGATTGATGCAGGATCACGCGATGGTGTGAAGCAGGGCTGGACGATGATCATCAGCCAGGGCGGCACATTCATCGGTAACCTCCGTGTCATTTCGGTTGATATCAACAAAGCCACCGGCGTCATTTCTCACGAAAATCCCCAGGAGCGCGGTATGGTTCAGGTGGGGCAACGCGTCACCGCCCGCAAGGGACGCAATTGACCCTGAAACAGAGTAACCAGCGATCAAAAAGCCCGAAACGATAAGGGAACACCCCATGATGAGCCAATTCAATTCACCTCCGACACGAAAATCCGGTGGTAGCCTCGATGTTTATACCGGCCTGCTCTTTGTGGCTCTCATCATTCTGGCGATCGGCATCTTCATTCTTGCCCGAGCGAATATGGAGCATGGCGGAGGACTGATTACGTTGGTGAATTGACCATCTGGCGGCTCTCAAAATCAAAGTGAACTGAATATTTTCCTCTCCCCACCGGGATGATCCGCGTGCAGGGTTGTCACTCTTGCCTTATGATTCACATGGACTTGGGTACATGGTCGATGGGGAGAACGGCGGTTTTTTGCGTTCGGTAATCACCATATCCCTTCGCTGATGGAGACGATTTCGTGCTTCTGGACAAGCTCCTTGGATGGTTCGGCGTCGACATGGGTATCGACCTGGGAACCTGCAATACGCTGGTATGCGTCCGTGGGGAAGGTATTGTGCTCAACGAGCCGTCCGTGGTTGCGGTCAAACGTGGCACAAACCAGGTTCTGAATAACGGCAATGCGGTCGGGTGGTCAGCTAAAGAAATGTTGGGGAAAACGCCCGGATCAATCAGCGCGATACGTCCGCTCAAGGACGGAGTCATCAGTGATTTTGAAATCACCGAAGCGATGCTCAGCTATTTCATTCGAAAGGTGAACGGCAGGAGCAGGATCTTCGGCCCACGCGTCGTCATTGCCATTCCTTCCGGCATTACGGCAGTGGAAAAGCGTGCGGTGCTCGATTCTGCGGTTCGTGCCGGAGCGCGCAGGGTTTACTTGGTGGAAGAACCCATGGCAGCGGGTATCGGTGCGGGTTTGCCGATTGTGGAACCGACGGCAAGCATGATCATCGACATCGGGGGAGGAACAACAGAAGTCGCGATCATGTCCCTTGCGGATATCGCTTCCTGCGAGTCGGTGCGCGTAGCCGGTGACGATATGGATGAAGCAATCATCCATCACATGAAAAAGAATTACAATCTCACGATCGGGGAGCAGACGGCCGAGCGCATCAAGATCGACATCGGTTCTGCAGCACAAGTCGACGAGAACCAGACGATGGATGTTCGCGGCCGGGACAATATCTCTGGTCTGCCCCGTAAAACCACAGTCACGAGCGAGGAAATTCGTGAAGCTCTGCAGGAACCGGTGTCATCAATCATTGAGACGGTCACGCGCACACTGGAACGAGCTGAGCCGGAACTCGCTGCAGATCTGATCGATAACGGCATCGTCCTCGCTGGCGGGGGTGCTCTCCTGCGAGGTATCGATGTGGTGCTGTCAAACGCCACCGGTCTGGATGTACGTGTGGCGGATGAACCGATTACCTGCGTGGCGCGAGGTACCAGCATTTATCTGGAAAATCTCGAAGAATGGAAATCCACCATGGAATCGGACATGGACGATCTCTGATTCAGTGGTGCTCAATTCAGCCGGAAATTCATCGTTTCGACACCCTGTTTCGTTCTCATCGTGATTGCTTTTCTTTATTGCCGGGCCAACTTCCCATGCCCACCATCAGGACGATTTCCCGATCTCACATCGTATTTCCCGGGGTCATCGTCTTGACTGTGATTCTGTCTCTGCTGCCCACCTCCGCGGTGAAATGGGTCGGCGTGCCTGCTGAACTCATGGGATTTGTCATGGCTCCAGGGCGACTGCTGGGGAGTTGGGTTGGAGAAGCACTTCGTCCGCCGCCCAGTCAGATTTCTGATGTTGCTGATGATCCTGAGATGCGTGACCTGCAGCTTGAAGCAGAGACATTCGCGCAGCTGTATCGGAAGGCAGAACTGCGAGTACAGGAGCTTCAGGAACAGCTTGAGCAATTGCAGCGCGTGCCGGTAGAGGCGCTGAACACGCCGATTTCACTGATGAGTGCTGCGATCATCAGCCGTAATCCCAACCAGCTGCACGGGCCGATGGAACTCCGCGGCGGATCGCTGTCAGGGATTTCAACCAACTCATTTGCGGTGTACGGCGGGGTGCATTTGATAGGTCGAGTCATCAATGTGTCACGTTTTTCATGCTGGCTGCAACCCATCACCGGCGCAAAACCGGGGCAGGCAGGTTACATCCGTGCGGCAGTGTTTCATCAGGATCAGCAGGCATCGGGATCCAGCGGAGTCCATCGTGTGCAATTACAACCTCAGGATGACGGCACGTTCATCGGCGATGCGGAAACCATCTGGGCGCTTGCGTCAGGTGATCTGGTTGTACTCGATGATCCTTCCTGGCCAGGGGCTGCTCAGGGAATGATCATCGGTTCTATCACGTCGATTCAGGTCAAAGATGAAGCACCTCTCCGACAGGTGATTTATGTCACACCGCGATATTCCGCTTTCCAGTTGCATCGCGTGACGCTGCTCAACGAAGATGAATCCACATCAGGGGGGGCAGATCAATGAGATGGGTTGTATTTGTCATCTTTGCCTACATTTTTCTGGCGCTGGAAACCGGCGCTAGTCAGATCCCCGCGCTCAATTCAATGGGGGGAGTATCACCAAGCTTCCTGTTGTGTTTTGTGGTCTTTCTGGCTCTCTTTGCTCCGCGTGTCATTGCTCTTTGGATGTTCTGGCTGCTGGGCTTGCTGGTGGATATATCCACAGGGCTATTTCGCGAGGGTGGGGGAATCGTTTTTATCGCTGGCCCTCATGCACTGGGATATGTGATAGGCGGATTGTTGCTGCTGCAGCTTCGCTCTCTGGTATTTCGTGAGAGGGTGCTTACGATTGTGCTGCTGACTCTGCTTTGCGGCCTGGTGGTGAGTGTCGTAACAGTCGGTATTTTCGTTGTACGGTCGTGGTATCCCGAGAGCCTGGGCACGGTGTATTTTGAGACATCAGCCACGAAAGCCCTCCTGCAGCGTTTCATCGCGGTACTTTATTCCGCCCTGTTGGCGATTCCTGTGGGGTGGTTGTTGGTGCGTACACTTCCCCTGTGGGATTTCCAGATAGCGCGCAAACGACGATCTGCCTGGTGACCAACTGACTCGCACACACATTTCAGTGGAATTTCAATCAGGGAGAACCGCCAACCGCGGCTGACGTAACTGAGAATCAAAGGTAAGCTGACACTATGGCAATTCCCATGATTCTGTTTGATGACGTCCGTGGCGAGTTCGGACCACTTACCGATCTCCGTGCTGCGTTTGAAATCCGAACCGGTATGTTTACCACCGGGAAACGGCTAACCGTGGCCCTTGCGCAAACTCCGGCAGCGTATTGGGTGCCGCCACGTTTGAGCGGCGTCGTGGCGGATCGAACCAATACGCCCATCAATCAATTGCCGACCGGTTCAGAATTTCTGTGTATCAACGGCCGCTGGGTTATTCCACAAGTTCCATTGAAGTTGCGCACTGATGAGGCGCTGATCGATGAAGAAACGGAACACGTGATTGCTGCCCGATTGCAGCGGGAAGATGTTCCCATGTTTCTGGATTCCTGTGAATTGCCGGATCGCGTGAAAACCCAGACAGTTTCCCGAGGTGCGTTGTATCACTATGCGTGGGAAATCATTGGTCGACTCAAGGAAACGGTGTCTTACGATATTGACCTGTTGCAGATGCACGATGCGATGGTGCCGCATGTTGACCTTCCCGTGCTCGGGCACCATCCGGTCAAAGTCCATCGCTCAGCCAAGGTGTATCCCGATGTCACATTCGATGCGGAAAAAGGTCCAATTGCCATCGAAGCAGATGTGGTAATTCGCCCCGGTGCAATTCTCTGTGGACCATGTGCGATCGGACATGGCTCAACCGTGCTCGATCAGACACTCATCAAGGCGCATACAGCAATCGGTCCCATGTGCAAGGTGGCGGGCGAAGTTGGCGCGACGGTGTTTCAGAGCTTTTCCAACAAGGCACATGATGGTCATCTGGGGGATTCTTATGTGGGGAAATGGGTCAATCTTGGGGCAGGAACAACCAACAGCAATCTGTTGAATACCTACTCCCAAGTGGTGATGAAGCTGGAGCCGGATGGACGTCGCTATCAAACCGGCATGACGTTCCTGGGGACGATTTTCGGCGACCATGTTAAAACCGCAATCTGTACCCGGATTATGACCGGCACGGTTCTCAGCACCGGCGCTATGATCGCGACCACCGCACCCCCACCCACAACCGTGAGGCGATTTTCGTGGTTAACAGATAAGGGTGAACACCTCTATCGCTACGCCAAATTCATCGAGATGATGAAAGCAGTCATGGCCAGGCGGGATATCAAGCCCAGTGAAGCCTACCTGACACTCATACAACAGCTCTACGAAAAGAACACTGAAAACAAGTCAACGTAACTCTTTTGATTTAGCAGAATGCAGTCAGGGTTGAGAACCAACTCCACTCCGGTTCCGTATCAATTGCACCAAATCGTTCTTGATGGAGATCTATTCAGTGGGTGCTGGGAAATACATCAGGCAGTTGATCCTCCCTGCTGCAATGTGTTTTGTGGGAGGGATATTATTGAGTTTTTCTTTGGCAATCGGCTGCCATTTGGTCGCCAGCTGGTGGGGTGAGAAAAACCAAGGAAAATTATTGATCTATAAAACCTACTCCGAGGAAGATTCTCTACGGTGGCGACAAGGTGATGTTTTTGGTTGGCCACGTCTAGATAAGTCGTCCTCTAATCTCCCCGAGCATAATGAGATTCAACTCATATTAGGCTGCAGGAAAAGCATACTGTCGACTACACGTGTGGATTCAATGCACGAAATGGGTGTTCCCAACACATATTGCCTTATAGAAGATCGTACCGGCTGGCCGTGCCACATGCTCAATCAACGTACATGGAAAAGACGCTACCATACAATTCATACTGAAGGCGTAGTAAGAGTTGGGAATCATGATGTCCCTGGTGGAATAATCTGGCAAGGATTGATCATCAATGTCGTTTTCTGGGGAGGTGTGATATTCATTGGTTACCTCCTATTCACATTGATGCGCCGCTATCGACGTTTTTTACTGGGACACTGTCCTACGTGTGGTTTTGATCTTCGTTACCAGCTACCACTCGGATGCCCGGAGTGCGGCTGGCGTCGTCAGGAGCACGATGAGCGTGTAGCATAATGTGATTATGGCAAGTGATGACCAGCGATCATTGGTATATCTCATTGACGGGCATGCGCAGTTTTTCCGCGCGTACTATGCCATTCGTTCTGGAATGAGCAGTCCGGTCACCGGCGAACCGACGAACATGACATTCGGGTTCATGGGGATGCTCCTCAAGCTGCTGCGCGATAATCCGCCGGACTACCTGGCAGTGGCGATTGACGTATCGGGTGATAAGGAGACATTCCGCAGTGAAATCTATCCGGATTATAAAGCGCAACGGAAGGAGACGCCGGAGGATTTTCACCCGCAGGTGGAGCGTTGTCTTGAATTATTGAGATTGATGCAGGTACCTGTGATCGGCGTAGAGGAAGTTGAAGCCGATGATGTGCTGGCGACACTGGCCAAGCGACTCGTTGATCCGAAAAAGCGCACCGTCCGCATTCTCTCCCGGGATAAGGATCTCACCCAGATCCTTCAAGACGGTGTAGAACTCTTCGATCCTCACAAGGATGAACTGGTAGAGCCGTCGGCATTATTCAAAACTGAGGGAGTGAAACCTGAACATGTCATCGACATTCTCTCACTCATGGGTGACAGTTCCGACAACATCCCCGGCGTACCGGGAATCGGCCCCAAGACGGCTGCCCAACTGATCCTCGAGTACGGTTCAATCAAAAACCTGCTCAAAAATATTGACCAGATCAAAGGGAAAAAGCGCGACAACATCATCGAATCGCAGGAAAAGCTGAAACTCAATCAGCAGCTTGTCACATTGAAGGATGACCTCAAATTTGAATTTGATCTCACCGAGGCGCAATACAAACCGGATGCGTTGCAGATCGATGAGCTTGAGGCAGAATTCAACCAGCTTGGATTCAATCAACATCTGCGGACGCTGAAAGCACTGACCGGTGATGAAATTGCGAAAGCCACGGCCAAAAAGCCGCCTGCTACCGTTGATAGTGAAGGCTTGTTCCCTGCAGAACCTGCCGGCTCAGACAGCACCACGACAACAGCTGATTATCAGATCATCACTACAAAAATGCAGCTTCAGAATCTTGTCAAACAGATATGCAAAGCAGGTGAATGCGCAGTTGATACGGAAACGGATTCCCTGTTCCCCCGACAGGCGCAGTTGTGTGGCGTCTCCATTTCCCTCAAAACCGGTACCGGATATTACATCCCCACGCACTCACCCCCCCCACATAAACATCTGAGCACCGATAGTGTTCTTGAAATTCTGCGTCCGGTGCTGATGGATACGAAGATTCTCAAGATTGGCCACAATCTCAAATATGATCTCAACGTGTTGCGTCACAATGGGCTGGATCTGACCGAGAAGGGGAGTTTCAACGGTTTTGACACGATGGTGGCGAGTTATGTCATTGATGCCACTCGGTCGAGTCACAAGCTCGATGTGCTGGCATTGTCGCTGTTGAATTATACCTGCATTCCTATATCGGAATTGATCGGCACCGGTAAATCCCAGATCACATTTGACAAAGTTCCGTTGGAACAAGCCGCACCGTACGCCGCAGAGGATGCGGATATTACTTTGCGACTGCGAAATGTTCTGCTGCCGCAATTGGATGCAATGGGTTTACGTGAACTTTTTGATACGGTTGAGATGCCGCTGGTTCCTGTCCTGGCGGAGCTGGAATACAACGGCATTACCGTTAACCCCGATGAACTTGATCGGCAATGTGAGCAGTTGAATCAACGGATTGAAGATCTGCGTGATCAGATCAGACACGCCACGCCGGAGGAGGTGGGTGGGGTAAGTGGGGGAGGGGGATTTAATCCGGATTCTCCCAAGCAACTGGCGCAGGTGCTCTTCAACCGTCCCGATCAGGATCCACCGGGGCTGGGCTTGAAGGTGATCAAGCGTCGTAAAACCGGGCCGTCCACCGATCAGGAAGTGCTTGAGAAACTGGCTGAGGATCCTTCGGTCGATACGCCCCTGCCTGAGATGATCATCGAATACCGCCAACTTACGAAGCTTGTGAACACATATCTTGTAGCTTTGAAGAAGGACATTAATCCCCAGACGAAGCGAGTGCATGCATCGTTCAATCAAACAGTGACCGCGACGGGTCGGCTCAGCTCCTCAAGCCCGAATCTGCAGAATATCCCGATCCGCACGGAGATCGGCAGAGAGATCCGCCGAGCGTTTGTCGCTGCTCCCGGCCATGTGCTTATCACGGCAGATTACTCTCAGATTGAATTACGCCTGCTTGCCCACCTTTCACAGGATCAGGCACTCATACAGGCGTTTCGTGATGGATTGGATATTCATACCGCTGTGGCGGCGGAAGTATTTGATGTGCCTCTGGATGAGGTGACTTTCGATCAGCGTTCCACGGCAAAGATGGTCAACTTCGGAATCGTCTATGGAATTACGCCTTTCGGATTATCACGCCGATTGGGTAGCGATATTTCCATTACCTACGCCGGCCAGATCATTGATGATTACAAGGCACGATACAACGGGATCAATGCATTCCTTGCCGAATGCGTCCAACAAGCCGAAATGCAGGGATACGTCGAAACGATTCTCCACCGGCGGCGGGCAATACCCCAGATCAGGTCTGCGAATCGGCAGCAACGTGCCCTGGCAGAGCGTCTGGCAATCAATACCGTCGTGCAGGGATCGGCAGCCGATCTCATTAAAATTGCCATGATCCAGCTCTATCGTGATCTTTCTCCCACCGATTCGCAGGTATTGATGCTCCTGCAAATCCATGATGAGCTGGTGTTCGAAGCACCGAAGTCACAAGCCGAGAAGCTGCAGGAAGTTATCGTCAAAAAGATGGAATCGGCTATGCCGCTGGACGTCCCGCTGGTGGTCGATTCCGCAAGCTCGACCTGTTGGATCGATGCCAAGTGATTTGCGCAATTCTCTATTGTTCCCGAGAAAACAGTTGCAACACGTGAGATTCGGTGTACTTTTTTGGGTTGACGGACAATCAGCGTGGTTATGAGAAGAGAGGAGTGACCATGCACAATAAGAAATGCTGGGCGGCCGTGGTTGCTGCTATAGGATCGTTATTCCTGTTCCACACCAGCGCGGATGCGGGGTATGTCGGTTATGAAGATCTCACGCTCGGTACGTTGTACCACTTCAACGACTCAGAGATCTATGGGGGAGAAGGATTGCAGTGTGATACGTTTTACTGGTCAGACGGGGCACCGACGACAGACGGCTTTTCGGGGATCGACAATTGTGGACTGACAGGTGGTTCCGATCAGGAACTGTGGGTTGACAATCTGACCTGCGGAACAGTCCCCGGTGCGGGCACTCTCAGCATGCTCTGCTTGGCGTACCTCTGCGCACTTCGCAGACCTCGCTAAGCAATTTACGATCTAGAAAGGCTGTTTTGACATCTTGCGCGTAGATATCCTCAGATTGAGATACGAAGACTGGTAATTGACGTGAGATGAAAACCACAACCCGTGAGCCGGCAGGAGTAGCGGCTCCGTGGTTGTGAGGTGTATCCAGGCTTGAGATGAGGATTTGGGTGGAATGAGGCTGGGAAACGATTCTTGACACCTTTCTGGAGGCGGTTAAAATGCGGCGTCAACCTGTTTGAAGGAGTATGAAAGTATCAGGAAGGGGCGGTAGCTCAATTGGTTAGAGTCCTGGACTGTCGATCCAGTGGTTGCGGGTTCGAGTCCCGTCCGCCTCGCTTCTGAAAGCCCCTGCAATTGCAGGGGCTTATCATTTTTGGTCATATTCTAACTAGACGATTTGGGCCAGTGTTACCTCTCGTATTCCCATGAATGTCATGAAGAGGAATGCCACGTAGATTTTCCTTGGAGCGGCCCTACTAGCCGTTGAATAGCATTCCGAAGTGGTATCGTTCCTCACACTCCTCGGCATGTGGGGACCGTGCGAGTAATGGTGATTCGCAGATTTCAATATCCACGCCGGGCTGGATCCTGCCGGTAGAACTCGCGCAGGACGCCATACAGATCCGGTTCTTCATTTTGTAATCGAGTCGGCTTCTCGAAAAACGCTTCCGTTACCACAGCGAAGAACTCTGTGGGATTCGTTGCGCCATAGCTCCTGATAACAGTCGACAATCCCATGTCGGTGTTGAATTGAAGCTTTTCGAAGGCATCAACCATGGTTTGTTGCCAGCGAAGATATTGCTGACGATTGCGAGCCGGCGGCATACCGTCGGCCAGACCATCGCACATGTCCAGGCGGTGAGCGAATTCATGAAGGACAACATTACGACCATCGCGTTCGTTGCGACTATCCCGGTAGACATCCATCCACGACAGAACCACCGGCCCGTGCATCGAGGTGTGGCCGGAGGCGCGAAAGCTCTCACTCACAACAGGGCTGTCTCCCATGCGGTGATTCTGAACCTCATAAGATGATGGGAGAACGAGTATCCCTCGCACACGCAGACAATGGTCATCCTCGTGACCAAGCGTCAATAAACACGCCTGGGCTGCGATGATGACTTTCATCTCTTCAGTGAGTTCAAAGTCACGTGCCGATTCCCAATGGTGCTCGTCGATAAAGATACGTAAATCATCATGCAGTTTCGTCTTCTCGGGGCGATCGAGTGTTCGATACAGAGCGACATCTTTATGCAGTACAGATTTCCAGTCAGCCGGGAAGGGCTGAGCCAGTAGTTTCTTTCTGCGATATCGCTTGAAGAATCTGAACATGACATTCGGCTTGGAATCAATTGTAACCGTCAAAATGATAGTTCATTTTGGTCGTTTATCGACTCCACGATCGTTTAAACTGTATCATCCAATCTTGTGAGTATTGTCTCACGTACTCTTTCGCGCATGGTCATCAAGGGGGCTGGTATGCGTTTACAGCGTCGAATCTTCACAGTTCTGATTTTCCTGCTGCTCGGCACGGTGGTGAATGTTCTGGTAGCGTGGGGATGTACGTTGATTCTGCCAACACGAGAAGTTGGCTGGAGTTCTCGGACAGCGGTAAGTAAACTCGATGATAAATGTGTCTGGATGTTTATTAGATGTGAGCGATGGGGTTATGTTTACTTTCTTTCGTCGGTGTTACCGAAAGAATCAGCTTTGATACCGAAGTATGAAGAATTTGTAAACGCTAACTCTATAACTGAGTGGTGGAATAGGATTCCATCTCAAAACTATCAACTTGGAGAGTTTTTGGGAGACTTGAGATGGTATGAACAGGCCAGTGGTTGGCCAGCCGTTTCATTGTGGTCACGGTTAAATATGAACTCCCCTTTTCACCCATATAAGGGCTCGGATCCACTTCGCGTACTTCTGGATGATGAATTGGAACGGGCATGGTTGGTTGATTGGCCGTTCTTTAAGCAACAGTACATCCTGCCGTTAGGAATCATATGGTACGGTTTTGCCATAAATACAATCTTCTATGCCGTTGTCATTTGGCTGATATTCTTCGGCCCATTCGTACTTCGCCGCTACATTCGTATCAGACATGGCTATTGCATCAAGTGTGGCTACAACCTCCGCGGTGACCTCGACTCCGGCTGCCCCGAATGCGGATGGAAGAGGAGGGAAGTAAAGCATGAGGTTGAGCAATGAAGGATCCTATCGAAGAACATGTTGTCTATTTCATTTTGGACACACATTTCGATGGGGATCTGTGGTCTCTATCTCGCAAAGCTTATGTATGGATTGTCAGATCTCAGCATAACGAACAAGCAGTACAAACAGTTTGGGATCGTGAAAAAAGCGATTATTCACCGTTACAGGGTGTGACGTTAATTAACGGTCGAGAGGAAAGGATCGAAACTTTCTATCAGGATTTGGGAACGATCAATCTGCATCATAATGAATATTCATCCCCTAGGCCGTGGGACAAGATATATGTCTGTGGCATAACTATTGAAAATGTGAGCAAAGCCAGGATCGGTGAAATCTTAGGATTTGATTCATTTACACTGCACCACCAAAGCGAAGGATTTGTGATTGTTAGAATTACATCGTAAATCTCTGCAACGGTGTTGCCCCGAATGCGGGTGGGGGAGGGGGAAGGTGACGGAATGATGCGTATCAGAAGAACATACCTTGTAGTATTCGGTCTTGTGGGGCTCCCAACCCTGTGTTTCTTACTGTATTGGATAATGCGTGAGCCTGAATCGATTCCGATTAATTACGCAGTGGGAGCTCATTCTGTTAGGGTCTACTATGACGCATATAATGTACATAATACAGATTATGTAGAATGCAGAAACGAATGGAGTCACGCAACTTTTGTCGACATGGATCTCTTTCGAGCATCTGTGAATAGCGCAACGTATACACGGCGGCGACATTGGTACGGCAACCATTGGATGGGTTCGTGGTTGGCGATTGTGGCCACCGATGATGGAGAGGAGTTTCAATTGGCGGTGAGTTATCACAGCGGATTTTACCAGATTCTTGGTCAAGACGGAGTGTGGGTCATCGCTGAGGAGTTGAGTATGTTGTGGCAGGATGAGTTTATGAGGCTGAGGAGAGAAGCTCCGAAGTCACATTTTGATGCGAGTAACTTGTCCGGGGTAAAGTCTCCACCGATTGAAAGTGGGGACGATGTGACTGATTAGCTTATTTCAAATTTTGTAGATTCATGAACAAGAAAGCTCGGAAGATTGATTCAATTGGTGTGAATGTAATATTAGGAACCGCATCTGGGCTGCATCAATCGTGAAAAATAAAGGAATGACATCATGGATATTGAAGCATTCACTCGCTTCTTTATGTGGTGCACGATTATCAACGGGGCACTGTTGGTACTGTGGACCATCATGCTCATACTCGCCCCGAACCTGGTGTACCGTACGCAGAGCAAATGGTTTCCCATACCACAAGCGACCTTTGACGTGGTGATTTACTCGTTCCTGGGGCTGTTCAAGATCTTCTTCCTGACCTTCAATGTCGTCCCCTACGTGGCGCTGCTGATCGTCGGGCACAATTGACAAGGACGAGCGCGATTGAACACGACAGCATGGAATGCTCAGGTAGTCCATGCATGATTCATGGTCGCAAGACATGCTTCAGTTATTGTCAAGGCGAGGGAAACTGATACGATCGGTCACTCTGTTTCTTCGAAGGATAAACTCATGGTTGATACCCGTCGTCATTTCCTTGCCACCGGTGCTGCTGTATCGCTGATCCCAATCACATCGGCCCTCAGCCAGGTCCGTGACGATTCATCGCCTCCAGCGAACTCCGGCGCTCGACAAACACATCCCATCGCGCTCTCTACTTATTCTCTCTGGCGGTTCCGCAACAAAGAACTGAGGGATATGGATCAGTGCATCGACGTTGCAGACGAGTTTGGCTTCGACGGTATCGAATTCCTGCTGTACCAGATTGAGCAAAATAATCTTCTCAGCCGCTCCCGTCTCATGGCATACAAAAGGCGAGCCCAGCGACTCGGGCTGCCGATCATCGGACTCTCGACGCACCAGGGTTTCGTAACGCCGGATGCGGAGAAGAGGTCGTTCAACATTGACCGCACGATTGCACAGATCGAGATAGCTTACGATCTCGGAATCCCGACGATGCGAGTAAACACTGGAACATGGGGGACTTCCAGGGACTTTGATGAACTCATGGCAAACCGAGGTGTCGAGTCTCCAATCGAGGGTTACACTGATGAAGATGCGTACCCATGGGTGATCGAAGCGTTCGAGAAGTGTCTGCCAACCGCTGAGCGTTGTGGTGTCGTGCTCGGGCTGGAAAATCATTGGGGACTGGGTCTTACCCCCGAGGGTATCCTGCGAATCGTGGACGCGGTTAACTCACCATGGCTTCAGATAACGACAGATACCGGGAACTTTCTCGAAGATCCGTACGAACGGCTTGAGAAAATGGCTTTACGGACTGTGCTGGTGCAGGCAAAAACCTACTACGGCGGTGGTCAATGGTATACGCTCGACCTGGACTACCCGCGGATTGGGCGTATTCTAAACAAGCACGGTTATCGAGGATGGATATCGCTCGAGTTTGAAGGAATGGAAGACTATCAAACTGCTATCCCGAAAAGCCTTGAATTGCTGCGGCGATCCTTCCCACGAAATTATTAATTGCCAATGCTTTTTTTTACTATCTCGACTACTCCAACGACGAGCAATCCATGACGTGGTGATTTACTTGCTCCCAACGCGGCTCTGTCGATCGTCGGGTACAATTGAAGAGAGTGAACGTAATTGAACACGCCAGTACGGTATACTCTATCAGCAATGGAAGGGTATCGATTGACCGACAAAAAGACAGGAACAAATTATGAGCATTGATGGGCAAGGAGGTAATGTATGGAAGCTATTAACTTAAAAGATAAGCTTCAGTGCTTTACCGAAGTCTGGGTTCCAAAAATCGTCGGGGAACTCAACGGACAGTACGTGAAGGTTGTGAAGTTTCAAGATGAGTATGTCTGGCACACCCACGAGCACGAGGATGAGTTGTTCCTCGTTCTGGACGGTCATGTCGACATCCAACTCCGGGATCGTGTAGTCCCATTGGAAGAAGGCGAGTTCTGCATCGTTCCCCGTGGTGTCGAGCATCGGCCTGTAGCCCATGGACAAGCCAGTGTCCTACTCTTCGAACCGGTTACGGTTCGCAACACGGGCGATGTGCAGCACGCACACACTATCGAAGCCGATGACCTTGAACACATCTGATTCGCCGCAGACACATAGACTAGCACTACTCATATCTGTAATAAGTTCGATTGCAGAAGCCGCAATGTGATCCCTGCTCAATATTGAATATCACCTGCTCACGTACTATCTCAACAGGAACATTAGATCCCTGGATCCATCGATATCATTATGCTCAACGCGATACGTTCGTGTTTCTGATCGTTACTACCTGCAATTACTTACCGGTTTCCTTATACCACTCGCTATCACGACCCTTATGTGGTCCGATCTTCTCTTCAATTGCTGCGATCTCTTTCGGTTCCAGCGGATCGTTAAATCCCGATGCCGCGTGAAATGCCTCATCAATGTGCTCAACACGTTCACATCCTGGCACCACAATATGAACTCCGGGCTGACTCAACGCATACTGCAGTAATTCACCTGCTGTTGCCTTTTTTGCCTTCAGAAGACTGCCGCCCGCATACACCTTCATTGCAACGACGCCGATCTTCTTCTCGATCGCGACCGGCAGGAACTTCCGAGTGAACGAGAGGTACTTTGTATCAATCGGATTGATCGGCACCAGGGCAGTATCAAACGAATACCGCTCCATACATTCAATCGCATACTGCGGATTGGTATGAACCGTGAATCCTATATGTCTGACCAATCCTTCCTCCTTCGCTTTCTCCAAACCATTCAATACCGAATCGTCGGTAAACACGGTTTCATAATCATTTGATACAGCATGCACTTGTATCGAGTCCACATACTCCATCTGCAGCCGTTTCAGTGATTCCTCAAGTTCTCTGCGCGCCCCATCAGCCTTTCGTGCAAGTGTCTTGGTTGCGATGAAGAAATCAGCTCGCTTCACACCCGATTGCTTGAGTGCGATGCCGATCCGTTTTTCCGATGTGCCGTTCCCGTATGATGGTGCGGTATCAAAATAGCGAATTCCGATTTTGACAGCATGCGCGATGACATCGACGGCCTTTTCTTCATCGCGCCCCCGGCTCACCGGATACCCGCCGAAACCCAGTCGCGGCAGTGTCCGATCAGTGCCCGGCAACTGCACCAATGGAAGCTCACTTGCTCCGCCATTCTCAACTGAGCTAGCCATCAGGTCATTGCGAAATGGCAGCACGTGTGCAGCGGCCAATGCAGAGACGGTATTGCGAATGAATGTCCGGCGCGACTGTCGATCAGTCATTTCAAGCTCCTTTGATCAATCCCAGTTGAGCGGGCAGAATGTCCATCAATCCCATTCTCACCCATGATTGCTCTTTTCGAGCATATCGCTCAAGGTGCCTTCCGTCAGCAGCCATGGCCAATAGCATATCAATTCATTTCTTAGTCCTGCCTGCTGCGCTGTCGCAGATTTCTGCGAAACCTACACAGTTGGCAAGTGGTTGGTAAATCAGTAGTTTCAAATACAGTATCGATGAAAGTTACAATTCGCCCCAGTCAGATATACCGGGCTATTGTATATGTATGAAATCGATCCTTATTGCTATCGCTGCTGGTTTATGCTGGGGTATAGGTGAATCGTTTACCAAATCCGTTTTACACTCGGATAAAATCGGCCCATTTACCGCAATGGCTGCGAGAACAACTGTTGCGTTGCCTTTCCTGTGGCTCGCTGCATGGTGGGTATTGCAGAGCAGAAATCCTGAGCCTGCTGATTGGATTCGCGCAGAGCCATCAATCCTGATGAAGCTCGTGATTGGTTCTGGTCTCATAGCAGGTGCGCTGGGCATGCTGCTCTTTTACAGTGCGTTGCAGGCCGGAGATCTTTCGCGCGTGAAACCGGTTGCATTTGCAACAGCGATCGTGGCAGCGGTCGTGCTGGGTATGATCGTATTCAATGAACCATTTCATATACGAAAGTTGATTGCAACAGTCATGATCGTGGGAGGCATACTCCTCACGGCATGGAAATAGAGTGCGATCATTCACTCCGTGTGCGGGCGTCGGTTGAACGCCTCGATTGTGATTGCGCCCGGCATGTGAAAACTATGCCAGTGACTATAATGATGGTTACATGACAGACCAGACCAATAATTATCGTATTGGCATCATCGGAGGAACGGGTCTGGGTGACATCTTACATGATCAAATGCACCCGGAGGATACTGTCATCCACGAACCGAAGACGCCGTTTGGTCCTGCAAGTTCACCGATCGTAACCGGGTGCATCAACGAAACGCGTATCGCAATACTCCAAAAACATGGCAAGGGTCATATTCTCAATCCCTCACAGGTACCGTATCGTGCAAATATTTACGCGCTCAAGATGCTTGGATGCACACATGTCATTGCCTCGGGAGCGACAGGTTCTCTGCGAGAGGACATCGCACCGGGAGATTTGGTTGTGTGTGACCAACTCATAGATCGGACCGATGGTCGCGAACGTACGTTTTATGATCGCGCTGCGGTACACGTGGAGTTTGCGGATCCATTTTGTCCCGTCATGCGGGAATGGCTGATTGACGCTGCTGAGGACATGGACGATACACGTATCCACAGCACCGGGTGTTATATCTGTATTGAGGGTCCGGGCTTTTCCACGCGTGCCGAGTCGCACATGTATCGTCAGTGGGGTGCCGATCTGGTAGGTATGACAGCGCTACCTGAAGCGAGGCTGGCACGTGAAGCTGAAATGGCCTATGCACTCATCGCCCTGCCTACTGATTACGACTGCTGGCGGGTGCGGGAGCATGATACTGATGGAGTATCGCTTCTTGAAGAGATCATCGAAAATCTCAATTGTGCGACCAACGCTGCTTTTTCACTTATCAATCGTGCGTTACGTGACATCTCGACTCTGATTGCGCAGCCAAGCCCAGCTCATGAGGCGCTGAACCTGGCAATCTGGTCAGATAAAAGTCTGATCGATAGAGCTGAAATCGATCGCCTTGAGGTGCTATGGGGGAAGTACTTCCCTCAAGAGATTGCAATGCACTAACGCCTTGAGCAAAATTCGATCACAGATTTTCCTCATCTGTCAGAACGTGTAATTGCCAGGTGCTGAAAATGAAACCGCGCCGTACTCCACGACCATTCTGGCCATGGGGTACGACGCGGGTTTGGAACAAAGCGAATACCAGGTGTGCAGAGGTGTCATCCTATCAGTGGATGTCTCTGGTTACCTAAGAACTCGCGACATGAGTCATCGGCGGCGCCGACGTGCGAAGAGACCCAGAGCGAGCAGAGCGGCTGAAGCCGGTCCCGGGATGACGTATCCGATGTCCGGAACGCCGTATTGGTACCCGTTGAGAGTCGAGGTAGGCCAACTCGAGAAAGTGTTGTTGTGATACCTCATCGTTTGATAGTTGATATCACCGGACGGATACCATCCGCCGGGCAAATTGTTCTGATAAAAGTAGCTCGCCGTGCCCTCTGAGAAGATACCCACGGTGTACATGCCACCATTTGTGAGAGACACACTGTTGTCAAGAGTAAAGTACTGCCATGTGTTCGCCACTGTTGTGACAGGACCATAACTTGCAATCTTCTGCTGCGTGTTGCTGTCCCACAGTTCAAGCATGACAGTGTCACCCGTGGCAGGCGTGTTCAAGCCCAACTCAGTCACGACAATGTCATCAGCAGCCACTGTAAATTCCCAGCCGCGGAACCAGCCAGTAACAGTGTTTGTGTTAAACCCATCTGCTACTGGATCCAGATTTTCCAGGGGACGGAAGGGGTTGGCGATAGCGCTGGTAGCTACCAACAATGGAATGGCAAACATGATACTCTTTGACGGTATTTTTTTCATAACCGCATTCCTCCTATAAGGTTCTGAGAGTATTCAAAAGCAGGAAACGACATGGTCTCCATCCATGCCCAATGCGTACACGGTATGTATTTGTACTGAAAGAGAGTAGGCCATGCTCGTTCCGCCATACGATGTGATCCCACATAGGATCACGCAAAAACCGACAAATGGGTTATGCAACCCAATTCTCGTTGGCTCTCTCTCTTGCTTGGGATACAGGCGCAACGCGCACTCACGTCCGCCTACACACTAATTGTGATCTCATCTCCCACGAATGCAATTTCTTTTTGTCATTTTTTAATGTACGTCCACATCACTTCACCAGGGGATCCCGGGATCTGAAGTCGTGGATAATCGGACATGCAAGTCTATTTATAACGTCGTCACACAGATTTATTCTGCTCGGTAAGCCATTGGTTAGCAATAAGATGCGAGTTGCTACATGCTCTGCGTTCCAAGCGGTTCGGAAGTGATATTGGACTGGTTCATGGGAACTATATTGACAATTCTCAAAACGGAAAAATTTTATCTTTTTAGCGCAATTTTTAAATGACAAGAGGCGCCTGAAAGCGAATATCGGCAGATTTCAGACGTTCAGGGGCAGCCTTGGACCAAACAGTCATGGATCGTGCACACGAGTCTGAGGGCAGTTATTGTTGCTCGTGATGTTTGGATTGACTGAACTATCGGTTCCGGTTTGACACTTCACCTCAGTCAACACCGTGAACGCATTGGCTGTTTTCTGTATGCTCACTATTGTGAAAAATGGTGGCTGCTGGATGGCAATTGGGATAGGCGAGATATCCTCATGAGCAGTGAAGTTTTGGTGCTGATTCCCGGCTACGCTTGGAGGGCTGGTTCCGGAAAGCAGAGGGCGTCGGGAACAATAACACTCATCAGGGGAGAAAAGAATGTAATCGTGGATACGGGGATTCCCACTCAGCGAGATGAACTCCTGGCCAAACTCAATGAGCATGGTCTGGCTGCCACCGATATCGACTATGTAGTCAACACACATGGCCACTCAGATCACGTCGGTAACAACTCACTTTTTCCTCAGGCGATCTTCATCCTGGATTCAGATGTATCACTGGGTGATTCGTATAGTGTCCACAACTTCCAAGCTGATGCGTATCATATTTCCACAGATGTTTCGGTTATTGCGACTCCCGGACACACAGATCACGACTTGAGCGTGATCGTTGAGACCAAAAGCGGAATCGTTGTGGTAGCTGGAGACATCTTTGAAGTAGACAAGGACTGGATATCGAACTCGTGGGAATCATGTTCGAAGAACAGAGAAGAACAACGCAAGAGCCGCGAAAAGATCCTGCACATTGCGGACTCAATCGTGCCGGGGCATGGGGACGCGTTCAGGGTCCCAAACCAGCGTCATCATTAAAAATGGAACAGCTCACTATTTTCAAAACAGCAAGGATTCATTGTTCGCCGGACAACTATCGATCTCTTCATTACAACTAGGAAATCGTTTTATGCGCGGAATCGACACATTCCGAAAATATTTTGCTCACGAGGATCTCGATTCTCGTAGATGATTCCATCGTTTCTCAAACCGTGTGCCGTCCCGTCACTCATCCGGTACATGTATCCAGCATGCCCATAATATGAGTTTAGCGATCCACGATGCTCAGGCTGTCCATGTCCTCAGGGGATAGTGGTTCATCGAACTGTATGCCGATCTCATGAAGCATCAGTGCGATTTGCCGGCATCCGACGACAACACCCTGGATCCCCATCTTCTCGATGTCGCCAACCGGTAGTATGATGTCGCACCGTGCGCCGGGGTCAATATATCGATCGAGCATGATGGCAATGCCACTCAAAGAGATGTTACGGGAAGTCACAGTAAACGTTCGGACTGTACCGTCGGATAAGCGGATAGCAGCGGCGAACCTGGTCTCGTTGCATGTGACACGGGGGTGTTTTCGTCGGTTCTTGCGATGGACCAGTCCTGAATCCATTATCCAACCTCTCACTGGATAGGTAGAAAATCCCAGTAAACGTTATTTATCGCAAGTCTCCACTAGTAATACTTAAAAATATTCATGGAACATGTTCAATTCTCAAGGCTGATAACGTACTTTTTGTGCCAGCGCTGGACAGAAAACTCTTTCCCAGTCATCTCTTATGATTACCCTAAACCCTGCAATTGTCTTCAATTGCAATGGAGTGAAACATGAAGACCGCGTTTCGATATAACAAAGGCGGTATTGCTGCTCTCAGCGGAGGGAAGGATTGACCTGCCGTTCCTGTGGCTTCGATTTGAACCCTGTGAATAAGCTCACTATGGACTCTTTTGGAATCCAGTTTTTCTGATCAATAACTGGATGAATCAGCGTTCAATTATTGACCAACTGTTCTATGGATGACCTGGCAATCTAAAACCGATTGTGCCGAGTGTCTATTTCCTGGTCGGTGCCCGGTACGGCTCAAATGTGCTTCTTGTAGAGCGTTCGTGAAGCTCGGCGGCCTCGCATGATTTTCGATACAGTTCATGCTGACTGACATAGGCATTTTCGTCGTTGCTCGGTGAAATTCTTTCATGTGTGCCGTCAGGTAAGATCCGGCGTGCATCGGTATTGTCTTTAAATATGGCTTGCAGAATATCGATGAGGCGTTCTTTGCAGCGGGTATTCTCAATATTGACTAGCAGTTCAATTCGACGATCGAGATTTCGTGGCATGCAGTCAGCGCTGGAGATCATGACTCGATCGGACCCTCCATGACGGAAATAATAAATGCGACTATGTTCAAGATAACGTCCTACGATGCTTACCACGGAGATATTATCGCTGAGACCCGGAACACCCGGTCGCAGACAGCAGATCCCACGTACATTGAGGTCGATCCTGACTCCCTTTTGCGATGCCTTGTATAAAGCATCAATGATCTTCTTGTCAGCCAGTGAATTCATTTTGCACATAATGTGGCTGCGCCTGCCTTGACGCTGATGCTCAATTTCCGTTTCAATCATACTCAGCAATTTATTTCGTAAACCTATTGGTGCAGCGCTGATAAGATCGTACGACTGTGGTTGGGTATACCCACATATCGTATTGAAAAATGTAGTTGCGTCTGAGCCATAATTTTCATCACAGGTCATGAAGCTGATGTCGGTGTACAATCTGGCTGTTATTTCGTTGTAGTTGCCTGTTCCAAAATGAATATATCGTTGAATTCCCTGAGGCTCACGTCGAATGATAATACATACTTTTGCATGGGTTTTGAGACCCTTGATACCATAGATGACCTGCACGTAGTCCCGCTCCATATCACGCGCCCATTCAATATTTCGCTCCTCGTCAAATCGAGCGCGTAGCTCAACCAGAGCCGTTACGTTCTTTCCATTCCGAGCGGCTCGCTTCAATGCCTCGACGATTGGACTGTTTTTACTTGTGCGATAGAGAATTTGCTTTATCGCTATTACATCAGGATCATCGGCAGCTTCATTAATAAGACGAACAATCGGCTCGTAACTCTCATAAGGATGATGCAGCAGGACATCATGTTTTCTGATCGTATCGAACATGCTTGCCGTGGGGTCTATGTCAGGATGCTGCTGGGGGCGCTGGTTCTTCCAGCACAGGTGATCATGGGATGGCACATCAGTGAGTTGGGAGAATGAAGATAGATCCAACGGACCGGGAATTGAGAAAATATAGTCGTCTTGCACATCAAGGGAATGCTGCAGGAATGTAATCATAGAGCTTGTGTGTTCATGATTAATTTCAAGCCGTACACAATCACTGACTTTTCGCTCCTGCAATACATGCTGCATTTCTGACAGCAGGTCAGAAGCAAGATCCTCACTGACTGCAAGATCGGCATTTCTTGTGATGCGAAATGGAACAGCTTCCTCCACGGTTTCACCGGGGAAGAAACGATTGACATATCTGTGAACAATATCCTCCAGTAGTATGTATTCGAATGCTTCATTTGAAGGGATAGATTGAATTCGTCTCATATTTCCCGGGATGGGAATGAATACATATCTTTGCGTCCCCTCCTTGGTGTTCGGTGCAATACGAGCACATAAAATCAATGCTCGATTTCTCAGGAGAGGAATGGATGCATCAACGCCAACAGCCATAGGAGTAATGATTGGGTAGAGTTCATTCTCAAACAGATCATCCAGATAGCTCAAGTGTGAATCAGAGAGAGCATCAGGTTGAATTCGCTTAATGCCTTCATCGTTGAGTTGCTTTTCAATGATGCTGCTGAAACAGGTATACTGGTCAATGACCATGCGATTGACGCGCTGAAGGAGTAGTTTCAACTGATCAGCGGGAATGAGACCCGCAATATCTTTCTTGCTTTTTGCACGATGATTCAGCAGATGCAGTCCTCCCACGCGAACCATGAAAAACTCGTCCAGATTCGTAGAGCTAATAGCAAGAAAACGCGTTCGCTCCAGGAGAGGATTTGTCTCATCCAGCGCTTCTTCAAGAACGCGCTCATTGAATTCCAGCCAACTGAGTTCTCGATTTATGTATTTACTTGTTTGGTGTTCACTGCTTTGAGACGTCATTGATTTCAACCGCTGCGAAGAAGAATCGACATGCCAAATACGTTTTCAAATAGAGTGCCTTTTTCGTTCAGAGCCAGTTGTTCAAGAGATAGTTCCTTCACTTCTGGAACCGTGATAATAAAGTAATGCCCATCCTGGGAGCATGAGAAATTGGAAATACGTTGTCTGGCGGAGCGATCAAGAGCATCTGCTGTACGCAG
The DNA here is from genome assembly GCA_028278245.1 of Phycisphaerales bacterium. GTDB lineage: Bacteria > Planctomycetota > Phycisphaerae > Phycisphaerales > SM1A02 > JANQEQ01. The sequence goes on along the minus strand of JANQEQ010000168.1, from coordinate 70,900 downwards.
AATCGCTGCCATTTGTGAAACTGCGATTCGACTCTGAGAATCAAGGGTGGCATAACCATCATGGAGAGGTTTGGGATTCGCTCGTCTGTGATAGCGGGCAACAAGTGCAATAAGAAGCAAATCCATTTTGCTCATACCAAAAAGTGTGCTGTTCATGATCAGGTACATGGAATGTTTGTGGTGGCTTCTGTCACTTACAATGTATCCCACATCGTGAAGGAGAGCAGCAATGCTCAATATTAACTCATACTTCATCGGCAAACGGTGTACGTGACGCAGTTCAGTAAACAGGAGATTGCACAGGTGAGCAGTGTGCAAGGCATGAGTTTCATTGAAGTGGTATCGTGATCCGAGATCGATTGCGCTACGAATAACCAGATTGCGAAAATCATCGGTCCAGGCGCCATCAAGCGCAAGTTCGGTAAGTAATCCATCGCGGAGAGTAGAATCAGAAACGTGGATATGCTTGAGATCGTAGCATCTGGCAATGTGCAAATACACGCTTAGAGTTATTCCGAGTGTTTCAGCTTCGATGAACGTAATGTTGAAATTTCGTACGAGATCATCGGGCGCTGAAGCAATAATATCTTCAGTGAAGTTTTCAAGCTCCTGAATCGGAATCGTGGTTGAGCAATCGTGTTTCCAATCAGGGATCAGGTGTGATGCAGCAAAGCGAGCTTCACTACCCAAAGCAATAAGCTCTGTTCTCGTTGCAGATGGGAAATCAACATGAATACGTTCCACTATCCGTCGAATATGATCATTGAGAAGCGGCAGTCGCTTATCCTGAGCCATACGAAATAGTTGGAGCGTTTCTCCCAAACGCAGGGAACCAAGCCGATAGCTGTGTGATTGTGAAACAATCCCTTCGGTCAGAGAAAGTATATCGGTGCTCCCACCGCCAATTTCAATGACCAGAGTTGTTGCATCATTGAGATGATGATTCCGGGCGATATAAGGTTGAACGCCAAGATAAGCGAGTCGATTAACCTCAGCATCTTCAATCAGGTCAACGGAAAACCCAGTGGCGACAAATATTCTATCAAGAAAAGCAAGTCGGTTCTGAGCTTCGCGTACTGCATTCGTTGCTACGACGCGTAATTTATCTTCAGGCGAAAAGCCATATTCATCCAGCACTCGACGATAATCAAGCAATACGTTGACACACTCTTCAATTGTTTCGCGTTGAAGTGATCCCTTGGTAAAAGCGTCCTTGCCCAGATCTGCCGGACGTTTGAGTGTGTCAAGTTCATGGATATCCCCGGTTTCATCACGTTGAGCAATCGACATGCGGATCGAAGTCGTTCCGATATCGATCACCGCAAGCAGAACAGGAGTTACATCTGCTGTGTCAGATCTTTCGGAATTTGGAGGAGGGTAATCAGTAAGAGTCATTTGGCGATGAAATATTCTTGAAGATCAAACGAGGACGATGTGAACACTCCGGGGACCATGAACTCCAACGACAAGTTCTCCTTCAATATCAGCGGTTTTACTCGGGCCGGTGATAAAGAGGGTGGAAAATCCGGGCTTCGGTTTTACATCATCGCGAAAAGCATCAAAATAATCAATCAGGTCGGCCAAAATCTGTTTACGATTGACTACTGCAATATGCATAGGAGGGATAAGAGAAATACTACGGAAGTGCCGGGATTGAGTGGTGATAACCAACGATCCGGTTTCAGCTATTGCCGCACAGACATCCGTTATGCCTGCATCCACGTTAAAGAGATACGATGAGTTGTCAGAAGAAGGTGGACAGATATCGAGTTTCTTTTCCGCAGAAAAATATGCACGAAGCCTCTGATCCATTGGAGAATCAACAAAGCCAAGGGAAACATTCCGGCACTTGTGATTTGTTAAGATTCGGTTAATTGTTGAACAAAGGTCGTTCTCGTTGGTTTCATGAATCTGCGTACCTGCTGCTTTCGCTTGAGACACGAATCTCGAAACTACGTCCTCGTCAGATGCTGTTGTGCGAAAGATTGAATCGTCTAGGATTGGCGGGCAGGCGAATTCATCGTGAGTAGGGGTAACTTCGAGAGGATCTTTCAATCGTGTGAGAAATTCCTGCTGATTACATCCACCCATATTTGTTAGAGCTGGGTGAGTACTTGCATGGGCATTACTGGATGATTCCCGATGGTTCATGAGGAACTCCCCCTGTTCCGCAATATCCACCAATGTTGAAAATTCTTCGATGTCGGTGTTGGAAGATCACGACACGTTGTCCAGTGGCGGAATAACCAGGGAGCGTGTTTTACCCACTTGCGATTACTAAATTGATCGTGAGCACCGGTTGAGATCCCTCCAAGTCGTGTGAATAGTTTGTTGAAGTATGATGTCGCTCGGTAGAGGAAAGGATACCTCAAGCATAACGCAAACAATCGATAAATCAGAGATTCCAAGCGAGATGGTATCTGTTGAGTTACAGCCTCTTGCCGCAGATTGATGAGTTGTTGGGGCAAGTTAATATTGACCGGGCAAACCTGATGACAGGATCCGCACAGAGAACTGGCTTTGGGTAGATCAGAGTAGTTGGATACTCCTCTCATCAGCGGTGTAATCGCTGATCCGATTGGACCTGAGTACACAGAGCCATAGGCATGCCCACCTCCCGCGTGTCGAAAGACAGGACACGCATTGAGGCAGGCACCACAGCGAATGCAGCGCAGGAGCGATCTGGTGGGAGCCGGGAGAAGGTTTGATCGTCCATTATCGAGCAAAATAACATTGATCTCGTGGGTGGACACGGGATCACCATGCTGCGTCGGACCATTGATTAGAGATGTGTATACGGTGAGCGGCTGCCCTGTTGACGATCGCGCAAGCAATTTGAGTAACAGGCTGAGATCATTGATTCTGGGAATTACTTTTTCGATTCCTGCCACGACAATATGTACCGGCGGAACCTCGGTGACAAATCTGCCGTTTCCCTCGTTGGTGCAAAGTACAATTGTGCCGGTATCCGCTACGAGGAAATTTGCCCCGGATATTCCCAGGTCTGCTTTGCGATAAACATTTCTCAAATACTGCCTGGCTACTTCAGTGAGATCTTCCGGGTCGCTTGTTGTTTCTGCACCCAGTTTCTGACGAAAAGTACGTGCGATCGATTCGCGATCTTTATGGATCACCGGTGTCACGATATGAGAGGGAGCATCACCATCGAGCTGGACGATGAACTCGCCCAGATCCGTTTCATAAGTTTCGATGCCGCCTGATTCCAGAGCAGAGAGCAGTTGAATCTCTTCAGTCACCATGGATTTACTTTTGATGCAGCACTTGCAACCGTGTGATTGCGCAATATTCAGGCAGATTTTACGTGCCTGAGCCGCATCACGAGCCAGGTGAACTTTCATTCCTGATTTCGTAGCTGATTGAATAAACTGTTCCAGGTATTGGTCAAGATGATCGAGCGTGTGCTGCTTGATTTGACCAGCCAGTGTTTTAACATCGGTTTGCCTGTCACCGAATGCCTCAGTGTAGGATTTCTCACGCTGTGCGAATTTGGTTCGTGCGGTGTTTTGGATGCGCTGAACACTGCCATCATTTTCGGTGGTTTGTTGCATCCTCAATTTCATATCAAACGGCAGAGGGGGATTCAGAAGATGAAGAGAGTGAGATTCGCTGGAGGTATCCTGACTCACAATTCGGCCCCCCGTTCGAGTAATCCCAGGCTTTCTGCAAAAAGTTCAGACGGGCTGATGATGCGAATTGCCACGTTCTGTCGTCGACATGCGCCAGCAATATTCATGGTGCAGCCGTTATCGTGACAGATGAGCGTCTCTGCTCCCGTCTCAGCGATGTTGCGTACCTTTTCCCTCACCATGGACCCGGAAAGATCGGGATAATGCAGCGAAAATGTTCCGCCGAATCCACAACATTGGTCAGCACTTTCGATCTGACGATATTCCAGACCCTCGATGTTGTTGAGCAAGCGTTCAACATCCGCCTGCGAAATAATATGTCGCAGATGACAGGAGTAGTGATATGTTGCAATTCCTTCCCACCGAGCGCCGAGTTGCGTCAGGTCAACATCAAGTACATCTTTTAAAAGTGAAACAAACTCATAGGTGTTCTTTGCCAATCCAACAGCCGCCTCGTGATCCTGTGTTCCTTCAGTGAACAATTGTGGATAGGCATCGTGCACCAGTGAAGCACACGAGCCGGATGGAGTGGTCACTATTTCACAATCGCGAAACAGCTTGATCATTCTCCGGGCAAGTTGGCATGCTTCTTTCCGGTAGCCGTTGTTGTACATCGGTTGTCCGCAACAGGTTTGAATCCGGGGGAAAATGACTTCGTGCCCCAGGTATTCAAGAATCTTGACAACAGCTATCCCGGATCGAGGGAAGTAGTTGTCAGCAAGGCAAGTGATGAAAAGTGCGATCCGCAAATCTATGCTGCTCCGATGCTGCTTGTGGAATCCGTGCTGCCCATGCGGAATGGACTCACAATGATGATATCCGCTGATACGCATTTCCGCCTGATATCATTTCAAGACTGTTTCTGCGTAGTGATAGGGCGATATCGGAAAACTCTGAAGAGTCGCTGCCGGTGACTCATGCTATCATGGAACGGATTCCATTCTGAATGAGAGTTAAATGCAGGTTTCAGTGCAACTATTTGGTCCCCAGGCAAAACTTGCCGGTACAAGCGAGGTATCGTTGGATTTGCCGGAAACGAGCGCAACCTGTACTGAATTGCGGCGTCAACTTAGTCAACTGCATCCTGAATTGGCAGAGAGTCTGCCATCCAGTCGATTGGCGGTAAACCATGAATTTGTCAGCGATGGTTACACTCTCAAGCAGAACGATGAAATTGCACTGATAGGATTGGTGAGTGGAGGATAATTTTGTCTGAGATCCAGGTCACAATGCATGATGGCCCGCTTCCACCGAGACAACCTTGGCAAGTGGATGGTGCGGGTGTCGTGATGTGCTTTGAAGGAATCGTCAGGCCGCTGGAAGGTGAAAAGCCGATCGAAGCGATCTGCTATGAAGAGTATCATCCGATGACACTTCGCGTGCTGGAGGAATTGGCTGAGCAGATGTTGCAGGAGCATCAACTGCTTGCGATCCATGTGGAGCACAGTCGGGGAAATGTTCCGGTGGGGTGTATTTCGTTCAGATTGCTGATCGCTGCTGAACATAGACAGGAAGCAATTGCCGCTCAGGATCAGTTCATCAGTCTGATGAAACGCGATGTGCCCTTGTGGAAGGAGCCACGCATGCGGGTGGATTAGAATCCCGGTGATGATGGAAATACTATGGAATTTTCCTCAACTGAGTCTGAATAAATTACAGGTATGATCACAACGACAATAAAGCCCGAAGTAGCGATTTCTCAACTGGTCGATGAACTGGAATCGGTGTCCCCGGAATCGGTTGATATTACCCATGCGCCCGGGCGGGTACTGGCTGAACCTGTTCGCACTGATCGAGACAGCCCGCCGCACGATGTCTCTTCGATGGATGGTTATGCCGTGCGTCTTGCTGATATTCAATCTGGTCAGATTCCAGTGGCAGGGGAGGTCATCACCGGCCAGGCTCCGCCAGCCTTGCCACCTGGATGTGCAATGCGGATCTTCACCGGCGGTTGTGTTCCTGCTGAAGCTGATGTTGTGATCAAACGGGAGGATACCGAGGAACATCCAGATCACATCGAGCTTACGATCGCCCGTGATCTGATTTCGAAAAATCTCAACATACGACGTCAGGGTGAAAACCAGACCAAAGGAGCAACGGTGATCAAGCCGGGTTGTGCAATGACTCCCGCCGTGTCAACTGCGCTGGCAAGTTTTGGAATTGCTCAGCCGATTCTCTATCGTCGTGTGCGATTGAGCTTACTGATCACCGGGAATGAACTGCAATCCATCGAATCAACCCCGGAACCCTGGCAGATTCGCGATTCAAATGGACCAGCACTGGCTAATCTCTTTGGCAGCCTGCCCTGGATTGAGATTGTGACGACCGTACGTTGTATGGATGATGAGATCGATCTGACAACACAACTCGATGAACAGTTGGCGACTTGTGATGCCGTAATCATCACGGGTGGAGTTTCTATGGGGGATTATGACTTTGTGCCGGATGCAATAAAAGCGTCTGGATGCTCGATCAAGTTCCACCGCTTACCCATGCGTCCGGGCAAACCGTTGCTGGGTGCTGTGGGACCGAAGGGACAAGTGGTGATGGGATTGCCGGGCAATCCAGTTTCTGTGATGGTGACGGCTCGACGATTTGCTTCGGTCGCCCTGCGCAAGCGGGCGGGTTTTGCTGATCCTGATCCGCTGCCACAGCAGGTGACCTTGAATGAACATGATCAGAAATTATTAAATCTCTGGTGGTATCGGCCGGTACGTCTGGTGGCTCCGGGTGTGGCGGAACTTGTCTCTTCAAAGGGATCAGGCGATATTGTCAGTGCAGCACAAAGCGATGGTTTCCTCCAAATCGCTCCTGAATCAACGGATCCCGGCCCCTGGCCATATTGGGAATGGACACTCAAGTGACAAACGAGAATCCACAATCTTTGCTCAGTCACGTTGATACGGAAGGCCGCGCCAGGATGGTTGATGTCGGATCCAAACCGTTGACACAACGGTGTGCGATTGCTGAGGGATCTGTTCTCATCTCTGCGGAGCTGGCAACAGCGATACGCGAGAATTCCCTGAAAAAAGGAAACCTCCTGGAGGTGGCGAGGCTTGCGGGAATTCAAGCAGCAAAGGAAACCAGTCGCCTGATTCCACTGTGCCATCCGCTCCCACTTGATGTAGTGCGGGTGGTAGCCACACTCGAAGACCAGCATGTTAACCTGCGAGCAGAAGTTGAAACCACCTGGAAAACGGGGGTGGAAATGGAGGCACTGACTGCCGTTGCCACGGCTACTTTAACTGTGATCGACATGGGGAAAGCCATCGATAAAGGAATGGTTATCGAGTTCATCCGACTTGTGAAAAAGACCGGCGGCCAGGGTGAGGATTACATCGCCCCGCAACGTGATCAAGCGGGATCTGCTCCATGAGTAAGCCGATCACGATCGCCATCCTGACCGTGAGTGATCGTTGTTCACAGGGAATGACGGGAGATACAACCGGGCCGGCTCTGGTCGATTTGGCGCAGGAACATCTGGCTGCTACGACGATTGCAACTGCTTGTGTTCCTGATGAATTGGATCAGATTTCTCATCAGATTCGCAAATGGGCGACGCAATCGCCGCACCCTGACATCATTATTACCACAGGGGGTACAGGTTTGGCGCCGCGAGATGTGACGCCGGAAGCGACTCTTGCTGTGCTTGATCGGCGTCATTCAGGGTTGATGGAACTTGCGCGATCCCGTTGTGGGGAGATTACATCTCGTGCTTATCTCTCTCGCGGGGAGGCGGGAGTCATCAATCGGTCACTGGTCATTAATCTTCCCGGCTCGCTACGTGGTGCAACGGAAAACCTGCAGGCGCTCTGTGATATTTTGCCACATGCTGTAGAAACACTGCGTGGAGAGGTGCAGGATGACGGACGTCCTGATGCGAAGGAAACAACTGGAAAGGTCGTCCGTCACGATGACTGAAGCACGAATCCCACTGAAATTTACACTTCGAGAAATGAGTGGGGGATTAGGCGATCTTGGTACTTTTCTTCCGCTGGCGATTGCGCTGTCGCTAACGGAGGGGATCGACTTTGGAATGGTGCTTCTATTTGCGGGACTTGCAAACATTGCGGCAGGTCTGGTGTTTCGTGTGCCCATTCCAGTGCAACCGATGAAGATGATTGTGGCGGTAGCGATCGCTGAAAAGCTTACATTCGGCCAAGTATCCGCAGCGGGTATTTTGATGGGCGTATTTCTTTTCGTATTCGCCCTGACAGGCATGATTGACCAAATGAATCGAATCATTCCCAAGGCGTTGGTTCGTGGGATACAAGCAGGGATAGGTATAAAACTTGCCTGGCAGGGTGTGATCTGGCTAACAGAAATCGATCCGATAGGGTGGGATAGCTGGATCGTTGCGGTTGTGGTTGGGGCGGTCATTTTAGTCGCAATGATTTTTAGAACACGAGTACCTACTCTTCTGTTCGTTTTTGTGTTTGGGTTCCTTGTGTTGTGGCTTTCGAATCCTGCGGTCTATAAAGATGTCTCGTTCTCAATACCGCAGTTTGATCTGCGCCTTCCGCAGAATATCGACGACTGGTGGATTGGATTGACCGAAGGAGCATTGCCCCAGCTTCCGTTGACCATTCTCAATTCTGTTATTGCCGTGTGCGCTCTGAGCGGCGATTACTTTCCGCGATCATCCCTTCCGCCGAAAAATGTAGCGATCAGTGTTTCACTGATGAATCTGATCTGCGTTCCCTTTGGCGGTATGCCCATGTGTCATGGGGCAGGAGGTCTGGCAGCACAGTACCATTTCGGTGCGCGAACCGGCGGCAGCATGGTGATGCTGGGTATTCTCAAAGTCATCGCAGGAATCATCTTCGGCGCAGCGTTGATTGGTGTTTTACAGGCATATCCCCTGTCCATCCTTGGAGTCATGATCATCGCGGCCGGCGTCACTCTGGCAGTGGCAGCCAAAGATTCATTACGAGGTCAGGCTTTGATTGTGGTTCTCACCACAACTCTGGGTATTGTTCTGCTCTCCACACTTTATGGTTTTCTGGCAGGGTGCGTGGTTGTTCTGATCTTTGCCGCACTCGATAAACTCAGATCAGCCCCGGATCAGACGTGAAAAATCCAGCGTAATGTGAAGATCAACATTCAGATGGGGAAGATCCATATTGAGACAGCATGCGCTCGAGGAACGCTTCGCTTTCGGTCACGATTGTTTTTTGCTCTTCTTGTTCAATCATTTCCTGGTAGGCAATGTTCAGATTCCTCAATTCATCGCCGGTAATTGTTTGGTCCGCCAGGATGAACAGGCGGAAATCCTCTCCGCCGATGTGTCCGATGATGAGATCACGGTAATTTTGTGCCTGGTCAAGAAAGATCGTGGTTGCAAAAGGATCGCCAGCGTCGGCTTCATCCAGGTTCTCAGTCATGAGTTTTACAAGTTGACGAGCACGCACGTGCTCATCAAGCAGAACTTGCATCTGTCGCTTCATTTCGTCCGAATAACAGGCATCAATGCAGGGGAAGAGGCAATCTTCTTCCTTGGCATGGTGACAATGATCCGCATAGCGCTGAAAAAACTCAATAAACGGACCAAAAACATCTTTGGTGACTATTTTCCCGGTGCGTGCCTTGCCCAATGCCACATCAAAACATACCAAAGCTTTCAAAATATTCTGATGCTCATCTCTGAGACATTGTGTTGCGCTCACGAATGACTCCTGGTGTTGGTCCCGGGAAATGATAATCCATTCAAATATATGGAGATGCTGATGTCAAGCAGTTAACTCGAGCTTGAGGATGATGGGTAAGTGCTACCTCTAATCCACCCTTTGATACATTCTGGGGTGCAGATCATCAATGGTTGTCAATCCCGGATTGCATTCTCTTAGGCTACAGATTCATATTTATCGCTGAGTACCCGGTCATTCTGATTGAATCAGTTGCAGGGTATGGAGAAGCACTGTTTTGGCTTCTGGACTTCAGACATGTTTACCCCCCAATTTCAACCATCATCTCCGATCCAACGGCGGGGTGTTCGGGAGCCTTGTTGCGTAGTCCAGCTTTCAAGAGTGCATCGAATCGATCAGCATCAAATGTCGGCTGGAGTGCAGGTAACATTTTCTGTTGTTTGTCATCCATCAGGCAGGGATACAAGCGGCCGTCAGTCGTGATACGTATGCGATCACACTGATCACAAAATGGATGACTCATCGCTGAGATGACGCCGACTGTGACTTTCTTACCGTCATCAAGCGTGAGTTGGTGGTAATGCGAAGCGGCTGACTTCCGTGGTTCTGGGTAGTCATTCACGATGATCGGATCGAGCCGCGCGAACATTTCATCGGTGGATATGTAACGCTCAGACCATTGATCAGCCAGTGGACCCATCGGCATCAATTCGATAAACCGGATGATCAAATTGCGCTCGGCGGCGAAACGTACCAAATCCTGCAACTCATCATCATTCTGGTTTCGAAGTGCCACGGTGTTGAGTTTGACCGGCATAAGTTTCGCCTGAATCGCAGCATCAATTCCGGCAATTATCTTTGAAAGGCCATCCACACCTGTGATTATCGCAAATCTCTCTTTGTCCAGTGAATCCAGACTGATATTGACTCGGTTAAGACCTGCTTCTGCGAGACGATCAGCCAAAAGTGCCAAATTGAGCCCATTGGTTGTCATCGCTAATTCCTCCAATCCATCGATAGCGCTGAGTCGTCGAATGTACTGGAGAAAATCCTTGTGGTTTGTGGGTTCACCCCCGGTCAGGCGCACCTTGCGTAATCCGTGATTTTGCACAAGGTGCCTGACGAGTTGCTCGATGGTTTCAATACTGAGTTTTTCCTGCCCACGAGAGGGGATCTCAAAATTACCCCGACAGTACAGACAGCGCATGGCACACGTATTGGTGAGCGAGAGACGCAAATAGCGAATTGACCGTGCTGCGGAATCAGTCAGCATTATGCTTACACCGTTTCGGTGTATGTCGAATGGAATATGAAGGGTAACAAATCGAACTCATCTCGTCAGGTAGATGATTCAATGACTGCCTGATGCTGGCGGGCGCATCTTGTCCCGGAATGTAGCGAAAGTCGTTTCAGTCAATAACTGCTTCATCGAATGTTGTATCGCAACCATTTTTTCATGCAATGGGCATGGATTTTCATCACTGCAGATACCGGAATCAAACGGGCAGCGGTGTAAATCTCCCATACGCTCAAACAAAATTACGACATCATTGAGTGTGATATCGTCGGGATCATGGTTGAGAACGAAACCACCACCTGGCCCGGGAGCGCCCTTGATCAACCCTGCCTGGGAGAGAATTGACAAGACCTTGGCAACTGTGGGTGAGGGTAAATTTCGTGAAGTGGCGATTTCGCTGGCGGAGAGCCGCGAGTTGCCGTTGTAATAAGCCTGGGTCAGACCGATCATGGCCGCAATGGCATACCCTGCTTGTTTTCCATACATCGTCAGCCACCTCAGTTCGTGTGGATACAGATGTCAACATCCACTAGAGCAGTGTAGCACTTCTCTGATGCATTATAACGATTTCTAATTGAAATTCAGAATCAATTACCCGCAATTCTTGATTTTGTTTTCATTTCCCTTTACATTGCTACCGCTCAATATCGATCTCTCGATGAAAATGTGTTTTAAAAGTTCCAGGGTGACTCAATGACAGCATCTTCATCAGGAAGAAAAGCCTTTAGCGCGATTGAGATCGTCATTGCGATCTGCTTTTTAGGATTGGTGGTGTGGTTTCTGTTGGGATCGGGCTCTGTTGACGTACCCTCTGCAATGACACCACAAATCGAAAATCGAGAACTGCTCCCTCTGCCGATGCGATTCATTCAAACGGATGAGCCGGTGACTAAGATTGGTGGATTTACACTTCGTTGCAATGAATGCCACAGGCTATTCAGTTCACCGGATGAACACGCATCCAATCTCACGCAGCACAGACATATTGTGCTGGATCACGGAATCAATGATCGTTGCTATAACTGTCACGACCAGGAAGATCGTGAGCGCCTGGCACTCCGGGGGAATCGTTCCATTCCATTTACAGAAGTGGCGCGACTCTGCGCTAAATGTCACGGTCCAACATACCGTGATTGGCAGATGGGAATGCATGGTAAATCACTCGGTAGTTGGGATCCCACCTCGCCTCAGCAACATCGTCTGAAGTGTTCAGAATGTCATGATCCTCACGCGCCAGCTTACGAGTTGCACCCGCCTTTACCAGGCCCCAATACACTGCGCATGAACAAAATGGAGCATGAAATACTCCACGGTGGTGAGATCGAGCATGTTGATCCGCTGCGAAAGTGGCAGATTGAACTCCACACTACTCCAAAGGAAGATCACGACAATCTCCCACAGAATGAAGCTCCTGATGCGCCAGCGGAGTCTGAAAAAAGGGGCGATGAATGAGCCAGCCTGACAGCACACCTCCCGCAGCTTCGATGAGCCGACGCGGATTTCTCCGCCGGGGAGTTGTCGCAGCCACTGGAGTCGCTGCCGTTGCTGCCGCACTCAAACCACTCCTGAATGCTGAACTTGAACTCGGGGATCTTACTTCGCTTGAGAAGTTCCTTCAGCAGCACTACAAGGAGTTGGATAAGGAAGAGATGGCTGCGGTGCTGGAACGCATATCCCGGGAGATCGAAGAACGCTATCAGATTCACCCTGAATTAACTAATGTGAAGCCGATGGATGGCGTGGAGTTTGTCTACGCATTAAATCTCAGCCGGTGCATCGGTTGCCGCAAGTGTGTTCATGCGTGTGTCAAGGAGAACAACCAGAGCCGCGACCCGGAATTGCAATACATCCGTGTATTGGAGATGCCCAAGGGAACGATTGATATTGAGCGTGGAAATCATCACTACGAACGTCCCACAGTTCCTGATCCTGATCATTTCTACATGCCGATCCAATGCCATCAGTGCGCAAATCCGCCATGTGTCAAGGTCTGCCCGGTGGAAGCGACGTGGCAGGAAACAGATGGCATCGTCGTCATCGATTATGACTGGTGCATCGGTTGTCGTTATTGTGAAGCAGCTTGTCCATACTGGGCTCGCAGGTTCAATTTCTCTCAGCCGAAGTATGCCTCGGAGCAGGAACTCAAGGATGATCCGGAGATCATCCAGAAGCGTTTGAATCCCCGTATGAGCTATCTTTCCAATCGCCCTCGTAGCGTGGGAGTGATGGAAAAATGCACGTACTGTCTTCACCGAACCCGGGTGGGTGAAATGCCTGCATGTCTGGAGATCTGCCCGGTCGGAGCGAGAAAATTCGGCAATGTGCTTGATCCGGCAAGTGAAGTTACTCAAATCCTTCGCAATAAGCGGATCTTTGTGTTGAAGGAAGATACGGGTACCTTGCCTCGGTTTTTCTATTACTTCGACGAACGTCGACCGCAACTCCGATCAGGAGAAACTGACGAAATCGTACAGGTAACAAAGATGGATGCAGGAGGTGAGGCATGAGAGATTATCTCACCTTCCTCTATCGCTGTTTCCGTATCAGCTTTGTCGGCGGTTGGCGCTATCACCTGTGGATGCTTTGTCTTACGATCATTGCGCTATTGGGACTAAATGCATACTGCAAGCAGTTAGTGGACGGTTTAGCAACCACGGGTATGACTGATCATGTTTCCTGGGGTCTTTATATTGCCAACTTCACATTCCTCGTTGGCATGGCAGCAGCAGCGGTTATGCTGGTTATTCCTGTTTATATTTACCGCAATAAAGACCTGCATGATCTTGTGATTTTCGGTGAATTACTGGCCGTGGCGACGATCATCATGTGCCTGCTCTTTGTGACCGTTGATCTTGGTCGTCCGGACCGGTTCTCACACCTCCTGCGTCGCTTCAATTTTCCCTTGTCGATGCTGACATGGGATGTCATTGTGCTCAATGGTTATCTGCTACTCAACCTGCACATTACCGGGTATCTGATTTATTGCGATTACCGTAGAAAAGAGCCGAACAAAACATTTTTCGTTATTCCTTTTGTGTTCGTGGCAATTGTGTGGGCGATCAGCATTCACACCGTCACCGCATTTCTTTACGTTGGTTTGGGAGCGAGGCCGTTTTGGAACTCAGCCATCATTGCACCGCGATTCCTGGCGTCCGCATTCTCTGCCGGACCTGCGTTTAATATTCTTACGTTGCAGGTAATCGGGAGATTTACCTCCTACAACATTCCTCGCAGTGCGCTGCTTCTATTGAGACAAATCGTACTCGTTGCTCTGACGATTAACATGTTTCTCCTCATCAGCGAATTGTTCACAGAGTTTTACGCAGGGAAAACGCATATTGCATCCACCCGATATCTGTATTTCGGTCTGCTGGGTCACAACGCACTGGTCCCCTGGATCTGGGCTTCAATCGTGCTCAATTCGCTGGCTTTAATCATCCTGTACCTTCCCGTAACGCGGAGCCTACGGCTCTTGAATATCGCCTGCGTCTTTTTGATAGTCGGCATCTGGATTGAAAAAGGAATGGGTCTCATTGTACCCGCGTTCATTCCATCTCCTCTGGGGGAGATTGTGGAATACACGCCCACGATCAATGAGATACTTGTCTGTCTGGGAATCTGGGCTTTTGGCCTTCTGCTCTACACTATTTTTGTAAGGGTTACGATCCCGGTTCTTTCCGGGAGATTGACATACGACCAACCGTTTGAGATTGCTACTCAGGATTAACCACATTGATGACTACATGAAAATTCCTTTTGGTTTGGAGGATTCTGTTATGAAACGAAAAACGTATGTGCTGGGATTTCTTGCCTGTTGCGGCCTGTCTCTGGCAGCCGTCATGGCAGGTTCATCCCCACCAGCTTCAACCACTGTAACTGCTGCATTAGCACCGGCAGCGGTGGCTGGCCCATTCGGCCTGGCCACCATGAGTGATGAGTCGATCGAATGTATCGAGTGTCACAAGAAGGAAAGTCCCGCACTCTATCAAATGTGGGGCGAATCCAAACACCACGGTGCAAATGTCGGCTGCTTCGAGTGTCATGCGGCCGAGCGAGATGATCCTGACGTTATGAATCACTACGACCAGCGGATCTCGATCATCGTCAGCCCGAAGGACTGTGCTCGTTGTCATGAAGCAGAGGTCGAGGAATTTATCGGCTCGCACCATGCCAAGGGTGGCAGGATTCTCGGATCACTCGATAACGTTCTCGCCGAGGTGGTGGAGGGGAATCGCGCCTTTGTGACCCCCGGTTTCCCGGAAGGCAACTCCTCAGCCGCCGTCAACGGTTGCTGGCAATGTCACGGTTCTCAGGTCAAGGTTCTCCCCGGAGGCACGCTGGATCCCGCAACCTGGCCCAATACGGGAATCGGTCGAATCAACCCGGATGGTTCTGAGGGCTCATGCTCAGCCTGCCACAGCCGACATACATTTTCTGCCGAGCAGGCACGTCACCCTGACAATTGCGGCAAGTGTCACATCGGACCAGATCACCCCCAGAAGGAGATCTACGAAGAGTCCAAGCACGGTATCGCTTTTCGTGCCAACATGGACAAGATGAACATGGACAGCTCCAAGTGGGTTGTCGGTGAAGATTACTGGCACGCTCCGACGTGCGCCACCTGTCACATGTCCGCCACGAAGAATCAGCCCATCACCCATGACATCGGGATGCGCATCAGTTGGAATAACCGACCGGATATTTCCGTGCGTCCTGAAGTCTCTGATGCCAAGATGGGTCTGCCTGGCGCCAATGTCCCCTGGCAGGTTCGTCGTCAGAACATGCATGACGTATGCCTGAGTTGCCACAACCAGGGTTGGATTGACAACTTCTACATGCAGTATGACTCACTCGTCCATCTGTACAACGATAAGTTCGCCAAACCTGGTAAAGCGTTATACGCTCTGGCCAAACCGGCCAAGGAACTACCGACCGTCGGTTTCACCCATGATGTTGACTGGGCGTGGTGGGAACTCTGGCATCACGAAGGCCGTCGTGCCCGTCACGGCGCATCGATGATGGGTCCGGACTATACCCACTGGCATGGTACGTATGACGTGGCCAAGACGTTTTACACTCATTACGTCCCGGCACTCCGTGAGTTGATCGAGGAAGCCCATGAATCAGGTGATGAAGCTCGATCGAAAGCCGCGGATGCTCTGGCGGTCAAGCTGGATGAAGTCCTGAATTCAGATGATCACAAGTGGTTCCTCGGGAAGATGGATCCGGCTGAAGTGGCCCGACGCAAGGAAGCCGCCAAGGAGTTCAAGGCACGCTACGACAAGTGATTTAAAATTCGCAGAGAGATTTCTTTGCTATGGCCCACTATGATCGCCGCTAAGTTTTCTCCTTACTTGGTTTGGTGGGCTGATACTGGGAGCCGGACTCGGCGGGGCGTATCAACTGTCACGTTCATCACAGAACGCGGCAAGGTTGATTCGCCCCCCGGGTGCTGGTCCTGAACCATTATTCTCGCTGCACGCATCCGTTGTGGGCTCTGCGTACAGGTATCTCCCCATGATACGCTGAAGATGTCCGATTTCTCGTCAGGCACATCGTACGCTACACCGTATGCCGAAGGTACGCGTCTCTGTCCCTGCTACCTGTGTCAAAGTTACGATGAGCCACAGTGTATCTAGGTGTGTCCAACTGAAGCCCTTATCCGAATAAATCACGCCGTCGTTTCGTGATCCCTTGAATGACTAATTATCCGCAGTAACAATATACTCATACTCATGGCACGTAAGTTGACCGAAGAAGATGCTCGAAACGCACTGCACGATCATCTGATCAACATAGGACAAGCTGCCCGAAACAAATACGGCCCTCACATCGACCTCAATACGATGTTTCGCATTCTTGATGATCGAGCGATTGTGCGCTACGCCGTCGGTTTGCGGTTCGACAGTGAGCCGCTTCGTCCGGGAGAGTTTGCTTTTGCGCAGAGGTTGGGAGAACGATCCCAGGATGGGTATTGTCTTTTCGTTCACCCCTGTTTTGAAAATCAACCTGAGATCCTGCCGCTGCTGATTGCCTATCACATCGTCGATATCAACTACGGCGATCTGTCAACATCAGCCGACGCCGAGATCTTTGGCGCTACGCTGTTGGGGATGGACGTGGAGGAATATTACTTGGCATTATGTGCTGCAGCCGACAGCATTCCACCATCCGGAGGGATGAATGATGAGATCTAATAAATGATTGGTGCCAGGCGGACATTCCGAAACTGAATTTCCGTTCCTTCCGATTGCAGACCGATCCAGCCGGGGGTGGTTTCGACATTCCAGACCTGATTGACCTGCATACCGTTCACGATCAAAGTGATAGTGGGGCCGTCAACAATTATTTCGTATTCGTTCCATTCGCCGACAGGATTTTCGTTTGATCTGAGATTCCTTGTGCGGCGACCTTCGGTGCGTTCCGGTGCCGCTAACATCGGGACATTGCCGATATTCCAGATATCGCCGGCATTTCCGCTATGAAGTTGCCCCTCCACGCTACGTGGCCAGACTTTGTCTTCACCGTTGATGCGAAGTAGCACACCGCTGTTCCCACCCTTTTTTGTATCCGGATTCCAGCGCCACTCCAGCTTGAGTACGAAATTACCATAGCGTTTAGTTGTTCTGATGTATCCGGGCGGCGTACCGCGGCAGATTAGAATGCCGTCTTCCACCCGCCAGGGGTGGTCTTCCTGATCACCCGTGGTATACACCGTCCAACCATCAGTGTTACTGCCGTTGAAGAGAGTGATTTCACCGGGCATGGGGGCGTCGAGGTCTCGGATCTTGATGTTTTTGAACCAGACATCGTTGCCGTGATCCTGCAGGGCAATATGACCGGAAGCTTCAGTACCGAACGAGGGAAAAACGTTGAATTTGCTGTTTCCGACGCGCTGCTTCCAATCGTCACTGCTCAAATCGCACTGAACGATGAGTTGGTCGTTGAGCCAGTGCTGCAATTGATCGCTATCCAGAACAATGCACGCGTGGTTGTATTCTCCGGTTAACGCAACTTGTTTCGTTGGTGGGGGTGCATAGAGATCGTAAAGCGCACCGGCAGAGTGCATTTCATCGGGAGCCAGACCATACCCCACATCATCGAGGATCTGATATTCAGGCCCGGTCCTCCAGGTCGAGGACTCTCCTTCCGTGACACGATACATGATGCCGCTATTGGCCTTGTGTGCGACTTTCCAATCCAGCATGAGTTCAAAGTTGGTAAACTGGTCACGGGTGATGATATCACCCCCGCCTCCACCAGCGAGAACCCGTAGTACACCATCTTCGACCTGCCAACCCTTTTCGGGGAATGTGTCACTTTTAAATGCTTTCCAGGCTGGGGCGGTATCCTGCGCTAACAAGTTCTGCCAACCGGCAGCGACTTCAACTGCAGTCAGCGCAGGCTTCATCTGCTCAATCTTCTGAACAGTGACAACCTCTACTGGATCAGCCATAGATACCGGCTTCACTTCTTTGATGTTCACTGATTCCCGGGTCGTAGTACACCCACTCGTAATGATCATACCCAGGATTATTGTCCCCATAAAACACTGATAATTCCGTGTCCTGGCAGGTGTGCGAGATTTCATCATTTCATCCTTTGGATTATTGATATCTATATTTAGTCCCACAGAGTTGTGGGATAGACTCCAGATTCCACAAGCTTGAGCAGGCGATCCTGGACGAACTGCCGATCTTCGGGGTGCGTCATGCCACACCAGTTAATCCCCGTGGGCAGAACTTGTACCTGGGCTGATCCATCGATGATGGACTGATGGACCGGGTCAACCAGATAATATTCAGCCTTGCTTTCTTTTCCCTTCTCCGTGAGAAAGGCATGCAAACCGCGCTTGATCTGATTGAAAAACGACCGATGAAATCCCCAACAGTTCATTGACACGATTGAATCGCCTGGTAACTGATGGGTGTTGCCTGATTCATCGTCGTATTCACCGCCGTTTGCGGTTTTTCGAATACTGTTTATTTCCGTAATGGACTCCAGAAAACTCTGTTCATTGCATCGACACACTCCACGTGAAACTGCCCCGACGGGAGAGACGGTGTATTGGAGTTGAAATCCGATCATGGCATACAAATTCGGATCGGATTCCTGGTGAGTTGTCAGAAACGTACTGAGAGATTGAAACGGCTCAAAACCGTAAAAATCATCCGCGTTGATGACGGTAAAAGAGCCATCAACATCATGCCGGGCGGCCCAGACTGCGTGACCGGTTCCCCAGGGCTTTTCACGCTGGGCCGGTGTCGGGAATCCATCCAGCAGATCATCAAAATGCTGCAGAGCGTATTTGACTTCGATGTGAGGCTCAAAGCGCGAACCCAGAATTCTCTTCGTATCCTCGAGCATGTCGGGTCGAATGACCAATACCAAGCGAGTGAAACCGGAACGGATGGCGTCGAATACTGAGTAATCCATCAACGCACTTCCATCAGGACCGACCGGTTCCAGTTGCTTCAGCCCGCCGTACCGGCTTCCCATTCCTGCTGCAAGTATCACGAGTGATAATTCAGACATGTAGTGCATTCTCGTGTGAGAGTTACGAAAAAGTTGAAAGCAGGCATCATAATGGATCCTGACCGCGGAATATATCCATTGACAGCAACACCGGATTAAAAACGACAAGCAATCAGCCTGTCTCACAGTGTGTTTCTATTATCAATCTGTGGTTATCAATCTTTCAACTCGACCGTCCAATACGCCTCGTTGAGGAAGGCTTTCCAGGACTGGTATTTTTCCTGACCCAGGCGGAGTGTAATGGTTGGATTACGCTTCGGACGGACAGGCTTCCTGATCAGGCGCATGTGTGCCTGAGTTGGAGTGCGCCCGCCCTTTTTTGTATTACATTGGACGCACGCACAAACCAGATTATTCCAGGCATGTTCCCCACCTTGAACTCGGGGGACGACATGGTCAATGGTCAGTTCCTTGGTGCTGAACGGGTGACCACAGTATTGGCAGCGATTATGGTCACGGGCGTAGATGTTGCGGCGGTTCAGCTTAACCTCCTGACGGGGCAGGCGATCGTAGACAAAAAGACGGATGATCCGGGGAACTGCGATGACCATACGGGTTGTGTGGACCCAGCTATGAGCGTCCGGCTCACATTCCCTCTGGAGTTGTCCCAGTTGTGCCCATGACTCAAAGTCGTAGTTGAGATATTGGCCGTTATCGACGGATATGACTTCCGCTGCATTTTTACAGAGCAGAGTAAACGCACGCTTGGCATCAATAACCCGAATCGCGGTGTAGAAGCGATTCAGCACCAACACCTTCTCATCCAGTACTGAGATTGCTGCGATAGATGAAGTCATTCATCCCTCCGCATCGTCCTGATGCTTAATCTGATTGATATATCCTACCCCCAGAATCCGGTGTTGTGTAAAGTTTGTGCAAGAAATACGTTGTGAATCAACCAGGTATGACCGGTAATCCAAGCGGTGTTGTCGGTTTCGTAGCGAGGATCAGTGACGAAAGTGGCGAATGCCCGTGAGGAGGCAGGTTACGTTTCGCTCTCGACAAAGGGCCAGCGTTTCTTCATCGCGCTTGGATCCACCGGGTTGTACGATGCAGGTGATGCCGGCATTGATGAGGAAATCCGGTCCGTCTGGGAATGGGAAAAAAGCGTCAGATGCTGCGATGATCGATTGATGATTTGAGATACGATCACCGGCCTTTTCAACCGCCAGGCGACAGGATGCGACACGATCCATCTGCCCAGCCCCCGCACCGAGTAAATGCTGACCTGCTCCGACTGCGATCGCGTTGGATTTGACGTGTTTGACCACCGTCCACAGAAATGCCGCATCCTCAAGGAGTGTATCATCCGGAGCCGGCCCGGCAGCGTGGGTCCACTGCGATGACTGGGGGAGCATCCGATCACGTTCCTGTGCGAGCATACCTCCCGGGATAGATTTGTACTGGATGTGCATGCGGCTGGAATACTCGAATTTTCCCATGGCCAGGAGACGCACATTCTTCCAGCGTTCACCGATCGCTTGTTCAGCGTCGTCATCAAAGTCCGGGGCAATGATGACCTCAAAGAATTTCTGTCCTTCACAGATTTTACCTGCCGTTGCGATATCAACACTTCGGGAAAGTGCCAGGATACCTCCATAGGCAGCTAACGGATCGCCGGAATAAGCCTGTAAAAAAGCGTCTTCCAGTGTTTCAGCAGTGGCTGCTCCACAGGGATTGGTGTGCTTGATGATTGCAGCAGCAGCTCGCTGGGGAAACAGTCCGTGCAGATCCTGCACCAGTTCCAATGCGGCCGAGGCATCGTGAACATTGTTGTAACTCAAAGGTTTACCATGAAGCAATCGTGCAGAAAGGATGCTTGGTTCAGGCGATGCAGGATTAGCGTACAGCGCAGCCCTCTGATGTGGGTTCTCGCCGTAGCGCAGGTCAAGATGATGGGCGTAGGTGAGGCGGAGAAGATTTGGCAGGGGTGCCTCTCGCTCGTGACACATCCAGGCACCGATTGCTGTGTCGTATTCCGCAGTCCTCATAAACGCTGCCGCTGCAAGATCCCGGCGAAGCTCCAATGTCGTGTGTC
The DNA here is from genome assembly GCA_028278245.1 of Phycisphaerales bacterium. GTDB lineage: Bacteria > Planctomycetota > Phycisphaerae > Phycisphaerales > SM1A02 > JANQEQ01. The sequence continues at coordinate 49,738 of JANQEQ010000168.1, read as the reverse complement.
CGTCATGGGCTTTCAGTTCGTTCATAACCCGGTCGTATTGAACCACGCCGGTGATAACCGTGACATGCGAGTGGTTCTTTGCCGCGGATCGGAGCATGGCCGGGCCACCGATGTCAATCTGCTCGATAGCTTCCTCGTAGGAAACGTTTTCACGATGTATCGTTTGCTCGAATGGATAGAGGTTGATGCAGACCAGATCAATCGGCGTGATGTTGTTATCCATCATTGCCTGGACATGGCTCTGGACATCTCGTCTTGCAAGCAGCGCTCCGTGGACTGCGGGGTGCAGCGTCTTGACCCGGCCGTCCATCATCTCCGGGAAGCCTGTGATTTCCTCGATTGGTGTGACTTCAATATCTGCTTCAGCCAATGCTCGGGCGGTGCCGCCGGTTGAAATTATCTGGATTCCAAGGGAGGTCAATCCACGAGCAAAGGGAACGAGATCAGTTTTATCACTGACCGAGATTAAAGCCCGGCGAATGGGCACGAGCGCTGTGGTCATTGTTCCTCACATTCTGAAGCAATATGGGTTGGTGGTTGTTCCATTACCATGGCATCCGATGTTCAGATCGAAACTCGTTGCACGTAAATTGAATCATCGTTTGACCAACCTGATGACCCGACCGGTTCGATCGGCAGCAATGATTTCGGTTCCGTTGATGTCTGTCGTTTTCAGGTAGTCAACTGCGGGTAACGAAATGTCCGTCACGACATCTCCGTACTGAGCTTCAAGCAGAGAAAAGAGTCTTGAATCGTCATCCCAGACGCATAGATCTTTCTTGTGAAGGCTGACAACATTTCCCCTGGTTTCTGATGCTGTCCAGAGAACCACGCCTCCGGGTGAGTCAACCGGATACGCATCAAAGCAGACAAGCCCCTGACTGGGGATCTGCTGATAGATACGATTGTTGATCAAAACAGGTGAATCAGTCAGGGGGCTTTCGGTGAGATAGTGCCAGAGAGCGGCTCTCTTTTCGTTCAGGTCAAATGCCCATAGTGTATGATCCAGGCCTGCCACGAAAAGAACCCCGCCACCAACTGCAGGGCTACTTACTACCGGATCGAATAATTTTCTGCTCCACAATTGTTGTGCGGTTGCAGCCTGCAACACCATAAGCAGTCCGTCATTCCCTACACCAATTATCAATCCTTTTTCCAATAGCGGTGGCAACTGCACTGATTGTGAAATCTGATAGCTCTTCCAGGGTGCATTGACTAAGTGCGAATGCCAACACAGTTGTCCATTACGGGAACCGTAGATGAGGAACTGATCAAGCTCGATTGCAGGAGTGTTGGCGATGAGATCCAGTTTCTGTTTTTGAAGTTGTGAACCTGTATCAGCATCAAGGACGAATAATGAACCTCCGGCAATCAGAATCACGTGATTATGTTGTGGTTGGAAATTGATGCCCTGGATTTCATCAATGGGGCCGGCAACTGGAATCCGCCACATGCGATTTCCATCTTCGCGGTTCAATCTTGTGAGGAAGTTACCCTGATCCAGAATGAATACCGAGTCATGTTGCACATCAACGAGCTTTATTCCACGCCCGGAGATTCGTTGCTGCCAATCGATGCGGTACCCAATCTCACGTGCTGCCTTGGGACCGATGAGGTATTTAAGTTCAAGATCGTCAACGTTAACCGTTGTTGATGTACTGGTAGATTCCAGATGTGAATCACCTGATTGATCTGTAGTACATCCCCCCAACGCAATGCAGAGAAATGTGACAAAAGCCCAATTCCGTAAGTGACTGAGTTGTAGTCGTTTATTCCTCTTTTGATTATGAGGCTGATCCATCAGAGGATTCTCCTGTGTCAATATGAGCCGATGTCGTACGTTGTGAGAATCGCTTAGTATCCGACGCCCTTTGGTAGGCGTCAAGCGCGGGATATCCTGGGATGTCTTTGGGATTTACGATTGTTGCTGAAAGCTCAAATAAGCCTTTGCCGAGCTACTACCCTGGGTCTAGACTGATGACATGTTTACCGGAATTGTGGAACAATTAGGCCGTGTTGCGGATATCCAACCCAACGATTTTGGGGCAGTGCTCATCATTGATACCCGTGGCTGGGGATATCAACCGGGTGCTGGCGATTCCATTGCCATCAATGGTTGCTGCCTGACAGTAACCGCCGAAGCCGATGGGACAGTGAATCCGAGTCATTTGCGGTTTGATGTGATCAAGCAGACGTTGGATCTCACCACACTGGGGGATTTATCAACGGGAGATCCGATCAATCTCGAACATGCCGTGCGCGCCAATGATGTCCTAGGAGGGCACATCGTTCAAGGACACGTTGACGGTGTGGGAGAAGTCATCAATGTGCAGAAGGGGGATGATGAATGGCGGACGCGTGTTCGGCCACCGGCTCAATTGATGGAGTACATCATTCCGCAGGGGTCAATTTCTCTTGATGGTGTCTCACTGACGGTTGCGGATCTGGGTGATGACTGGTGCGAAGTGGCTCTGATTCCGACCACACTGGAAGTGACGACACTTGGTACAGCAGATGTTGGTGCCAGGATCAATATTGAGGCGGACTATATCGCAAAAACAGTTGTCCACTGGCTCCGCTTGCAAAAAGCTGGTCAATGATCTTCGATTATTTCAGGTTATCCGCAATTACATGATCTTCAACGGATCGTGATCTTGCTCTACGTTCCTCTGTCTCCACAAGGGGAAAAGTATGCATGCAGATGAATGTCAAGTCATCGACCTGATGGAGTGATCCGGATTCATCATCGAGACGTTGCCCAAGAATCTGGACCATCTCTTGTGGAGTCTCGGCCGAGGCTGATTCAAGGAAGACCTCTTTATACCGCATCGTCGGTAATCGCCGTTCGTAATCATCTTCAGATGTGAGCGGGAAAGCCTGCTCAAAACCATCCGAATAAGCCAGCATCCGATCGCCCACGGCAAGTTCTATTTCGATCTGGTTGTATGTCTCATCTTCAAAGATGCCCAGTAAGCCACCCTGGGTTTCAAGTTGCTTGATTTCATTGTCGGCGGACAGAAGCAGTGGGGGTGGATGGCCCGCCCCGGCCAGGCGAAGCTCACGTGAACGGCAATTGATCAGTGCGTACGCCCCAGTCGCAAAGCGGGTTGTCTGACCCTGGAGACGAATCATCTCTGTGTTGAGCCTGCTCATGACTTCCCAGGGTTCCAGAATCCGCAGTGACTGGTTGGAACGCTCGCGGGTGACGAGTGATCGGCTGATGACCATGGTCATGAGAGCGGCGGGAACGCCGTGCCCCACGGCATCGGCGATGAACAAGCCAATGTGGTCCTCATCCAGTCGCATGATGTCATAGATGTCACCGGAGATGTAGCTTGCCGGCCGCCACAGTACCCCAAAGTCGATTCCGTGCAGGCTGGGTATTTCACGCGGTAAGAACTCACGTTGCACCATTGCTGCCAACTGCAACTCTTCGTGCATGCGGGATATTTCCCCTCGGAGCCCACCCTGGAATCTCTGGGCAACCGATACTTCCTGACGAAGCTGGCGAATCATCGATTGCCGGTGAAGCAATCCCTGGAGTTTGGCACAGAGTAATTCCGGCTGGGTATCAACCGGGTCCAACAATGCGCCGGCGAATAGAAACACATCGTTCTCATCAGGTGTGTTGGTGTACAACGAAGTCACGGGAACACATGCCTCTTCCAGCATTGCAAGGGCATGCAGGGCAAGGGAAGAATCATAAGATTGACCAACAATAAAGAGGACAAGATCGATCAACTCATACTCTGCTGAGTTTAAATCTTCCAGTCCCATAATGTTGGTGACAATGGGGTGGATGTCAGTTGGCCAGTGCTGGGTGAGCGATTTCTGCCAACGTATGCCAACATCGTTCTGGCCGTCCAGTGGGCAGATAATGACATTCCAGCGATTCATTCAGCAGCACCCTGACCTTTGGATCTCATACCCGCTTGAATCAACGACCAGAAGAACCTGTAAGGCTCATCGGTTCACTGAGCAAGCGCCTTGAGGCGGTCAAGGTCCAGTTCGATTCGATCGTCACGGTGAAGATCCAAACGATCCAACCAACCGGATTTAATCTCTATGGCGAATTGTGCCGGGGTGTTGCTCCAATAATGGTGCATACGTGCCTGATAGGCACTCTCGCTTTCATCTTGACCCTGTGGTGGGGTGGTCTTCATGCGATGAACCGCTGTAATCCTCCCGCGGTGGTTGAGGAATATCACGTCAATGTCCATCTGGCAGTGTCCCATCCAGAACGAACGAATCTGCGACTCTGGGAAAATAAAGAGCATTCCCCCATCTTCTGCGATTGATGTTCGTCCTTGTAATCCCTGGGATCGGGTTTCGTCATCAGCGACAACTTCAAGGTGGAAGGTATAACCTGAGATATTGACGGTTTCGATCATGACATCCTGTTTGTTTCCGGACTCTGAGCACCCCGTGAGGAACAAAAGGAATCCCAAGATTACTCGTGTGAAATTGGTGATGTCTCCGCCATGAGCCATTGATGGTCTTCCTGGGTAAATGTGATTGCGTGGTGCGATACCTTAGATAATTGGAAGCCATTTCGGAAGTCATTTGCGGTCAATTCTGTGCGATGTTCAACGATACCGGACCAGAAAGCAAGTAGGCCGATAATGCGCTCAGGGTGTACTCCGGCATCTCGATAAAAGGTCAAGCGTGTATCCCCGTGACGTTTTGCCAGGCGTCGGCCATCGGGACCGCACACCAAAGGAAAATGCCAGAACCGGGGAATTTTCCAGCCCAGCGCCTGGTAAATCAGAATCTGCCGTGCAGTAGAAGGCAACAGATCATCGGCACGTACAACATCGGTTATTCCCTGTCTTGCATCATCGACAACAACTGCCAACTGGTAAGCTGGTACTCCCCGTTTCGTCCACACTACAAAATCGCCGACTTCCTGATGCGGGTGATGTTTAATGAGACCGGCAAATCCATCTTCAAATGTGACCTCCTGATCGGGAACCATCAGTCGATAATTCTGGTCAGGGTGGGAAAAGGAATAAGCAATTGAATCTTCCGGCCGAAGGTTCGGGGAGAAGCGCAATTCGTGACTATCCTGATGCGGTGCCGATGCAGCCTGTTGGATTTCTGAGCGACTCAGTTGACAAGCAAAGATGGCATCACGCGCAGAAAGCTCTCCTATCACATCCTCATACGGCGACATATCAGCTGACTGCACCAGAACCGGTTCTTCGTAATCAATCCCCAGCCAGTTGAGGATTTCGATGACTTGTGCTTGTGCACCAGGTTGTATACGCGGGCCGTCCAGATCCTCGATTCTCAGGATGAGACGCCATTCATTCTGGTGAGCCAACGCCCAGTTGATCAGGAAGGTGCGTGCATTTCCCAGGTGTAACGCACCGGTGGGGGAGGGTGCCAGTCTGGAGAGGCATAGCGTCATGGTTCGCAGTGTGAGCGTTTGATTTCAATGTTGCAAGTCAACACAGGAAACTGTGATTGTGTACATGTTTGAAATGGGGAACTGGTGTATTTACTGCAACATCTGACGGACAATCGTGGCTCTGGCTTCCCGCATCTCTACAGGGCTTAGTTCCTGTCCCAGGTGTTGCTGGAGATGTGCCGGCTGGATCTGGAGAAAAAGCTGCTTGATGATCTGCCGATTGATTTCCTCAACGCGATCCAGGCAAATCCCGAGCCGCACACGACTTAGCAGATTCATCGCTTCTTCAGTTCCCAGCATTCGGGCGGATCGCAGAACAGCAAGTGCCCGGTGGATTCGATCATCGAGTAAAACGCTGTTTTTCTCGACGAGCACTTTGCGCGTGTGAAGCTCATACTCGATAATTCGAGGGAGGATTGCTTCTTGAAATTCAGCAAGCAGCTCTTCTTCGGTCTTTCCGAGTGTGACCTGATTGCTGATCTGGTAAAAATTGCCGGCTGATTCAGATCCTTCACCGTGATACCCTCTGACCGCAAGATGCAGATCATTTGCGGCTCGACGCACCCGGTCGATTTCATTGGTCATGCGCAACGCAGGTAATTGCAACATAACTGAGAAACGAATCCCGGTTCCCAGATTTGTTGGGCAGGCAGTGAGATAACCCCAGCGATCATGGAATGCGTAATCGATTTCCGCTTCAACTGCGTCATCAACGTGGTTGATTTGATGATACACCTTCTCAAGCTGCAGGCCCGGAGCGAGAACCTGCATTCGCAGATGATCTTCTTCATTGACCATGATGGAGAGGGTCTCATCCTGCGAGATAACGACCGCCCGTTCGCTTTTACTCTCCATGTGATTTTTGGAAATGAGGTGACGCTCGAAAAGCAACCTGCGATCGTGAGCGGTTGCTTCATGAAGATCGACCCAAACCAGTTCATCAGCGAGTTCACTACCCAGGAGCATCCTTCGACTCAGGTTGAGCAACTCGTGATTTTGCGCATCAGTTGTGCGGTTGACAAAAGGGAAGCCGTCGATATTCCTCGCAATACGCGCCCGACAACTGATCACCACATCCGAATGTGGAGCTTGTTCGATGTTCCAGGCAGCAGTGGGATCAAGGTCCATCCTGGTTTCCCGGTTTTTCCAATTCAAGCGTCTGGAGTTGATCTCTCAATTCTGCGGCACGTTCATATTGTTCAGCTGAAATCGCGCTATCAAGTTCCTTGGCCAGACGTTGAATCATGCGTTGTCGGTCAATTGATCCGCCCGCCCTTTGTGGGATCTTTCCTGCGTGGTGGGTTCCACCATTATGCGTGCGTTCAATCAGTCCACCCAACTGGGCATCGAACACTTCGTAACACACAGGGCAACCCAACAATCCCTTTTGTCGAAATCGCGTGAATGTCAAGCCGCATTCAGGACAACCCTTTTTGGATTTCGCTCGTTTGCGTTTTTTTGTTTTTTGTGAAACCACAAATTGTGTGAGCATTTGATTAATCGGTTCGGGACCGAGAGAAGGGATTATTCCCGCTTCACGTGCATGTTCTTCACACAGGTGAATTTCATGTTTCACCCCGTGCTTGACGTTGACTTCATGCACTACAGCCGGTTTGTCACAACGATCACATTTCATACCACAATAATTTTAGTCGCTACCGGGCAATAGGACCATGCATTTGTACGAATTCAAATCGGCAGATAAACAATAGGCAAGATGATGTCTTGAGAATCCCCCGATAACTCACGCTATGAGCCATTGACGACGTGTCGGTGAGTCAATGGCGATAGGTGGATTCGAACCACCGACCTAGGGTTTATGAATCCCTCGCTCTAGACCAACTGAGCTATATCGCCGCTTGTTCGACATTCAGTCTAGAATGATCCTGCGATGGGGACAAGTCGCAACAAGGAGGCACTCGATCAGAAATGAGTGAGATCCGTCCCCTTTCAAGTGTTACATCATCGTGGTCTGGGGTGAGCGTGTTGTCGGCTTTGATTCACTACCAAGGTCTGATGGCAACCAGCTACTGTCAATGGCGTTGGCGGGCAGATCAGGATGTGCATGGGCTATGCTTGCAGCGATAAGACCCATAAACATCGGTTGAGGTATAAGCGGCCTGCTCGTCAATTCCGGGTGGAACTGGGCTGCGATAAAATAGGGATGGACTGTGGTTGGCAATTCCAGAATCTGCATAATCGGGTGCCTGGGGTGTTTGCCGGAAAATACCATGCCGCCCTCAGTGAGTGTTTCGATATATGCCGGATCAACCTCGTAACGATGCCGGAACCTTTGTCGAATACTTGTCTTTTTGCCAAATAAGTGGGTGGCAAGAGTTTTCGGCTCAAGGATGATGTCCTGTGCTCCCAGACGCATAGTACCACCGAGACCCTCGATTTTCTTTTGTTCGGGTAACTCGGAAATCACCGGATCACCGCATTCTGATGTGAATTCAAGGGAGTGTGCATCCTTCAATCCGAGCACGTTGCGGGCATATTCGATCACCGCCATCTGAAAACCGAGACAAATTCCCAGGAAAGGAATCTTTTGCTCTCTGACATAACGGACACAGGCGATCTTCCCTTCGACACCACGATCACCGAATCCGCCCGGGACTATGACAGCGTCATACGTATCGCCAATCTCCTGTTCTACATTGTCCACGGTCATGGAGGTGGTATCGATCCACTTTACGTTGACATCAGCTGAGAGATGAACCGAGGAATGCTCGATTGCCTTTTCGATGGAAGCGTAAGCGTCCCGCAGGGCGGTGTACTTTCCCAGGATCCCCAGCTTCACCGGGTATTTACGCGGTGCCAGCAGCTTGGTGGTGAATTCGTTCCATCGTACCCTTGCCTGATCCTCCAGGCGTGTATTGACATTGCGATGCAGGTCGAGAATGGTGAGGATTTCACGATCCAGACCCTCAGCTCGCATCGCTTCAGGGATCGTGTAAATCGACTCCCGGTCATGCATCGAAAATACACGCTGCATGGGGACATTGGAGAACATGGCAATCTTCTGTTTGACCGTACCCGTCACTTCGTTCTGAGCACGGCAGGCCAGGAGATGCGGCTGCACGCCGGCTTCCATCAGGCGCTTGATTCCAAGCTGGGCGGCTTTGGATTTCTGCTCACCGAGTGTTACTGGAGCCAGGACGTAGGTCAGCGCCACGAAACAGACGCTTTGTTTACCTTCCTCGAAAGCAAGTTCGCGCAGGGCTTCAATGTAAAAACCATTTTCGTAATCACCCACCGTTCCACCGACCTCAACGAAAACGATATCTGCTTCCGTGCCGTTTGGTCCGCCGGTCATCGCCAATTCACGCAGGCGATACTTTACCTCGCCCGTGACATGGGGAATCATCTGCACATCGCGACCGAGGTATTCTCCTCGTCGTTCCCGTTCGAGAATGGTCGTATAAATCTGTCCTGACGTTACGAAGTTGTTGCGGTTGAGATCCTGGTCAAGGATACGCTCGTAGGTGCCCAGATCCATATCGCACTCGGTCCCGTCATCAAGCACAAAAACCTCACCGTGACGGTAGGGATTCAACGTTCCGGAATCGATGTTGAGATACCCTTCCAGTTTGATAGGCGCGACTCTGAATCCCTTGTCTTTGAGCAGTTTGGCCAGAGACGAGCTGAAGATGCCTTTCCCCAATCCGCTCATCACCGTGCCGAACACTGCGACATATTTATGTCTGCCGTGTCGATAGCCTTCCGGAGTGGGCGAAAAGAATTCCGTGGTGGGAGATGACTTGCCAAATCGGCTGAGATCAAGCCCGCATGGCTCCAGATCAGTGTCAGGGTGGTTCGATTGGGTGGGCATTCCCCACTCTATCATGCAGGGCGTGCAGGTGCAATGCTGTTTGATCGAGTGTTCGGCGAGCTAGCTCGTGACGCGCTTTACAAACTCAGCATATTGTTCGGGAGTATCAATGCCGTGAAAATTCGCTTCGCCTACCGCAATTGCGATCTGGTATCCATGTTCCAATACACGCAATTGCTCCAGCTTTTCCGTCACTTCCAGTGGCGTGGGAGGTAGAGAAACATACTCCGAAAGAAAGGGGCGGTGATACACATACATCCCCACGTGCTTGAATGGAATTGCCTGGGGTGATTCGGTGAGATCCCGGTGATGCGGTACGAGAGCACGCGTGAAGAGGAGCGCTTTGCCCGATTGATCAATCACTACCTTGACAATATTCGGGTCAGCAGGATCTTCCTCGGAACTGAAAGGCGACGCGACAGTGCTGATCACACAATCGGGATGATCGACGAGCGTCTGAATCGCACAGTCGATAAGCTCCGGCTCGATTTCCGGCTCATCACCCTGGATATTAACGATGAAATCGTCCTCAAGTGTGGCAGCTACTTCGGCGATGCGGCTCGTTCCGTTTGCGTGATCGGTTCGAGTCAGGCAGGCTTCTCCTCCGAACTGCTCCACGACCTCGACGATGCGCTGATCGTCGGTGGCGACAATCGTACGCCGGATCAATTTGGCTTCCAGTGTTCGCTCATACACGTGCTGAATCAACGGTTTCCCGGTCTCATTTGCCAGCATCTTCCCCGGGAAGCGCTGTGAGTTGTAGCGTGCGGGAATGATGGCGGTGGCAGGATTCACGTTCCGATTTTTCCAGGAGTCGTTGCAGTACTTTTCTAAACTCAATGGAAATCTTTACTCGAATTCAGACAGGACTTGTGCCTGATAGATCTTTGATGAGTGAATCGATTTCCTTGCGTCGTTCTCGAATATCTCGATAAGTAATGTTCTTCCGCGCGATACTGGAGCAAATATCCAGAGCCTGCTTGGCAAGATCCACCGATTGCTCATCCCGTGCGTGAGCGATCAGAGATACCATCAGGTCATAACGGATATGCAATTCGTGTTCCTTCTGCGTGGCATCAATTCGGTCGATCGCTTCTTCGTACTCAGCGATCGCTTCCATGTGCCAACCTTCATGGGCGAAACATTTCCCCAGCATGTGTCCCGCTCTGACACGAAGCTTCGGCTCATCCTTGGCATTCTGAAATTGAGCCATGGCATCTTCGAATTTCTCCAGTTGAAGCTGCACCATACCAAGGTCATATTTGCGGTAGCGATCAGTCGGATATTCCTTGACCCGCTCCGTATATTCCTTGACCTGCAGGTCAAGCAAACTCTGCTTCAGCGAATCCAACTCTGATTGCTGATTGTCATCGAGAGGTTTATCGTGTGCCTGTTCTTCCAGGTGCTCGATTTTCAATTGAAGTTGTTCGATCTTGATATTGCCGGCCAGCATACGAAAGCGATACTGCTTTGTGTCCGCATATCCCTTTTCATAGATATCGCAGGCTTCCTGAACTGATTCAGGAGTCCCTTGTTTTTTGAGTAGCTGGGCGTATTTGTTCAGAACATCAGGGATCGTGGGATTCTGTTGATAATCATCCTTTGCTCGTGCAAGGTTTCTCTCATCAACAGATAAGCTGGCGGTGAGGGCATCGGATTCCTCCAACTCCCGCTGTTTGTCGATGTCACGCACCATTTCCTTGAAGCCACCCTCTTTCCCCGCTGCTGCTTCATACCCACCCTCATGCATGGCTCGTTGCACTGACAAGTTGTTGAGCATGTTCGCCAAGTCATTGTCAGATGGGTCCAATTCGCGGGCGGATTGCCCGACTGCAATCGCCTCATCAAATGCTTCTACCCTCTGGAACAATTCCAGAGCCTGGATCAGAAGGCCCTTGCTTTGCTTTTTCTGTCGCTGAAGAAGGTTAAAGATCCGAGCCGCGTTAGCATTACCCCATTCCATCTGCTCAGCCTGACAGGCGGCTTCCAGCGCCTTGAGCGCCAACTTGGGATTTTTCAGATCTTTCATCCAGGCAAATTCAGCCGCAACAAACTTGCCGACGTCTGTTCCGTCGTCCAGGTCACGAAGTTCCTTACCCGAGGCCCCTTTTCCCCCCTTATTCATAAATTTGACGGCAGTCTCAAACATGGCGTCATGGGCCGACATCGTACTCGGATCGAGTTTGAGACCGTCAGCATAACAACGTAGGGAGTAGTCAAAGTTGAAGGAATCCGCCGCTGCCTTCGCGAAGTCGAAGAATTTCTTCGCTTTCTCCGGTTGAGGTTCAAACACGACCTCAGTCGGTTCGGTTTCTTCATTGTTTTCTGCAGCAGTCTTTTTCCTGAATAACGCCACCAGTGGATCCTCGTCTTTCTGGCTGTGCCTGTCTTATCCCCAACCATTCCAGGTAGCAGGTATTACGCCAAGCCCAGCATACATCAGATACTCTGTAATTCCGCAACTTACGGCGGTTTTGGGTACCGGTCAATCATACGCTCTGGCTCTCAACCGATGCCCGGAATAGCATACACAAATGAGCCAGGAACCAGCCTCACTCCAGATTGTCCATTATCCCCATCCTTCACTCCGGGTGAAAGCCCATCCGGTGGACGAGATTGATGATGAGGTGCGGGCGGTGGCCACACGTATGCTTCAGCTGATGCATGAGGCGGATGGGGTGGGGCTTGCGGCTCCCCAGGTTGCTCTGCCCTGGCGTCTTTTTGTCACAAATGGACGAGAAGCAGATCCTCACGACCGAGTCTACATCAATCCCCAGCTCAAGCACTCGGATGAGCCGCTGGTCAGCCAGGAGGAGGGATGTCTGAGTCTCCCGGGGATTCTCGTGCAGGTCCGCCGTCCACCCTCCGTAAAAATTGAGGCAATTGACCTGAACGGAGAACCTATCGAACTTGCATTCGACGGGCTGGCAGCTCGAATCTGTCAGCATGAAAATGATCACCTGAACGGTGTACTGATCATTGATCGTATGTCGCCGCTTGATCGACTTGCAACGCGCAAGATCCTCAAGGAAATGAAAGCGGCTGCGAAATCGGTATAAGGTAGAATTGTGACTGAACATTCTTCCATTCGTTTGGTCTATTTTGGATCCGGTGATTTCGGTTTACCCACCTTACAGTCGATCGTCCAGCACCATGACGTTGCACTGGTCGTGAGCCAGCCCGATCGTCCTGCCGGTCGCAAACGTCGACTAACCCCGACAGCAATATCACAATTCGCATTGGAGTCCGGGATTGATCTTTATCGACCGGAAAAACCCAATGAACCTGAAGCAATCCAGAGGGTGCATGAAATCAATGCAGATGCCTATGTTGTGATCGCTTACGGCCACAAGCTCCTGTCTGAATTGCTCGGAAATACATTTGCGATCAATGTTCATGGTTCACTTTTACCGAAATATCGAGGCGCCGCTCCCATTAATTGGGCAGTGATTAATGGAGAAAAAGAAACCGGCATCAGCATCATCACCCTCTCCCAGACGATGGATGGAGGTGAAATCCTTGCAACTCGAACTACGGCCATCGATCCGATGGATACGGCAGGTGAAGTGCATGATCGGTTGGCTCAACTGGCCCCGGATGCGGTAGGTAAAGTGCTCAAATTATACCGTGAAGGGACTTTGCAACCACAAACCCAGAATGCCGCGCTCGTGAGTAAGGCTCCGAAGTTATCCAAGGCAGATGGTCATGTCAGTTTCGATCAACCTGCGCCTTCTGTTCGATGCAGAATCCACGGATTGACGCCTTGGCCGGGTTGTACGATTCATGCTGATGATATGGCCCTCAAGCTGCATCGTGTGAAAGATGTCTCGCCGGCTGATCTACCTGATGCGGATTTTTTGAAAAATGCCCAGCCGGGTGAACTGTTACGCGTGGCGGGAAATGGTTATGTAGCGTGCGAATCTGGAACAGGAGCAATCCAACTTCTGGAAGTGCAACCGTCAGGTGGGCGAATCATGTCTTTTGATGATTATCTGCGAGGACATCCTTTTCCAGCCGGGAGTCGATGTCAATCACCATGAATCGCTGGGCAAGTAATCTTTGGGAATTGCTGGGCCTTACCACCCACCAACATGATCCTCCTCACTGCTCCCACACATCACCAAAAGAGAATCGGGTCTCCGGTAATCATGCTGTTCCTGTCAGACGCAGTACGCCCATGCAGGATCGCTACGATGATTTGGTACGTGAGATGAAGCGAATCTATCAACTGCGTATTCGAAAGTGGCGCTCCAGCACCACCGGTTGCGCATGGGAAGTGCATTACCGAAACGGTGATATCAGTCGACTCATCGAATCGCCTTATCCGCGCGGCCCGGTGAGTTGCGCCATCTTCCTCCATGAAGTCGGGCATCACGCCATCGGCCTGGGGCATTACAAACCGCGCTGTCTGGAGGAATATCACGCCTGGCGTTGGGCATTGGACGCTATGGAAAAACATGGCTTCCGCATCACCGATTCAGTCCACCGACGCATGAACGAAAGCCTCCGCTACGCCGTGGACAAAGCGAAACGTCGGGGATTGAAACACGTTCCCGCTGAGCTTGCACAATTCTGTGATGCCAATCCCTGTGGGGCGTAAGGGCGCAATGCATATTTCCAGTGCATTGTCCGGAGTCCCATTTGAAAACTGTATACGAATATCGATTTCGAATGTGTGATATTTCAGTATCTGTCCAATCAGTAGCTCACTCGGTTTTACCGGTCCGCTGAATCATGGAACCGGGTAACTTCCATATTGGCTTTTTTTGCTTTTGAATCGTATGTCGCACCGGTTAGAATAACATCTTAGATAAGCACGATGAAAACACTATGTGATCATTTTTGCAGTAAATTGAGCAGGGTGTTGCCGAAAGGTTGCGCTCTTGCTTGCGTTTTGATCCTGCAACATGCCGCCGATGCCGTATCCCTTCAGGAAATGTTCGAACTTGCTGGACCCGGTAACGGATACGACAAGTACATCGAGTTGGAAACCGGCGTTACCTACACCGGCGGATTATTCATCGGTGCCACCTTTAACCGTATCACTGCCGAGTTTATCGGGGATGGCCTGGATGTTCGTATCGTCGGTAACGGTGCTATTCTGGATTTGCAGGGTGGACAGATCACCGTTGCCTATTGCAACAATCGTCTCGACATAGACGATTGCATCGTTATCAACGGGGATCTCCGCTTCCGTGGTTACGATGATTCCTACACAACCCTCGTACCGAGCGGATCGGCCCAGTATGTCACGTTCTACAACACCCATGACTATGCCGTGAGAATGTTCGGCTGTGGTAGTGACATCTTCCTCCAGCGGAACATCTTTATGAATGCCGTGGACACCGGACCTGACTTTGGGTACCTCAACGGCGAGCCCAGTGGTTGGCTTCCTACTGGAGCCAATATCGCCTTCAGCCTGCAGGCATATCCACAGACTTATGAAAACTGGTCATATCATTCCGATTCGATAGCCAATAACGATCCGCTGCGTCATTTCATCTTCCTTTGTGATTACGGCTGAGTTGCTCCCTTCCCATGGGATGATGCCGGTTCGGCATATTTCAACAACATTATTGGATTCGATCCTCAACTCACTGATCCGGAAAGCGGAGACTATCGACCTGCACCCGGTTCACCAGCCGAGGGTTACGGGTGCCAAACCTTCCCCCGGACCGTATCTGCGCCATTAGACGAATCCAGACCACCAATACATGTCGAACAATCCAGTGGTCGTGATGAGATCATCGTATCCGGCCCAATCACTGAAGATACGATCTGGAATGCAGATCTGGTGCGTGTGGTCGGTGATGTAATCATAGAAAATGACGTTACACTCACCATCGCTCCCGGCGTGATTATCGAATTCGAAGACTATTACATGCTGGATGTTGCCGGAACGTTGTTAGCCGTAGCGACTCAAGATGCCCGCATTACCTTCACTACGGACGAACCTGGTCGCTTTCGTGTTGATGAGTCCCTTACCGGATGCTTCAACGGTATTCGTTTTGATCATAAACTTGCGACAAATGACCGATCGCGACTGGAGTACTGTGTCATTCAGTACAGTAAAGCGGTCAGCGGAGGCGGAGGGCTTCACTCCAATTGCGGCGGGGCAATATCGGTTACCGATTTCTCCAATCTCACTATCTCAAATTGCATCATCCGCAATTGTGTTGCTGACTACGGTGGAGCCTTGTTCCTCTACCGAAATGCCAATCCGCTTATCACTGGAAACCTCTTTGTGGACAATCATGCATTAGGAAATGCCAGTGCAATTTACTGCTCATATTCCTATCCACGCGTCATCAACAATACCATCATCCAAAATCCGATCGAAAACGAGAACAATCCCTATATCGAGAGCTGTGCAATTTTTAACTTTCTCGCCCGGCCGGTCTTAGAGAACAATATTATCCGTGATAATGAACCTGCCTTTTATTACATGCATACACAACTCAAAAACAATAAAGCCTACTATACCCATTACAACAACATCCAGGACGGTGAGATCATTGGTGGAAACATCGATGCCGATCCAAGGTTTATTAATCCAGCCAACGATGATTTTCATTTGTCACCCGGCTCGCCCTGTATTGATGCAGCGGATAATGAAGCTCTCCCACCACACTTGATGTACGATCTTGATGGCAACGCGCGATTCATTGATGATCCTGATACTGAAGACACCGGAAATGGCACTCCACCGATTGTGGATATCGGTGCGTATGAGTTCCAGGTCAATGTTTGTCCGGCTGATCTTACCGGTGATGATCAGGTGAACATTGATGACATCTTTGCCATCTTAGGTTTATGGGGTAAATGCCCAGATCCCTGCCCGCCATACTGTGAGGGCGATCTGGGGGAAGATTGTGTCGTCAACATCGACGACATCTTCGCAATCCTCGGTATGTGGGGACCGTGTGAATAAATCGATTGTAGTATTTGTTAGCTGATAAATAATCACTTATCCTTACACCCCCACCTTCTATTTCTGAGTCAAACCTCTTATGGAGAAGTGACTATAATGGTCTACTATTCTGTTTTTTCAGACGTCTCTGAACGCTGCCACTTCCGTCCCTTCATATTTGAGTAAGCCGGTTTAGAACAGAATTTATGAAATATTCAGACGATTGTTAAACATAGATTCAAATGCAAAAAGTATTCATATATTCATCACTTCTACTGTTAGGTCTCATTGCCTCACAATGGTTACCAGGTATTTTGGAATCAAGCTACGCCAGTTTCGGGGATATTGTACGTATTCTTACCATGGCAGGTCTCTCATTTTTAATGATCCGTGTTGGTTATGAATTTGACATCGACAAGTCAAATCTCAAGCAGTACGGATGGGACTATGTGATTGCCTTTACCGCTGCAAGCTTTCCGTGGTTATTCGTAACGCTGTATTTCGTTTTTGTGCTGTTGCCTCCAGAGTTCTGGAACTCACTTGCAGCATGGAAGGAAACACTGCTTGCAGGTCGATTTGCTGCTCCAACATCAGCCGGCGTACTTTTCTCCATGCTGGCGGCTGCGGGTTTAGGCGCTACCTGGCTCTATCGAAAAGCCCGGATCCTCGCCATCTTCGATGATCTGGATACTGTGCTGTTGATGATTCCACTCAAAATGTTGATGGTTGGAATCGCCTGGCAGCTTGGGGTGATCGTTTTCGTCATGGTAATAATGTTGACGGTTGCGTATGTGTTCTTACATAAAGTACGTATCCCTGTGAGTTGGCATTGGGTTCTGGGATACTCCGCAATCATTACTGCATTTAGTGAATTGATCTATAAAAGTTCAAAATTCATCGATGAATCTGTGCCGATTCACATTGAAGTGTTACTTCCAGCTTTCGTGCTCGGCTGTATTATTGCTTATCCAAAGCATGAGAATGGTACAGATACTGTAGTTCCTGACGGGCACGATCACGCTGAAATCGAAACTCCAACTGAAAAACGTGTCGCGACTATCGTTGCTGCGGTTTTCATGGTCTTGGTTGGCCTCTCCATGCCGCTGATTCTGTCGACGGATATGGTAGAATCAGGCAGCTCGGTTTACTCAGCGATTGAGCCGAGTCTCCATGCTGGTGGATCACCAGACGCGGAGATGGCGGCTGCTGATATTGGTGTACAACAGGATATTGGTCGAATAACTGCTTCTCAACCAACCATGGGCTGGAGTATGATCACTCTACACGTCATCATCGTTACTTTGATCTCGAATTTGGGAAAAATGTTTCCCGCTTTGTGCTATCAGCGGGAGGCACACTGGCGTGAGCGATTAGCAGTTTCAATCGGAATGTGGCCCCGTGGCGAAGTCGGAGCAGGCGTCCTGGTGATTTCTTTGAGTTATGGTATTGGCGGTCCGATCGTTACCATCGCTATGCTCAGTCTGGCGCTCAATCTGCTCCTGACAGGCTTCTTTATCTATTTAGCAAAACGCTTAACTAAATCGTTGCCTGAATATTCAGTAAGTAGTTAATCGATGCATTCTGTTCCAATATCTATACACTGAGGCAAGCACTGATCGATGGAGTGCTGGGAATACGCGATGGATCTTTATTACACCCTGACCGTACTGGTAGATTACTGAGTTTCTACTATCGAGCGGCTGACTAATTCAACGGATAATTTTGAGACCGCACGTGGGGCAGATTGCTGTCAATGAAGTCTCTACCCATACCATTTACCAGGCCTTTGATGATGCCGAGTTATACATCCCCTCACTATATTTCCAGGTGGTGGTGACTGCCATCGCAGAACGGGGGATTTTTCGTATGCTTACATAAACAGAGAACGCATTTTGTTGGTTTTTCTAACTGATAACCATAGGGTTCAATTCCAGTGCCCTGATGAGAACCATCACAGTGAGGTTGATTCTGCGAGTGTCCGCAAGCACACCAAAAATACTCACCCTCATCAAGATGAACTTGGATGGGTTGTGTACCTGCTACTTTGGGATTAGTCATTGTTATGGCCTTGCCTCGTTTGATCATAAACGATTCATGTAGGACTGAATTCAGTGAAACAAAGTAACTATCTTACCTGATATCAAAGTTATCTGTCGGATGGTGTTATCCATCTGATGGCATCGAGTTTTAACTTTTCCTTCAGCATGCTTGGGAGTGGTTCGTGATTGCGTTCATCAAACACTGGATCAAGTAGGGTGGCGATCTCATCGTAAATTTGATCATCATCGAAGCGATATTGATCCTGAAGCATCTGGAGTTCAGCAACTTCGTTATTGGTCAATGGTCCCAATGCTCGGGCTGCGAGCAGTTCATGCAGGCGATATTCCCGGTTTGATTGCGCACTCATCATGATCTTGCCCCCGTTTTCTCGTGCTCCTCGGCCAGGGCTTGGCGCACCCGGATGAGGCCCCGACGTGCATGCGTTTTCACTGTTCCCAGGGGAAGTTCTGTGATCTGCGATATTTCTTCGTGTGTATAGCCTCCGTGAATTGCCAGCTCCAGCACATGTTGTTGATCCGGATTGAGCTGTTTGAGTTCTTCCCGCGCGCGCTTGGCTTCTTCTACCACTTCCGGTTTCGATATTGGCTCAGACGAAGTATCGGCCGCCTGGGCGCGAAGGTTTTCCATCCGCCGGGTTTCACGTTCTCGTGAGCGTCCCCGGTCAATGAGTCGCCGACGGGCAATCATCGAGACAAAGGTTACCTCCGCTCCCTTGGCTGCATCAAACCGTTCGGCGTTCTGCCACAGGGATAAGAACACCTCCTGCACGGCATCTTCAGCATCCGTCGCATTGGGTGTGAACCGCCGCGCCAATGACCAGATCAGTGGACCATAAGTATCAATGCATTCCTGCATTGCGGACATGTCACCGGCTGCGACTCTTGGCAGTAACGCCTCAGACAACAGAAATCCCTTTATGATCAACACCCACAGCCATTGTTGATGATGATGATAACCAATCACAGTGTGCTGAATTACCGAAGTTCGGGATGGCGTAACGAATGAGATCATCGGCTATGAACCAATGACGGTGTGATACCGTCGCGGAATCCGTACGCGCAGCATCTTTGAGATCCAGAAGGGAAGTATTCTTCATGAATCTGTTCATCATTGTTATCGCGGGTAAGCGACTTTCGGATTCATATTTATCCGCTGATCGTAACATTAATTCATACAAATCCTGCCGCAGCGCGAACACCTTCAAATGCATCTTGTGCGACGAGGTCTGCCCCAACTTTTTGCCACAATTCAGGAAACACTTTGAACGGTCGACCTCCCACGAGAATTTTCGGGGAATGAGGGCAGTTTTTGCGGATCGTTTCGATGAGTTCCACCACGGAACGTAAATGCAGCGTACTGGTGGTGGAGATCGCCAGGACATCAGCTTTCTGCTGGGTCATTGCTTCCAATACAGCGGCATGCGGAACATCCGTGCCGATGTAAAGGCAGTCCCAGCCGGCCAGTTCAAAGGCTACGGCGACGATCTGTAAACCAAGGGAATGTTGCTCCCCCCCCACAGTGGTGGCGATAACCTTTTTTCCTAGTGCAGGTGGTTTTGATGCTTGTTCTCGAAGAATGGTGATCACTGATTCAGTGATTGCCGTGGCGGCATGCTCTTCCGCAATAGAAAGTTCATTTCGATGCCACATGTTGCCCAGTTCAACTTGTGCCGGCTGAATCACGTTGAGCAAAATGTCTTCCAGTGACCGCCCTTGCTCAAGTTCAGCAAGACAAATATCCCTCGCTTCGTCTCGTTGCCCCGTCAATAACGCTTCCAGATAGGTCAGTGTTGTAGTATCAAGAGGATGGTCAGATTGATGATCTATTACTGCTTCCTGTTTTTGGATCTGCTCAACGACCAGATCACAGAACTCCACTGCTTGTTCCGCAGGTTTCGGGGGCAGATGTACCAGCAGCACTTTGCGCAAACACTGCAGGTTGACATACAGATCATCGTCATTGGCATCCCGCGCGCGAAACGCTTGACGGAGCCATTGGATGGATTCAGCAAAAACCGTCGGCTCGTCCACGGCGATTGCCTGTGCGAGGTATCGGATACGCGTCATGATCGCCGCTTCCCACTGACCCCGCCACCCTTCTCCGTACCGATCGCTGAGCGAAGGATCCTTCTCCACATGATCGTTCAACGTCCAGTTTGCCAGGGCGCGACTGGATTGATCGAGCAGGCGACTCAGTTGCAGTGCATTCTGATCAGGCATGTTAGTCATGAGTATACCAATCTAGACGTGCAATCAGCAACGAGGCGACACAGTGTCACCTCGTTGCTCTGAGCACACACGGAATACTGTCTATTACACTCGTTTGCTGCATTAGTGGGGGAGCATGACCTGGTCGATAACATGGATCACGCCGTTGGACGCCTGAATATCATTTGTGAGGATTCGCGAATCATTGACCATCAATTGGCCATTGTTCAGTTCAATACGTACGTTTGATCCATGAACGGTTTCCGCGGATTGTGCCTTGATGGCATCACTGGCGAAGACGCGGCCGGACACAACGTGGTACTTCAGGATCGAAGCCAGCTGATCGCGATTCTCGGGCTTCAGTAAGCTGTCCACAGTCCCTGCAGGAAGTTGAGCAAAGGCATCATCGGTGGGGGCGAAGACGGTGAACGGTCCGTCACCCATCAATGTTTCAGCGAGACCGGCGGCACTGGCGGCAGCCAACAAAGTGGAAAAGACCTCGGCAGAATCCGCAACCTCGGGGATGGTTTTGGTTTCGGGAAGGATCACCGTGTCGATGACATGAATGACACCGTTGGAGGTTTTGATATCGGTCTTCAGGATTTTCGCGTTGTTGACCATCGCACCACTGTCAGATTGGCTGATGCTGATGCGCTGCCCATTGAGCGTGCTCCAGGCATTGCGGGAGAGAACGGTTTCGGTGTTGGCCTTGCGCGGGACGACGTGATACAACAGGATCGACTGCAGCATCTTTTTGTTTTCGGGCTTGAGCAGTGTTTCAACTGTACCCTTGGGCAACTTGGCAAAAGCATCATCCGTTGGAGCAAAGACGGTAAACGGTCCATCAGATTTCAACGCATCAACCAGATCCGCCGCGCCCAACGCTGCTGCGAGGGTATTGAATGATCCCGCATTGACTGCGGTATCAACAATGTCACTGGACATAGCGCCGGCATTGACGTTCCTGGCAGGCGTTTTGGGTTTGGAGCAGCTTGAGGCACTTGAGGAACAGCTTGAGGCGCTAGATGAGCAGCTTGAATGGCCCCCGCCGAGTGCCGTGGACGTGCTTCCCATCAGCAAACTTGTAAGCGCGATGGTGGTGAGAGTCTTGAAATTCATGGTGGTATTCCTTATCGAATAAGATTGGTTCGTGAATGCTGTGACTCATAGATCCATCCCATGATGGATTTGGTTATCAGCCATGTCTTCGCCAACCACTAATTTTTAGATTCAACCTGTAGCGGATTTTCCGAAGTACGAATCCAGTCTCTCATTACGTATTTGTGAGTGGCAAGCCCCGACAAATTTAAATCCACGCTTAAATCCTGATAAAGAAGTCTTCGAGTTATTTTGTTGAAGTTTGAATCCACAGATGATCCGCCGGCGAAATCCAGGCAGAACCATTTACCCGCTCACTTACTCACTGGAGAATTACAATGAAGATATTTGATATTATCGCCGCCGTCCTGCTCGTCGTAGGTGGACTCAACTGGGGCTTGTGGGGAGCATTCGAGTTTGATCTCGTCGCCGCCCTGCTCGGTGGGAACACGGTTTTCCTTGCCAAAGCCGTTTACCTTCTCGTGGGTCTTGCTGCGATCTACCAGGCTGCAGCTCTCCCGGCTATCCAGAAGCGTTGGAACGTTAAGCCGGCCATGGCTTGAACCATAACGCCCTTCCTCTGACTCCCAGCACAAGCGAGCCTGGTCTCACTTGTGCTGTTTTTCCATGTATGATGAATCAACCTCGTGATGAAAAGGGCAGTTGATGTCCGAACTGCACGATAATGCGGAAAAGAAGACAATCCTGGTGACCGGTGCCACAGGTTACATCGGGGGGCGATTGGCTCGTCGGCTGTTAGAGAGAGGTTATTGTGTACGCTGCCTGGTGCGCTGTGAAGCAAAGTTACGCGCGCGATCCTGGGCCGATCATTCCAACCTTGATATCAAAACTGTATCACTTGATGACGCAGAAGGGTTGACTGAGGCCATGAAGGGATGTTACGCGGGGTATTACCTGGTTCATTCCATGGAGAGTGCCGGCAAAGAGTATGCTGACCGGGATCGTCACATGGCAGAAAACTTTGCCCGCAGCGCGCATAAAGCCGGGCTTAACAGAATCATTTATCTTAGCGGCCTGGGCGAAACTGGTGAAGACCTGAGCAATCACCTGTCATCACGCCGTCAGGTGGAACATGCCCTGGCTGGCACTAATGTCCCGGTCACCGCACTTCGGGCCGCGATGATCATCGGTTCTGGTTCCGCTTCGTTTGAGATTCTGCGATTTCTGGTGGAGCGTCTACCCATCATGATCACGCCCCGCTGGGTGCGCACGGAAAGTCAGCCGATCGCAGTCGACGATGTTCTGAACTATCTGGAACAAGCCCTGGAAAATCCTGAAACCGCAGGATGCACTCTCGATATCGGCGGGGCGGATGTCATGACCTATCAGCAGATCATGCACGAGCTCGCCGCGGCACTGGGCTTGCGCAAACGTGTGGTCATCCCGGTGCCGGTGCTGACCCCCCACCTCAGTTCACTCTGGATCCATCTCGTCACGCCGATCAGTGCGCGCATTGCGCGCCCTCTGGCGGAGGGTTTGAAAAACCGGGTCGTCCGTCGGAATGATGATGCCCAGCGGCTGATGCCTCAAAAACTCCTCGGGGTACGCGAAGCCATTGATGTGGCCCTGGATCAGACCAAAATGGGTGATATTCCAACATGTTGGTCCGATGCGGGCATCATTGCCGGCGATCCTGACTGGGCGGGCGGAACCGTGTTTGTTGATGAACGATCAATTGAAATTGATGCTCCCCCGGAAATTGTGTATCGAGCAGTTTGTCGCGTAGGTGGCGGGCATGGTTATTACTTTGCCGATTGGTTATGGCGTCTCCGAGGGGCAATGGATCGACTTGTGGGAGGTCCGGGTCTGCGCCGAGGCCGGCGTGATCCTGAAACCGTGTCTTACGGAGACGCTCTTGATTTCTGGAGGGTCAGCGGCCTGGAGCAGAATCACTGGCTACAACTCCGAGCAGAGATGAAATCGCCCGGGGTGGCCCAGTTGTCATTCCGCATACGACCGAACGATGATCCAGAATCCGGTCCCTGCCAACTCGTCCAGACGGCTCGTTTCAAACCACGTGGCCTAATTGGACTTCTTTATTGGTACTGCGTTCTGCCGCTCCACTGCATCGTTTTCTCCGGCATGCTTCGTGGTATTCGTCATCAGGCACGGATCCTGGAAGAAGAATCTTCAATGTTGGCCGTAGAAAAATCATGAATCTTGTTATGACCCATCTGCTTACTGTCTTCCATTGAAAAGGAATAGTCCATGCGAACACTTGTATGGTTCCGTTCCGATTTACGAAGCCGAGATAATTCTGCGCTTCATCATGCTGCGCAAGAATCCACGCGTGGCGTCGTTGGACTGTTCGTTTTCTGCCCTGATCAATGTCGCGAACATGATTGGGCCCCCGTCAAAGTCGATTTCATCCTGCGTACATTGCATTGTTTGCGGGCTGAACTCCATAAACGCAATATCCCCCTTCTCGTCACCTCGGTTGAACGTTTTGATGATGTCCCTGATCTGTTGCTTGACCTCATGTTGAAGCATCAGTGTGACGCTCTCTTTTTCAACCGGGAGTATGAATCCAACGAACGAAAAAGGGATGAAGCCGTACACCAACTTCTGGAACGAGAAGGATTAGATATCCGTTCTTTTTCCGACCAGGTCATTGTTCCCCCCGGCGCAATTCGTACCCGGAAAGACGATTTCTACACTGTATTCACCCCGTTCCGTAAAAAGTGGATTGAGCTCTTAGAACAAGGTGGTGTGCCTCAGCCACTCGGAACTCCGAAAAAGCAGACTTCATTTGCGACAAAGTCTGGTGACATACCCGATGCCGTTGCCGGATTTGAGCCCTCTGACATCGATACCAAACTCTGGCCAGCCGGGGAGCGCGAAGCGAATCGGAGGCTGCGTTCTTTCCTCCAAAAGAAGGTAATGCACTACACGCAAGAACGTGACTATCCCGGGCAAGCCGGCACCAGTGTTCTATCCCCCTACCTCACCGTAGGTGCGATATCTCTGCGGACCTGTTTTCATTCAGCATACGAAGCCAACCGCTGTTCTCTCTCAGATCAAAGGACAGGTGCGGGCACCTGGATCAATGAACTGATTTGGCGGGAGTTTTATCGACATATTCTCGTCGGTTTCCCGCGGGTATCCATGAACCAACCCTTCAATCTCAAAACCAGAAAACTCAAATGGCGCAACGGCAAAAAGGAGTTCTCCGCCTGGTGTGAAGGACGTACCGGCGTACCCATTGTCGATGCCGGGATGCGCCAACTTGCCTCAATCGGATGGATACATAATCGACTCCGTATGATCACTTCCATGTTTCTGACAAAGGATTTACTTATCGATTGGCGCTGGGGCGAGCGCTGGTTTATGCAACACCTCATCGACGGCGACCTGGCATCAAACAATGGTGGTTGGCAGTGGGCTGCATCCACCGGGACTGATGCTGCACCCTACTTCCGGATTTTCAATCCATGTACCCAAAGCAGAAAATTTGATCCGGAGGGAACCTATATCAGACAATATGTCCCTGAACTTCGCGCACTGAACAATAAGGACATCCACGAGCCATATAGCTCGTCATCCTTGCCCCAGTCATTCAAATATCCAAAACCGATCGTGGACCATAACGCTGCTCGTGCACGCGCTATTGAGGCATTTCAAAAATTGTCATGATTTGGAATTCCACTTACTGCTCGCAGCCGAAGCGAATCTACCACACTCCTAAGTAAAAAATTATCTTCGGATTGAATCCAACATCATCCCCTCGTCGAAATCGTGTGGACAAACACTTAGGTTACTAACTTCTGTCAAAAACCGCATTATCCACACGATCAACCGCGTCCTGATTCCTATCGACATTTGATCATAAATTGACGATTTCACATCACACAAGTCGTCAGTATGATGCAAAAGTTGGTATATCTCCTTCAATTCCCGGCACAATCCCAGTATTGAGCCTGGTTTTAACATGGAATAATCGAATGTCGAATCAGGTTAGCCATGCTGAGGAAGAATCCCCAATTTCTATTGTCATCCTACTATCTGAATCACATTCAACTCACCAACAATATTCCAAGATTCAATCATGGCCAAGAACGTACTCGGAACAGAACTCCAGGCATGCAGCCATCAGCCGGTAACCGGTTTCTACCGTGATGGATGCTGTAATACCGGCGCAGGGGATGTTGGCTTGCACATCGTCTGTGCGGTCATGACCGAAGAATTTCTCACCTTCAGCGCCGAAGCAGGAAATGATTTAATCACTCCCAACCAGCTCGCGGACTTCCCGGGACTCAATCCAGGTGATCGCTGGTGTTTATGTGTTTCTCGGTGGAAGGAAGCGTTGGCCGCCGGGACAGCGCCGCCAGTGGTACTTGAAGCGACGCACATGTCAGCGCTGGAGTTTGTCACACTCGAAGATCTCCAGGCTCACGCCTTCAGTCATTAGATTATTTTAACTGCAAAGCCGGCGTCGATCGTGGATCAGGATGTTGATTCAGATTCCGTAATCTCCTGCCGCAACTTGTCCATATCCGTTGCTTTGACTTGCTGGATAAGATCTGCCAGGGCATTTTTTGAGAGCACCCCACTCTGGGTTGCCACGAGAATCTGATCACGAATGATCACGATGGTGGGGATGACTTCCACCCCGAAGGCCTGTCCGATTTCTGCCTGCTCGTGGGTATTGACCCGGCTGAAGGCAATGTCCGGGTGCTGCTGAGCAGCCTGTTCCAGCACCGGGACAAATGCCTTGCACGGGGGGCACCAGGGCGCCCAAAAGTCGATCACCACGATTTCGTGGTGATCGACATGGTTGCCAAGACTAGCTTTACTGTTCAGTGAAATGATTGACATGGCATCACCAAAGGGTAAAGGATTTTGGCGTAGATTTTGAATCTGTTCCGTGTGAGTAATTAGCCACCTTCGGCCATTTGTACTTCACTGTGGGCTACGCAACCTTCCTTGCGGAAGTCTTCGCTTTCAGGATCAACGTTGGCGTCGCAGAGCCAGTACTCGCCCTCTTTGTCGACATAAACTTTGACTGGACGGGTACCGGGCTTGAGGATGCCCTTGCCGATGTTGATTTTCGTTGTTGCTTGCTGAGTCATGGTAGTTCTCCTGATTCATTGTGGATTTCTGAGTAAAGAAAGCTGGTGGGTTGGGGATTTCCCCGGTGTGGTGTAATGCATCCCCGTTTAGAGCCGATTTCGCCGACCCCTTACATCTGGATTCACCGTTGCCTGATTTTCCTTGAGAAGATCTGAAATGGTCACGTGGCTTCACGTAAAGAATCTCAACAGCTGTAGCGAATCTGGATCTCGCCCGCGATCGAATCCATTGGGCAACAGTCAACTTCAAATGAAGAATGTGACAAACCTGCTTCGTCCAGAAACATAATCACCAAAGGGTGTGCATGATGAAACCGCTAATCACTGTGGTTGAATGAAAAGCAGTGCAATGCCTGCGACAGCTAGTACTGCGCCGATTGCTGCGCGTGGACTGACGTGCTCTTTGTGAACCACGATCACGATTGGCAGCAGAAAAACCGGTGCTAGTGAACACAAAGTTTGTGCGACGCCAACCGGCGCGTTGTCAGCAGCTACGAGAGACATCCATACACCCAGATATGGTCCGACGATCGACCCAAACGCCGTGAACATTAAACCAGCGCGTATTGAGCCAATGCGATCATTTGGTATGCCGTTCGCGCGTTTCTCGCGTTGCCTGATACTGTGAATCACAACGATGGGGATCATACCCAGCCAGGCGAAGAACATTCGAACAAGAGTAGCGCTCTGTGTGTCGATGTGCTCAGCTTGAGGAAGCCAACCGTGTCCTATTCCCTGCTTGCTCAGTAACAGTCCACCAGCCTGACAGATCGCGCCGATTGATGCGAGGATGATGCCATGAAGTTTGCGGGATCGGTTAGCACTTAGCCGGTCTTTGGGACGCTCGAGCACAACCCAGACTACTCCGCCGATTGTTAGCGCAACACCCAGCCATGCGATACCATTTAATGTTTCATCAAGGCAAAGCCAGCCGAGTAGTGCGGCGACTATAGGCGAAGTAGCCATGATGAGCATCGCCAGCCTTGGCCCCAGATATACGAATGAAGTGAACAAAGCCTGGTCGCCAATGCTCAGACCGACCACTCCGGAAAGGGCCAGGAACACAACCTGACCACCAACCATTTCAGGAATCCACATGCCACTCATCAGTCGATGTGTAATACCGAGAAGAATGACTGCGAGTGACAGCCTGAGAATATTGACAGCGGTTGTCCCAAGTCGCAGAGCGGCAGCGGTGAACAATAGCGAAGTAGCGGTCCACAACATCGAGGTGCCGACGCCTGCGGCTGGTCCGATGTAGATGTCAAGTTTCTCAAGTACCACCAGTTCTCCATTGGATATGTCATTGACGCGCCCACGGGAAAATTATACACGCCCGCAGTTCAACATTCTCATACTCTCTACCTGACAACCAGATAGACCCGAATTCGAACGTTCAAACATTTTCGGATTCGGATGCAGCCTTACCGAGAACCAAGTGATATTTGGGAAAGCGGAGGCTCCCGTGATGCTATTCTGATCAAACTTTCCCTGGATTCTACTCGTTTATTGATAACGCCAGGAGATTGTCCTACCGAAGTGGTGCGGAGGCACGACCAAACTCTTACAATGAGCGCCATGGCTGATCTATTTACACCACTTGAACTTAGGGGTGTCACGCTTCGCAATAGAATCGTGATGTCACCGATGTGTCAGTATTCATGTGAAGACGGCTTCGCAACGGACTGGCATCTCGTACACTATGGAACCAGAGCAGTGGGGGGTGCTGGACTCCTGGTTGCCGAGGCAACTGGCGTTGAACCACGCGGCCGAATTACCCCGAACTGCCTTGGGATTTGGAAGGATGAACACATCCCGGCATTGCGACGTGTAACTGACTTTGTGCTCGAGCACGGCTCTATTCCCGGGATCCAGCTCGCCCATGCCGGCGTCAAGGCGTCGCGCTACCGTCCATACCATCCCACTCCAAACAGGTTCGTACCAATTGAGGAGGGGGGGTGGATGCCAGTGGGACCAACTGCCAAACGCTTCAGCAGCGATGGTCCTGTACCGCATGAACTGACCATTTCAGAAATCCATGAAATCAGTAATTCCTTTGCCGCTGCCGCAGAACGTGCAGTGAAAGCAGGATTCCGTGTTATTGAACTCCACTTCGCGCATGGCTATCTTGGTCACAGCTTCCTGTCACCATTAATGAATGAACGTACCGACGATTACGGAGGATCCTTCAATCATCGCGTAACCTTTTTGATCGACACTGCGCGATTGGTACGAAATGCACTACCCGATGACATCCCACTCCTTGTACGACTGTCATGCACGGATTGGGTCGATGGCGGATGGACAATCAAGGATTCCGTGGAGGCAGCGAAGCTCCTGAAGCGAGCGGGCGTAGATCTCATCGACTGTTCGAGTGGGGGTGCGTCGCGGCGTGCTGATATTCCGGTCGGTCCTGGCTACCAGGTTCCGCTGGCTGATCAAATCAAACGGGAGGCTGAAATTGCAACGGGAGCTGTCGGGCTGATCACAGAACCTGAACAGGCAGACACGATAATCAAGGAAAAACAAGCCGATCTTGTGTTCATGGGGCGTCAACTTCTACGTGAGCCGTACTGGCCGCATCGTGCCTGGGTTTGGCTTACACCTGATCGACAACCAGCCATCGCGCGTGAGTACGCCTGGGCACTTTCCGAAACAAGGCGCTGAGGGCTGACAACAGAGCAAATTGATTTCTCCAGGAGCACTGGCGCTCTCTATCTGTTAACCCGCGATGTTCCAATATTCACCCGCTCTCTAACTCACACATCACGAAGGTGATCAGGATATGTAAGTTCATGGCACTTCAACTTCTTACCAGGGATTTGGGAACAGACATACTTTGATCATGCATTTGAATCTCTGGCCAAGGGTGAGCGTTTACAGTTGGTCGGTGCGGACGATGTCACTCAGCGACCTCTAATCCCAGCCAGCGCGGATCAACCGGATCACCGGTGCGTACCATCCATTCCTGCAACAGTTTCTCGAGATGCAAGGTCTGCGCGCGATGAGCGGGATGATCCGATAGATCTTGTAGTTCACACGGATCTGTGTCGAGGTTGTATAGCCTTGTATTGATGCTGCCCCTGCAGGAAGATTTGATCAGTTTCCATCGTCCCTGTCGCACACCTCGGAGAATTCCGTCTGGCTGGTGGGAATTGCCCTCACTCTTTCTTATCGGCCCGGTCGAGTAGCTCAGCAGGATCGAATCACGTATCTCGCCGGTCGTATTTTGCATCAGTGGAGTCAGGCTTTTTGCCTCTACCGATGCGGGTGTGGGCAGGCCGCTGAGTTCACACAATGTCGGGAAGATGTCATGGATGTAACACAGCCCTTCGCGCACCTCACCGTGTGGGATGCCGGGACCACTCATCACCAGTGGCACGCCCGCACTGTGTTCGTAAATGTTCTGTTTACCCAGCAAGCCGTGTTGTCCCACGGCGAGTCCATTGTCCCCTGCGAGCACGATGATGGTGTTGTCGGCTTCGCCGGTTGCTTCGAGTGCATCCAGCACGCGCCCGATGTGAACATCCAGGTGTGTGATCATGGCGTAGTAGGCTGCGATGTGCTCTCGGATGATCGCTGCCGACCGCGGAAGGGGCGCAAGTTTTTCGTCACGCACATCAAGATCACCGATCAGGTAGGGATGCTCATCCATGTAGTTAGCCGGCAGTTCGATCGATTCAGGCGGATACAGCGCAGCGAACTCTTCTGGTGCCATTCGTGGATCGTGCGGCGCGGTGTAGGACAGGTAGAGGAAGAACGGCCGTTCATCGGTTCGACTCTCGAGGAATTCGATCGCTGCATCGCTGAACAACTCGCTCGAGAAGGTTTCAGAATTGTATCTTCGATCGACATGATACCGACCGGTCGGATCGAACGTCTGTATTGGCACAGAGAGATGATCGCACATACCTCCAAAGAAGATCGCGTCGCCGTTTGTGAAACCACGTGCCAGCAACGGTGCGCCGTTGTGCCATTTGCCGGTGACGAATGTCTCATAGCCTGCTTGCTGATATAGCTCCGGAAGTGTCACGTCGGAGCATGCACCCCGCTGCTCGTGCGGTACGTCCCAGGTCATCGTCACGGACCGCGGGAGGTTGAAATAATGCCGACCCGTCAGCAGCATTGCCCGGCTGGGCATGCACACTGCACCATGTATCGAGCCCATGACGTAGGCATTGGTAAAGCTTACGCCACACTCGACGAGACGATCCATGTTGGGTGTGATGATCCGGTGGTTTCCCAGCGCCCCGATTGTGTCGGCGCGCTGATCGTCGGTGAAGAGGACCAGAACGTTCGGCCGACGATTCGTAAAAGATTCTTCCACGGACCTGGAAGATGTGCATCCGGCAACGCCGAGAGTGACCGCCGCTGAACCCGCCAGGGAGAGAAATGCCCGACGATCAATTAATGGCCGCATGTTTCATCTTCCGTTACCAACGCACGCAGTTTTGTTATCACCATGCAGAGTGTGTGTACGATCTTCATTCCGGGAACAATTCAGCAGGGTGGTCAGTTGCTCGACGATCTCAGGGTGTTCAAGATAGAGATTGACCTGTTCGCCGGGATCGTCGAGCAAATTGAAAAGTTGCCCCTTCGGGCCACCCTCCTCTGGTTCGACACGAGCCGGCGAGGTAAATCCGCCTGAGCCTAAACCTTCGATCAGTTTCCAGTTACCTTCGCGGACTGCGAATGTGCCGTTGATCGAATGGTGCACGATCGTTTTTCGAGTTCCAGATCCACCTTGTTGCAGCACACTGAGAAAACTAAAACTGTCTTCTGCTTCGTGCGTGCCGATCGTGGCTCCGATGATTTCTGCTATGGTCGCGTAAAAATCGTTCAATCCTACGAGGGCATTAGTCTGCGCGCCCGGCTCTATCTTGCCAGGCCAGCGCACGATCATCGGTACGCGATGGCCACCCTCGTAAATGTCCGCTTTCTGCCCGCGATAGATGTAGTTTGCACGATGGTCGTATTTCTCGATCTGGGCAATCGGCCAATGCGAGCCATTGTCCGACGTCACGATGACCAGGGTGTTTTCCGCCAGACCATGTCGATCCAGCGCTTTGAGAATCTGCCCGATTGCTTGGTCCGTTTCGTGAACGAAATCGCCATATACACCAGCTCCGCTTTTCTCGCGAAACGGTTCGTTTAGCACCCACGGTGTGTGCGGGGAGGCCAATGGGACATACAGGAAGAATGGTTTGCCATCCTTTGCTCTGGCATTGATGTATGCGACCGATTTCTCGGTGATCGTTGGCAGCACTTCATTGAACTTGAAGCTCGGTGAGCGCAATCCTTCCCGCCAGAAACCATCTCCACCGGACCACACACGCTTTGATCCCGGATCGTACACAGTGGGCAGTTCAATGGCGCGCCCGTTCTCAAGCCAGACGTAGGGCGGCATGTCCAACGAAGCGGGGATGATCGTACTATGGTCGAATCCTACGCTATTCGGTCCTCGCTCGACCGTTGGCTCGAAATTCGTTTGATCAAAGTGCTTTGGCGTTACGGGCTCACCGTCATAGCTTGCCCAATTGAATCCAAGGTGCCACTTTCCAACGCAACCGGTGTGGTAGCCGTGCTGTTTGAGCATTGACGCAATAGTAGTACGATCGGGTTCAATCAACGCCGGGGCATAACCGCTCCACAAAACACCACTCTTGAGACGCGATCGCCAGGAGTATCGGCCGGTGAGCAGACCATATCTTGTTGGCGTACACACAGCCGCGGGCGCATGCGCGTCCATGAAGCGTAAACCCTCCTGGGCCAGTCGATCCATGTTCGGTGTGGGGATCTTCGATTCCGCGTTGTAGCAACTTGGATCACCGATTCCCAAGTCGTCGGCAAGCATAATGACGATATTCGGCTGCAAGCGAGGTTGAATTGATTGTGCTTCAGATCGGTCGGGCGTAGCGCACAAACCGAGTGTGATGATGCTCGTCAAGAGGAGGTTTGAATTCATCATGTGAAGCCGCTCCGTTTTCCCTCACGCTTGATCCAGTAATATACATCCTAAGATGCGATACCATGCAATAAGCACATCATTGGGGGAAGCAATTCTAAATCGCACCGAGATCATGTCAAAGGCAGCGAGAGGAGTTGCTTGGCGATCACTATCGCTCGGTGTCTGGAACTGATCAGTTGCACAATCCTGTATACACTTGAACGATGGTTCGTGCATTTGTTATCCATCATGTTGTGGGTTGTTACTGACGGTCATATCGGATCTGTATTCAGCTGCATCATTTGACGTGTTTGACGTTAGGACACAATGATCACTAATCCAAATTCTGGATATCGATCGGCGTAATGTCGAATGATGACCGATCAAGACCAAGTCGTACGACGGTTGCGATAGCACTGCGTTCTTCTTCCTTAACCCATAACGACCAGCAGTCTTCTTTCTGTTCGATCGTTACGCTGCCTCCCGTCAATACATTAATCGATTCCAAATTTGCATCGATAGCCGGCAGAATCAACGGTCCGTTCTCTGGCCATTCTATAATGAAGAGATAGACCGAGTTTTCTCTGCATGTCGATGCACCCCAGGGGCCGGGTTTGAATGATCCTCCACGCGTGTCATAAATCCCGGCACCAAACTGTTCAAGCCAGTCTCCCATTTCCTTCAAGCGTTCTACCTGCCTTGGCTCAATCCTGCCATCCGGCATGGGACCGACATTGAACAGCAGGTTACCGTCACCGCCGACGACACGGATGAGTGTACTCAGGCATTCCTTGAGTGTTTTAATTTGATCATTTGGCTTCCAGGACCATTGTTCCCCGATGGTCATGCATGTTTCCCAGGGGCGATTGCGATTGAAAGAGCCAATCTGCTGCTCAGGTGTGTCGTAGTCACCGGGGTATGCGATATCTTCTCTGGATGTACCAGCCATGCCGTGCCGGGCTTTGTTGACCCTATTGTTCACGATGATGTCAGGTTGCAGTGACCTTATGAAGTGATACAGATCATCACCGTACTCGACTGTCCATGGTTCTTCCCATTCGCCATCGAACCAGATGATCCCCAATGGACCGTAGTGTTCCACTAACTCCTTTAACTGCCCCTTCATGAAGTGTACGTACCGGTCCATGTTGTGTGATTGTTTTGTTCCCCCGCCTCCCGGACTGTCGGTCGGGTAATCCGGATGATGCCAGTCGCAGATGGAGTAATACACACAGAATCGAATTCCCTGTCGTGCGCATTCTTGTGACAATTCGGCTAGTACATCGAGTTCATATGGAGTTGCCGTGATGTCATAATCGGTAAGATCCGAATTCCACAAGCTGAAACCGTCATGATGCTTGGCGGTGATGACCAGGTATTTCATCCCCGCCACCTTAGCCGTCGCCACCCAATTCGCAGCGTCAAACAACGTGGGGTTGAACGATTGATAGAGCATGTCGTACTCGTCGATGGGCACCTGAGCACCTCTTGACCAACTGATCTCAGTGCCTTTGAGACTGACCGGTCCCCAGTGGATAAACATGCCGAACTTCGCCTGAGTCCACCAATCCATACGGTGGTCAATCAGGAGTTCTCGCTCAGCACCGGGGTCGTTGATGTGGCGGATGAAAATATTCCGGAAGCGGAGTTCATTTCCGTGGGCTTGAAGCTCAATGGGGCCACGCGTGGCGACAGGTAAGCCTCGGTTCCAATAATTCTCTAATTGAACAGCTTCGACCACGTTGATGCCATTCAACCACACGCTGACTCGATCGTCGATCATGATGATCCGAAACGTATTCCACTCACCGGGTGGATTATCCGCATCGATATTCGGCACCGACAAGTTTTTATGATTGTTATACAGACCACCTGAGCCGATTTCATTATCCCAGATTTGTACTTGTGGTGTACCCCGGAGATAAATGCCACTGTCCCCATTGGGCTTGATCATCCAATCGACAAGGAGTTCAAAATCACCAAAATCCTCCTGCGTGACGAGACTTTTACCCTGTCCATCAAAGACAAGTAAGCCATCTTCAACACTCCAATGTTTTCGCATTTGGGAGTCGGCTTCAGCCTGCTTCTCCGCGTGGGCTTCTTCCGTATATTCCGCTCTAGCAGGGAAATCACCGATAAATCCACACCATCCGTGAAGATCCTTACCATTGAACAAGGCGCTGAAACCGGGAGGTGGATCGTTGAGGGTCGTATCGAGCGGTAAGTCCGCTGTTATCACTGGTGAAATGATAAACGGAGTGAGCCAACCGATGAGATGTAGCCTTTGGTGGTTCATTGTTCCGGCTCCTTCAGAGGGGGATCATGTGGACTGAGTTCACTGGATCACAACTCTGTGTGCTCGTGCAATACGAGGAACAATCTTCTATATACATGTCAAACTGTTCAACCAATCAACCAGTAGTGGTGGGGTATCGTATCATAACCGAGGGTTGGGGGTTCTCTTACTGCTGTTCCTGATACATCGCCCGCAGCCTCTGAAGATGGTTCTTTGAGGTGTGTTATCAACGTATCGATTAAGTGTGTATGGAATATGGCGCCCTTGATGTGATTGTACGTTCTGATACGATCAGTCATCTTTGTAGCCATTGTAACTACACAATATTTAATCAAATGTGATCTTAAACAACCAATTGACTGTACTGGATGATGATACATACTCATGCTTTCGCTCGCGCCGGTCTGATCGGGAATCCATCCGATGGTTTCTTCGGGAAGACGATCTCTATCATCTTGCGTAACTTCAGTGCAGAGGTAACGTGCCAGGAATCTTCACACTTGGTAATCGTCCCGCATCAATATGATCGTCTGGAATACGAGAGTGTTGATGAACTGATGGAAGATATTCAGATCAGAGGTTACTACGGGGGAATTCGCCTTATTAAGGCAGCTATCAAGTGCTTCGGGGATTACTGCCGCAAGCAAGGAACGGATCTATCCGGCCGCAATTTCACAATCGGATATCGGACAGATATTCCTGTTCGACTGGGAATGGGCGGCTCCAGCGCAATCGTAACCGCGGTCTTTCGTGCGTTAATGGAGTTTTATGACGTGCAGATCCATGAGACGATCCTGCCGAACTTGATACTTAGCGCCGAAAAAGAGGAGTTGAATATAGAGTGTGGGCTACAGGACCGTGTGATTCAGGTCTATGAAGGTATTGTTTTTATGGACTTTGAACGCTCACATTTGGAACAAAACAAGCACGGTAGATACGAGCGGTTGGATACCTCCAGCTTGCCTCCTCTTTTTGTCGTGTATCATCACGGGCTGGCCGAGGGGACAGAGGTTATACACAACGATCTTCACCTTCGTTACAACCGCGGTGATCAAGACGTTCATGATGCTATGGTCAAATTGGGGAATCTCGCGCAGGAAGCAAGGGATTTGTTGGTCTCGAATCGTGGATCAGAAATTGGGCCACTGATGGATGCGAATTTCGATCTTCGCGCAGAGATCTGTACGATCGGTGAAGGGAACCGAGAGCTTGTCAATATTGGTCGGCGCCTGGGTGCATGTGTGAAATTCGCCGGCTCAGGTGGCGCCATGATTGGAACTTACGACGGCGACCCGGAACGACTGGATCGGTTGAACAGGGAGTATGCAGAGATTGGGGCAAAGGTGATATTACCTGTAATCTGATATACTCTGATGGAAGCCATGAGTACGAATGAAACTACTGCTAAAAATGACATGATGCAGCATCATCGCATCACGAAAGCGGTGATACCAGCCGCAGGTATGGGGACTCGTTTCCTGCCGGTAACCAAATCCATACCCAAGGAGATGCTGCCGATTATCGACAAGCCGGTTTTGCAATTTGTGGTGGAAGAAGCGATAGCAAGTGGAATCAAGGACATCCTGATCATTACTGGTCGGGGCAAGCAGGCCATCGAGAATCATTTCGATTTCAATCCTGAGTTGGAGTACTTCCTGGAGCGGTCGGGGAAGGAGACTTTGATCGAGCACGTTCGTGCTCTGGCGGAGAAATGTCAGTTCTTCTATGTCAGGCAGAATGAACCACTTGGATTGGGCGATGCTATCAAGCATGCTCAACCACATGTGGGGAATGAACCGTTTGCGGTGTTATTAGGTGATACGATCATCGAGCCTCATGTTAATAATCCTCCGGGCTTGCAGCAGTTAATAGATATTTATCAACAGAAACAAGCGAGCGTCGTTTCGGTTCATCGTGTGCCGGATGATTGGATTCAACGTTATGGCATTGTTGAGGGCAAGGCAGAATCTGAGGTTAGTCCAGACTTGTTACGCCTTCACCGACTTATTGAGAAACCCCAGCCTCCAGCAACATCGAGTAACCTGGCCATCGCGGGACGCTACATCCTCACTCCTGCAATCTTTGACTGTTTGGCCAGGGTAGAAAGTGGTTTCGGTAATGAACTCCAACTGACAGATGCTATGAACTTGCTTGTGCAGAAAGAGGCTGTCTATGCTTTTGCCTGGCAGGCAAAACGTTATGACATTGGTGACAGCGTTGAGTACACAAAGTGCTTTATCGAATATGCCCTGCGCCGCCCGGAAACAGCACAGATAGTTCGAGAGCACATGCAACAGTTACTGAATGAAAGCCCCGAAGTGGTATGAATGGCATGAATGTACAAAGATGTCATAAATCAACGGATTACAATAATTGAGCCATAAGAGATAGTATTCCCAGATTATGATGGCACAGAAAGTAATGACCATGCAACTACAGATGTTATTCTTTACCCGTTCCCAATTCATCTTAAAACGCACACACTGGTGTTATTTTCTCGGCTTGATGTGTTTATTCCTTTTGATTCATCTATCAATGGGCGGCTGCAGCAAGACAGAGGAGAACAAGGTCATCCGTCTTGCGCATGGTCTGCCCACTACCCACCCCGTGCATGAAGCCATAGAAAAGATGGCACAACATTTGGCAGAATTGTCCGGCGACACCATGCGCATCGACATATACCCCGCGGAACAGTTGGGAACTGAACGCGAATTACTTCAACTGTTACAGGTAGGGACAGTGGGTCTTGCGAAAGTTT
Source organism: Phycisphaerales bacterium (assembly GCA_028278245.1). GTDB lineage: Bacteria > Planctomycetota > Phycisphaerae > Phycisphaerales > SM1A02 > JANQEQ01. The sequence continues at coordinate 12,129 of JANQEQ010000168.1, read as the reverse complement.
CCTGCGCGGTAATGGAGTCGCACGCCAAGGAATACGAAGTACTCAGCCTGCCGTACATCTTCCGGGATGATGATCACACTTGGGCGGTATTGAACGGCCCGGTAGGCAGGGATATTCTCGACAGCGGAGAGGCAATCTCGCTGCGCGGCCTGTGCTTTTATGATGCTGGATTTCGGAGTTTTTATACCATCGATAAACCAATTCACACGCCGGATGATCTTGCCGGTTTAAAGATACGGGTCCAGGAAAGTCCGACGGCTAAGGAACTTGTCAATACCCTGGGAGGTTCTGCTACTCCGATCTCGTGGGGTGAACTCTACAGTGCTCTCCAACAGGGTGTGGTGGACGGTGCGGAAAATAACCCTCCATCGTTTTATCTGTCGCACCATTTTGAAGTCGCACGGTATTACTCGCTTAACAAACACTCAGCTGTGCCTGATGTCGTTGTCGTGAGTATGCATCTCTGGAATGATCTTACCCCACAGCAGCAGCAATGGCTTCAGCAGGCAGCAGATGAGTCAGTGCCTTTCCAGCGGCAACTCTGGGAGGAGGTGAGCAATGAATGTCTGGCCAAAGCGGAGGAAGCTGGAGTAGAAGTGGTACGACCCAATCGCAAAGTTTTTGCCGAGAAGATCCAACCCATGCTCGATGAGTTTCGTGAAGCGGATCCTGAATTAGCTGAGTTGTTGGATCGGATAGAGAATACCCGGTGACGACTTGATTGTACGAATTTCGTATTTGAGATAATGGGCACATGCACAAGATCAGGACAACCGCAGATAAATGTGTAGGATGTTTTTTAGCCTTACTGATGGGGATTGCCGTATTCAATGTTCTGTGGCAGGTGTTCACACGTTATGTGCTCTCTGATCCAAGTTCATTTACCGAGGAAGCGGCGCGATATCTGCTGTTGTGGATTTCGGTTGTAGGGGCAAGTTATGCGGTCGGGCGCAAAATGCATCTGGCCATTGATCTTTTACCTCAGAAATTCGCGCATCGACACGGGGGTATTATTCTCGATCTGCTCATTAAAGGTTGTATTCTACTCTTTGCCTTGCTGGTCTTGATAATCGGCGGCTTATCACTGGTTATTACGACAGTGTCACAGGGTGAAACTTCACCTGCCCTGGGGGTAAAGGTCGGCCACGTTTATATTGCTCTTCCACTGGCTGGATTCATCATGGTTATCTATGTGCTGATGGATACGATCGATCTCTTAATCACACGGCGGACCATCACTGCCGGATCACCTGAAACTCCTCGTTGACTCAATGCAGACTGCGCAAATCCTCATTCTGCTTCTTGTTTTCGCTTTGTTACTTGCGTTGGGTGTTCCTATAGCTTTCTGCATAGCCCTGAGTACACTTGCAGCAATGATCTTGGCGCTGGGTTTTGATGGCGCTACGGTCACAATGGCCCAGATTATTGCAAACACCGATTCGTTTGTTCTTCTGGCCATCCCGTTTTTCATCCTGGCAGGGCAGATCATGAATCGGGGTGGAATTGCTCGGCGGATCATAGAATTTGCCCAGGCCCTTGTAGGGCCTTTCCCGGGAGGATTAGCGTTTGTCAATATTATCTCTGCGATGATCTTTGGCGCGTTGTCGGGTTCCGCCGTGGCGGCCGCCTCAGCAATTGGTGGTGTGATGTCACCGCACATGGATAAGGAGAAATACGATCGGGGTTACAGCGTGGCAGTCAATATCACATCGTCAACGACAGGCCTGATCATTCCACCCAGTAACATTCTGATCGTCTATGCATTGGTGGCAGAAGTCTCTGTCGGTGGTCTGTTCGTAGCCGGTTATCTACCCGGGTTGATTGTGGGAATAGCACTGATGATCGTAGCTGGCTGCATAGCCAAATGGAAACAATATCCTGCCGCTAAACGCGTATCGGTCTCAACCGCAATAAAAAGCTTTATTGCTGCTGTTCCCAGTTTGGGTTTAATTGTTGTCGTCATCGGGGGGATTGTGGGTGGGGTATTCACAGCGACTGAAGCAGCAGCCGTGGCCGTGCTGTATGCGTTGATCCTCGCGTTTTTTTACCGTGAGCTGCGCATCACTCACCTGCCACGAGTACTCCTGGATTCAGCGGCGACAACCGCAGTAGTCATGATGCTTGTAGCGACCTCCATGTGCATGTCGTGGTTACTCGCGTTGGAGCGCATACCACAAGAAATAAGCAGCGCGTTACTCGATCTTTCAGACAATCCGATTATCCTGCTCATACTGATCAATTGTATTCTGCTCATCGTCGGAATCTTCATGGATATTACACCGGCCGTACTGATCTTTGCGCCGATTTTCTTGCCTATAACAGATAGTTTTGGAATTGATCGCACGCACTTCGGTATCGTGTTGGTGCTGAATCTGTGTATCGGCTTATGTACGCCCCCTGTAGGCAGCGTATTATTTGTGGGATGCAGTGTCGGAAAGGTAGCTATTGCAAAGGTGATAAAACCTATGTTGCCTCTCTACATTGCAATGATTGTTGCGCTGCTGCTGATTACTTACATCCCAGCCCTTAGCCTCTGGCTTCCGCACCTTCTTGGGTACGAATAAACCAGGATGATGTTGGTATAATCGTTTTCAGTGGGTGTCAATGTAAGTTTGATAGTGCATTTGCATTTCCGAACGCTGAGGCATTTTACCTTGCATGACATATACACGATAGCGCAGCGTTCGTGTTTCGTTATTTGGGATCTCCAATATTGGAAAAGCACCGAACCGGCCATAATCTCGATAAGCAGAATAAACTGTCGGTCGGGGATTATCCGGATGGTTCATATGCTGGACGGTGAAGTGTTTTCCATTGAGTCCAAAACTCATGGCCGCCCAGGGAAGATTGTGATCCTGGGTCGGATCTATGCCATCCTCATGGAACAAGTAAGTTGCCTTGACATCGGATTCACCCTCGGCAACGTTATTATGTGCTCGAAATTGAAAGCCGGCATGTTCTGGATCGCCGTTCAGGAGCACGTCGCCTGCTACGGGTGTCAGCTTTGATTCAAAGTCCAGAAGCAGGAGTTGCGGATCAGCCGAGTCGTAGACTGTGATTGAACGGTTTTCGATAAGGATTACTTTGTCCTCAGCATTGCACCAGTTAATGCATGTACTTAGCTGTGCTTGTCTTTTATCAGCGGTAAGTTTGGTTGTCTTACTGTGGCGCTGAGTTGTTTCCTTCATGTGCCAGAAGTCGTATTCTGTATTGCCAATCGTGAGACGATTCCATCCGATGAAAAGACCCCGGTGATGTGTGTACAAGCCGCCTGAGCCTTTGGTGAGTTGGCATTTGCCTGTCACGTCATAGACATGGTAGTAACACTTGTATGTTTCGTGCAGTGTTTCTTCTGTTGATGGATCATAAGAATGGACATATCGCAATACACGCCGATCTCCATCATAGAGATCAAGCATGCCGTCGGCTTGTTTGAGCCAACGGAAAGAGTGTGCTTCAATTGAAGCAGGTTCCTGAGTGGAGTGCTCCAGCGCCGTACATCCTGAGAGAACAACAAACCACAAAACAACATAAACACGAAATAGTAAACAGAAGAAATTAAACATCATAGAATCCATGCGCAAGACCGCGTTAGAGCAGATCATCAATTCGTTGTCGCTACACGTTATTCGGTACGACATAAGGTTTCCGGTAATTACGGGAAAGCAGCTTGTTTGCCTCGCCGGCCATATGACCGGTGAACTGCTCCTTCTTCCCGTCGAATGTAAGATTTGTGCCGGTGCGATATGCAATGTTGGCTAAGTGGGGAAGTGCAGTTGAAATATATCCTTCCTCGATTTCGCTGGTGAGATTATTCTTGTCACAACTACGCAGCGCGTAGATGAAGTTGGCAATGTGGCCACCACCTCCAGAGCCGGCCAGGTTTGCCGGATCAGCAGATTCCTCTGCACTTTCCAAACTGGGGCCTGGTTCATTATCACGGCCATAGAAAGTTTTCCAGTTAGTGCCGTTCAGGTGCATCCACCCTTCAGTACCAAAGAATAGATTTCCTATCCTGATATTGTCCTCGGTGTTGGTGTACAAACCACGCACTTCAAATTGGAGGAGTTTTCCGTCAGAGTATTCGAGTGTTGCGGTTTGAGTATTTGGTGTCTCCTGATCCGAATCCCACTTGAAGTAACCTCCGGATGAGCTGATGCGTACAGGATGCTCACGCTGATTGAGACCCCAGCGCGCAATGTCGAACTGGTGGGGTCCCTGGTTGCCGATATCCCCGCAACCATAATTCCAGTTCCAGTGCCATTCATAATGGAAATGGTTGCGATTGAATGGACGTTGGGGTGCAGGTCCAAGCCACAAATCGTAGTGTACGCCCTGAGGGACAGGTTCGTTTTGACAGTGTCCGATTGAATCACGCGGTTTGAAGCATAGTCCCTTGGCCATATAGACTTCACCCAGACCACCCTCGTGGAGGAATTTCATGGCAGCACGGACATTCTCAATGGATCGATTCTGGTAACCGACAGCAACGAGGCAATTGTAACGACGTGCCGCCTCCACCATTTTCCGACCTTCCCAGAGGTTGTGGCAGCAGGGCTTCTCCACATAGACGTGCTTTCCAACCTGGCAAGCCCAGATGCTCGCCAGCGCATGCCAATGGTCGGGGGTGGCAATTGCGATGGCATCAATATCGGGATCGTCCAGGACTCGACGAAGATCCCATTCTGTTGCAGGAGATATTCCCTGCAACTGCTCCATTGCCTGAACACTTTCAGCGAAGAGGTTTTCATCCACATCAACCAGTGTTTTAACATGCACGTTGGGAATTTCAGCGAATCCCTTAGCCAGTTGCATGCCGCGGCTGCGAATGCCGATGACTGCTACGTTGATCCGATCATTGGCACCGACGATGCGTCCGGAAACGATAGGTGCTGTTTGCGGGGTAGTGCAGGAGACAAGAGCCCCGGCAGCTGTGACACTGACTGCCGCCTGTGCTCCCTGAATCAGAAATTCACGTCGTGACTGTTCACAATGTTGGCTGGACATACAGCAACTCCTTCAACTGATCAAAAGATGTGGTTCGAGATCTTACAAGTGTGTCTGCGAAGCAGGAAACCGAATACACGAGGTTGTCGGGTACTTGATAAATTTATGAGTGATTAGTCGTATGGAATAATCCAAATGTTTCGGTAACGAACTTTATGACCATGATCCTGTAGCAGAACGGGGCCTGGTTGTGAACCCTCCGGCCAGCCTGCACCGGTATTGCTCTCCAGTTCGATGTTATCGTGAATTAATACATCGTTGTGGATCACAGTAATGCGTGCATTCTCGATTTTTCGCGTGGTTGCACCTTCCCCCTCCCAGCGCGGACTACGGAAAGTGATGTCGTAACTCTGCCACTTGCCCGGTTTCCGACAAACGCTGTGATCCGGCGCTTTGACACCGTAGAGCGCTCCACAATCTCTCTTGCCGGCAACGAGCCCGTAGGTGTCGAGGATCTGCACTTCGTAGCGACCCTGATTGTAGACTCCACTGTTGCCTCGCCCTTGGCCACTCGCTTGAGGTGGAGATTCCGGAATATTGAACTCGACATGTAAAAAGTAATCACGGAAAGGTTCCCTGGTAACAATGCTACCTGTGCCGGGAACGATTTCCATAGTACCGTCAAGAATCTTCCACTTGACTGGTTCACCATCAACACCAATCCAATGTGTGTAATCAAATCCGTTGAAAAGAGTGATCTTCTCTGGCTTTGTGACCTTTTCGTTTTGAATAGGTTTATGAACACAACTGTTCAGTGGTATCAATATGATCAACGCTATTACAAATTTTATATAAATCTGCCTCAGGTTCATTACTTTATATTCTCCTTGATAGATTCCTCATACACCGTCAGTTAACACACGACATCTGCTCTTGCATGGTTCTAACTGCGGTGGGAAGTTCATTGACCATATCTTTCCATCTGCACTCGATAGAAATTTTTCCGTTGTAATCAATGTCGCTCAGTGCTTGAAAGTAAGATGAGAAGTTTTCGCCATTGACTCCGGGAGCTGCCCGATTCTTCCTTTCCGCGATATGCACATGTCGTATCAGATCGCCGGCAATGCGAATATTCTCGGCAGGTTCGTCTTCGCGGAGCATGTGATAGATATCCGCAAGCAGCATAATATTCGGATGCTGCACAGCCCGCACAAGCTTGGCCCCTTCTTCAACAGTATTGATGAAGTTCGTTTCATCTTTATTGAGAGGTTCGATGGCAATAGTGATGTCATGTGATTGGGCAATCATCGCCATCTTTCCCAACAGGGCGACAAATTGAAGTTTTGCATGCCTGCGATCAATCCCTTGGGGTATGGAGCGTGCCCTGCTGGAACCGAAGACAATAACTGCGATTCCGACTTGTGCAGCTCTGATGAAGGCAGTTTCCGCAAATGACAGTACGTTATCATGGTTAGCGTTTGGTCCAACGCATTTAAGTGAACCGGGTAAAAACCCATTTGCTGCAGTGATCGGCAAACTGCAGTCTTTTATTACCTTTAGTTTTTCCTCAAATGCTGCCTTGGGCTTATCAGGAATTAACAATCGTCCTACGCTCTCTTCAATATAGTTTACCCCGGCCAGTCGTAACATTTTTGCGTGATCGATTGATGTGCACACACCGATGTCGGGAGTGAAAGCCGGAAGATTGCCCAGTGCTGTTCTGCTCTGAATAACATCAGGAATGATCACTGCGCCGGATATCATCGCAGCAGCAGTTCCCATAAACGAACGGCGGCTTAGCGAATCACCATTTTCCATAGTCATTCCTCCCTTCATTTGAAACGGATCATGTCAAATCAGCAACGGCATGAGAATATCTTCGAAATGGTCAATCAGGAGCCATATCCAGTGCAGCAGTTGTAGTGCGATATTTCGCTTTCATGTTCGGAACTTCCCACTTCGGCAATTCTCCCTCAACCAAATAGCGTAGGTAACGCTCGGTGACTTGACGGAAGTGCGCTTCGTGTCCCACACGCAGGTCATCTGGAATCAGTAAACGCCAGCCTTGACCGTGTTTCACCAGGGATATACCGGGGTATTGTGCCTGTAGCTGGGAGATAGTCTTGTTTAGCGCAGCCTCAAGTTTGTCTGATGAAATGTCAGGAGCAGGATCAATGTAGAGTTCGGGGCGGAATGCCTGCTCTCGACCCTGACGAATGATCACATGAGCCTTCGTCCCCTTCATCACGGAATAGTGTGTGTCGCCTGCTCCTTCTGCGCTTTGAAATTCCCATGATACAGATACTCTCACATGGATACCCTTGATCGTATAGATCATCTCGCCATTTGCGTAACATGGCAGGGTGCCCTCATCGTTCAACTCATCCTGAAGATATTCTGGAAAATCATATAAGTGGGTAACCTTCTCATACTGCTTCTGTGTGATCATCGTCGGCCAGCGTCGGGCACTTTTCATTCTGATATCACGATCGAAATCGATGATCTGGTTGGGGAAACATCCCCACATCACCAGGTCCACGAGATGAGTCGTTACATCTACAATTCCTTCACCCTGCTGGGTGGTGTCAAAGTACCAGGGCGGTCGTTTTATTGGATTGCCAGATACATACTTGAAGAAGTGATGCACACTCTCTTTGACGACTGAGGGATCATTGGTTGAGCCGGGTTTCAGGGTACCAAACACCGAGGGAGTATGAATCAACTCTTTCTGCAGAATCGTAGTAATCTCTGAACGTTCGGTCATAATGTCATAGAGCAAAACGCCATTGTTCCGGGCAGCATCAAAGGATTGCTCGATCAGCCTGTATCCTTCACCATTGATGCACATCGGTTTGTCAGATAGGACATTCAGCCCAGCATCGACGCATGCCTTGATGTATTGTGCCTTTTTCCGGTTATTCCCTGAGATAATAACCACGTTGCCAGGGTGGCTATCGAGCATCGTTTCCAGAAAATCGTCAGCTACATAGGTGCGTTCAATCCAGCGCGTTGGATCCTCGTTGCGCCGGTTGAATCCTTCGATGCGCGACAGATGATCCTCCACGTCAGAACCGGGAGGAGCATAGACAGACACAACAGGTGATACCTGGTCGTACATCGTCTTCTGCACCAGCGCCGCATGAAAGTGTCCCGGATCCAATGTGATAAGTTTGACTTCATCGTCGGTTCCGGTAAATGTCATCTCATCGGTTGCGCTCGACATGCATGACAGCATTTGGAACATACTCAGAACACCCAGGCCGGATACCATAACTCTCCAGAGCATCATTCATCCTTTCCTCTTGGCAAGTTCAATCCCTTCGTTTTGTTATTGAAACACTAACGATCTCCAGTGAATCTCCTCATTCGTTCGTCAAAGCAACGATACAACGATGAACTGCATTTGTACACAACCTGGTATCCCGATGGATTGAGTTTGAGAATTCTCAGTTTAAACCCCTGTCGATCGCTCTGCCAGCTTTCTGGCTACAGGTTGCGGGTACCCTTACACCTTGATCGTAGTTGGAGTACAATACAGTATTGGGACTAAAGTTCGGTGGATGGTGTTTGAACCAAAACCAGCGTAGACATAAGGATGAATCTCGTGAACAAGCAGCGTTTGTTCGTAGGCAGTTGTTTCTCATTGATTTCGACCTCTGTCGCGTTCGGTGTGATCACATCGAACATGGACCAGTTCAAAGAGCACTTCGTTCTCAGCAATACTGAAGCGGGATGGATCGGCGGTGTGACGCTGTGGGGCTTCACGGTCTCCATCTTTCTCCTGGGACCGTTGGTTGATGTGATGGGTATCAAGTGGCAGATGCGCATAGCTTTTATTTGCCACTTGGTCGGAGCATTGCTGATGGCGTTCGCCAGTGGGTTTACAATGCTGTTTGCCGGCGGATTGATGATTGCGTTAGGTAACGGTACGGTCGAAGCAGCATGTAATCCGCTCGTCGCCACTCTTTATCCGGGTGATAAGACGACTAAACTGAACCAATTCCATGTCTGGTTCCCCGGTGGTATTGTCATCGGTGGCCTGATTGCTTACTTGCTGGACAATTTCCTCTACACGGGTAACACAACGTATATCTTTGGTCTGTTGGCTTGGCAATTCAAGCTGTTGCTCGTGTTGATACCAACGGTCATTTACGGACTATTGTTCATCGGGCAGGAGTTCCCGAAGACGGAGCGCGTGCAATCGGGTGTCACGTTCGGTGGTATGTTTGCTGCTGCGTTGCATCCTCTTTTCATCATAATGTTTCTGTGCATGTGCCTCACTGCGTCGTTGGAGCTTGGGCCTAGCCGATGGATGGGTACTGCCATGGGTGGAGTGATGGCATGGGCGGGTGAGAATGCTGGCATTCTCGTGCTGGTTTGGGGTACGGGACTCATGGCGGTGCTGCGCTTCTTTGCCGGACCTGTTGTGCACCGGCTCGCTCCCACAGGAATCCTCCTCATGTCAGCTATTCTTGGTGGTATCGGGCTATATCTGCTTTCCATTGCTGAACACATGGTGATTATCATCATTGCCGCGACTGTCTTTTATGTCGGTGTGTGTTACTTCTGGCCAACGATGCTCGGCTTCGTATCCGAACGTTTGCCAAAAACGGGCGCTCTGGGATTGGCACTCATGGGAGGCGTTGGTATGTTGTTCGTCGGGCTTGTCACGGCACCGCTCATGGGGCGCATTGGCGACACCTACATGCACCATAACTTGGTGGATAACCAAGATCAGGTTGTTCATGTGCTCGAACAGTCAGGGCATGAAGTTGCGGTAACGCTGCTGAACGGATTAGAGACAGGTGACACGTTACCAGAGGGGGAAACGGCTAACGCATTACGGAACATCGTCAAGGCTGCCGAGTCAGATGAAATAGTCACAGACGCTGAAGCGCTCATCGAACCTGCCGACAACTTCGGTATGCGCTGGGGCTTCCGCTGGACGTCTGTTGGTGCCATCCCACTTATCCTTGTGTTTGGCACGCTATTTCTTTATTACCGGGGAAGAGGTGGTTACCGCGCAAAGCAGATTCATAAATAGCTACGATTCCCGATTCAATTACGTTATCTTACTGCCCTTTTCTTCTCTCTGCGTATTCCGAAGGCGAGATATGCGGGACGGCTTTGTTCACGACATGACTCCTTCAACTGCTGGATTTCGTTCAGACCGAAATTCACACGGTCATTGGATCGCGATAACAGATTGCGAGGCACACCTCACCGGATTATGGTGTCGCTTATGACATATATACCCCCGTCGGACTGGCTGCGCCTCGCCACAATCGATGCCCACACGGCGGGCGAGCCCTTGCGCATCATCACCGACGGTTGGCCGGACATTCCTGGTAACACGATCCTCACCAAACGGGCCTATGCCCGGGAACACCACGACCATCTACGCCGGGCACTCATGCTTGAACCAAGGGGCCACGCAGACATGTACGGCTGCCTGCTCACACCGCCAACCACACCGGATGGTGATGTCGGCGTGCTTTTCATGCATAACGAAGGATTCAGCACGATGTGCGGCCATGGTATTATCGCGCTTACAACCGTGGGGATCGAATGCGGTCTGCTGGAAGCCGATGGAGACCCGCCGACATTGCGCATTGACACTCCGGCGGGGCGCGTCACCGCTACCGCTCACGTGGAACATGGTCGTGTGGTGAATGCCTCGTTTCTGAATGTGCCTTCGTTTCTGCTTGAGCGGGATCTGGTCGTGGACGTCCCGGGGCTCGGCGAAGTGCGTTGCGATATCGCATTCGGCGGGGCGTTCTACGCCTATGTGGATGCAGTTGATCTGGGATTCAGTCTTGTCCCGGCCCACTACGCCAACATCATCGACGTGGCCATGCGCATCAAGGGGGCAGTTATGAATTCCTATCAACTCAAGCATCCGGATGGTGATGAGAATCTCAACTTCCTCTATGGCACCATTCTCGTGGAACGACTTGAAGGCGACGTACACAGCCGGAACGTCTGCGTCTTTGCCGAGGGCGAAGTGGACCGCTCTCCTACCGGAACTGGCGTGAGCGGGCGTGCGGCAATCCACCATGCTCGCGGCGAGCTCGCACTGAGCGATTCAATCACTATCGAAAGCATCATCGGCACCCCTTTCCAGGTGCGCGTTGCCGACACCTCCACCGTCGGGACGGTGCCGGCGGTCATCCCAGAAGTGACCGGCTCAGCGTCTATCACCGGGCGTCACGAGTTCCTGATCGATCCACGCGATCCGCTGCGCGTCGGCTTCCTGCTGAGATAGGAAATCCGGATCTTATTTCTATCTACCGGAATCACGCCGAAGCTGCGTCAACGCGTCATCGAGCGCCTCAATGAACAGATCCACATTTGCGCCATTGAACTTCATCGGCGGCTTGATCTTCAGTACACAATTAAACGGCCCCTCCGTGCTCAGAAGAATCCTGCGCTCTTTCATCATCTCAATGATGCGCGTCGCTTCGGCAGTCGCCGGCTCTTTCGTGTTCCGATCACGCACCAGTTCCACTCCAAGGAAGAGCCCGCGCCCGCGCACGTCGCCAATCAATTCATGCTGTGAGGCAAGCTCACGTAAACGCGTGATGAAATATTGTCCGACTTTCTGGGCATGTAACTGCAACTGTTCGCTCTCGATCACATCGAGCACCGCCAAACCGACTGCGCAACTCACGGGATTGCCGCCGTAGGTATTGAAGTACTCCATTCCTGTTTCGAAGGATCGTGCGATCTCAGGGGTGGTGATCACTGCCGCCAGCGGGTGGCCGTTGCCGATCGGCTTGCCGAGCGTGACAATATCCGGCACAACGCCGTGCGCCTCGAACGCCCACATGACATCGCCAACGCGGCCGAATCCGATCTGTACTTCGTCAGCAATAGTCACGCCGCCCGCTGCCCGTACCAATTCGTGAGCGCGGGCGAGATACCCCGGGGGTGGATCGATCTGCCCCGCCACGCCCAGGATCGACTCGGCGATGAATCCGGCCGGTTGGAGGTCAGCCACACAGATCGCAATCGACTCAGCATAACGCTCGCCAGCCTCGACATCGTCATACCCCCACGGTCCTCGGTAGCGATCCGGTATTGGCATGACGTGTGTGGACGGCGGCGCTCCGGTTCCTCCCTGGCCGGTAAACTTGTAGGGACTAATGTCGATCAGTGCGCGGGTATGCCCGTGGTATGCGT
>JANQEQ010000127.1 GCA_028278245.1 Phycisphaerales bacterium | reverse complement strand
GAGTCATTACTCTCGCTACCGGCACGTACCGGGAAAGCCTGGATTTCCGTGAAAAAGGAATCGCGCTTCGTTCGACCGATCCGCTGGATGCGACGGTCGTTGCGCAGACAGTCTTCAAGTACTCGAGTTGGCACAAACCCGCGATCCTTTATGAGAACATCTGGTACGATTCGCGAGCGTCCATCTCCGGACTCACCATCGACAGCGGAGGGAAGTGGGGGATTCGCTGTAATTCCTGCAATGTGGATATCCTCAACAACGTCTTCATCGGCGGTTTCATCTATCGACCAAACGACTTATTCAAGAACAATCGGATTGAAGGTGGCACGGGGATCTACGAAGGTGGCCCTGATTTGCTTATCGAAGAGAACACCATCTTATCCGGTGGCGTTCGCGGTTTCGGATTAGGAGATGGCCCTACCGTCCGCAACAACCTCATCACCGGAATCGACGGGACAGCCATCACCAAGTGCCACGGACCGATCCAAGGAAACACGATCACACACTGCTCCGGACGCGCGATCACATCCTGCAACGGGCTCATCGAAGGCAATACGATCATGTTCAATACTGCTGGCGGCTTGTCAGATTGCGCGGGCACCATTAAGGGAAATACTATAGCAAATAATCGTACTCGTTATGGTGCTGGAATATCGCATTGCCACGGCCTCATAGAAGGGAATACCATTCTTCTCAATGAGGCTTCTGAAGGTGGCGGTGGCTTGGTATCCTGTAACGCAACTGTTCGCAATAACCTCATCTACTGGAATTCGTCTGTCCTGGGAGGAGGTGGACTGCAAAACTGTCAGGGATCGATCCATAATAACACGATCTATGGGAATACTACGGACGGGTTTGGTGGGGGCCTTTGGTACTGTAATTCAGGGATCAGGAACAACATAGTCTGGGGAAACACAGCATCTCAAGGGTCTCAACTATACCAATCTTCAAGTCCATCATTCTGCTGCATTCAATACTGGGGTGCTTCCGGCGAGGGAAACATCTCCCTGGACCCGGAATTTACTGATGCGGGCAATGGAGATTTTCGCCTTCTCCCCGACTCTCCCTGCATTGACGCCGGTGCCCATGTTTCAACCGTTATCAAGGACTTCTGGGGTGACCTGCGAGGCCTCGATGGGGTCGAAGATGACCGCGGCGATGGATCTAATTATGACATTGGCGCCGACGAATTTCTCGGCAAAGAACTCTTCCATCTAGGTTCCGACATTGACCTCAGTGGGTGGGTTGATGCTCTAGATCTTCTCATCTTTCTTCCCGATTGGCATTCGACAACCGCAAGTAATCAGAGAAGCGACATTAACGACGACTTCCTTGTGAATCCAACAGATCTCAGAATCATGTTGAAAGATTGGTTCAGAGGAACTGGTCCACCTTGACCACTGTCCACCCCTGAAGTACACAGCCGCGCAGAGATTCACTCTGACTCAGACCCGCATGGACAATCGTCTCCGCAACCATCAGGAAACAGGGTGAGAGAATCAGAGTAGAAATGGTATACGCCAGATTCCAGTTCAAAGACAACAACGTCTGATTCATCGTCTGCCAAATATGCATCAGTAACTCCGTCAGCGACAGCAGCAACTACATCTGTTCCGCCACTTATCTCTACTGAGATACTCATTAGGTCATCACCTGGGATATGGACTGTGGCCGTGGTGTTTGGCGGTATCGATATTTCCAGATTGCAGCGGTTGGGCGTAGGTGGCTCATTCTCATCAATCCACCAATGCGACCGAATGGGTCCATGCATGGAGT
>JANQEQ010000122.1 GCA_028278245.1 Phycisphaerales bacterium | reverse complement strand
CAGTTTGCATAAGATATATTACCGAACAGATAGCTCATTAACTCTGTGTGGTAGCCCGGGGTCAGCTTGATCATCAGGATACCCAGTGACATGCCGATTGCCCACATGGCGCCGATGAGCGTATCGATGCGTTCGCGCAAGTGTTCCTGTGCAATACCTATCAATAGCGCACCGATCATTGCAGCAGCCACCGCGCCAATCGTGGGAAAGAGTTCGTATCCAACCTCACCCCAGGGGTGCTGCGCAAACCATTGAGAAGCATCGACCATGTTCTCCTGAGACAGGAGATGATTCATCCAGTGGTAGCGAATCAGGATGGCCGCTCCGATGCCGCCGATAGCCATGTGCGCGATTGCTCCACTGAGAAACACAATCCGCTTTGTGATGACATATGGTCCAATCGAGCCACAGGCAAAGCTGGCAAGAATCCCCGCAATCAATCCGGGGATGAGCAGAGCATTATGGGGAATGTCCTGGATGAACTGAATCATTCCTTTTGCCCTTCTGGTCCCGAATCAGTATTTTCAACAAGAGGTTCGACGCATCCATGATCACAACCGGGATCGCCCAGGGGGCAACTTTCATCGTGCTCCACCATGCGAACGCTTCCGTGGTACATCTCGTGGAGAATATCCTTCGTGATTTCATGAGCTGCATGGCAGGTCAGTTGTTGATTCAAACACGCAATCCGTTTGAGATGTGTCGAAACAAATGACACATCATGGCTGACCATAACAATCGCGCCGCACACTTCTGATTCATTCAGTCCGTGCAACAGGTCTGCCAATCCTTGTTCCAGAAGGGAATCACCACCTGCCGTCGGTTCATCCAAAAGCAGGATACGTGGTTTTCCGACCAATGCTCTGGCAATCAGCACACGTTGTCGCTGCCCGCCGGAAAGCTGTCGCATCGGGCGGTCAACCATATTCCCGATCCCTGTCTGTTTCAGCGCAGACAGCGCTGCATCAATGTGTTCTTCCCGATAACGGAATCCCCATGAATGACGACCAAGGCAGCCGGTCAATACAACATCAAGAACAGTTGCCGGCGCAGCATGGTCGAGTTCTGCATACTGGGGCACATACCCGATGTGGGATCGTGCTCGCAAGGCTGATTGACCGATGACGCGCACATGACCCCGCTGAGGATGCAAAAGACCCAGCATGATTTTGAGCAGCGTTGTTTTTCCTCCGCCGTTTGGTCCGATGACTCCCAGAAAATCGTCGCTCTCGATATGGAGGTTGATGTCTTTCAGGACCGGCTGAGCCAATCCGTAAGGTGGGTATCCGTATGAAACACCTTCAAGTTCAATTACGGATTCCATGGACATCGTTCGCTTTTACCACAGGTCGCAAGAGGGATGACAGATTCAATCCGGTAGACGGCGCATTGTATGGATTTATTGTGGCTGGAGGCAGATTATGATGCCTGATTTTGAAACTGCTGGTTACGAAATTGTCGCTGGTAAGTATTCTGGATGGATCAACGGTATAAATTTCGGGAGCGATTGGGTAATACGTGCAGGATCGTCTTGAAGAATTAGGCAGTTTGATTCCACAGTGCATGATGTCGGATCAGGCACGTTTTCGGCGCAGAATACGCCGCCTGCGCCGGGATCTGCATCGGGGTAAAACCATAAATCAATTGCTGGATACGATTCACCGTCAGGTTATCCAATCCGCCACACGCCGAGAGCAACGTCAAAATCGTGTACCCAGGACCATTGACTGGCCTGATCTGCCCGTCATTGCCCACAAACAAGAAATAACCGATACGGTCAATCAGAATCAGGTTGTCATCGTGTGCGGTGAAACCGGATCGGGTAAAACCACTCAGCTACCCAAGAT
The DNA here is from genome assembly GCA_028278245.1 of Phycisphaerales bacterium. Classification (GTDB taxonomy): domain Bacteria; phylum Planctomycetota; class Phycisphaerae; order Phycisphaerales; family SM1A02; genus JANQEQ01. The sequence continues at coordinate 16,784 of JANQEQ010000122.1, read as the reverse complement.
GTGCCTGGAGATGGGACGTGGTGTACAGGGAATGATCGGCCACACGCAACCACGGCGTGTCGCCGCTCGAAGGATCGCTGCTCGGCTGTGCGAAGAATTGCATTCCCCATTCGGGAAAGTAGCGGGATACAAAGTGCGATTTGACGCCTCCGTCAATCCTGAATCCCTCATCAAAGTCATGACCGACGGTATTCTGCTGGCGGAAATCCAGCACGATCGGCGCTTGCACAACTACGACACCATTATTCTCGATGAAGCCCACGAACGAAGCCTGAACATCGACTTCCTGCTTGGATATTTCAAACAGCTTCTGCCCCGGCGGCAGGATCTGAAACTCATAATCACCTCAGCGACAATCGATCCGGAACGGTTCAGTTCCTTTTTCAATCATGCGCCTGTGATCGAGGTATCCGGGCGGAGTTATCCGGTTGATGTGCAATACCGTCCACTGGCCAGTGAAAATGATGATGAGCAGGATCGTGACCAATTGCAAGCAATACTTGATGCCGTTGATGAACTGGCTGCGATTGATCCGAATCCTGAATCGGGTGACATTCTGGTGTTCCTGGCCGGTGAACGAGAAATTCGAGATACAGCTAAGGCACTTCGCCAACATCATCCCCAGGGTGCGGAAATTCTCCCGCTTTATGCTCGCTTGTCTGCGCAGGAACAGAATCGAGTGTTTCAGCCGCTCTCAGGTCGGCGCATCGTGTTGGCAACAAATGTTGCGGAAACTTCATTGACCGTTCCTGGTGTTCATTATGTTGTTGATCCGGGATGTGCCCGCATCAGTCGATACAGTGTGCGCAGCCGCGTGCAACGCCTTCCCATTGAGCCGATCTCGCAGGCATCCGCTAATCAGCGGGCCGGCCGTTGTGGACGCCTTGCCGACGGCGTCTGCATCCGGTTGTATTCCGAAGAGGATTTCGATCAGCGGTATCCGTTTACCGAGCCTGAGATATCACGCACCAATCTGGCCAGTGTGATACTCCAGATGAAAAACCTGCAACTTGGGCAGATCGAGGATTTTCCCTTTCTCGATCAACCCAAGCGCAGTCAAATCCAGGAGGGGTACCGCACTCTTTTTGAACTTGGAGCGATTGATGATAATGACAATCTGACACAACTCGGCAGGTCGCTTGCGCCTTTACCGATTGATCCGCGCCTGGGTCGCATGTTGCTGCAGGCGGTTTCTGAAGATTGTCTCAGTGAAGCGCTCATTATTGTCTCAGCCATGTCGATCCAGGATCCACGTGAGCGTCCCCTTGAATCTGCAGATCAGGCTGATACTGCTCACGAGACATTCAAACACGAGAAGTCGGATTTCCTCGGCTTCCTGAATCTGTGGGATGCTTATCATGAACAGAAGAGGCATCTTTCCTGGAACAAGCTACGCAAGTGGTGTCGTGAGAAATATCTTTCGTTTGTGCGGATGCGGGAGTGGCATGACATTCATCAACAATTGCGCGCGCTGCTTACCCAACGTGGCTTTCATCCCAATTCTGAATCTGCATCGTCCGATGCCATTCACCGCGCTTTACTTGCGGGACTCCCCAGTCAGATTGCCCAGCGACAGAAAAACAATACAGAATACAGTGGCGCAAATGGTATGAAGCTTCACATCTTTCCCGGATCGTGCCTGTTTCAGCAACGCCCAGCTTGGATTGTTGCCGGGGAAATCGTGGAAACAACCAGGCGTTGGGCGCGGGTTGTTGCACGAATCGATGCCCGGTGGCTGGAAGATCTTGCGTCACATTTGCTATCACGCTCGTATGATGATCCATACTGGGATTCCAGGTCCGGAAGAACAATGGTGCGTGAAACACTGCGGGTTTATGGCTTGGAAATCATCTCCCGTCGTCCGACACCCTACGCTCCGGTCAATCCTCAACACGCTCGTGAGTTATTTATCCAGGCTGCACTTGTAAAAGAGCGTTCACGTATTGATGCTCCATTTATGAAACATAACCATCAACTGATTGAAGAAGTCAAAGATCTGGAAGCAAAGCAGCGAAGACGCGACGTGCTGGTTGATGAGACGGATCGTTTTACCTTTTATGAGCAACGTGTTGCAAAAGATATAACTGATCTGAAAACATTTGAGCGATGGAGGAAAAAGAAGGAGAAAAAGACGCCCCAGCGGCTGTTTATGTCAAGATCACACATCATGAAGCATGATGCTTCCGGTGTAACAGATGATTTGTATCCTGATTCGCTTGATATTAATAATGTTTTATTACCGCTGGAGTATGTATTTGAACCGGGTACTCCAGATGATGGGGTTACATTGCAGCTTCCCCTGGAAATGCTCAATCAGGTGTCGAGTTCACAATTGGAGTGGCTTATTCCCGGTATGCTGCATGAGAAGATCGTCGAGTTGATTAAAACCCTGCCCAAGAAATTGCGGCGCGATGTCGTACCCGCTCCTGACTATGCCCGCGCATGCATTCTGCGACTTGATCAAAATCGTGGATCGTTGACCGAAGAATTGGGCCAGGCGCTACGCGAATTGACCGGAATTGAGATCCCCGTTGATGCATGGCAACCGGAGAGCATCCCTGATCATCTACGTATGAATCTCAATATCACGGATCCAGACGGTAACCAGCTTGGTCAATCGCGCGACTTACATGATCTACGGAAACAATTCCAGAAACACGCGCGACATCGAATCGCAGTGCTGACATCTTCATTTGGTACCGCGGAACGAGATAATATTACCGCCTGGGATTTCGGCGAGTTACCTCAATCGCAAACTATTATACGAAGAGAGGTAATTTTCCAGGTCTATCCTGCGTTGGTTGATTGCGGATCTTCAGTAGCGATACGCTGTTTCGATTCACATGCTGCCGCTCAACAATCACATCGGGCGGGAGTAAGACGTCTATTCATTCTGCAGTGTGAAGATGAAATCACGTCTCTTATCAATCAAATTTCCAAGTACGATGAGATTGCATTGTTTTTTTCAATATTCCCCGGGCAGAATCAATTTGAACCGGCATATATTGAATTTGTAGCTGACCGTATATTTTTGCCTGAAGATTCCAATGTGTACGACCAGAGTGAATTCCAACAACGCCTTGCTACTCGTTGGCACGATTCCTGGGAAACTCTACATCAAGCAGTTACACTCATCGAAACAATCCAGGAACTTTATCGTGATATTAATAATGAAACATCTTCCGAGCTTCCTCCGTACTGGGATCCCATCCTTACAGATATTCATAAGCAATTGAGAGACTTATTCCCCAGGCAGTTTCTTACGACAATACCATTCAACTGGCTGCAACAATATCCTCGCTTTCTACGAGGTATTATGCTGCGCATTGAGAAAGCACGCCAACGCGGACTACAGCGTGATGACAACCTTCAAATGGAGTTGGATCCACTGCTTCAACGCTATCACAATCAGCTCGAGCACAATGCGGAGGTCAACATAGTCGATCCTGAATTGGAATATTTTCGCTGGATGCTGGAAGAATTTCGAATATCGCTCTTTGCTCAGGAATTAGGAACATCACTACCAATATCTGTTAAACGTCTGAATGAGCAATGGCAAAAAGTTCACTCCCGTATATAAACAGGAAATAATAATATTCGATCTACGGCATCGCATTCTCGGGAACAGATTTATTTGGCGGAGGGGGAGGAATCGGAACCTCAACCGGTTCTTTTTCGATTAGCATCAGGAGATGTTCGATGGCGGCATTTAGCTGCGCATCTTCTCCCTTGAATGTGCCGTGAGGGAGGTTATCAACCACGATGTCCGGTTCAACACCGGTACCCTCGATCAGCCATTGACCCTCCGGGCCGTAAATTCCAAACTCTGCTGCGGATGCTGCACCACGATCGACCAATATCGTGCTGAATGTGAGCCAGATCCCCCCGCCGGAAGTGCGGGTACCGATAGCTTTGCCCAATCCTAAACGCTTGAATCCTTCGACAAATGTTTCACCGTCGGAAAATGTTCGAGCATCGCATATAACAACGAGGTAGCCGTGGAAACCGTATTGCATGTTCCAGCTTGGTTTTCCGACACGGCCCTGCCAGTACATCCAGGGTTTTCGTTGCAACCTGCCGAGAATCCAGCTGTCGATGTTCCCGCCGTTGTTATGGCGCACGTCAATGATAAATCCTTGACGATCATGGGCTGGGTAGAAATTCTCAGCCCATTGCGTGAAGTTATCTCCACCCATCGCGCGCAGATGAACATAACCAATTGTCCCATCGCTGAGTTCATCTACGATCATCCGGCGTGTGTATTCCCACTCACCATAACGAAGAGAGCGTTCCTGGCGCGTAGTCATCGGTGTGATGATATATTCCTTAGTTTCTTCTTCGCTACTATTGCGAGATCGGATTGTCATCCGAACCTGTTTGCCTGCCTGGTCCCTCAGTGCATGGCCGGTGGCATTCGGATTAGGTGTAGCAACTCCGTTGATAGCCTTGATGGTGTCACCGGGTTGAATATCGAATTCCGGATCCATAAGTGGTCCACGCCGATCCGGGTAATTCGGATCATGCAGAAAGATATGCTCAATAACACAGCCGGAATTTGCATCATTTGCGATCAGTCGCGCTCCCAGAAATCCCTGGCTTATATTTGTTGAGGGTTCGCGCTGATCGCCACCGTAGACGTAAGTATGCAGAGCAGAAAGTTCACTGCACATTTGAGCGATGAGATCACTCAGCTCCGTGCGTGATGTGATGCGATATGTGAGCGGGAGATATTTTTCAAGGACGGCTTCCCAGTCCACCCCGTGCATAGTCGAAGTATAAAAATAGTCACGCTGGAGACGCCAGGCTTCGACCAGCATTTGACGCCACTCCTCCTGTGGGTCAAGCGCGAAGGACCAGCCATCAAGTGCGACCTGGTTTGATGATAAATCGGCTTTTGCCGCAGTAGCATCGATAAGATAGAGCCTCTCCCCCTTTCGTACAAGAAGTGTATTGTGATCAAATGTGAGCCTGTAATCACTGGCTCCATCCGCGATTGTAATAATCTCTGCTGGTTCCTTGCTAATTTTCAATGCTTGAATATCCGCTCCGCCCGAACTTCCACTCAATGTCGATTCCCAGAACAGCGCATCATCGGTTACGGTGAGGTTACTATAGTTACCCGGAGGTACCGGTACTTCAATCGCCCGCTTGACGATATCCTCCGTATTCAACTCAACAATGATCTCTTCCTCAACTTCTTCTTCTGCAGTTTCTTCTGCGACGTCATTGACTTCGGCACCTTCCAGATCGTCATTTTCAGAATCATCTTCCTCGGTATCGTCTTCCGGATCGGGTGTTAGTTCATCATCCGGCTTGAAAGGTGACCGCATTGGTTCCGTCAAAGGCAAAGCGTACATCTTCGTTTTCTTGTCGAGAAAGGGCTCCGGTTGAAAATTTCCCCAGGGATGGGAAACCACGGATTCCAGATGTCGATCGGAAAGAAAATACATCCACTGGCCGTCCGGGGTCCAGGCAGGGCTGTAGCTGTCAACACGATCACTTGTTACAGCAGTAGTTTCCATTTCCGTAAGGGAATAAACCATAATCTGTCGAAACAAATTAACATCGATGTTAACGTAAGCCAACCATTGGCTGTCAGGTGACCACACAACGTCCTGGAAAGGATCGTGATCAGCTCGGGCGATGATTTGTTGTGTTTTCTGCTCCACATCAATAAGCCACATTTCCCAGTTCTTGTCCTGATACGCAATCCACTTGCCATCGGGTGAGATCACAGCATTGAATCTAAACACTTGACCATTATCGGTGAGCTCCTCGGCGGTACCTATACCATCCGCAGGTAGAAGCCAGAACTCAAGCTCACCGCTTTCATCGGAAAGTGCGAGTATTGAATTGCCATCGGGCATGAATTGAGCCTGCCGATACCGAACACCCGGCTGATGTGTAACCTGGATCAAACGACCCGGTTTGCGCGGTGCAACAAACACTTCGCCTCGTGCAGTGAGCGCAACACGGTCTCCATCAGGCGAGGGATAAATACTTGTCAGAAATGATGCTGGCTCTGTGATCCAGGTTTCCCGCATTTGATCAAAATCAGATGTCAAAACAATGGGAATCGGATTTGTCTGCTGGCTGGTTAAATCCAGTAGATATAAATCTGCGCCGAGTTGATAAACGATACGTCCATTGTGAAGTGAAGGTGTTTTTACATCCCAGCCGTTATGAAAAGTGTGTTGACGGAGATCATCACCCTGAAGTGTCATGGACCAGATATTCATTGTCTGATCGCGATCGCTTACAAAATACACTCGTTCCCTATACCACATCGGATCGCGACTGGTTCCCTGATAGTCATCGGTGAGAGGGATTGCTTCATCCATTCCCGGAGCGTATTTCCAGATTTGTTGCACCAATCCACCGTGGTAACGTTTTACGTGACTACCCTGAAAGGGATACCGTGTGAAGAAGAGAGTTCCGCCCCGCTCGTCGTACACTCCATCACTTGCCTGCGCCAGCGGGATACGATGTTCCTGAAATGTAACAGGATCTATTGTGAGCAATTCAACTTCGGGAAGTGTTGATCGATGAGATGATGCCAAAAGAACGCAGTTATTGTCATCCCAGCCGACAACTTCAGGGCGATAGCTGCCGTAGGTGAGGCGCTTCGGCACACCTCCAGCCGTCGGCATGACATACACTTCCTGCGGCCCTTCATATTCAGCGCAGAAAGCGATATGTTGACCATTCGGTGAAAGTGCTGGATGCAACTCCTCACCCAGATGTGTGGTCAGGCGTACCGCCCGGCCACCGCCGACAGATACCGACCAGAGATCACCCTCGGCCACGAAAACTATCTTATCCCCGTGTATCGTGGGTTGACGATAATATCCATTGTGAGCAACCACAGAGGAATGGATGACGGTGGTCAATAAGAAGATGTATAGAAAGCGCTGCATTCCGATGTTCTCCTCAACGAGATAGGGTGTCCGTGGATGTGCAGTATATGATTCCCCGCGCAGCAAGACAGGTTGCAGATTATTTCATGGAAGATGAAGCAGTGTGGCTAAGAGGTAGGCGGCTGATCGAAAAAGAGTTCCTTGCCAGAGAAATGTAAATGCATTGTTGCGGCAAGATCATCAAATGCCGCCCCCATTTCGATTGCCATGATACCCTCGGCGATCATCTCCGCTGCATGTGGCCCGACGATACCCATTCCCAGGAGCAGGCGTGTATCGGGATCAAAGATCATTTTCGTGACTCCCTGGCAGCGACAACTGGAAATTGCTTTGCCCGCAATCGACCAGGTTATTTGCCTGGTTTCGAAATTTTGGCCGTGCTCTGCAATTTCTCTTTCGGTTAATCCACACCAGGCAAGCTGCGGATCGGTAAAGAGAACCATTGGTACGGCACGTGGATCGTACTCACTACCCCAGCCGGCAACGACTTCTGCACACACCTTGCCCTGGTGTGCTGCCTTGTGCCACAGCATTGGGCGACCGATGACGTCGCCTACCGCGAAGATATGCGGATCGGAAGTACGCATCTGCTTATCCACGGAAATGAATCCCCGATCATCGAGTTGCACGTGAGTGTTGGACATTTCAAGATTGGTCAGATTTGCTTTGCGTCCAACCGCAACGATGACCCGATCAAAAGTTGATCGTGTGGGAACAGACTCTCCTTCGTATGTCGCTTCAATCTGATTGCCGGTATCGCGCAGGGAAGTGACTCTGGTATTTAGCCGAACTTCTTCAAGCACTTCATTCATCAGCGACATAACGAGGTTTACCAGATCGGGATCCGCCCGTGACAGCAGTCGATCAGATGATGAAACCACGGTGACCTGGGTTCCAAGCGCTGAATAAAGATTCGCCAGCTCCATTGCGGTTGATCGTTCACCGATCATCAGCAGTGTTTCGGGTAAATCCTCCAGACGCAGAGCCTGTTCAGAATGCACAATGAGTGGACTTTCCGTAAACAGGTCACGGGGAGCCTTGGCGACCGAGCCCGTTGCGATGAGCGCGTGTTGAAATTGCAATCGCTGGGTAGTGCCATTTGTGATTTTTAGGGTACGGGAATCTACGAACGATGCGGTTCCCTGTATTCGCTTGATACCCAGATCTTTACGGCGAGTCTCAAGATCATCAGCCATGGCATCAGTGATTTGCTGTACCCAGTTGCGAATTTGTTCCAGATCAATGCGGGGAGGATCGAACATCACCCCGAAAGTCTGAGCGTGCTTTGCCAGACGGATCGCATCAGTCAGGTGCAGGAGTGCCTTGGAATGAACGCAGCCGGCATATAACCAGCCACCCCCCAGACTGGGATACTTGTCGACGATGGTGACATTGAGGCCCAGTTCCGCCGCCCGAAATGCAGCACAATAGCCACCGGGACCTCCACCGATGACAACGAACTCCGCCTCCTGAGTGCCATTGCCCGACGACATGACCACAGTGTAAACGAATATACATCTGAAAGCGATGAGTGAATAAGCTGTTCAATTTACCCTTTGAGATCAGCGTTTACGCTTCATCACTGGTGATTTTTGTTCAACTCACGGTTTCCCGCATATTTTCTTTCTGTCCGATGCTCACCCCTCGGTCAAAAGCAGCGCGGTTGACATCAACGGCTTTTGGAGGAACTCCCGCAAGCACAACCTCCCGCAACAGATCTTCTTTGATGGGCAGTACACCGGTTCCCACGACTGTGCCGAGAAGGATGGCATTGACCGTCTGAACATTACCAATTTCCTTGGCCAGCACTGTCGCATCAAATGCAATGACATTGCTGCAAAAATCGCGAATGCGTTCCACTACTTCATCGGGATCCGGGTAGGGATCACCCTTCATCGATACACCTGCCGGTACCAGCGGATGCGTGTTTGTGATGATTAGCGAGTTTGGTGATACCTTGGCCAGTGCACGCCATGTTTCCACCGGTTCGAATCCTACAAGCACATCCGCCTGACCGTCGGGAATGATCGGCCCGTAAACATTCCCGATACGGACAGTCGATTCGACAATACCACCACGCTGCGCCATACCGTGAATCTCACCCACCAGTACCTTCAATCCAGCTTGCGTGGCAGCCTGTCCGAGGAATGTTGAGGCCGAGAGCGATCCCTGTCCTCCGACGCCGGTGATAAAAATTTCAGTTTTCTCAGCCATGGTTTCCTTTCGCCGAAGTATGCACTTCATTCAGGATCGCAAATAATGAGCGAGAACTTGTTGTGTAATGGAGATGCTGCGTCAACTTGCCTCCACAGGAACAATAGCATCGTTGGGGCAGATCTGCGCACATACGCCGCAACCGGTGCAGAGAACCTCATCGATGTGTACCTTCCCGTTCATTTTGTAAATTGCCGGGCAGCCGAAGTTGTCAATGCAGTTGTTGCAGCGTGCACATTGTCCACATGACAAACACCGTTCCGACTCGGCCAGTACCTGATCCTCGCTCAGCCCAAAATTGAACTCGTCAAAATCGCGGTTGCGTTCCTGGCCGCTTCGTTCTTCGGGATGCGCCCGATCACCCGGTGTAACATCACCGGGGTGGTATCGAGGAATATCTCTAATGTCAGAATGAATCTGGGAGTTTAGTGGAAGGGCTTGCTCCTCACCGACCAGAAAACGATCAATTCCCCAGGCGGCTCGTTGTCCCTGCGCGATGGCATCAATCACCGTCCAACCCTCACCGGTTACGTCACCGGCAGCAAATACGCGAGGATCGCTTGTCTGTCCCGTTTCGGGTTGAGATTCGAGCACTCCCTTTGCACTTCGTTTCAGATTGATATCTTCCTTGAAAGGAACAAGATCATGTGTCTGTCCGATGGCGGGAATCACATGATCGCACTGGATCTCAAATTCGCTACCCGCGATGGCCACCGGCCGCCGTCGACCCGATTCATCAGGCTCACCCAGTTCATTTCGTACACACTGCAATCCGACTACTTTGCCATTTTTTGCGATAAGCCCGATGGGCTGCGTGAGATATTCAATCTCCACGCCTTCATCAAGAGTTTCACGCAACTCTTCCTCGTCCATTGGCATTTCCTGCTCGGATCGGCGGTACAGGATACGCGCTGATTCGGCTCCCAAACGCAGCGCCACTCGAGCAGCATCACTCGCTGCATCACCTCCGCCGACTACAATGACGTTCCTTCCGCAATCACTGCGACCATCGACATTAACATCATGCAGAAATCGTAGTGCTTCCTCGACTCCGTCGGTTGCATCTTCATTATCGAGTCCAAGCTTGAGACCCTGGTGCGCGCCGATTGCCAGACACACGGCTTCATAACCATCGCTTTCGAGCAATGATTTGATCGTGAAATCCCGGCCGAGCGATTGTTCCATCTTCAATTCAATACCGGTGGAGAGCACGCCATTGATTTCCTTGCGCACCAGTTCACGGGGCATGCGATGTGCAGGTAATCCGCACATGAGCATACCGCCGGGTTCGCGTTCACGATCGTAAATCGTCACGGCATACCCGCGCTGGTTGAGTTCCCAGGCCGCGGCAATTCCACCCGGCCCGGCACCAATAACCGCTACACGCTGTCCCCTGTCTTGTCGTGCTTCCTGGGCACGCGTTCGCATCTGGTCGAGATATGCGGCAAACTCCTCCTCGGTTTCCCGCTCAGACACAAAACGCTTGATGCCGTTGATGGAAATTGCCTGATCATAATCAGATCGGACACATTGTCCTTCACATGGCCGGTGACAGATACGTCCCAGAATCCGCGGCAGGGGTACCGACTGGCGAATTAATTCCAGCGCTTCCTTGTAATGACCGGACCGCGCCAGGGCGATGTAACCGGTGACACAGATATTGGCCGGACAGGTGTGAGTGCATGGTGCGGGAGGTTGCTTGCGTGCCTCACCTTTGGCGGGGAACGACCACGGATCGACATCAGCATTGAGAATCTTGACACGACCACGCCCAATTTCATCGGTCGGAATAATGGGAAGACCACAACCGTCATGGTCACAGGTCTTGCCGCAATACTTACACCGATCTTGATCCACCACGTACGTGATTCCCGTTCCCTTGTCCTTCATGATGCGACGATTGAACAGCGGGCAGGGTTGGCGGCTGACGATGACCCGAACTCCGGATCGGTTGTAAGCATCCTGGATGATCCCGATGGTGTCTTTCAGGTTTTCCGGGTTAATAACATGCAGATCTTCAACACCACATCCCCGCACGACCTGTTCCAGATCCACAGAATACTGTTTCTCTTCAACCAGATCGCTGGCCGGAAGCGGTTGGTGACCGGTCATCGCCGTGGTGGAGTTATCGAGAATGACTAGCAACAGATTGTGTTTGTTATGAACGGCATTGACCAGGCCGGTAATTCCCGAATGGAAGAATGTGCTGTCACCGATGAAAGCAACGTGCTTCTGTTGGTTGTTAATCGAAGCGCCGCACGCCTGGGTGACTGACGATCCCATGCACAGGAATGAATCGGTCGTAGCCAGCGGAGGCAGCAGCCCCAGCGTATAACACCCGATGTCACTTGCGTAATAGGTGTCCTTCCCATCGGCAACACTCTTGACTGCATAGTACGTTGTTCGGTGGGTGCAGCCGGCACAGAGTAATGGCGGTCGTGGTGGAAGTGGGGGAACGTCCGGCTTGCACGGTGCTTCAACGGGAATATCGTGCAATCGAGCAAGAGCGGGACGAATCCGATCGCCGGACAGTTCATACATGCGCGGGATCCACTCTTCACCCTTGCCCCGGATCACGCACTGCGCCCCGATTTCCTGCGCGATCGCCTTCACATCAGTTTCCAGATATGGCTCCAGTTCCTCCACGACCAGAATCTCTTTGCATGACGTGAGCATTTCCTCGATGAGATAGCGCGGCAATGGATGTATCGAAGTGATCTTCAAAACCTGTGTACTCTCAGCAACATCCAGTTCGTCGAGCACTTCCTTCACGTAAGCGTAAGCCACGCCGGAAGTGATGATGCCCGTCGTTCCCTGACCTTCGATACGATCAAGATTCAGCTTCCGCATCGCCTCGTACGCCTTTTCCTGTTTGCTCAACAGGACGGGACGCAATCCGCGAGCAACCAGCGGTACCGGAACCCAGCGCATGAAATCCTTTTCAAAGTGCCCTTCGAACCGGCGCGGGGTCATGTCCATGTAGGTGCATACGCCGCGGGAGTGATTCACCCGCGTCGTGGTTCGCAGAAGGACCGGCAGTTCCAGTTCCTCTGAAAGTTCAAACGCAGCCCGAGTCACTTCCTGTGCTTCAGTCGGATCTGAAGGCTCAAGCATCGGCAGCAGGCTCAGCTTGGCATACCAGCGATTGTCCTGTTCGTTCTGCGATGAGTGCATTGATGGATCATCTGCGGTGATGATCACCAAACCTGCCTTGACCCCGGTATATGAGAGCGTGTTGAGCGGATCGGCTGCAACATTCAAACCCACGTGCTTCATGCTGCACAGAGAACGAATGCCTGCGATCGCTGCACCCGCTGCCACTTCCAGCGCCACTTTCTCGTTCGTGGAATACTCAAAGTACAGGTCGGATCTCTGCGACAGTCCGTAGAACGTGTCTGCGATCTCAGAGGACGGCGTACCGGGATAAGCCGTGGTGACCTCCACCCCGGCTTCCAGTGCACCTCGCACAATTCCCTCGTTCCCCAGGAGCAGTTCCTTGTGGCCCGGTTGATCTTCCAGCAGTTGCATCATCGCGATGATCCTTTCCGTCCAGACTTCATCATGCATCAGAGCATGGGATTACTTCCCGCCGGACATCATGGTTTTGAGCTAGGGTATCCTAGCGCGTTTTCCGCGTTTCGGGGCTGATAATCAGGATCAATAAGCAGGTTTTCGGGGTGTGGAAAGGATCGAAATTCCCCCCCTTCCTGATCACTTCCGGTGGTCCATCGCCCACAAGAATTGTCCAGCTTGGGCAATCTTTTCGTGACGGTTGATGTGGAGGTCAATCTGTTGGAAGATTTTCGTGAACCTTCAGTTGAGCCACAAGTTCAAACTCGAATTCCACGTAACGACCGTCAGAATCAGGCGCTGGCTTGTTTCTCTATCGCGCCATTGTTATAATAACCAAACAGTTTTTATTAGGGGTCAACTAAAAACCGAGCATTTTATAGGGTGGAATCTATTAATTGTTAGGCAGACTCGAGACGCCCCAGTTCCTGATTAGTCTTGAAAAGCGAGGTCAACTGAGATGGCAACACAAAAGAAGACCACCAAGAAAACAGGCTCAAAGAAGAAGACCAAGAAAAAGGGCACGCGAAAAAAGGCAGCTGCTCGAAATTCTCGTGCAGCCACAAAGAGCTCTCGACCTTATCCGAATCGGACGCTCGAAGATGCGCTTACGATTCCCCAAGCTATCCGAGACCGAAATAACGGTCATCCATGGGCTACGGAGGATGTCGCGCAAGCTGCCTTAGGCGTGGCAAAGTCGAACAACAAGTTCTTCTATGCGGCGGCGGCTTCTAGAGACTACGGTCTGACGATCGGCACCCGTGACACAGAAAAGATTGAACTGGCGGAACTTGGTAGGGGAATCGTATTCGCGGGGGACGAAACAACTAGACGACAGAAGAAGATTGACGCATTTTTCTCAATCGACATATTCAAACGGGTTTTCGATCACTACGGCGGCAGCGGTCTACCTGAGAAGGAGTTCCTTTCGAATACCTTGCTAAACGAGTTCGGTCTCACAGCCGAATTCCATGATGAGTTCGCCAAGATCTTCAAGGCTAACTGCAAGTACCTTGAGATCGAGAAGGGTGTCGGAGAGGGTGTAGTCGTCCGCAAGTCGCAGCAAGACGAGCATCCTTCAGAAATCCGCGTCATCGGGGAACCCAAAGGCAAATTTGACCGCCGTGCCTTTGTGGTGATGCCATTTGTCGAGAAGGGTTCCGATCCACGACCGCCCGGCTACTTCAACGAGGTACTGACGACGCTTATCACACCAGCGGCGAATGCTGCCGGGTTTGCAGTCGAAACTGCTGAACAGAGTGGAAGTGACATCATTCAGTCTACAATTATCGATCAATTGCTCGATGCGGAGTTGGTCATCGCTGATCTTAGTGATCACAATCCAAACGTCCTCTTTGAACTCGGAATCCGCATTGCAAAAGAACTCCCGGTAGCACTTGTAAAGGCGGAGGGGACTGGTCGCATCTTTGATGTGGACAATTTGATGAGGGTGCTTTCGTACAGCCCGAATCTCTGGCCAACTACCGTCGCTGCTGATACACCGAGACTGACTGAACACATAAAGAGTGCGTGGGACAATCGGACTACGGCGAAAGGATACATGCAGATCCTTACCGGGCGGGGAACGAGTGGGAGATCTGCCTAAGATACATCTACTGACTGTCGATTTAAGCGCTAATTTGTAGGGTGGATCAAATGCAGCCCGTAGGTCGGATCCACAGATCCGATATTCTAAATCACTGGGCACCCGAAATGTCGAGTCACGCTCAAAGTTGATGCCCGCCGATGAGCATCAATAAAAGGATAGATATGAATACCCAAAATACTCTCTACATTGCAGAGCCGATATTTTCTGAAAAACTTCAAAAGTTTGATTCTGACAGTTCCTTTCCGCCTGTGAAGAAAATAGGAATAACGACTGATCATCCAGAAAAAAGAGAGAGGGAATTGCTTGGCACGATCAGTCCTGTCAAAATCGCTATAGTTAAAGCTTGGACCGGCGTTGATGCTAGAAAAATTGAGTCCATGCTTCATACGATTTTGGATAATACTAAATTGGATGGTGAATATTTTTGGGATGGCAATGAAACGCTAATAGATGCTGTATCAGAATTTATTGCACTATATCACCCAGAAGCACAAGAAATTGCCATATCCGATGATACTGATGTTATAGCAGCCACTGAAGCAGTGCAGAAAAAGAATTCTCAGCGTATATATACAGAAGTAGTCCCAAAACTAAAAGCACTTTCCATTCAGCATAACATCACGAAAAATGGGAAAGGTGTGCGTTTTAGGTTGAGTGACTATTCATTTCATCTTGGGAGTAAAACGGGTGGTAGGTACACGCTTACCATTTGGTCGAAGTCAAAGAGTACAGAGCAAGCTATTCTAGATTTTCCCGGTGCCCAAGAGTGTTCTGCAACGAGTACCGATGATAGCACACGAATTGCAAGAATTCCCATGAGCAAGCTTGAAACAATTATGGATTCAATTACTCACTTCGTTGAAAGTAAAAATACTTAACAAACGTATTCATTTGGATCAACTTTGCGCAGCGCTTCAATTTGTCCGGTGTTCCAGGATTCAGTTTCGTAGATCGGATCCACAGATCCGACACTCTTCATTACATGGCAAAGAAAAATCGGGCCTCGATCAAAGAAGCGGCACGAGTGTACAATCGATCAGCACGAATATCCCCGGCGGATTGAAGCTCGCAGCATAGATTGTTGCTCGTTATCGAGTCGAAGTGATACTTATCTTTTAGCGGGCTTTGAAATCCGGCTTACGTTTCTCCATGAACGCTTTCATACCTTCTTTCTGATCTTCCGTGGAGAAGAGCATGTAGAACAGGCGGCGTTCAAACTGCACGCCTTCACCCAAAGTGGTTTCGAAGGCTTTATTAACAGCTTCCTTGCCGATTTGCAGTGCCAGCGGCCCTTTCTTGGCCATGGTATGAGCGAGTTTTATAGCTTCATCAAGATAAGAATCTGCTGGAGCAACACGACTGACCAAACCGTAATCCAGCGCTTCCTCGGCAGAGAGGAAACGTCCCGAGAGGATGACATCCATTGCGGTCGCTTTTCCCACAGCCCGGGTGAACCGTTGTGTGCCGCCGGCTCCGGGGATGATGCCGAGGTTGATCTCCGGCTGCCCGAACTGTGCGGTTTCCGAAGCGATAACCACATCGCACATCATCATGAGTTCACATCCACCTCCCAGAGCAAAACCACTCACTGCCGCAATGATGGGTTTCTTTACTTTTGCCACACGATCCCAGACGGCGAATTGATCGCGCTGGTGCATTTCCATCGTGCTGCGCGGTGCCATGTCAACGATGTCGGCTCCCGCAGCGAATGCTTTGTCACTGCCGGTGATCACCATGGCATAGATCTGCTCATCACGATCCCATTGATCGAGTTGATCTGCGACCTGCTGAATGAGATCGGGACTGATTGCGTTGAGCGCCTTGGGGCGATTCAAGCGGAGAATGCCCACATGGCCGTCGGTTTCGGTGAGGATAAGTGCTTCGTCTGCCATGGCTGTGCCTTTTCTTATTGATGTTCAAACTGATGTCGTGTGTAACTGATGATTATAGGTTGGATAGAAGTGTTACGGACCTGGTTTGTATGCTGATTGATCTTACACATCACGCTGGATCAATTTATGGAGTGTGGTCTTGGGCAGGATACGCTGAATCTGTTTACCTTTGCCGACGAGCTTTTCCTTCCCATCAGGCAGGATGTGGTATGCCTTGATATCACAAACGAGTGTAGTCGGAGCCAGTTCCGCCGCCTCTGCGATGATGCGAACCTGGCGTCCGACGGGAGTCGGTGCGAGGTGATCGATGGACAGATGCGATCCGATTCCCTCTTCATGTTCTTCCAGATGGTCCATCAGCACTTGTCGGGCTGCCAGTTCAAAATGATGCCCCATGGACCAGGTGGAGTAGACCCGATGAACGACGATGCCGTCAAACGCCGGGCACATATCTTCCGTGACCGTGATGGTCAGCTCTGCGGTATTTCCAATCTGCAGTGTCGGTTTCATCAAATCAGAGTGTAAGGAACATTACGCCCCACACCAACCCCCCCCGCACGAACCCCCCCACACCATTACCCC
>JANQEQ010000119.1 GCA_028278245.1 Phycisphaerales bacterium | reverse complement strand
TGCTGATGAGCCTTGGCCTCTCGCCGGAGTTGACGCAAGCGGCGTACCGCGTGGGCGACTCCTCGACGAACATCATCACGCCGATGATGCCGTATTTCCCGCTGGTGGTCGTGTTCTGCCAGCGCTACGTACGCGGCACGGGCATCGGCACGCTGGTGTCACTGATGCTACCGTACTCTTTGGCGTTCCTGATTCTGTGGACGGGATTCCTGCTGGTGTACTGGTGGATCGGTATTCCGTTGGGGCTGCAGGCGCCGTACGTGTATCCGTAGCCGCCTGCACGATCCAGGAGGACGAACCCGTTCTTCAGAGTGCAAAGCGGGCGCGCATTCTGACGAGTTTGCTTTCACAATAATCACTTCAATTCGACATCAACGTCAAAGCCCCTGAACTAGTAGAATGGTAATAGCTTTTAGGGAGAATTATTTCTTCATCCATGAGAAAACACCCTCAGTTGTCTCGCTGAGGGTGAGTCCATCGATCCATAAACTGATCGAAAAATTAGATCCGACTAACACTTACTCCTTGCATCAATCACAAAGACCCCACTGGCCAAGGATGGCAAAGATGTCATCGATATTGACGCTGCAGTCTTCGGTGAGATCACCGATACAGTACGGAGGGCATGGTGGCGGGCACGGACCCCATAATCCCAGTACGGCAAAGATATCATCAATGTTCACCTGATCATCACCGGTGAGATCGGCAGGGCATGGATCACCTTCCTCAACCACATTCAACTGCACGTGGATGGAGGTGTAAATAACCTCCCATTCCAGGCCGGCCGGAAGCGCCGGCAGGCTCTCGTTGGTAAATTGCCCGGTGTATCCTCCGTTGGCGATCATGACGCGGAAAGAATCCCCAAGTTCGGGTGTGAATTCATCAGTTAGGAGCACCTGCAGGGTACCGGCGAGTGTGGCGTGGCCGGTGATTCTGATCCGATCAAATTCCGTCACAGGCATCGTACCACCGATGCGAGAGCGGAAAAATCCTGAGCTTGACTGAGTAAAGTCACCATCGATATACAACTCACCATGAGCTGAGGTTCCAACACCGGGATTCAGGTAATCATTGTTTACGACATCGCCGTTGACAGTACCACCCGCGTAGAAATTATCATTATTAACCAGGGGGGAATTGACCACTGTGACTGCCGCACCTGATTGAATCGTTAGATTGGCATTGTTTTCAAACGCATTGGCATAACCTGAACCGTAGGCAGTGATCGGTGCGCTCGTTGTCACGTTGTACGCATAAGCGTTCTGCACCAGACGATTACAGGTAAAGGGATTGTTACAGTTGAACGTGCCGTAGTTGGTCAGAGTACTGTCACTGAAATCGCCTTGATAGTAATTGAATGTGCCATGATTGGTGAGATGTCCGGTGAAAGTTCCTCCGTTGAAAGATGCATTCCCCATCTGGAATGTTGCGTTGTTGGTAAAGTTGCACATGAAATACATACCACCGCCGGCATACTCACCGCGGAGCTCTGCATTACGCCACATCCAGAATGTACCAGCGTTATTGGTCACATTCGTTGCACGCAAATCGGCATTGTTGTCAATGTTGATGCCGTAGGTGGAGTCATTGGTTAAGCTGGGCGTGCTCATCGTGCCGCCATCCTGGTCGTAATAACCAGAGTGGTTGATGACTTGAGCAGCTTCAATCCAATCCGCATTGAGCCCCAGGTAAAGATAGCTGTAATCACCAGGAGCGCCTTCCCAAATTTCAATGTTGCCATCGACCGTTGTGGTCCCGCCGCTATTCTGTTCAAATTTTGCCAACGAGATTTCCCCGATATTGAGGTCACCACCAATGTTTAATTCAGGATCCCCATCGGTGTCTGATATTTTGTACCACGCGCGATGCGGTTGAGCGTCATACACGCCAATATTGACATTTCCATCGGTGTTGACAACGCCACCAGTGTGATTGAAATATCCATCACCGGCGTATCCGATGGAGATACGATCGATATCAACTGTTCCGCCTTTCATGTTGTAAGTACCCTCACCGCCTGGATTTAAGCCGATACCCAGAAAGGCGTCCATGTTGTTCACATGACCCCCGGTTTGTTCGAAGAGACCAACGTCGCCATTGCCCACGATGATGTAGTACTGTGGCTCCAGTATGCTCGACTCCTCCGAGCCTTTTAGCCAATAGGTTCCCTGATCACTTTGACCAACAAACAAATGGTTGCAAATATGCGTGCCCATGATGTGATCAAAATCCCCAGGACCTGAGTAACCGACGTAAGAATTATCGTTCACGATCAAACCGTTCGAGGTGCAAGCCATGTAAAAGTGCCCGGGGCCGGGATCCTGGTAACCAACATACAGATCATCGAGCAACCAAAGAAGTGCATCGCTTTCCATCCAGTGCCACGCTTCTCCGACATTTCCCAAAAACATTTCGTTCGCAAGAATCTCGCCCTGAAGCTGCCAGATCGCACCATACTGTCCGGATGTGCCACCATCGATTGTCATGTCATCGAAAGCGGTACTTCCCGTCCAGTTGTAATCAACCGCTTTGTGTGAGCCACCGCTGACAACGACGCGAACATCGTCATTGGCGTTGGGAACACTGCCCTGGCTCCAGTTGCCGGGCACATTCCAGAATCCACCGGCATGCGGTACGTACGAGTTATCAGCGGCAACTGCAGTTGTTGTCGAAAACAAAAATGGAAACAACACAATTGCGACTTTGATTGCAGGTTTTCCTTTCATTTCCATGCGTTTCATGATTTGATCCTCATAGTTTGGGCCGCGCTTCGGTGAGGACACTCGATCGACCGGCCGCATCGCCGATCAAGCGGCCGGCAACGGGACGCCACGAGTGGCTAACCCCGTCGCCTCTTGATTTGTCCTGGAAACAGAAAATCTTTCAGGAAAAATCGCACTACTCTCACAGTGGCACTTCCCCAAACGAACGTCTGATCTTTACAAAACATTGTCATAAAGAGGTTTAGCAGATCCGTCACTCATGTATAATGACGGAAATATTTTTTGCCGGGAAAATTGTCATGAACTGGGTAACAACATCTCTCATCCTGGATCAATTGGGGCGTGATGATGCTGATACTTGGGAGATCTTCCTGGAGCGATTTCGCCAACCCATCGTAAATTTTGCTCTCAACCTCGGCTTACCACTGGAAGAATCGGAAGATGCTGCCCAGGAAACCCTGACTGCATTTCTGACCGCCTATCGTCAGGGGAAATACGACCGAGCAAAAGGTCGCCTTGGATCCTGGCTGTTTGGATTCGCTCATCGCACGGTAATGAACCGTCGTCGAAATTTAGCAGTAACTCAACGGCGTCAATCCGTTGGTCAACGAACAACATTCTGGGATACCGTACCGGCAGAAGAAACTGTGCGGAAATCCTGGAATGAATCCTGGCAACACACGATGCTGAATCTGTGTATGAAGCAGATACGGATTGAACTGGAACCGAACACGATCAATGCTTTTGAAAAATTTGCACTTGAAGGTCAGCCCGCCGCACGAGTCGCGACAGAATTGGGCATGTCACGTAACGCAGTTTTTTTGGCAAAGCACCGTGTGTTGACGCGTCTCCGGGAATTGCAGGATCAACTCGATGATGTCCAGTGAACTCAGTGCTGATGATGACCTGACAAACTGCCCCAATATTGAGGACATTGAGAATCTCCTCGATAACTCATTGGATGATGCGAGCAAAATTAGATTGAATGAGCATCTGAGTTCATGCAGGACTTGTGCTGCTCTGATGGAAGAGGTCCAGAGCAATATTCAAATGTTAGACCAGGTGCGTGCTACCAGTATATCCAAATCTCATTCTGATTCCGATAGCAGATCACTTTTCCGTTTACCCGGTTATGAAATTCTGCGAGTCATCTTTGAGGGTGGACAAGGCATTGTCTATGAAGCACGGCAACTCTCCACAAATCGCAACGTTGCGATCAAGGTTTTGCTTCACGGATTACACGCAAGTAAAAAACAGCGCCTCCGATTTGAGCGTGAAATTGATCTGGCCGCACCTCTGGAGCATCCGCATATCGTCCCGGTATTTGATAGCGGACATACGGAAGATGGCCATATGTTCCTGGTCATGCGGTATGTCGAGGGAATGCCGTTTGATGTTTATTTACGCCATCATGTATTAGGCATTGACGAAACACTCAGGTTGTTTGTCAAAATTGCCCAAGCGGTCAATTACGCTCATCAACGTGGAGTTATTCATCGAGATCTGAAACCAAATAACATTCTAATTGATGAACAGGGTGAACCTCATTTGCTCGATTTCGGTTTAGCCAAGCCGTTGGACGCGATCGATACGGAAAACAAAACGATTCAAACGCAGGTCGGTGAGTTTCTGGGTACCTTGGCGTATGCAGCGCCTGAACAAGTCAGTGGAGATCCCGACGCGGTTGATATCCGCAGCGATGTTTACACCCTGGGAGTTATTCTGTTTGGGGCTCTCACCGGAGAACACCCTTACCCTATCCATGGTCAATTGGTGGACATCGTGAGCAATATTCTGGATCACGATCCACCTCGTCCCTCATCAATCAGATCTGATATCAATGACGAACTGGACACGATTCTTCTTCGGATACTGGATAAAGATAAACATCGTCGCTATCAGTCGGTGGCTGATCTGATTCGTGATCTCGAGCGTTTTGAACAAGGCTTACCCATTGAAGCCAAGGCTGATAGCAGACTCTACATCTTGAATAAGATGGTCAAGCGACATCGTGTTGCGGTATCGGCAGCGATTATTGTGTTTCTCTCATTGAGTCTATCCACCGTAGTTTCTGTCGCATTCTGGTACCGAGCAGTACAGGACCGTGCCGATGCCATACTTGCCGGATCCCAGGCGCAGCAGGCAGCAGATCTGGCTGAAACAGAATCAAGAAAGTCAGATGCAGTCAACCAATTTATGATGGACATGCTGTCTTCTCCCGATCCTTCACGTGAAGGGCGCGAAGTAAAAGTTGTGGATGTGCTCGACAAGGCTGCCGAAGGTATTGATATCACTTTTGCCGAGCAGCCCGAAGTAGAAATTTCAGTGCGTGACATGCTCGGCAGGACTTACCATGCTCTTGGCGTCATGGAAGAAGCAGAAAGCCACTGGAGCCAGCAATATGATCATAGCATCGCCCACTTCGGCCATGATCATCCTCGCACATTGAGATCCGCTTCTCAACTGGCACTTATCTGGACCCATCGCGGACAATACCAGGAAGCATTCGATCTTATTGAACCGACCTACACTCTCCAGAACAGCATAGGTGTAAGTCCGGAGGATTTGGCATTCTCCGGTAGCGTGATGGGGCAAACGGTGAGTGGTTTAGGTCGTTACGAAGAAGCAGTTACACATTACAAAATTGCACTTTCACTGGGCAGAGAGGGATTAGGCGAGGAACACCGGGATATCCTCGAATTGCAAACGAACCTTGCATTGGTGCTGAGCTATGTCGGTCGCTTTGAGGAAGCGTTGGAGATTATCGAGAACATTCTACCTCTCTACGCCAAAACCATCGGGGACAACAATCCCATCACAATAACCACTATGAACCATCAGGCTATGATGTACATGAATCAGGGACGCTGGAGTGACGCAGAACCGATTCTACGCAGTGCGCTGACCATACAACAAGAAACTTTAACCATCGACCACCGCTTAACTCTACCTATTGCGCATAATCTCGCTACGGTTTACACGGCCCTGGGGCAACTTGAAGATGCAGAAAAGTTATACCGTGAAGTTGTTAATGCTCAAATTGAAACACTCGGACCTGAACATGAGGATTCGCTAACAACCCTCAACAGTTTGGCTCGTGTGCTCAAAATGAGAGAACGATTTGATGAAGCTGAGGCAACCTATCGTCAGGTCATTGAAGCGCAGCAACGTACTTTGGGTGAAATTCACCCTGATGTACTGATAACCCAATACAATCTTGGTTCATTACTACTTGCAACTGACAATATCATTGAGGCTGAGTTAATCCTTGAACAAGTGAACGAGGATGTCGTAATTTCCTATCCGGATAATCATTGGTTCCCCGCGGTTGTGCAGGCTAAATTTGGAGTTTGTCTGACGAAACTCAAAAAGTATGAAGAAGCTGAAGAAGCACTCCTGGATGGTTATCACCGACTGAAAAATATTCTTGGCCCTAAACATAGTCGAACAAGAAATGCGATTATTTCATTACAACAACTCTACGAAGATTGGGAGAAGCCTGAGCAAGTAGAAATATATCGCGCGTTAGTAGGACAGACTAATGACGGTTAGTGACTCAAAATAAGAAAGAAATCTCACTCACACGGCCCCCACATGCCGAGGATGACGAAGATGTCGTCAATGTTAACGGTGCAGTCCTCCGTGAGGTCACCCTTGCAATAGGGTGGACATGGATCAGGGCAGGAACCCCATAAGCCTAGAACTGCGAAGATGTCATCAATATTGACCTGATCATCGCCAGTCAGATCACCGAGGCATTCACATTCATCAGGGATGTTATTGCCGTTGATATCCTCACTGCATTCGTAACGAATATCACATACATCAAGAATGTCGTTTTCATTGCAATCGTCTGGTGGCCTGATGTCAAACACGTACACTGAACCGGTATCGTCGTCTGTGCCTGTCGCTCCAATCAAAGCAAAATCATCTGATGCTAATACCGGCTGACCAAATTGCGCGCCGCCAGAACCATCTGATGCCTGAAGCTTAATTCCCTGACCCCATGATCCTCCATCATAACGAAAGAAATACGACGATCCGGAGTAATGTCCGTTATCATCTGAGAATGGTGCTCCGATCACAGCTTCACCATCGTAGAGTGATACAGAACTGCCAAATCTATCGCCCTCCACGCCGTCTGATGCAAGAAGTTTCTCTTCCTCAATCCATTCAAAACCATCATATCTGAATACATATGCAGAACCGGAGCCTGAACCGGCGTCATCATCTTTGGGTACTCCGATCAATATAACATTGCCATTATATGAAATTGATTGGCCGAACATATCATTTTCCTCTCCATCTGATGCATTAATTTTCTCCTCTTCGATCCAGGATATGCCATCATGTGTATATACGTAAACGGCTCCTGAATCTGAAACTTGGCCATCGCCACCAGGAGCTCCTATGAATGCAACATTACCACTGATCGAAACAGACGTGCTGAAATCATGGGAAAATCCACCGCTCTCGTTCAGTCTCATGAGAACGGTGGATTCCCGAAAATGACGAATTGTAATTCTTGATTCTTGTCAATTTGATCAATGAGAAATTATGGGCATAATCCCCATTCACCGAGGATGGCGAAGATGTCATCAATGTTGACAGAGCAATCTTTCGTCAAATCTCCTGTGCAATATGGTGGGCAAGGATCGGGACAAGTTCCCCATAGTCCTAGCAACACAAAAATGTCATCAATATTCACTTGATCATCCCCTGTAAGGTCATGTGGACACGGTAGCCGCTCGATGCCACACCAGAAACCGCCACAAAGTGTGTAGGGTCCAATTTCAACCGTCCCCGTATCCCATTGCCCGATCGTTCCATGGAGAGCGTAGGTACCCACAGTGGATTCACCTCCTCCGCTATCAAGCGTAAACCATTCGATGGAGAATTCCGATGAAGCGGGGGAAATCAACATGACCAAAACCGTCACCCACAGGAGCCCTGATAATTTATGAACTGGTTTCATTTCATTTTCCTCCATTCAGCTGAACGAGTTGATTGACCATGCTCTCCAGCAGCTCAACGCGTGCCTTGAGTTCTGCAATCTCTTCATCCTTCTCCTGACGGAGTTCACGCACTGCTTCGACCGTAAGTGCTTCGAAACCTCGAATCGTCAGCATACGGTAACCATCATCATCAAATTCAACCCATTCGGGGAAGACCCGTTCGACTTCCTGGGCAATAAAGCCCATTTGCTGGCCGGGGAGGAAACGGTGATCGTCAGGGTTTTGAGGTTCATATACTGTGCCGCGCAGAGAGAGAATCTGCTCGAGCGCACCGTTGAGACCGCGGATATTTCTTTTCAATCTTGCATCAGAGGATGAGGTCCACGATCCTCCACCTGGCTTGTACGCACTCCCGGTGATTTCGAAGTCGCCGTCTACGTACACTGCTAGTTCGCCGGCGCCACCCGTATGCGAAACGTGGAGGGGCACGGTGCCTGACGTCGGCCCCGCCACAATCTCAACACCGTAGCCCGCGGTTCCACTCAGGTTCTGTACGTACAGTGCAGCAGCGTCCGGATGGGTCGTAACGGTGGTTATCGTTGCCACATCGACGTGTCGCTGACCGAGAGTCGATACCGCGAAAGCTCGCTCGTCGGCTGCACCTTCATTCCGCACAACCAGAGATGCCCATGGGTTGTCGGTACCGATGCCGACATAGCCATCCTGCACGATCATTGCCGGATCAGTTGCACCGATATCGAAATTGCGCACGTGCAGTGGTGCATCGGGCGCAGTTGTTCCAAATCCAACGAATCCACCACCATCGTTGATAATGATGTCACCATTACCATTGACTCGGTGACTGATTCGCCCGTTTCCAGAATCGTCTACCCAAAAACGTAACGCTCGGGTATCTGCTGCATCGGTTACTGCAATCCCACTGGATGAATCATCACTGAGCTGCTTTACTGCAAATGTACCATTACTGGCATTTGTGGAGTTCACCATAAACTGACCGCTTGGGGTAAAGCGTCCCACTTCGTCGTGTGTGGTGTATTTCACATCCAGAAATGAACCTGAACCGCTGGTTTTTCGTGAGAAGTTCCAGGAATCAGTCATTACTCCACCGGAGAGTTCTGCGAGACGGAAAACTGAACCCGTGGCTCCACCCGGTGAACTGTAAAGCGTCATCCAGGCATTTTCTGCTTCCACGGAAAGCTCATCCTGAGTATTGATTCCTCCACCGAGATCGTTATTACTTACGTGCAACTTCACGGCGGGAGAGTCCGTGCCGATACCGACATTGCCACCGGTGAAGTCCACTGTACCGACAACACTGAGAGGATTTGCAGGAGAGTCAGTACCAATTCCTATATTTTCCCCATTGCTGTCGTCGACGGTGATACCTCGTGTATTCAAACTGAAACCGGAATAGGGAGCAGTCGTGATTTTTTGACGCGGGCTCATCGGGAGTCCGTTTACCGCGATTTCTACCCAATATTGTTCACCTTCGTCCCACCAGGATTCTGACGTGGGGAGTGTTACACTGAATGTGCCATCATCCGCTACATATACTTCAAGATTTGCTATTTCACCTACCCATGATCCGCCTTCTGCCTGTGCATAAAATTCCATGCTGAACAGGATAGGATTCGGGCCGTCGTACGGTTGTCCATTTTCCAGCAGCTTACCCTGGTAGGTGATATCACCGTCGACAGGATCGGCGTATCCCGTCGTCCCCAGTGTCAGTGCTGCTACCAAACTGCATGTTTTCAGAATGTTCGTGATTGAGTTCATAGATATCCTCCAAGTGTTGCTTGAGTCAATAAAGAAATGAGCTATCGGGATTCATCCCGCTCTCAAGACAAAGCAGCAAGTCAGAGTGATTTCAATCACACAACTGAATAAATTCCACTCATCTCATTTCCAGATAGATGGAGATCCTTATCTGGCAAAGCATGTCAACACTTCTCCCTGACCTGTTGATCCTGTAATCAAGATTGTTGACATATTTATTTATGCATAATTGAAAGAAGATTTTCTTGGCGACATTACTGGTTTCGATATACTCATCAAAGAGGAAATATAAATCCAGATGCTGTTGAAACGATCATTTCCAGGGAAAACCAGGCGTGGCGACACAAACTGATAATGACATAACATTAATTCTACAGGAATTGGGAACAGAAGATGACGGCACTGCAGTTGCGCGCCTGTTACCGCTGGTGTATCGTGAGTTACGTTTGATTGCAGGTAATTATCTTCGTAATGAACCTGTTGATCACACACTGCAAGCAACCGCTCTCGTTCACGAAGCTTATGTCCGACTTGCTGGTAGTAATAATCAATCATGGAATGATCGTGCACATTTTTTTCGTGTAGCAGCTAAAACAATGCGTCGAATTCTTATTAACCACGCACACAAGCGCAACGCGATCAAACGAGGCAGTGGACAGCGTGGTTTGATGCTGAGCGAAACTGCCCTGATTACGAAGGATCGAAATATCGAGATTCTCGAACTGGATGATGCACTGTGCCGATTTGCCGAATTTGATCCAATGAAGGCCGAAGTCGTTGAGCTGCGCTATTTCGGGGGCTGCACTATCGAGGAAACGGCAGAGGCACTTGGTATTTCAACCGCATCCGTGGAACGTCACTGGCGCTTTGCCCGTGCCTGGCTCAAGACCGAGTTGTTTCCCAATGTATAACAAGCCAGACTTGGAACGTTTTTCTTTGATCGAGAAGCTCTTTTTTGAAACGATTGAGCAACCAACGGATCATAGGAAGTCATTTCTGATCAAAGCCTGCGCGGGAGATGAAATCCTTCAAAAAGAAGTGGCAAAACTTCTGGAAGCGGATGGAGACACAAACGGATTGATCAATGCCGCACCTTGGTCAACAAATCATTCTACGACAGATATCATCTCAGATATACATGATCATGTGACAGAAACAAAAACCATAATTGGTCCTTACTCTCTTCAGCGGTTAATCAGCCGCGGGGGTATGGGAGAAGTATGGTTTGCCCAGCGCAATGATGGCCAGTTTCAACAGGACGTAGCGATCAAACTCATCAGAAGGGGGATGGACTCGGAAGATATTCTTGCTCGCTTTCGCCGAGAACGACAAGTACTCGCAGCACTCAACCATCCCAATGTAGCACAACTGTTGGATGGCGGTGCAACGACTGATCATCGACCCTACCTAGTAATGGAATATGTTGAAGGTATTCCGATTGATCAGTACTGCCATGAAAAGAAGCTGGCGGTTCATCAACGTCTCGACTTGATACTCAAGGTGTGTCAGGCAGTTCAATATGCTCACGCGAACCTGGTTGTCCATCGGGATTTAAAACCATCAAACATACTCGTTACAGATGAAGGTGTGCCGAAGCTGCTGGATTTTGGAATTGCTAAAGTGCTTCAGGCAGATGCTTCACCACACGCGATGACCATCACAGCTACCGGCGAGCGTCTGCTTACACCACGCTATGCCAGTCCCGAGCAAGTACGCGGTCAATTTGTTTCCATCGCATCCGATGTTTATTCGCTGGGAGTATTGATATACGAATTGCTCACCGGTCGTCTTCCTTATGGTGAAGACACGGTTTCTCGACACGAAATCGAACGCGCAATTATTGAAACGAAACCGAAGAAACCCAGTGACATCGTCACTTCTTCAGGACAAAGGACAGTAACAGAGACGTATTCTCAATCAATGAATCCCCGTCATATTCGACGATCCTTACGTGGTGATCTTGATACCATCATTCTTAATGCTCTGGCAAAAGAGCCAGATACTCGATATGCATCTGTTGAAGGATTGGCAGAAGATATTCATCGTCATATTGAAGGGATTCCATTGTTTGC
This sequence comes from Phycisphaerales bacterium, assembly GCA_028278245.1. Classification (GTDB taxonomy): domain Bacteria; phylum Planctomycetota; class Phycisphaerae; order Phycisphaerales; family SM1A02; genus JANQEQ01. The sequence goes on along the minus strand of JANQEQ010000119.1, from coordinate 25,793 downwards.
GAGTCAACCGGGAATAATTACCCGAGGTGTTAGATACCTTCGCCGTCACCGTGGCGCATTAACCGCAGCTTCAATCGGAGGGATTGCAAGCCTCATCGTCGCTATCGTGTTTGTGATCTACTGGTTCATAGTCCCAATCTGGGTTGAGCAACATCTGCAGAAAGCTCATCTTATCCTTGGCGGGCAGCATACAAATCACGGTATTTATAACGTTATATTCTGGAATACGGCGGATATCCGCTCACGATCTTTCATTAACACAATTGACCAGGAAGTATTGGAGAAAGCATTAGAGCATTACGATATTGCAGCACGTTTAGCACCCCGCAACAACATACTATCACTTGAACGGAAAGTGGTAGAATTGGCGATCGCACTTATCAGTCAATCTAATCAGGCCGTTGATATTTGTGGCGCAATAGATGGGGATATTAACTTAACTCATGCCTATGCATTGAATTGGTACAACAACAATACTGTAACTCGGTTCGATGAGGAGATACTTGACTCGGCAAGTGAAGATGATCTGCGATGCCTGGGTTTGCTTGGTTTAATCATGGGAGATCCGGAAATTTCTATTGATACTTGGAGTCGCCTGCGCCTTATGAGTGCTGATCCACTCATTGAAGCATCTCTCGGAAACATGTATCTGGCACTGAACGAACCTGAACTTGCCTATCCAAGGTTACAGAGTGCGCATCGTGCAATGCCCGGTTCCGGTACATTAATGATCTATCTCGCTGACGCTGCAGTTCGCTGTGGTGACGTTGCGCAGGCGTCTCTTCTTCTTGACCGAGCGAAAGACAATTACTCGGCTGACCGCGCTCAGGCATTGGAACGTGTGTCTATGTTGTGCCTGTTGGCGCAAGGCAAGACCGCAGACGCTGTTGTTCTTTACGAACAATGCAACCTTGAGTTGAGCAATCCGGTCGCTGCGGTTCAACTAGCAGGCTATTTTGAAAAACAGGGTAAATACCGTCGTGCTCTTGATATTCTTGCCGGTCGTTTAGATACCGGGGCAATTGAACAAATCACACCAATGAAGTTTACTCAGCTCATGGAAGTATGGTGGGACAATCTGTCAGTTGATGAACGACAGAAATTGATTGATGATCCACATGAGATGAATCATTCTGATTCACATTCATTCATGGATTTATTGAAATTATATGTGACTGTGCATAACAAATCACAACATCCCCAACCGCATCCACTGGCAGAACGTGCACAATGGATCAATCAAAAGCATTCTGTGAATGAAACACAACTTGCTACAATTCGTAAAGTTTTAATCACCATCGCTGAACAATTGATGGGCAGTGATCGCTAGATTACATGGATTACATATTGATAGACGTATACCTGCCAATAGTATCGCAGATTATTTACTCAGCAATAGGAATGTGAGTCGGGTGATCGCATGCAATGAAAAGACAATCGGAACACGGTAGGTAACTAAATATAAGTCTTTATGTGTTGCTAAGATAATCGAACGTACACGATCCTGCACGCTGTGTGTGAATATCGTTGATCATTTGTGTACTATAAATAATCAGTATAACCTCTGGAGCACTATCTCGACTAAGGTATTAACGAATAACTTGATTGCGGCGAGGCCGGTATCGAATCAAAGATCGCTAACACGGTCCCCATTGCCCCAGTATAGCGAAGATGTCATCAATATTAACCTGACAGTCGTCCGTGAGATCGCCAGTACAATACGGCGGGCATGGATCTGCACATGTTCCCCACAATCCCAGCACGGCGAAGATATCATCAATATTAACCTGTTGATCGCCAGTCAGATCTGCAGGACATTCTGACATACCCACATTAAACAAGTAAGCAGATCCGGAGTTGTTCCCGTTATCGTCATCAAGGTAAGCCCCGCAGATTGCAGTGGTACCATCAATCCCTACTGCGTTACCGAAACTGTCATTCGCTGCACCATCATCAGGTAACAATTTGATGAGTTCCTGTCCTGTTGCAATATCAAAAAGAAATGCGGATCCAGACTCACCGCCATTGTCATCATCTCCCGTAGCTCCCAGGATGGCTACTTCTTCCCCGAGAGAACCGGTAACTGCCACAGACCACCCAAAGTTCTCAGCACCCCCTGCACCGCTCGGTAATAACTCAAAGATCTGCTGTCCCGTACTGACATCAAAAACATATGCTGAACCACTATTTGTATTGTGATATGGTGCTCCAACGATAGCTGTGTTGTTTCGAATCCCCACTCCACGACCAATCCAGTCACCAGCCTCACCTTCATTCGGTAGAAGTTTATAAAGTTGCTGACCAGTTGTGACATCAAAGAGATAAGCTGCACCGGCAGCATAACCAAGGTCATCATCTCCGACCGCGCCTATAACGGCCGTGGCCCCGTGAAGGGCAACCGACATACCGAAGTTGTCATCATGTTCGCCGTCACTTGCCAGCAATTTCAGGAGTTGCTGTCCGGTAGTCGTATCGAAAATATAGGCAGACCCAGAATTGCCTCCGTTATCATCATCATACGGCGAACCAACAATCGCCAGTGTTCCATTGATGGCGACAGAGAAGCCGAATTGGTCTTCAGCAGCACCGTCATTCGGCAGGAGCTTGAAGAGTTGCTGACCAGTAGTCGTATCAAAGAGGTAGGCAGAACCAGAATCAGGACCGGCATCATTATTCAAGTGTCCCGATACTAATGCAGTCGTGCCGCTGATTGCCACTGCGAAACCGAAGCTGTCGCGGTATGCGCCGTCATTTGGCGTGAGTTTGAAAAGCTGGGTACCAGTAGAAGTACCAAATAGATAAGCGGAGCCAGAGTATTGACCATTTTCATCATCCTGATTCGCTCCAACGATTGCTGTAGTGCCTGACACTGCCACAGCGCATCCAAAGAGATCTAAAGCAGTACCGTCGCTCGGCAATAGTTTATATGTTTGATCGCCAAGATCAGCATTAACAAGAGTTGTGATCTGAACGAAAGCAACCACGACAATGAGTTGGGGTGTGAGGTATCGCATATTTAACTCTCATTATTTCTGTCTATTTACCTAATCGTTGATTTCGTGTGCTCAGTCGCACGGGCCCCATTGACCAAGGATCGAAAAGATATCATCAATGTTAATAACGCAGTCTTCAGTCAGATCACCGGTGCAATACGGGGGACAGGGATCGGGGCATGTTCCCCACAAACCGAGAACGGCGAAGATGTCATCTATATTAACCTGCTGATCACCAGTCAGGTCGGCCGGACAGGGTGCAGAGGATGTACCAGTGCCGGCCCAGAAACCGCCGATCAGTGAATAATTACCACCGGTCATCGGGTTACCGGCATCGTGCTGGCCGATGGTGCCGGAAAGTGCGAAATTTCCACCCGCCGAAGTTCCCCCTCCACCATCGATTGTATGCCAGGGGATTTCGAAATTGCCAAGGCTGTTCGTTGCCGCAGCAAGAAATAACAAGGTTAAGGATGTAAGGATTCGTGTGAGTCTCATGTATTTATCTCCATTTGGGAGTAGTTATGATTATGTCAGTTGCGTTGTTGCTTATTTTTCGTATTCAACAAATTCGGGGATCACGGTCTATACACAATGAAACTAAACGCCGTGTCAATCGGATCGGCGAAGTTACGAGTGCGAGGGCGGACTCTGTAGACCCCACTGTCCACGAATGCCCCTACAATACATACTTGGTCATTTGTGGTCACAATAACAATGTCGTTTGGGTGAGCGTCGCCATCCACGAGAATCTCATAGTCGCCTTCGTCAAGCCGATGTACGGCAGATACATTCTGTGAGACAGCGATTGGAGATCCGGTATCAGCTACCTTCCCATAGGCAAATGCCGGGTGGATGTTATGTTGACCCATGTTGATATCGCCGCCCTCGGCGTTGAGGTGCAGCGCAGCCGGCGAGCTCCCGTCACGGGCCATGATCTCGTCGTCATCGATGGCGAGGTTCGTTCCCGCATTATCACCAACTACAACGACGCCGCCTCCGGCCAACGATGCGTCGCTGAACCCCTGCGCCCAGAGTGACGGGCCGGTCGGATTGATCGTGAAGATGGTTGGGAACGTGCTGTTGTCCATATAGGCATAGATGCCGAAGGGGGAACCATCGTTCGAGTCTATGACGTTGAGTTGTCCGAACAGATCCCCGCCAGAGTAGCCGACGCGCAGGCGATTGCGGAAGGTGCTGTCGCCGACGACATCAAGCGCTGCGGTGGGGCTGGTGGTTCCGATGCCGAGGTTGCCGCCGTGGGCCTGGAAGAAGCTGTCGACTCCATCCACGCCAATCTGGGCGGAGATGCTGGAGGCGGTACCGTCACCGCGCATGAACTGGACGACCTTCTCATCGCCGGGGGCGTAGGTGTCGCGGAAGAAGCGAATCCGCGCGCCGGCGCCTACCCCGGGCATCGGGCTGAAGTCCATCTTGACTGTTGAGGCAGTCGAGTACTTCAGGAGCTTCATGCGCGCAAGGTCGTAATCCCAGAAACGCGTATAGTTGCCGTCCACGCTGCCGTGCTGAAGGCGTACCTCGGGACGTGTGCCGGCGATGTGCAGGTTGACGGCGGGCTCGGTCGTTCCGATACCGACGTCACCTTCGTCATCGACGAAGATGCCACGTGTCTGCACAGAGTAAGGCGATCGTGTGATCGGATTGCGCGGCGACAGCGTTATGCCATTAACCACGATTTCCAACCACCGGCCAGTGTTGTCGAAGGCGCTGGCGCCAAAGTCAAGCTCGACGGTGAACTTCCCGTCCGTGACGGGAATCCCATTGAGGATCGCAGTTGTTCCAATCTGAGAACCTCCCACGTCTGCATCCCAGAGACCAAACTGGAAGTTGTGCGATCCGTTGGCAGGCTCGCCGCCATCTGTGAGTTCGCCTTGGTATGTAAAGGTAGTGTCTGTCTGTGCAGTTACTTGCTCAGAAAATGCAAGGACCAGCAATGTAATGAACAGGGTTGATGAATAACGTAAAATCATGTCTTTCCTCCAGGTATTTACTGCCCGATGTACGCTGTGCTGAACTCTGAGGTAATCGTGCAGGGCGTAGAAATAGTGAGACTCTCAGGGTAGTACCCTCCGAGCACGTGGATGGTGATGCCGTCATTTCCCGGCGGCAGACCACCGACACCCTCAGCGACGGTGTCAAATGGATTACCTGCAGTTCCATTCTCAGGACCAAGCCAAGCGCTATTAACCCAAATGCCAGAATCTTCGAGCTTGGTGACGCTGCCGACACCGGCAGCGTATCCCGACCTCAGATTTGCAATGTCTGAAGACGAAGGAGCCTGCATGCCATCATCCGTGTTGATCGTCGGCCTCATGATGTGCGGTCCACCTGAACCTGTATCGTGAACAAGCCCCAGCGCATGGCCGATTTCATGCGCGGCAATCAGCATCAGGCTAAAACCCGCACCTGCATCATCCTGCTCGAACATGTCATCATCATCAAAGTGAACGTTTCCCGCCCATGTTTCAGACATCGGATCGACGCATTGTGAAGGGGCACCCGGTGGGAAACCTGCATGGGCTAGCACACCACCTGCTCCATCAAACGGGCAATCCGGATCGCCGCACTCGTCACCTTCAATGGCACAATGATCACCCACTGCATAACGGAAATCGATAGATTGATCCCAGTTGGGTGCCGCGATTTCGACAAAGTCGATATCCACGTAACTCGCCCACGTTACTAACGCAAAGATATACGCCGAGCGTTGTTCCTGTGCGCTCATATCGTTGGTTGTATTTTCAATGTGGAAGTAGATTGTTGCTGAGTTTGTGCCTTCGCCGTCCCATCCATGACCATTCATTCCGCCGCCACGTCCGATCCATTCGGCTGGTTCAGTCGGACAATATGCAGTTGATCCCGGATGGTGTGTGTGATCTGTAGCTGACGAATCGTGGGTGTGCGAATCTGGCGAGGTAACCACAAGTATCACACACATGGAAGCAGGTAGTAACAACATGGTGTATTCTCCTTTTGCGTGTGTTTACTGAAGCCCCACAAGTACGAGCACCAGGCCGCACTTGCCTTCATCCAAACCAGTCATAGCTTTTCCAATGACGGAACCATGCGCACGGGTGTGATCATCGACGCGCATGGCGTGGCCGGGTGTTATTGAAGTAGTCAGAAGATCACCCGGTCGAATCGCACATAAACTTGCATCACAGTGCACCCATACACGACCGGTCAATGCAACCGCAGGTGCATCTTCAAGACCTTCCATGTTGCCCATGACAGCACCTGCGGGAAGACCATTGGCTCCACTGACCACGCCGGCGACAAGCGTGCTGTACGCCGATGTGGCAATGCGAAGTTCACCGGGATTCTCGGGATCAATCTCCATCACAGTACCCGGCTCGATGACATCCGTCGTGCTGGTCGGGAAGCGTTCAGCGAGGTCTGCGCCCATAACTTCAAGCACGTTGACTCGAGCGTTACCCTCGACATGGAGTCTGGCCTGTGGATCGGTCGTACCAAGGCCGACGTATCCATTGTTCAGGATCCGCATAAGGGACACATTTGCTACACGCTGGATATCCAATCCCCCGCCTGCGCCCGGTCCTTCACCCCCAATACGGATACGAGCGACATCATTCAGCCAGCCTAATGTGACTGATGCTGAATCGTTGTTTGGATTCCGTGCTGCTACCGAAGCACCTTCACCTGATGACTGGATCAGCCCCATCACTTCGAGTGGTGTCTGTGGATCAGTAGTCCCGATACCGACGTTCCCGCCCTCGGCGATCTTCATCGTCGCGCCCACAGAATCTGAAAACTGAAGACCATCCGGGCCGATGAACGGCTTGACGTAGCCGATCTCCGCCAAGCGGGAGCCGTCATCAAAGATCAGACTCCCGTGGATCGTGGAAATCCCCGAAGCGGTGTTTCGCATGGTGATCTCGGGGCCCCAGTCATTGCCTTGGCTGAGCAACAGAATATTGGCATCCTCATGCTTGATCGTGAGCATCTCGGTGGCGAGTGTACTTCCCAAACCCACCTTGCCTTCATCATTAACATAGATCCCACGGGTTTGGATTGCGTATGGTGATCGGGTGATCAACTGGCGAGGAGAGAGCGCAATACTGTTTACTATTACCTCCAGCCAGCGGTTATTGTTATCAAAAGCATTAGCTCCAAAATCGAGTTGAACGGTGAATCTACCTTCGGAAACAGAAACGCCATTGAGCACTTCCGTGCTCCCGATTTGTAATCCTCCAACCACCGCATTCCACATTTTGAACTGGAAATTGAACGAACCGTGCGCCGGTGCTCCGGCATTGGTCAGCTCTCCCTGATAAGTAAACGTAGAATCAGCGTTCACCAATCTAAGGTTCGTGGTGAGCACCAGAGTAAGCAGACAAAACGCAATGACACGAATCCTGAAACATAACATGATAAAAGCCTCCGGCAAAAATTCATGATGCTGTCAAGAGAACTGCGTCATCGACCGGGGGATTTCCCATCGATTTTTATTTATTTTTTTGATTAATCCATGGCAATGTTAGCGTTGGGAAAGTCGTTCATGGAGCCACGCACGAGCAAAATACCAATCGCTTTCGGCAGTCTTCTGCGCGATACCGAGAGTTTTCGCTGATTCACGTGCACTAAGACCGCCGAAAAAGCGGAGCTCCACGACCTGTGCTTTTCTTTCATCGTATCCCGCCAGGGCAGATAACGCTTCGTCAAGCGCCAGCACATCAAGGTCACGATCCATACCCAGCGCCACACCCGTGGTGAGCATGACGCGTTCATGTTGACCGCCCCGCTTCAATCGCCCACGCATGCGTGCATGATCCACGAGTATCTGCCGCATAGCCCGTGAAGCCACTGCACGAAAATGAGCGGCGCTCTTCCATTGTCCGCTATCAGCCAGCTTGAGATATGCTTCGTGAACCAGCGCCGTGGGTTGCAGAGTATGGTCAGGACGTTCACGGCGCAGATATTCTGCAGCAATTTGGCGGAGGTCTCCATAGACGTCAGCCAACATATCAGGTTCATTCGAGCGCATCATGTTTTCAGGCTCTTCAGTCATTGTGGAAGTTCTTCTTGCATAATGAAATCCGGCGGAATGTACACTGATGTTTTTGCTCGTCGGAGCCATTCGGCTTCCAACTCTTCCTTACCCCAGCTGTCATACAGGTTCATCACCAAGTAAGCCATGCGCCCGGCACTGCGGCTCGTCGGACCGTGCTCGGATTCCAAACGTTCGTACCAGCTAAGAGCGACTTGTTCTGCTTCTTCCATTGAGCGTCCAAATGCTAAACCGGTTACCAGCATTTCAACCCAGGTGAGAGTTTCGCTATGTGTTGGACCGAGCTCCTGCTCGCAGATGGCAACGGTATTTGCGGTTTCGGCGATACTCGCCTCATAATCACCACGTCGCATCGCCCCCCTGACCATATTATGACGTCGTCGTAAGGTGTGAAGATGTACTGGTCCAAGCACACGCGTGCTGCGCTCGACAGCTTCTCGTAGCAGTTCATTGCTATCCTCTTCTCGTCCCAGATTGTGATACACAGCCGATACGTTATTTATCGCACTGATTGTAACCGGGTCATCATCCCCGAGTTCACGGCGCAGGGTGGCAAGGCTTTCCTCGAGGAGTGGAAGTGCTTCATCGTGCCGCTTGGAATCCATCAGCACACTGCCGAGGTTGATTGCCTCACTTGCTACTTCCACAGACTTGTCACCGTGGCTGTGCAACAGGCTGTTGTAGTTGTACCGAAATAACGCATCTGCCTCTTCGGTTCTGCCCATGCCTACCATCACGATTGCGAGGAATCGCCGCACTTTTATTGCAATAGGAGATACCGGATCCTCAATGTGCGAAAGTGCATCTCGCAATATAGATTCCGCTTCTTCCAGACGATCGAGTTCCTTCAGGGTGAGTCCGAAATCAGCTAGTATTTTCAGTGTCTTCTCGTCCTTGATACCATGTTCTTGAGTTAAGACATTAACTGCTTGGCGGTAATGGTATTCCGCTTGTTCATATTCTCCGAGGAGATGATAAGTTGACCCAACAGTTCCCTGAAGGTCAGCACGTACTGATGGTACTGTTTCAAACGAGTTTTCCAGACGCAACGATGCATCATCGAGCATATCGCGCACCGTCAGTGGTTCTCCTGCTGTCTTAGCTGGATCAAGTGATGTCAGCATTTCACGAAGGAAATTCGCTACATCTTGGCGCGTACGTGCTTCAGTATTAATGCGCGCCGATTGCCAGGAAAGGACGATTGTTGCACTCAGCAAAATGACAATCATCGCAGCCATACCACCAACAATTGTCTTATTGCGCTGAGCGAATTTTGTCATCTGATAGACCGCGCTGGCAGGTCGTGCTGCAATAGGTTCATGTGCGAGGAAACGTCGTAAATCTGAGATCAGTCCAAATACAGATGCATAGCGACGTTCCGGTTCTTTCTCCAGTGCCTTACTTACGATAGTGGTCAGATCACCGCGTAATTTACGATCATGGGATGCCAGTGACCGCGGTTCCCTTTCGTTAATGATACGCGCGACCTGAGCCAGTGACTTATCCGCTAAATCATACGGAAGCTGACCTGCCAACAATTCATAAAGAATGACACCTAGCGCATATACATCTGATCGAGTATCAAGCTGGCTGCTATCGGAATTAATCTGCTCAGGGCTCATGTAAGTCAGAGTTCCCACGAGTTGCCCGGGTAACGTGTACATGGTGGCTTGCAGATCTGCATCAGTGGTGCGTGCGACGCCGAAGTCAAGGATTTTGGGTACGCCATCGTGCGTAATCATGATATTGGCCGGCTTGAGATCGCGATGGATGACACCCTTTTGGTGTGCGTGATGTACGGCCTCGCAGATGGCAATAAACAACCGTAATTTTGCTTCAATAGAATGCTTCTCTTTGACAAATTGATCGAGCGCCACTCCTTCCACAAGCTCCATGGCGAAGAACGGTCTGGCACCATTTCCGTCATCCCAAGTGGCAACTTCAAAGATTTGAGCAATACCCGGATGCTGTAAGCGGGCCAGTACGCTGGATTCAAATTCGAATCGGCGCTGAAGATCTTTTGACCGAAGTCCAGCATGCATCATCTTCAGTGCCACCTGCCGTTGTGGTTGATCCTGCTCGGCGCGATAAACCACCCCCATACCTCCCCGGCCAAGACATTCAAGCACCTGGTATCGACCAACACTCTCCGGAAGATATTCCTCCTGTGCATTTGTTATATCAATGGGATCATCCAGCATTCCACCACGATCGTGGTGGGCTAACAGTTTTTCCACTTCATGACGTAAATCAGCATCATTAATGCATTCATGATCGAGAAACGCCTTGCGCGCATTAGTCTCCAGATCACGCACCTGCTCAAACAAGTTTTCCAGCTTGGCAAAACGATCTGTATCACTCATAGTGATATATTCTGACACAGGTCATCACATATATCGAATGATTGACCATTTCATCAATATATCCATCAATGATGTCTAGATGCTCTCTTCGGGTTTGGAATTGTGATAACACATTCTTCTACTCACACGGACCCCACATACCGAGGATAGCGAAGATATCGTCGATGTTGACAGTGCAATCCTCCGTGAGGTCACCCGTGCAATACGGTGGGCAGGGATCTGGACAATCGCCCCATAGTCCGAGTACCGCGAAAATGTCATCAATGTTGACCTGATCATCACTGGTCAGATCTGCCGAGCAGCATGATACAGCGACGAACAAGCCAGGTGAACCGATGTCGCCCGGAGTCGAAGCGTACGATCCATAACCGTCTCCAACCTCGGCTAGCACCCAACCGAAAATGTCATTTTGACCAATCAGATCCTCACACGCCTGACCACTGGCATATCGGGCGCGAATCGTTCCCGGGTAGGATTCGTCACCATAATCAAGGCGATCGATGAGATTGTCGTCAGCATCGTAGATGTTAATCTGATCGTTGCGGCCGAGTTTCGCAACATCGTTTAATCCAAGCACAATGACACCGACAAGACTCCAATCAGCCATGAAGGTAACGGCTTCATCTTCCGTAATAACGATTGATTGCCCGGGCAGGACGATACCCGCAGCAGAAAGATCAAATGTTCCTGGAGTGGCACTGTCATCGTCCATGCTCCATCCGGTGAGATCAATCGGTTCTTCAGAGAGGTTGGTGAATTCAACAAACTCACCGCCGTCACCCGAGTACATGTACTCGGTGATTCGCAAGCCACTGGCACCGAAGCTATATGAGTATGAAAGCGGACCATTCTCAGCTAGGAACGGACCAAAAGAAAGAGAGTTGTAGGTATTGTCGGATACGGCCATCACGTAGTAATCCACCTGCTGTCCTGCACTGGCGACGATAGGTACGAGTACTCCATAGACGCCATCTCCAGCTCCACCATCGCCGGACATGCCATCATCAAGCATTTCAACGCGGCTGTAGATCCCGGGCAGGCCTCGATAGAACAGTTCAACATTGGCGATCGGACTGCCATCGGGAGTGACGGTTGCGGTGACCCAGACCGGATCACTGGGATCAGGTAGCTCTGCCGAAGCTTGCACATCTGATATCGCGGGTCCTGATGCGTTGAGTTCGGTCACATTAGCAAGGTAAACTCCCCGCTCTTCCACAAATTGTTGCAAACCGACTACGGTTCCGCCGCCAGGTCCGCCCCCCAAATTCACTGGGTCGGTAAAGTTCTGCAGGAATTGTGCATAGGTGTACAGTTTCTTCGGATCTGCCTGAACCTCGGCATCGATCAGGTCACGTAATGCATAAAATTCCGTCTGAAGGGTTTCCCAGTCGAGCACCTCAAGCGCGGAACGATAATGAGCAAAATAACGCTGCCTCAATTCTTGAACGTCAAGTACGTGTGAAAATACAGGTCGATTTTGCAAATTGAAGTTCTTGGTGGGTGACCAGGATATATCTCTGAATGTCTCATTCGCATCCGTCTGGAGCAGGTGCATTCGGCCGTCCTGAGGATCTCGGTATGTCATAAAATCCGCACCCTTGTTGACATAACTGTCATCGTCCGTGAGCAGATTCTCCAGGACAACTGACCAGAGTGAAGGATCAATTGCAAAAAGCAGATCAATCTCCTCCCAGTTCTGCAAAGAACCATGAGTCACTGCATAACAAACATCAATGAGTGCACCCCAGGGATCGGATAAACCGCCATCATCCTTGATCTCGTAATCCCCCGTGTAGCCGGACGATGATGATCCATTATATCGAAGTCCCGGTCCTTGTGGGTCGTTCGGGCACTTTATCCGAAGTCCGTCTTCGTCCTCGAAATAATCCCGCAGCATGTCCTTGTTGAATTGCTGCACATTGACGTAGACACCCCAGTTTTCGCCATTGAGTGTCAGTAGTACGTGATTGGCACGGGGATTAGGCAGGTATCGGGTAGTGATGTTGTTATATACGACTTCGCGACAGAACGTGGGATCCCGGTGGCCATTGTTCAGGTTCAGCGTGTTGTATCCCAGCAGATCCTGGTCAGGATCCGTGAAGTCCACCTCGATGTTGAGTGAGTACTTGACCGATCCGGGAGGAAGTTGGGTGTAAGAAGTGTTACCGCGAATGCGTACACCAACCCCAATACATTCCTCATCATCCATCTGGAGGTCGGCAAGTATGTTCGTCTGCGACTCGTAGTTTTGCTCAAGAAGATCAAGCCAATTCGCATCATAGAACGTAAGATTGATCGTTCTCAACACGGTTGTGTCATAGAGGTCCTGCGCAACTGCAGGTGTGACAACGTAAAGTACAGTCATCATTAGGGCATATCTTGTTAAGCTGTTCATCGATTCTCCTCTAACCACCTGGTTTATTTATTAAGATTGTTAATCACGCAATTGTTCAGTGTGAGGGGACAGGAATTACTTTAGGATTCGTACATTTACTGGTTCACCCGGAATCAGATTCATGTCGAAAACATGACTGAGGAGTAGTGGGACTCCATACTCAGGGGTGGCCGGATCCCGCCACAGATTCTCAGGAAGTTCCACGACCGCTGGCCCTATTCTTGTAACTATGGATTCCGCCGCCACACTATGATCGGTACTTCGGGTGATGATGACCCGCGCGCCTATATCAGGAGATTGTTGTGGGGAAGGAGGTAGATAACAGATCACGCCAGAAGATTCCACTTCGGTAATAGTAGCTACCGGTTTTCCGGCCAAGATTGCCTGACCGACATTGATATGCATTTCGCTTACTTTGCCTGCAATCGGTGATCTCAGAACAAGATTTCGTCGAGACAATTCGATTTCCTGCAATCGAAGATTCTCTGCACGCACGGCCTCACGTAATGACTTAAGTTGCGGCTCGACATCGGGTCTGGTGGAAATACGGTTTTCGAATGACTCTCGACGAGAACGAGCAACCGCGTGCTTTTCCATAGTGGTATTGTAAAGCTGTTCATTCAGCTCAATCTGACGGGCAATCTCCTGTGATTCGAGCTCCAGATCCTCTTCTTCGGCCGTCGCGACAGCTTCCCACTGCACTAACTCACGAGTACGGGCAAGTTTGGATGACATACGTTCCAATAAAATTCGATCTGTTTCTAATTCTACTTTTATAGTCATTGCCCTCAACAGCAGGTCTACCTCATCTATCTGAAACCTTCTCAGTTCAGCGACCAAACCAGCCTTGTTATTCGTTGACCTTTCATCCAGTTGTAATCGAGCAGCATCTAATTCAGCTGAAAGCTGATCAACCCGGGCTTGCGCCGTAGCAATTCGGGCTTCAAGGTGGGTACTATCTAAGTGTGCTATGACCTCTCCAGCCTTTACCAGATCAAATTGCTTGACGTAAATTGTATCTATTGTCCCTGCAACGGAGGTTGTAATTTCGTAATGTGACGAGCATGCAACACCAACATATTGCCATCGCTCAAATCTCTGCATGAGCATCCATCCCACAGTGGATGCGGCAACAATCCAGATCAAGAGGATCATCGGCCCGCGGCGAAACTCTGATAACCGCTGCGGGAGCGGAGTTCGAATATGTTGAGTTGAGGGCTCATTCGAATCCATCATCAGATCTCCGCAAATTCATCATGTAGTACAAGAATGACATCATCGACACCCTCCACATGATTTAATTCTTGAGACATTTCCCGCCCTCTTTGGTGATCACGGAGACGAACCTGGAAAACATATTCTGCGTAATCAGTGCCTTGGCGCGAAGAAACCTGGTGGAAACTCCGACAGAAACGACGCAACACAGTGAAAAATATTTCACGTTGCTCCTCCAAGGAAGAGTTAATTCGGCAAGTCAAGTGCCCGTCATACCTGCCTACAGAGCCAAACGCAGTCAAGTGCATATAGAACACAATAAACACCAGCACCACACTACCCACGATTGCAGCAGTGTAACGCTGGGAGCCTGCCGCCATCCCCAGAACGAGTGAAAAGAAAACGAAAACCGTGTCACGCGTATCCTTCATAACATTCCGGAACCTGATCAACGCCAATGCTCCGATTAATCCAAAAGCAGTGATGATGTTGTTCCCTATCACAAACATGACCAATGATACAACTATTGTCATCAGCACGAGTGATTGTGTGAAAGATCTGGAATAGGAAAGACCGGAATGCGTCCGACTATATGTCCAGGCAATGAGCTGACCCAGTACAAACGATAGAAGCAGTGACAGTCCCAGAGCCCGAATCGTGTAATCCGGAGCTTGGTGATCCACACTCGTAAGAAACTGAATGAGCGGCTCCATGGTTCAGTCTCCTCTCAAATGAACAACTGTCGTTCCACGTGGTACGGTCACCACTGCGCGGAACGGATCACCCGGCTTGAATGCCGTATCAACCGCCATGATGTACTTGGGTACTGATTGCTTGCGCAGACCAAAACGAAATGCCATCTCCGCTACCCATGCAGGAAAAGCGCCGGTGTACTTGATCTCCAGGATTACTCCCCCGGGGTTGATGGTCTGCCAGCCTAATCCGTTATGTGAAAAGTTATTGCCTGATGTTGGAGCACAGGAGAGCTGTGTATCGAACGTAACCCGCAACGGTTCGCTACCTGTCGCTTCATAAGCTTCTCGGCGATATTTCACACGAACAACTGGCCGTGCTCCGAAACGATGAGCCAGATTCAAGAACTCTTGGGGAATTTCGGAGCATGCATTTGGAAGTCCTATCCCGCCAATCTGTCGATTCTCAAGAAGCAATCCTGCATTCGTTCGATCAACATTGGTTCGTGTCTTCTGTATCACCTTGTCATTGCGTCTTTTGATTTCAAAAAACACTGGTTCATCAGGCATATCGGAATATGTACGGATGCGAAGTTTAAAGCGATTCTTGTGCCCCTCGACTGTGCCCCGGTAGAGCCTGAAATTGGAATTATCCAGATAAAGGCTGCTTATCCAATAGGTAGAATCGTCTGATTCTGCTGCATATCGATCTGGCTTCACGAATGGCTGAATGTAGCTGCGCAGTGAGGGTAACAGGTCATGATGAACCAGGTATTTGAACTCAAATCGTGATGTAAGTGTGCGATCCACTTCTTGCATACTTTCCTAATCAGTAAAGCTTCAATACAAGAAACCTGGCTATTGACATTCACCCCACAGACCAAGGATGGCGAAGATGTCGTCGATATTGACTGTGCAATCTTCCGTGAGATCACCATCGCAATATGGCGGGCAGGGATCATCACAATCACCCCACAAACCAAGTATGGCAAAGATGTCATCGATGTTTACCATTTGATCACCGGTGAGATCACCTGGACAACTGTTGTTGTTGGATGCACCCGGCGTAGGGATTTCGAAAAACACCCATGGCTCACCACCATCTGTTTCTCGACCTTCAGAAATGTCTGTCGTCTGTGCACCAAAGACATAACTGTCTATGACTTGATTTCCTGCCGCGAGTCGTCCGAAGAGGCCGATCTCTTCGCCCGATCCACTGAGTTTGAAGTTCGTATGCAGCGGGCCGTCGTCTTCGTCGTTATCACACCAGACAATGATGAATGCACCGGGATCGAGCGTCATCTCCGGGAACGACCATTGTGTTGTCTCCACAAGTTCGTCCGTGAGGAACAGACCCGCCATCTCGACCGGATCCGGACCGGGATTATAGATCTCAACCCAATCTTCAAATTCTCCCATTTCATCCTGGATACCGGTGTCGTTGAGCGCGACAAATTCATTGATGAAGAGCACGATCTCTTCGGGCTCCTCCGGATTCTGATTCTCCGCTCCCGGAGTGGCCAGACTTAGCATTTGCCAGGCACCACTACCATTGGGCCAGCGTCCCCAGGGCACGTCGGCAGCAAGGCTCGGGAACGTGACGTAATCGATAATGACGCCGTTATCAACGAGATAAACTTCTTCGCCGTCTGCATCGAGCTTGAACGGCGCATGGAGATCACCCTGTTCAGGTTGTTCATCTGCCCAGACAATAAGGTACTCACCGGGATCAAGTGTGATGTTCGGGAAGACGAACGTCTCCGTGCCATCGTGATGATCCGTCAATTCCAAACCAAGGAGATTGATTGATGATACCCCAACATTGGCGATTTCAATCCAATCGTCATATTCATCGTACTCATCGGCCAAGGTTGCATTGTTGCTGGCCATGAGTTCGTTGATGACAAGTCCCTCGATGGGTGTCCATGTGCTGATCTGACCCGACAGCCAATTGTGACGATCCTGGATGAAGCCGTTCAGTCCAGGGATGAGTCGCGGGCCTTCATAAATGTTGGACGTCATGGCTGTATTAAATTCTGAGTTGGTAAACATCTTGTTTGTGTCGGCATAGACATACGACTGGATCAACGTGCGGAGTTCCCCCATGCGAGCGAGCAGCGTCGTCGGCTCCGCAGGGCCTGCCATAAGTTTCTTCATGTGCCCGAGGTAAATATCCTGATAGGCGGGCACCTGGAACATCTGCTCCGCAAGCGGACGGTCTTCGTTCCACTGAGGATTAACCCAGTACGGATCAAGCTGCTTCATCTGTGTCAACGACAAGCCGTATTGGTTGAAGATGCCCCACGCCTCGTTCTGATCCCACTTCGCAAACACCATGCGATCGTCCAGATCGCGGTGGTAGAAGTAGAAGTTGGCGCATCGACCTACGTAGCTGTCGAGGTTCACCGTGAAGTTGTCGATCGCAAGCATAGCCAGAGCCGAGTTTGCGTCCAGGAGGGGATGCATCGTATCGACGAGATTCCCGACCGGCGTGTTGTTCAGCGCGTCCACGAACTCGACAAGGCTCGACCAGTCATTGATTTCCTCGTTCGTCTTCAACTCGTAATCATCGTAGTAAGATGATTCATTCGTTCCCAGATACTCAAACGTAGCGTAGGGTTCCCCTTTCCAGAGATTGCCCTCTTCGCTTGCGCCCCATCGGCTTTCGATGAACTCCTGGTCGAGTTGTTCAACCAGGAGGTACAGCCCCCAATATGAACCGTTGATGTAGAGGGCTGCATAGTTGGTGCGTTCCGCTGCCAGTCCCATAGCCTCGCACAACTCGTAGCAGCACTTCTCCCGAACGAAGCTGGGATCCAGGAAGCAGTTGTTGAGATTGAGTTTGTCCAGACCGTAGACTTCCTGACCGGCAACGAATTCATCAATGTCGAGTTTGAATGATTTCTTCACCCCGGGATATGTGTAGCTGCTGTTTCCTTTAAAGCGGACACCGATTGTGTCAAAGTGCACATCGCTCCAGTCAAACTCGGCTTCAAGATAGAGTGGATCTTCGAGCCCTTCGAAATTGTCTCTCAATTGCTGCCACCAATCCGGCTGGCTGAAGGTCAGGTGAATCTCATGTACAGCATCGCCTGCAAACAACGGATGTTCGGGAGGAGCTAAGGCTGCTGTAGCGGATCGAGGAATGTAGGTGAGTAGGATGAGAACACCAAGAACTGTGAATTTCAACATATCATGTCTCCCAGATAAAAACTGAGGGCACACCTCAAAAAGTGGGTTTATCCACTTGATATTGCATGGTGCACCTCTAGTGGGGACATAAAATTAACGAAAAACTCACAAATATTGATGTGGATGTCCTGAACCACCAAAGATGTCATAGGAGAGAATATTTAATCGCACTTCCATCTTTACTTTACAATTCGATGTCCCCTTAAACGCTCCATCCGGCAATAACAAGTGACATGACTCCACCCAAACACGGCCCACATCCATCGGCAAGCGAGGTGTTCGAGATCCTCGTGCGCCAGAACGGAGATATGCTTACGGCGTTTTTGCGCAGTCTCGTAAAGCGATCAGACCTGGTTGATGACCTATTCCAGGAGACGATGCTCATTGCGTGGCGACGACTGGATGATTACGACCGCAGCAGGCCGTTTGGCCCCTGGCTGCGTGGAATTGCAGGCAACCTGGTTCTTGCACATCGCCGTCAGTCTGGACGCGATTTACTCAACTGTGATCCGGCTATTCTGGAGGGGCTGGAAAAATGCATTCGAAATTTCGAAAGCACACCAGCTGATTCATTCCGCGATCGCCTACAACAACTTCGTTTATGCATGGACAAGTTACCCGAACGGATGCGCGATGTCATCGATCTTGGCTATGGCCGCGGTATGTTGGTTCGTGAAATTGCCATCGCGGTTGATGCAGGTGCTGAGGCAGTCAAAAAGCGTATACAACGGGCACGTCAATTACTCATGGATTGCCTTCAACTACCGGGAGAAGCGCCATGAACAATTCCAATCGTAACGACCATAATGTAGATGGTGACATGTTTCCTGAGACAGATGATTCAAAAGCATCTGAAGAGCAGGTTAAACATGTCGCATCACAGCAATTCATACATGGTCTGCTTTCATTCATACATTCCGACGACGAGTCCAGGCAGAATCGACGATATGAACGTCTCATGGAGGCGATTGATCAAGAAGAATCGCTGGCAATTCTCAAACCACGACGGATTTACTGGCGCATTCCCTCAGCGATCGCAGCAGGAATTCTGTTGATGCTGACGGTCATATTCTTGAGTATTCCTACCGAGCAGTCCGCGTATGCAATGGTCCAGGCATCCATCGATGCCTCAGAAAGCGCAGGTGACCGCAGGTATGAAGTACTAATAACTCACAAACCTGGTAATGAACAGTTCCAGGATCTCCATGCCATCATCGATATTCGTGATAATAATCATGTCGTCATTCGCGCTGATACACCGGATGGTGGTCAACTTGTAGTGGGACACAATGATGAAGGACGGTGGGCAATACGACAGGACGGCATGATCGAACGGTTCCGCCCGGATCGCGCCTGGCCCAAGTGGATTAACCTCGGTGACAGCACTGTATTGGTCGAATCGGTGGATGACCTCCTCCGACGTCTGGATGGATATTATCGTCTTACACAGGGTGAACCGGAGCAGTTGGATGACAATCAGGAACTACTGTATGAACGAGTAACAGCTGAACTGATCAAACGCGAAGGTCCGGATCCGGAGCGCATCGAATTGTGGATCGATCCTGCTACGCACATTGTTCAGCGCATGGAGTTGCGTTGGCCCAGTCAACAAAGAAACAGAGATAATTCAATCCGGCAGTATGATTCCTTGCCACAGGGTGAGCTCGATCCAAACGGTCCTCCTCGACCTGGTGAGCGGCGTGATCCGAATGGACGACCACCGCATATGGGCCGTCCCGGCCAAGATCGCCCCCCTCCACGCAGAGAGCAGCATGATCCCAATAAACCACCCCGACCTGGTGAACACCACAACCTGGATGGACCTCCACCCCCTCACCATGGTCGTCAAGGCCCCGATCGCCCACCACCGCGGTTCATCGATGGACCGCCACGTTTTGGCGAAGGCAGGCATCCACCACCACCTGATGTCATCGTATTCAATCGTGTTGAAGCACCGGGATTCCCGCAAGACTGGTTTGATCCAGAGCGACATGTGAAATGACTAAATCGACTTCACTTTCACTCCGTTAACCCTTTTCAGGATTTTCACAGATGGCTCGATTGACTTACACATTCATTGTTTTGGTCCTCATCGCTCTGACAACACATGCCGTTGCGCAAGCCGGTGATGAAGGCCGGGACGGAGATTCACGCAGAACGCGGGGCCCGGATGGTCCGAGAGGTTTCGGCGGACCCACGCAGGAAGATCTGAAGCTTGTCGAAGCGCACGATCTCAACGGCGATGGCTGGTTGAACCAGACGGAGCGTGCAGAGGCCCGCAAGGCGCTAACGGAGCTGCGCGAAACAGAGAGACGACGAGATCCTCGCGGCAGGCCAAGACCGAGTGGCAGACCTAGAGCGAGAGGCAGGAACCGTGAGCCCGCAGTGCCTGGGCCGAGAATTTCACCCAATGATGTGGAGAACTTCCCTGATGCACCTTTGTATGAGGTGAACGTGCTGCGAACAATCTTCCTGAACTTCGAGAATGATGACTGGGAAGCGGAGTTGCAGGATTTCTACAACACTGATGTGGAAGTACCGGCAACGATGGTGGTTGACGGCAAGCTCTACCCGGGTGTGGGAGTAAGATTCCGTGGCAAGTCGTCCTACATGATGGTACCGGCGGGTTACAAACGCTCCTTCAATGTGTCAATTGATCTGATCGATCAGGACCAGCGGCTGTACGGATATAAGACGCTGAACCTGCTGAACTGTGCCGGCGGTTCTTCGATGATGAGCACGGTCCTGTACACACAGATGGCGGATGAGCACTTAGCTGTTCCGAAAGCGAACTTTGTAAAAGTCGTCGTCAACGGCGAATACTGGGGTGTTTACACTAACGTGCAGCAGTTCGACAAGATATTCACTAAAGAGAACTTCGGCTCATCAAAAGGTACACGCTGGAAGGTGCCCGGCAGCCCGCGCGGCGATGGCGGACTTACATATAACGGCAACGACCTCAAGCCGTACAAGGTGCGCTACGACATGAAGTCAAATGATGGGACGAAAGCGTGGTACGCCCTGGTTGAACTCTGTCGAGTATTGAATGAGACCCCGATGGATCGACTGGTCGAGGAGTTGAGCCCGATACTGGATATTGATGAAACACTTTGGTTCCTTGCCTTCGATGTGGCGCTGGTCAATAGTGATGGGTACTGGACCCGCGCAAGTGATTACTGTCTGTTTCGAGACAAGAATGGTCTGTTCCACCTGATTCCGTATGATTTGAATGAAGCATTCAGTGTATCTCGCGGGCGCCGACCAGATGGCCCGCCTGGACCAAGTGGACCCGGCATGTTTGGACCACCTTCCGGTGATCGCAGGCGGGACGGTGGCAGAGACATGAGAGGTCCAGCCGGCGGCGGCGTGTTTGGTCCCGATAGTGGAGGCGTGAAACTTGATCCGCTCGTGGGGCTCGACAACGAACGCATTCCGCTACGAAGCCGTCTGCTAGCAGTGCCCGCTTTGCGTGAGCGATACATGGAATGTGTACATGAAATCGCGGAGTATGCACTCAATTGGGAACGACTCAGTCCGCAAATCGCACAGTATCGAGCATTGATCAACAATGCGGTTCAGCAGGATACACGCAAGCTTGAATCATACGAATCGTTCCTTCAAGCCACTTCAACGGACTTGCAGGAAAGGGAAGGCGGATCAAATGGTTCACTACAGAGTTTCGCACACGGGCGCCGATCGTTCTTGCTGAACTACCAGATAGAGAACCCAGACTGAGCACAGAGGCGCATGGATCTATGCGAGTTACTTTAATATGATGGTGAACGCCAACGAACTGCCGGGAGACCGCCCCCGTCATGTCTCAATATTCATCCGCATTATCAAGCGGCTTTTCAATAGTAAGAACTCAGTAATCCGCCAAGACGCACCCGGCGATCTCGAAAAGAAGTATCTACCCTCAGAAAACCGCATGCACAATTCTATTTCCAGTGCCAAAACCCAGACCCCAAATTCAACCCGATCCATTTCTGGAGAGTGGATCTTTTGATCAAACAATGAAGTGACAAACGGACGCATACTGGGACGAACGCGATCCATGTCGGGGGGGATCATTTGGCGTTTTCCCAGCGCAGCAAGCGAACAGCCCCCACTACTCCTATTAGTCAGTCAAGATTGTCAATCCTGATGGTCATGATTTCGAATCGATCCAGTTCGACACTCTCGGGGCAGGCTTGTAGCGCGTTCTCCATTGGATTGGAAATCCAGGAGCGCCCAACCGGCCGGGACCAACGTAGGCTGAAGCTCTGCGGCTGGTCACTGACGTTGAACAGTCTCACCATCATGGCCTGCCCATCCCGACTGGGTCGCAGAGAAGTAATAATGATGCCATCGTCCCCGATAAGTTTAAATGGAGCCTCGTAGCTTGGCTGACCAGTATCAACCGGTATGACCATCAGCGGTTGGCACGCATCACGTCCGAATCGCTGAGCCGAAACCGCATCGTACCCGCCTTCATGTGGGCGGATCGCGTAGGCAAAGTTGATGATACCTTCCTGGTCAGCCTTGAAGTTGGTCTCCCAGTGGTTGTTCATCGTCCAGGAGTGCAGGAACGACTTGGGATCTATGAACGTACGCCAGGTCTTACGGCCTTGGGCACTGGCAATTATGATGGGATCAAACTGCACCATCGGCGCATCGATGGGCGACCAGGTCACACCGAAATCATCATTCGATAAATCGACGAAGCGCTGCACGCAGTAGTAGTTGCGGTTGGCACCCACCATCTGATCTTTCTCCACCTGTACGACGGTCCAAGGTACATCAATCCTCGCTTCGGCTTCAGGAACATCGAATGGGAAGCTGAAATAGAGACCCTCGGGACGACGTTCTTTGAGTTTGTCGGTCGTGTTGAGTAGTGAGACGTGGTCCAGGCCGTCCACTACACGGACGCGTCGGATCAACTTCCTGCAACCCGGTGCTTCTGATTCGATGCGCAGTGTTGCGACAAGCGGGCCGACGTCCTCGACGAACACCGAAATCCCGTTCTTGATGGTCATGCGATTCTTCGTCGGATCGCGACCGATGATGTAGAGATAATCGTTGAGACCCTCATCGAGCATTTGATCCACCAACTCGTGATTGACCGGTTTGTATCGCATCGATGAGATCGCACCCGTGACCTTATTAATCAATAATGAAAGCTGATTGTTGCTAATTGTTAACCCTTCGGCATGGGCATTCCCGCTCAACAGAGCTTTGCCTTGCTCTACTGTATACTCCCTTGCACCCAAGGGAGGAACATCACGGGCAACGAACGCCAGGCCGCCCGACTCGAGACGCTGGGATGGGATGACACGATCCTCCCCATCGACAACCCGATCACCAATGGTGGATTGTTCAGCGGAGAGAACGACGAGTCCATCTCTCATCCACGACGCGGTGTTGTATACGGCGAACGTATCAGTCGAGCCAACCTGGTGTGCGACGGACACCTTTTCGAGCAAGCGCTGAGTCATCGCCGCCCCGTCGTGCGCAAATTGCTGCTTGTAGAGATCCTGCTGGATCGCAAAAGCATGGTCGGGCTGGCTAATGCTGTTGTGGGCACCCCAGGTGTGCTCGTCGTACATGATCATCTTGTTCCATGCACGATCGAAATCCTCGTGGAGGTCCAGATCGGGACGGAGCATTGCCCAGAGCTTCTGCACTTGCGCGATCTGCTCGCAGGCTCGGCGATTCACCCCTGTTGCGAGTGCTGTGGAGGCGCTACCGTCCTCCCAGTACGGGGTGAAGTCGCCCCGGATTATGGGCAACTCATCGCCATAACGTTTGGCAAACTCGTTGAGCGCATCGCTGTTGCGAGCAATGACAAGCTTGGGTGTGACGTATTTCTCGTTCCAGTCTCTAACGAAGTCACACAGCTCACGTCGTGGTGGTCCGTTATCGCCACCGATGCAGTAGCGCATCAGCGACATCTCATAGGGATAGCCCTTGCGCTCCAGACTTGTGAGATAATCGAAGACACTGTTCTCGTCTAGCCGGTGGTTGTGGAAATACGCGTATCCATCACCGCACATCCAGAACAGCACATGGTGTTCGCCCGAAGGATCCTCCCACCAGAAGGGTTTATCGCCCCACTCAAATGTATACCCCATTCGGTGGAAGTGGTTTGGACCGATTGATATGTACTTGACACCATGGTGAGCAAGTGCCGAAACGAGCCCCCAGGTGTAGCCCGGTACATCCGACTGCATAGCCGAATCAATGGTCACGCCCCATTCAGCCTCAAACCGCTTGGCCGCAGCCATCAGTTCGAAGAGTTCCTCCTCGGTGAACATGCCCGTCATCGCCTGAGCGTAGAGCACGTCCAAGTGAATCTGTCGCTGTCGACAAGCTTCGACGAAACGTTCTTTCTTTTCGTCGGGAGCAATGCGCATAAATTCATCGACCGCCCACATCCCCTCTGGGTGCCATACGAATTGAGCCTCCTCGGGGTAATCCTTCGTCTGGTCGATGTAATCCATTGCCTGACGCAAATACTCGACCTGCTTCGCAAGAACTTCGTCCTGGTGGTGGGTGTATCCAATATCCAGATGCGTCTGGTGGATCAGATGAATCTCCCAGTTACGCACTGGTTGGAGCGTGATATCCGTTTCTACTAACGTCCGTTCATCAGATTCGAGCGCGATATGCACAGGAGTCGCTTCTCGTACTGCCGGAATGTAAACCGTGATCTCCTGACTCCCAGGCTGCAACTCAATCGCATCGAGTTCGCTATCATTCGCCTTGCTTTGCACCGTAAGGGTTGAACCGATTCGAACGATATCCAGCACGACCGGATGGAATAGATGACCGGTGCGCTCAACCAAACACGATCGCGGCGTCACACTTCGCAGCAGACAACCATCAGGTACCGGCACAGATCGTGCTTCAGCGGGCGCTTCCAATCGGACTGCGTCATAGAGGATCCAACAGCCGGAGGTGGTCGTTATCTCGATACGATTTGTACCGTTGATGAGAATGTCGCTGGCTACGTCCAGAGCGAAATGGTGCGAGCATCCCTGCTCCGGTGATCCCTCAATGGATTGATCAGAGATGCCTGCGGGTGTGTCGTGCTCTCCTACGAGATGCCCGTTACAGGTAACGCGGAGCTTTGGGGGATAGCGAAACTGCGTGTCCACAAGATCAACGACGAGTCGATAATTCCCATTCTGGCTCGGCTTATGCAGGCCAAAGAGAATCGTGAATGTATGAGGAATACTCCCCGCCCAGGCATCCACCGGGCCGGGATGCACATACGGCCAATCGCGCTTGGGATCGGACGTTCCGACAACAAATAAGCCCGGTTGGCGATAATCGCGATAGCCGCCCGGGGCGTGAGCAAACTCCTCGGTGTTCTTGTCACTCGTCCCAATGGTCCACAGTGTGGTCGGCTGCGCGACGCATGACTGCTTGCAAACTAAAACAAGTACCGCTGCCCAGAACAAGTACTTAGTGAGCAGTTTCATGGCATTCCTCCTGGCTGGTAGTGACTTGTTGGGTATGGTCCCAATACTCAGCCCAGGCAGCAAGCTGTTCTTGGATCATGTAGCTGAGCACGCTGTTTAGTGCTGGCTACATCCGATTTGATCACTACGTGCAGTATCTTCCATCGAGTCGTGCGCATCATCCCAATTGATCAGCTCCAATACCTCAGATGGAAAACTAGAATACCGTGGTTCCCCAATCGTGGATCTTCTTATTGGCCGGAGAATTAGGGAAACTGATGGAATTTGGGACACCACAGTATGTTACCACACGGATCGCACGAGTTTGAGTGATTACATTATCGCGCAGCATCCTTGACCTTTCCCCCAAAAACTAATCCAGTCTAAGAGTGGTATTCTGGGCTGGAATTTGGAGGACAAGGCGATGCCGAGGAAACGTTTTTCTGCAGAACAG
>JANQEQ010000118.1 GCA_028278245.1 Phycisphaerales bacterium | reverse complement strand
ATGGGTGCAAGTCAAACTCATTATTCATGCCACAAGACAGATACTGAAACAAGGACTTATGAAATGTTTGCAATAGGTTGAGCCTTGCCGGGGCTTTCGTTGCCTTTCAAACAGCCGGGATTTTAGTTATTCGGGTGGTGTTTCCCTGGGTGCGTCTAAATCGGGGAGATCCTCGATCGGGAACGGAGGTTTATCAAGCGGAATAACTTTCGGTCCTTGTGCACCTGAGAGTGGCAGAGTCTGCGGGATGTACTCGTGGGGCCTTTTACGCAGGACGTAAGCTGAATACAGGTCATCATCCTTTTCGAGTTGGCGGGCGACATCCAGACCTTCCAGAATGCGACCAAAGACGGTGTGCTTGCCGTTGAGCCAATGCGTCGGCTCATGGGTCAGGAAGAACTGACACCCGCCGGTGTTCGGATCAGTCTGCTTGGCCATGGACAGTGTCCCGGCAAAGTGTTTGCGGCCACCATCCTCGCCAATTTCATCACGAATGTAATACCCGGGATTCCCCTGGCCCGGCCGACCGATGACTTCATCTTTGGTATGTGGATCGCCACCCTGGGCAAACTGATTGGGGAGGACGCGGTGGAATTTTGTGCCGTTGTAAAATTCCTGCTCGACGAGAGAGATGAAGTTTGCCACGGTGTTGGGCGCATCATCTTCAAACAGTTCGACGACAATAATCCCGCGATTTGTGTTCAGTTCAACCCGGGGAAGCGTGTCTTCGGATTCTTCCGCGACTCGCTTGGCCAACTCGTCCTCCCAGAAAGGCACATACTCGTTCAGTACCGGCATCAGATTTGCCAGTGCGTCACGACCCATCTTGCTCTCGATCGTGTTTTCCTTTGCTATTTCTGCGAACTGGAGGGCTTCTTCAAATCGGTTCTCCGCAAAGAGGCAGCGCACGATAAGCGTGATTGCATCGCGGGATTCCAATACAGTGGGATCGGTCGTGTCAAAGAGCGCATATGCTTTTTCGTATTGCCCCATCATGCGTAGACTGTCACCGTAGGAAACCTTCAACGAGAGATTTTCCGGCAGGAGTGTGACGAGACGTTGAATCAGTTCATCGGCGCGAGCCTGCTCATCAAGCCAGGATGACAGTGTGTAATCCAGCGCCATGCTGCGCAGATCGTCGGGCCACTGCTGACGAAATGTCTTCACCTTTTCATGAAAGGCGCGGATGATCTTTTTGTCCTCCTCCGTATATCCGCGCATGCTCTCCAGTGAGCGATGGAGATTTCTGAACTCTTTTTGCAGGGGAGTCCATGCTTCGACGGGGGCGGCAGTTGTTGGATTCTGTACAGCAGTTTCATCCTGAAGGAACGCAGTCCCTTGAGGCGTGATAGCCAGCACACACACAAGCGAGATCATACTGATGAGATAGGTCATAGCGTTTAAATTCTCCCGGTACAGAGAGTGGAAACGGACCATCTTATCATATCCATCGGATGTTGTACCTTTTCCTGAGGCTCAGGAGGTGGGGTATTGGCAACTGGTTTTTTCAGTTTCCCAGACTGTGACGTGATCCAAGCTTCCGCCAGCCTGAGTAATGGGATCTCGCAGGAGATCATGACTGACCCTTGCGATGTTCTCCACCGATGGAATCAGATCAGCAAATTCAGCGGTATCGAGGTTCAGGTGGCTGTGGTCAAATCGTTCGATAATCGTCTGATGGACTACCCGTTCCAGGTCCTGAAGTGAAAATGGAGAAACCTCAGGCGGATCAGGTAATGACGTTGTGACTGCAACCTCAATTTGGTAATTATGCCCGTGGCCATGGAAATTGTTGCATTTGCCGAACACCATCCGGTTTTCCTCATCACCGAGCTGGGAGCTGTGGAGCCTATGAGCTGCAGCGAAATCAAATCTTTGTCGAATCAGCACTTGATCCATAGCCGTTGCTTTCAATGTAAGAGCATAAAAGGGGGTTAATTTCCAGGTCAGGGCGGAGAGATTAACGCTAAGTGTTGTGTGTAGAGCCAGGAACGCCTGGCGAAGCAGATGAGCAGGATTCGACTGATTGCGTTGCTGCACTGCCAGTTGAATCAGAGGGACCGCATTCTCATGCACGGTTCGATCCAGATCGGAAATGTTTACTACATAACCAGTCTTTGGGTCCGGTTTTCCTCGATACGCGATTTCCAATTCATAAAACACACCCATTCCCTGCATGCTGGGCCAGCCGGCAAACGTATTGTGTTTACCAGCCTGAGTCGCATGCTGGCTGGAAAAATCTACGCAGAATCGAACTGAGCGGCACAATTCATGCATATCTGGATCGTATCACTGAATTCGTGAACATGAAGTAAACATCTTCCCGGTTATGAATGATGATTCCAATATGGTCAAGGGTAGCCATTTTCCCGTCAATGTTGAAATTTCGCTTGACCGTGTAGAAGGAGTTGGTTATCCTCTTTAAATCTGGGTAGTCTGTTTCTACCCATCCAATTACCCCCGGAAGGGCTCGGTACGGAGCATCGCTCCTACCGGGCCTTTATTCAATGGGGGTATGATTGTCAGATCAAATGTATTGAACTTTGACTTGGAAGTGCAATGACGCGACACATTGTCATCATTCTTATACTTGTTTTCACTTGCGGATGTGTGGGGAAACAGGGGGAAATTAATCGTGACTCCCCGACAGTGTTACAGCCGTTTCCGGGAGTCGTGGTTAATCTTGATGAGCCGTGTGTGGTTATCGATGGTGTCTGCTGTTTGCGGGAAGGTTATCTGGAACAGATTGCCTGTACACCGGGAACGAGAGAGCATGAATCGTTGTTTGTGGTTCAGGTGGAACCGAGTCTCGTTCATGCTGCGTTGCTGTTGGCAGGATTTGAGTCGGGATCGCCGGGTACATGGTCAAGCGTATCAGGAAAATTTCATTTCGTTGCACCGCGAGGTGATGAACTTGCTCTCGCTGTGCGCTTTGTTACTCCGCAGGGTAAGACTGATGAGTATCCGCTTCGTGAATTGATCCGCGATCATCACACGCAGGCAATATTCCCTGAGATACCCTGGGTATTTGCAGGTTCCTTCTTTGCGCAGAATGATCAGGAGATGGAGCCGGGTGAGCATTATGTCGCTGATTTGACAGGTTCGATCATCGGCCTGGTGACATTCGGTGACGAAGTGATCGGATTATCTGAAGTCATCGCCGACGCCGCAGCAGTTCATCCACCATTGTGGGAAGTCAATGAAAAACGGATGCCTCCGATGGGGACACCCGTTCAATTGATCATCAGGCGCTGGAATTGTTTCGATGAGGATGATTCCAACAGCGGGGAACGATCAGGAAGCTGATTCTGCAGTTTCAGCAGCCTCAGGGGTTCTTTCTTCATCTTCCTTTTTCTTGCGCGATGCTTTGGGAGGTTCTTTCTCGATGAGGTTCCCTTCGTCATCAAATTCCATTTCTTCCCGTTCTTCGAGCGGCTGATCAGGTTCGACCACGACATTGATTGTTGTGCGCAAATCCTTATCAAATTGGATCGGCACATCATAGGGACCGATGTTACGAATCGGTTGGTTCAGGCGAACTGACCGAACGTCGACGCCATATCCATCAGCGATCAATTGATCGGAGATATCTCGCTGGGTGACGGAGCCATAGAGGTGACCTTTGTCATTGCAGCTTCGAACGAGCGTGATGGATACATCCTGCATGCGCTCCAGGAGAGCGGTACGAGCTTTGTGAAGTTCAGCCAATTCTAATTCTGCCTTGGCTCGTTCTTCTTTGAGCGCTTCGATCTTTGAGGGGGTGGGAGTTTCAGCTAATCCTAGCGGCAGGAGATAGTTTCGTGCATACCCCGGTTTCACCTTGACGATGTCACCCACGATGCCCAGGTGTTCAATTGATTTCAGGAGAAGTAATTCAATGTTCTTTGCCATGATGTGCTGTCCTTTCTGGCTTGATGAAAGTTAGGAGCGAGCATTCGCCCCAACGATGTTTGTTGATTGGATACGTTGATGTGTGTTGAAATCCTAAAATGGGATGTCATCTTCGGGGATTGGTTCATGATTAGGCTGGCCCGTACGACCCGGTGCTGATGAGGAACCCACTGGATCCTGCCCACCGGGGCCACCCCGGGAGTCGATAAACTGGAAATTCTCCACAACGACACGGAGTTTGGATCGATTGGAGCCGTCCTTGTCCTGCCATTGATCGAGTTTGAGTCGACCTTCGATAAACACCGGTCGTCCTTTGTTGAGGTATTGGTTCATCACTTCAGCGGTGCGGCCCCAGGCTTCGCAATCGACGAAGACCGTTTCTTCACGCGCTTCGCCGTCCCGGGATTTGAAACGCCGATTGACTGCAAGGCCGATGTTTGCCACCGCCTGATTGCTGGGAGTGTATTTGAGTTCGATATCGCGGGTCAGGTTACCCATGAGTAAGACTTTGTTGAAACTGGCCATGTGACCTCCAGACGTATTGCTTTCATGAGCGATTCAGGATTGAGGAAATAATTCAGTCGTTGTGCGTTGTGTTACGGGAATTAAAGTTCCGTCACCTCGGGAATGGATTCGATGTCTTCATCTTCTTCGACATCTTCGAATGTGTCATCTTCATGCAGCGAGTCATCATCATCACCAGCAACAGGTTCGTCTCGCACTGATTCCATTTCCGTCTGACGTAAACGGATTTCATCAGCGAGCGTTGCCTGTCCTTCAGCTGCTTCGATAATCTCCGGGGGAATGTGATCTGCACGAGTTATCATCACGCGCAGCAGATCTTCAGAGAGATTGCAATCACGTTCGATGCCTGCCAATTTCGAAGCCGCCGCTTTGAAGTAGACCAGGAAATACACGCCGCGCTTGTTGCCTTTGATTTCATACGCCAGGCGTCGTTCATCCCATTTTCCCAGGCTTATAAGTTCAACATCAGCACGTTCCAGGATGGTTTTGATGTGATCCACAGCTTCCTGCAGATGAGCCGTAGCTGTTTGTGGGAAGAGGAACAATCCTTCATAGGTGTAAATACGGTCAATTGCCATGTGTAACCTTTCGATACCAGTTAGGCAGAATTTTTTCGATTGAACCGGTTCATTGCTTCCGTGCAGCCGTGCAATGCCCAACACTGAGCCGCCGCCACGGCATCCTCCAGCGCAGGCTGGATAAGTTCGAGTTGATCCGGTCGAAATTTTCCTAATACATAATCTTTCTGGGGGATCAATCCCGGCGGATCAATCCCCAGCCGAAGTCGAGCATACTCGACACTTTTGAGATGTTGTTCGATGTCGGTCAGACCATTATGGCCGCCGGATGAACCTTCAGCGCGCATCCGTATCTGTCCGCAGGGCAGTGCAACATCATCCACGATGACCAACAGATCAGATTCAATCGGCAACTTATAAAAATGAGCCGCTTCAGCAACAGCGCGGCCGGAATGATTCATGTATGTTGTGGGTTTGAGGAGCAGGATACGTTGATCGTCCATTTGACCCTCAAGTAATGCCCCTTGAAACTTGCTGCGGGCGATGACTCCCGGCGCAAAGCGGCGTGCCAGACGATCCAACACCTCAAAGCCGATGTTGTGACGCGTCTGGTGATACGCTGCTCCGGGATTGCCAAGACCCACGATCAGTTTCATTATGATTCCTCGGTCGTTTCCTCTGAAGCTTCATCCTCAGGTTTGGCTTCGGTGATGACCTCCGGCTCTGCCGCCTCATCAGAGATTTCAACTTCCTCAGCCGTTTCCTCGACTTCATGAACGTAACTGATGGTGACTACGGGTTCAGTCGGTTCAATTTCAGTTCGAACACCCGGGGGCAGATGCAGTTCGCTGACCAGGTAATGTGATTCCATCGGAGCGATGTCAACAATGATCTCTTCCGGGATATCGCTGACTTTGCAGATCACTTCCAACTCGTTGAGAACAGTGTTGATGATCGCGCCTTCCTTGGTTGCAGCAGCAGGCTGACCAACGAATCTCAGGCGGACATTAACGGTTACTTCCTCATCCAGATTTACTCGGGTGAAATCGAGGTGTATGACATTGTCGCCGAGGTAACCGAACTGGAGATCT
Organism: Phycisphaerales bacterium; assembly: GCA_028278245.1. Taxonomy (GTDB): domain Bacteria; phylum Planctomycetota; class Phycisphaerae; order Phycisphaerales; family SM1A02; genus JANQEQ01. The sequence goes on along the minus strand of JANQEQ010000118.1, from coordinate 19,680 downwards.
TTGATGAGACACGTCTCAGTTTTACCGCCTTCTACATCAAGTTTCATCACATGGGCACCTTGGTGGAGGTGATGAAGAATCTCCTTCTCGTCCATACTGATATGGACGGGGTCGATTTTGTGACCGTAAATAACAGCCGGCAATTGACCGGACTTTCTCAACCGCTGAGCGTACCGGGTACCGGTGCGCTGGCGGGGTGAGACTTTGATCGTTGGTGTTTGCTGTTGCATGTTCTATCCTCAATTGAAATCAATTCGTTTACTTTGATGTTTCTCTCACCTTCGAATTCCGATGCCGCGGCGGAAAAGTGCGGAGATGGACATATCGTGGTGTGTTCGATAAATCGCATCACCGAGCAATCGGGTGACGGTGAGGGATTGCAATTTTTTCCCCAGCCCATGCAGGCGATTACCGTTGGGGATGGTATCGGTAACGACAACCTGACTGATGGGTGCTTCGGTCAATCGTTGAATTGCCAGACCTACCATGACCGCATGTGTGGCTGCGACAATGACATCGCGCGCTCCCTCTTCCTTCACGAGTTTGGCGGCATTGCAGATGGTTCCCGCCGTTGAAATCATGTCATCAACCATCAGAACAGTACGATCGGTTACGGAGCCGATCAGGTTACGCGAGGTGACCTCGGTATCCGATTCTCTTCGTTTGTCGATAATTGCCAGATCTGCATTGAGCAGGGAAGCGTAGCTGTTGGCGACCTTAACATTGCCCACGTCAGGTGATACCAGCACCAGATCTCCCAACTGCTCCCGTATGTCATGGAAATAACGGACAAAGACCGGTGTGGCGGAAAGGTGGTCGACGGGGATATCAAAAAATCCCTGGATTTGTGCTGCATGCAGATCCATACAGAGAACACGATCTGCACCCGCAGCAGTAATCAGATTGGCGACAAGTTTGGCGGTGATGGGAACACGACCTTCATCCTTGCGATCCTGGCGAGCGTACCCGAAGTAAGGTATGACCGCAGTGATTCTTTTAGCAGATGCCCGTCGCAAACAATCAATCGCGACGAGCAGCTCCATAAGATGTTCATTCACCGGCTCACAGGTCGACTGCACGACAAAGCAGTCCCTCCCGCGCACATCCTCATTCACCTTGAAGGTCAATTCACCGTCAGGAAAGCTCTCTGTTTCACTCTCTGCCACCGGAAGATCCAGGTGCTCACAGATATGCTCAGTTAAATGTCGCCCGGCTCGACAGGTAAAGATCTTGAGATGCTCGCGGTCAGGTGAGGTCATTGCCCGCGCTCCATTTTAGTTTCCAGGATTGTGTGAAGGTTTACGAGTGACGTTGTGTGGTCGTAAATGAGCAGTTGTTCCTTCATCACGCATAACACTGTTGCGACATCATTGTGCAACCGGTGTGGTCGAAGGTGTGATGAACTGATGCACATGCTCTGCAACCTGAGAAGGGAGGTTGCCAGCGAAACTGATCACGGAAAAATCAGACAAGATCAGGAAAGCTGGCCCGCCAAGACTTGAACTTGGAATGCCTGGACCAAAACCAGGTGTGTTACCGATTACACCACGGGCCATGTGACGAACAGGGTTGATTATAGCTGATCTGTCAGCCAGCCCGAACTACCGAACCCTGGATATGCCAGGGTGACACGATCCGAGACCGTCTCGAATCACCACGAAATGTCGCGGTTCGGTGTTCGGCTCAGCCGAAACCTCATCCGCGGCGAGATCCCCGGAGCGGGAGCGAGCATAAGCCGCTGTCGCTGCCCCCTGCGGCGCCTTGATCGGGGCTACCGATCTCGTCACCGTCGGCTCCTTCAGATGGGAAAGGTCAAATGGTACCGTTTCCAATACCCCGGTCAAGCAAAAATCCGGAGAGTTGACTTCAAATGGTATATCCCGGGGGAGGCATCTCCGGATTACTCCGCATGGACTGCTCGACCGCTGGACCGTGAACGATGTAGCCCGGAGGTACAGAATGGGTGAGGAATACTCCTCCGTTGATCACACAGCCTGCTCCGATGATCGTATCACCACCCAGGATTGTCGCACCGGCATAGACGGTGACATGTTCTTCGAGTGTGGGGTGCCGCTTCACGCCGCGCACGAGCCTCCCCCGCTGATCCTTGGGGAAACTCTTCGCTCCAATGGTGACATTCTGATAGATCTTGCAGTGATCGCCGATATCAGTCGTTTCGCCGATGACAACGCCGGTGCCGTGGTCGATGAAAAAGTAGCACCCGATCCTCGCGCCGGGGTGGATATCGACACCGGTTTCCGAGTGGGCTGCTTCGGACATCATGCGGGGAATGAGCGGGACATCAAGGCGATAGAGTTCGTGGGCCAGGCGATGAACCGCAATGGCGCGCAAACCGGGATAACAGAAGATATTTTCATCCGTGTGTCGGGCTGCGGGATCGCCGTCGAATGCTGCCTGAACATCAAGACTCAGAAGACTACGAACCGAAGGCAGCGCCGCGAGAAACTCATCAACAACCTGAATCGCCCGGGTATCGCACTCGGCACACTCTCGGCCAAAATCTGCTGCTGAAGAACTGACCCCACGCTCATAACGCAACGCACCGGTGATCTGTTCAAACAAGGTCCGGCTCAGTTCAGTCAATACTGAAGATACGTGAGTGTGAAGGGTGCGCTCGGTGAGGTGACGCGGGCCGAAGAAACCCGGAAAGAGCAGCCAGGTAAGTTTTTCGACAATGCCGACCACCGCCTCACGGTCCGGCAAAAACGTCGCGCTGATGTGCCGAATTCTTTGATCGGAAATGATCGACTCAGTCAGACGGTCGATACTGTCCTCCAATGATGGGGGAATACTATCGTGTCCGAGCGTATTGTTCTCATGTTGGTTTGTCATAGATGTATGTTACATCCAGTAGCTACAATTCTGAGCAGCCGACACACATTGACATTCAGCTTGTGGCCCTTTTTCCGGAGGTTTTCCCATGACTGGAACGCCAACATCAAGCCTGCAGCACGGCAAAATCTACGAAAATATCACACACACGGTTTTCAATACACCCCTGGTGAAGTTGAATCGACTGGTTCCCCTTGAGCACGGGACGGTGTACGTGAAGTGTGAATTTTTCAACCCGATGGCGAGCGTCAAAGACCGTATTGCCGAGGCTATGATTGCAGCGGCGGAGCGTGATGTCCTGATTCACCCGGAAACACACATCATCGAACCGACCAGTGGCAATACAGGGATCGCATTGGCATTCGTGTGCGCCTGCCGGGGATATCGCCTGACTCTGACCATGCCCGAGTCGATGAGTATAGAGAGACGTGCTCTGCTGAAGGCTCTCGGGGCCGAGGTTGTTCTTACCCCAGCAGCAGATGGGATTCCAGGTGCAGTTGCCAAGGCAGAAGAATTGGCAGCGGCAGGTAAGGATACGTGGATTCCGCAGCAATTTTCAAATCCAGCCAATCCACTCATTCATGAAATGACAACAGGGCCGGAAATCTGGGCAGATACTGAAGGGGAAATTGACATGATTGTCGCTGGCGTAGGTACCGGCGGAACAATCACCGGTGTAGCACGCCATCTCCGATCACTCAATCCTCAATTCAAAGCCATCGCAGTTGAGCCGGAAGCATCCCCGGTCATCTCCGGGGGACAACCCGCGCCGCATAAAATCCAGGGAATCGGTGCAGGCTTCATTCCCGACAACCTTGATACATCGCTTATTGATGGGGTCGAGCAGGTCAGCAATGAAGATGCATTTCAATGGGCCAGACGACTCGCCCGGGAAGAGGGTATTTTCTGCGGTATTAGCAGTGGCGCAAATGTGTGTGCTGCGGCCCGTGTCGCCGCCCGACCGGAAAATCACGATAAGGCAATCGTGACCATCGCTGCCAGCTTCGGCGAACGTTATCTCTCCACACCATTATTCACTCCATAAGATTACAGAGAAGAAACATCGCGCATGATCTTCAAATAAAAAACCCGGCGAAACCGGGTTTGTTATGTATTGAGTGGTTCGTTTGAGTGTTATGCGGCTGTGCGCACGTTGCGACGGCTGCGACCGACAGTGCGCTGATCCGGCGCTGCACGCCGATCCTTGTCGGAGATAAGTTTTTCCAGAAGTTCCTGCGGACTGTTGGCCCACAGGTCTGCGCCAATTTCTTCGGGCAGCCCCTCCGCGCGACTGAATACACCGCCACCCACAACAAATTGAAGATCAGGACAGGCGCCGATTTCCTTGATTGTGTCGATCAATTGCCTGATGTTGGGAAGATCCTCACCCGTGGAAGCGAACATGAGCAGGATATCGGGATGGATCTTGCCAACCTCTCCGAGTATTTCGTCGTTGGCAATACCTCCTCCGGCGAAGAAAACTTCATACCCATTGGCTTCTGCGAGATCCGCCACGATCTGGGCTTCGAGTTCTTCTGCTTCATGGTTCCCGCAAAACATTAACATCCGCCGATTCCGTCGAGGCAACTGCGTGTAACACGACTGAATGTCATCGACGAGGTTGCGCAACAGTCGCGTTGAATAATGGTGTGCGAGATTGGTGAGTTGATCGGCGCGGTAGAGCGAATTGATCATTTCCGCTGCCGGCCAGAATACGTCAGTTGTCAGCGCTTCCGGAGCAAAGTCGTCCTTCAGCGCTTCCGAGACAAGTTGACGTGATGCAGGCCGATCGCCTGAGACAAGAAAGGCAAAGAGTTGTTCAACAAGATGTTCCTGGTTCACTGGTTGTTCTCCCGAGCAGGCAAAGAAGATTGAACATGACCACCCGTGAGGGTGAAACATACTGATCGACTGGCGGACATCCTGGTCCTCAGCCGGCTCAGCCTCATCGAACGAACCATCATTTGTGCTGAAGTAAAAGAATACGACAATCAGGTGCGAGAATATCGGACTTACACCTCGACGTGATCGAAAACTTCGTCTGATATCAAAATGGCAATCAGGTTATAGGCCGTGCAACGTCCGGGAAGTCAGCTAAATCATAAATGCTGAAGGATATCCTCGTTGATCTGCTCGATTTCAATATCCTCAGGCAATGCATTGATGAACATGCGGCTGTAGGACTTGGTGACGATGCGTGGATCAAGTACCGCCACGATACCGCGATCATCGTGTGAGCGGATCAGTCGCCCAATGCCCTGGCGGAACCGAATCACCGCGCGGGGGAGTTGATCTTCCATGAATGGATGCCCACCGCGCTCCTGAATAATCTGATGACGAGCTTCCACCAGAGGACGATCGGGAACCTCAAATGGTAAGCGGGTGATGATGATGTTGCGCAAACCTTCGCCCCGAATGTCAACGCCCTGCCAAAAGCTGACGGTTCCAAACAGAATCGAGCGGTGGTGTTTTCGAAATTGCCTGAGCAATGATCCGGGCGGTCCATCTTTACCATGAACAAATACGGGATGACCGTTTTCTTCCATATCTCCGCGCAAAGCATCAGCGATACGATCGAGCATTCGGAAACTTGTGAAGAGAACAAACGCGCCGCCGTCTGTTAATTGGATGAGTTGTTTCACGCGCGGGGCAAGATGATCGACGTAGTCAGGGTTGTTCGGCGGAGGCATGGTACGATCGACAAGGAATCGCATCTGACGAACGTGGTCGAATGGGCTGCCCAGTTGGAGTGTTTCTGCGGCATCACAACCGAGTCGCTGCGTGATGTGAGAAAAATCACCTGCCGCGGTCGCTAGTGTTGCAGAGGTGAGAATGACGGTTTGTTCACCCGTGAACAGGTGTTCGCGGAGGATTGAAGAAACGTCAACCGCCTGACATTTCAATGCGATCCGGCGCGACCGAGTCACTTTCTTCGGATTTACCTGATTATTCACACCTTCTACGAAGTACACACAACCGTCGATGCGCTGGGTGATCAACCAATCAGCGTGCTGTGCGATCTCCTTTGCACGTACGATGAAGCTGTTCAGCTCAAATTCATCCTGTTCGGACAGCACATGTTCCCGTAACAGCGTAAGCAGCTCGTGCAATTGACGCATTGCTTCACTGAGGTGGTTCACGATGATATCCGGTTCGTGGATACGACCGTTCGTCGAACCACTGGAGTGATACCACTGCAGCAGATCGTGAAAAAACTGTTCAGATGTTTGCGCGCAGAGTAATGATTGAGCGAAGATGCGATGGAGGAGTTCCGGCGTTTCCTTCTTGAAGCGCAATGAAGCAAGAAAACCCTTATTTTTCCTGTGGTCATAGAGTTGTTTGAGGAAATACCTGACACGAAGTTCGGACAGGCTCAGGCCGAAGTGATCTGATGCCACTTCCTCCACACAATGCGCCTCGTCGAGAATGACATGATCGTATGGGGGAAGAAATCCGACTCCCTGCATGCGCAGAGCAAGATCGGAAAAGAACAGAGCGTGATTGCAGACGAGCAGATCACCGTTCTCCATTCGTCGCCTAGCGCTCTGGAAAAAACAGCTTCGGAACGTGGGGCATTTGCGTCCCATACAATTATGCGTATCGCTTTGCACTGCGGCCCACAGATCAGGTGGCGGTGTGCCGGGCATCGACGAAAGCGAACCATCATGCGTGATTCTGATCCAGTCTTCCAGCTTGTGAAGTGCGCGTAGTGCACTTTTGGTGGGAAAAAGCTGATCCTGCCGCTGACTGGCCAGAGTTAACCGACGGAGGGAAACATAATTGCCGCGCCCCTTGACCAGCACAGTGTTGAACTGATCCGGGATAACTTCGCTCAACACCGGCAGATCCTTCTCCACGAGTTGCTCCTGCAGATTGATTGTGTTGGTGACGACGATCACGCGCTCATCGTGATCCAGGATGCGTTTGATGGCAGGAATGAGGTAGGCAAATGATTTCCCAACGCCGGTACCCGCCTCAACCAGAAGTTGACTGCGATCAGCCATAGCTTTTTCAACTGCCTCAGCCATGGCCTGCTGTTGCGGGCGAAGTTCATATCCGTTTAGTGTCCGGGCAATCGGTCCATCGGGGGAGAGAAGATGATCCACGTTCAACACCATGAATTCATCGTAAACGAAGTGGAGTTCGATTACGACTTTCGTTTATCGGCATGCAGGGCAATGTGAATCAGCGCAAGAAAATCGCGCCGGCAAAGGAGACACACCGGCGCGTGAAAGGGGATCAAAATTGAATCAGGAAATCAGGAGCCGTTTTGTGAGGGGCAGGTTTTGGCTTCGCTGCAACCGGTTTTCTGCGAGGGGCAGGTTTTCTCGCAGGATGGTTCACTCACGGAACCAGGATTCACCTGGCTGGGGCAGGCCTTGCCGTCACATTTGCTGGCACAATCCTCGGCGCACACGCCGGTGTTGACGCAGCACAACTCACCTTTTTCGCAGGGCTGAGCTTTCGCACTCGGGCATGTTCCATCGACCTGGCACTGTTCGCCGAAGGCACACGCAGACGCACCATCACATTTACTATTGCACTCACAGCCGATTGCGAGCACTAATACCAGAGCCGAAGCAAGTGATAAAAACCATTTCATGTGGCTAATCTCCTGATGATTACTGGACTGGATCCTGCATGACCGAGCGGGATCTACAAACGCCAATCATTGACATCAGAGTCAGAATGTCAAGCTAAAAGAGATGGAAAATGCCGACGCTGGTAGGATAGAGAGTATGCGAGTGATAGGACACGGCATCGATGTGGTTGAAGTGAAGCGAATCGAAGCCATGCTGGCGGATCATGGCTCACGATTCATGGAGCGTTGCTTTACCGATATTGAGAGGGATTATGCAGATTCCGGCTCTCGCCGACGGGCAGAGCGGTATGCCGTGAGATTTGCCGGCAAGGAGGCAGTTTTCAAGGCTCTGGGTACGGGCTTGCGAAATGGCATCACATGGCACGATGTGGAATTCAATCGAGATCCACAGGGCCGGCCAATCGTCCATCTAAGTGGAAGATGTGCCGCATTGGCGAGGGAATTGGGCATCACGAATTGGCAGGTGAGCCTGAGCCACACAGAGACCATCGCTATCGCGAGTGTGATCGGCTCGGGATAGTCACATTTCAACGAATCGGACGATAGAATTAACTTATTGCCGTTTCAAAGAAGATCCAATGTCGAAAAAAGGGAAAAAACCTGCTCTTTACGAATTGATGCGAGTTCGCATGGGCATGGGATCTGTCCACGCTGATGAGCGACCTGGTGATATTGCCGAGCCGGAGGAGGGGCTTTCCTGGCTGGGACCGGGGCGGGCGCTCCGCTTGCCCGTGGGGTATCTCTTTCTTGCCCTTGCCGGGGCACTTCTGCTGGCGGTGATCGCATACATGATTGGCTACCAGGCTGGTGCTCGGGCTGAACGGGCCGAATATGACGATCGAATCCTGGGCACCATGCATGATCCTCTGGTGGAGAATGTGGGTACTGTGCAGCCGAATCGGATTCGGGAAACCGGAGGGGCAACTCCCTCGGGTGGTGGGGATTCAAATCCTGCTCAACAGCCTGAATCGGGCATGGTTCTGGAGTCCGGCCGGGATGCATGGGGAGCGATTGATTCGGATCCGAGGCAGGCGGGATACTACTATTATTGCCTGGTGACGACGACAGATCAGCCTGCTGCCCAACGATTAGCGGAATTCTGTCGCAGCTCCGGCCTTGAAGCATACGTCATAGCGCGCCATAATAGACGGAATGTCCGTGTGATCGTGTTGCCGGGCTTCCAAACCCAGCATGCGACCGATCCTGCTATTGCCACGATGCGGGCGCGGATACTCGACGTCGGCCGAAAGTGGAAAGCCTTACACTCGGGTCACCGGGACTTGCGTGACTCGTATCTCGAACTGTATCAGGGCTGAGCGATGACTCAGCAACCGTGAAGGAAAGACAAGACCATGAGCCTGCACCGGAGTCTGAAAACCAAACCAGCCGCTCTCAATCAGCATCGTAATGTTCTGACACGAGCCGAGCGGATAGAACAGCTTACCACTCGGGAGAAATTCAATCCTGAGGACGATACACCTCTGGGATTGCCCAAGGTGGCGAATCGACAGGTAGTTACGAAGAAGAAGCAGAAGAAGGAAGATACAGGTGGGATTGCGGAATCATCGGAAGCCGGTGAAACACCCGCTGCCGCTGAATAGTGAATCAGGTTTGAATTGGCACGAATCCCCAGACCGGTTTTATGCCGGTCTGTTATTTGCGCGGAACTGGACAAGCGACGGAATCGCCCAATTCGCATACACTTATGAGTTAGAACTAGCCGCGACATTCCACGAACATGATTGTTGCTGATCGAATGAAACCCACGCCCCAGGTCGAGGAGCCGGCGATGAACGAGCAAGCATTAATCAGTGAACGCGCTTTAAACATCGACGTTTCGGGAATTCGCAGAGTTTTTGAACTTGGAGCAAAACTGAAGGATCCGATCAACTTGTCGATCGGTCAGCCTGACTTTCCCGTTCCCAAAGAAATCAAAAAGGCAACGATCGAGGCGATAGAGAACGATCGCAACGGATATACGCTGACACAAGGTGCAGCCGACCTGCTGGAAGCGACAAGCAAACATCTGGCCAGTGATGTGGGGTGGAGTGTTCCCTCAGATGATCTGGGCTTGCTTATCGCATCGGGAACCAGTGGCGCAATGATGTTGGCGATGGCGGCACTGATCAATCCCGGTGATGAGATCATCATGCCCGATCCTTTCTTTGTGGTTTATCCCGCGCTGGCGGAAATCACAGGAGCGAAGACAGTCTACTGTGATACGTATCCTGATTTTCGGATGACAGCTCAGAAAATCGAACCGCTCATTACCGATCGCACCAAGATACTGATTCTGAATTCACCGGCCAATCCCTCAGGAGTTGTGCTGACCAATGGTGAACTACAGGAAATCGTTGATCTGTGTGAGCAGCGAGGGGTGATGCTACTCTCCGATGAGATTTACGATTTGTTTACGTACTCTGAGTCCTGTGAAGATGGTCGGTGTCCAACCCCGGCCCGTCATACTCAAAACATGATTCTCGTTCGAGGATTCGGGAAAACGTATGGCTGTACTGGTTGGCGGATGGCGTATGCCGCCGGTCCACGGGCCATACTTCAGCAGATGCAGAAACTCCAGCAATACACATTTGTCTGCGCCCCATCAATGGCTCAGGCAGGTATGGTCAAGGCTTATGATGTTGATATGAGTGCGCAGGTAGCAGCCTACCAGCGAAAGAGGGATATGGTCGTGCAGGCATTTGAGGGTATCGCAGCCGTTGGCCACCCGGGAGGTGCTTTTTATGCATTCCTGGAAATTCCGCCTGCTCTGGGACTAAGTGCAACAGAATTCTCCGAGAGAACCATCGAGCATAACGTGCTGACCATCCCGGGAGGGGTCTTCAGTCAGCGGGATACCCATTTGAGAATCAGCTATGCGGTCTCAGATGAGAAGCTCAAAGCTGGTCTGGAGATTCTGAGGAGTCTGATGCAAGAGGGCAATTCTGGGTGATCAATGGCAGGGAGGGGTAAAACGAGGGATTGAAAAGGCTCTACATGTGAAGTTTTTGACGAATCCGGGGGAAAAAGATTGCTTCAAGGTCGGGTTTTCGTCATAGTAGGAGTAACTGCCTGGCATTTTTGGATGCCTGGGGCTGTGATCTGTATCTGCCATCCACCCGCCGCCGATATGGACCCTTGTCCTATCGGCGGTTTTCACTTCCTGATTGTGAGTCCCGACGGCTAACTCGATCAGAGGGGATTGGTTTTCAGTTAAGAGACTGAAATGAAAAGGGACGGATAAGAAATCCGTCCCAGTAATGAGTTTTTGTTGACGAAGACGAGATTAAATCGAAATCAATCGCCTTGGCCGGAAGCGTCACCGCTTGCAGGTCCCGGTGGCTTACGTTTGGGACGATCGGGTTTTTCACCCTTTGACGTTGTAGTTGCTTTGTCCCCGTTGCCGGCAGCGTCATCGGTACCGGTGCCGGAGTCGCTTCCACCGCAACCGGCTATGGAAAGAGACAACATGAGTACAAGTGAGCCTGTGAGTAATTTACGGATCATTATACGCATCCTATTTTAGTGATCTGTGAGCCCTCCCACGTGGTACGAGAGTATCCAAGGGAGGTGAAATGGCAAAACACATTATCTTTACCCTTCGGTGAAGAGCAAGTGAGGTTGACAAGTTTGTCTGGCATTTAGGGCACAGAAATTGGCAATCTTGTATTCATGGGGTAGCCGTCCACTGTGTTGGACGAAAAACTCTGGAATTAATTTCTCCATTTCCTACGCTTCCGGAACTTTAAAGTTGTGTGGAAATCGTCAAATTGACAAGATCCACCTGCTAAAACCCCGTTGAAGCTAACGCGACAACGGGGCGGAGGGGAGAAAGATGTCAATGTGCGTTGATTTCTGTCGACCAAACGTGCAAAAACACCACAGAAAAATTGGGTTTTAATCATGATCGAATTGTCCATATTGACCGTATCTCCGGAAAATCACCCTCGCTCGACACGCACATGGGGTAGAAAAACTTACGAGGCTACGAATGATAACGCCCCACCGTGCAAGATCTTATCGAAAGTTTCCATCAAATTGGTGACATGCTGACTGGAACGATGATGATTCGAGACATAATCCCGAGCTGATTCTCCCAATTGCCTAGCCTCATCCGGATGACGGAGTAGCTGTAAAACCTGGTTTGTCCAGGCTTCAACAGTCGCTTTCTTCACCAGGGCTGAGGTTTTTTGATCGCCTAGGAGTTCCAGCGCTGGCTCAGCATGAGCGATAACAACCAGACCCAGAGCCATGGCTTCCAGTAACAATGACCGCATACGACCGGTCCGCTCGGGGAGTATAAACACATCACAATGGAGCAGCAATTGCCGATGTTGTGCTGCGTCCGTGATCGTAGAGAGCACGGGCAACAACTCTAATTCCTGGGCAAGCCGCCAAATATCATGACTGTGGGATCCACGCAGTTCAAGGAAAATCTGTACCTGTGGAAATTTCTGTGTGATCTGTTTCAGGCTTGTAAGCACCGTTCGATAGCTGGAAAGATCTCGCCCACTTCCAATGACAGCGATAGAAATGAACTGATTCAGCTCAGCCAATACCTTTCGAGGTTCGCCTGGCAGCGGAACCCCAATGGGAATCGTACTGATCAAAGCAGAATCCACCTTTTTGCTCAATAGCCTGGAAACGGAATTTGTGGAGACTATGTAAGCGGCAATGTTTTGTGCTGCTCGGCCTGTTGGGCAGTTTGGAATGAGGCTCGATGTCCAGACATCCAGTGCGAGTGGGCATTCAATCCATTTGGCCAAATCCATACCCAACTGCCAGGCGTATTCTCCTACTGCGTACAGTACATCGGGCGTTGATTTCTCCATCAACTTAATCAGATTTTGAGCGCGCCGCCGATGCATCCACAAGGGGACACGAGCGGGATATGCCACTCTTGTTGCCAGCGCGACTCGATGCTCCCCAAGGTCCAGATCGGGGATGGAAATTTCCTCGGGTACCAGGCGTGTCAGTTGCGCGCCTTCATCAATGAGGCCGATCGACAAACGATTGAGCATGATGTGTTCATGCATGAGTCGTTCTTCGTCAATGATCAGCCCAATGTGCATGCTGTGTTATGGCTCCAGAGCAGGAATTTTGAAGCTGCTGAGCGCTTGTTCTGTGAGTATTTTCATCATGTCTGAAGGGTGACGACACGGCCGACGTGTCTTCAAATCAACAAGAACCCACAGCGTTGCCGCCCGACAGACGATTGAATCATCACTTGGGCGGATCACGACATATTCTCGCCACGATTTCACCCGCCTTATATCACGAATCCAGGTGGCGAGGAGCAAATCATCTTCCGCCCAGACTTCTTTGATGTAGTCGATTTCATGTCGGCTCACAAACCACATGATGTCATCCTCGAGCATACGCTTTCGTGGGAATCCCAGACTGTCACAATGCAGTTCAGCCACTCGGTCGAGCCAGCGTACATACTCCACATTTGATACATGCGGAATGGCCTGGCTGAGCTGGTCAAACTCAACATGGCATGAACATACAAAAGGCTGAGGATGTGGGACTTCGTAAGCAGACCAGTCGACATCTGCTGATTGTGGAATAATTTGTGTTGGAGTGGGGGGGTAATTCATAGATCAATCAGAGTTTGAAACTGGCTGGCTGGGATCGATACTGCGGAGATAGGACCAGGTGTAGATGCCTGTTTTGTGGCCGTCGGAAAAAGTAATGTTGATGGCATAATTGCCCACAAGCTTGGCGTCGGTTGCGACGAGTGGGCCGCTCTGTCCCCCCATGCCGGAGGGGAGCACGGTGAGTGGATTCTTTGCCATCTCCTCCTGCAATTGTCGATGGTCGGCTGCAGGTGAATGAGCACGCAGAAAATCGATGGGAAAAAAGCTCTGAGTACCGTCATCCCAGTGGAGCGTTAATCCGTGATCTTTTTTAAGATCGATGTGAAGTGGAGGTGATGTCATTGGCCAAATTGTACCCCACAAGAGTACACTGCGTAAGAATACTTGATTTTCTCTGGCATAGCCGCCATAACTCCAGGTGAACGAGAACATGCAACAGAACCAACATGCTGCGGATCGCTTGTGTCAGGCTATCGCTCAACGTGCTGCACCGGTGTGTGTGGGTATTGATCCCGTCGTTGAGCGGCTGCCCGATTCACTCCAGCCGGGTGACGCCACGATTGCTTCCGCTGTGGACGCCATCGGATCCTTCAGTCGGCATGTGCTCAATACCGTTGCCCCACACGTTCCTTGCGTGAAATTTCAATCTGCCTGCTTTGAGCGCTATGGATCAAGCGGAGTACACATGCTGGAATTGCTCGTCAGCGAAGCGCAGCAACAGGATCTGATCATTATCCTCGACGGCAAACGTGGCGACATCGGCGTTTCTGCAGATCACTATGCGGCTGCTGTGTTCGGCCCTCGCCCTGATAAGGCGGGACCGGCGCATCCTGATTGGGTTACGGTGAACGGATACTTCGGCAAGGACGGCATCTGCCCGTTCCTGCAGCCGGGGTGCGGCGTGTTCGTGATGGTTCGCACATCTAATCCCGGCGGAGATCAGCTCCAACAACTGCAATTGGCAGATGGGAGTACGCTGGCACAGCAGGTTGCCAGGATGGTGGCCGATATCGGATCCCAATCCGTCGGTGAATTCGGATACAGTGCGCTGGGTGCAGTGGTGGGCGCGACCAAATCAGAGGATGCAACCAAGTTGCGTGAGATTATGCCGCAACAGATCTTTCTCGTTCCCGGATTCGGAGCACAGGGGGGTACGGTTGATGACGTCCGTTGCTGCTTTGATGGGAAAGGACTGGGCGCGATCGTGACGGCAAGCCGCTCGGTGATCTATGCATTCGACGACGATTCCACGATTTGGGTAAAAGCGATTGGTGAAGCTGCTGAACAATTCGCCGATGAGGTTGGCCACGCAGCAGGCTTACGATGAGAAATGGTGTTGGGTATGAGCCTCGGGCCAATGTCTTACGGATTATGGTATGTGTCCGGGATTTGACCCATGACTCATGCGAGTTACACTTTGGCAGGTTCCCGCCCTGTTAGCTCAGTTGGCAGAGCAGCTGACTCTTAATCAGCGGGTCATAGGTTCGAGTCCTATACAGGGCATTCAAATATTCACTGACGCAGGGCGGTGCGTCGTGAGGTGTGGCGGGCTCTAACGTTGTTTCCTCTAACAACTTAGCAAGACCTTCCAATTGAATTCGAACGGCCTTGAAGTCATCATCGGTCATGCATGACTGTGCATCAATATGAGTGTGCATGGGCATATTGCGCTGTCCTATGCGCTGCGCCATTGCTGAGTCATCCCGCTGATTTTGGTGTTGCTGGCAATCTTCATCCAATAGTTCTTCCTCTACAAGATGACCAACTTGACCACCCTGACCAGTGTCATTTCCGAACACCCGATTAAGAGCTTCATGACGCTGGGAAATCTGGGTATGGGCGTACACATTCATGGTCAGATTCGGATTGCTATGCCGGGCAAGATCCTGGGCAAGTTTCAGTGGCACATTGTGGTCAGCTAGACGAGTTACGAACGTATGTCTGAAACTATGGAAGTCGAGGATGCCTTCAGCTGTTTCGGGTTCAATCCCTGCCCGTTCAAGGTCGGGTATGAGCCAAGTCTGTCTGGGTTTATCAGGTAAGGTCCAAACAAATACTTCCTTCCCCCTAAGTTTCACCAGTGATTTAAGTGCTTGAGTGAGCGTTTTCCCGAGAGGGATGACATGCTCTTTTCTGCTCTTTGAAGATGATGCAGTGACTACTAGAGTCGGGGGATCCTCTTCCAATCGAAACGAGTTTTCGGTGAGTTTCTCAGCTTCAGACCTCCGAAGTCCAGTCTCCAGGAGCAGGCGATAAAATAACGCTCGCTCACTTCCCGCAATACCCTTGATATCAGGACCTCGCTGGGTGCTCTCCAAGAGCCTGCATAGCTCATCTGATGACAAGGTTCTTCGTATGTACCTCTGATCAACCTGCTCATTCCTGCTGCTCACAGTGCTGAGTGGATCGATACGCAAGCGATGGTGGTTCATACACCAGCGTGTGAATCCCTTCATTGCCCGAATGTATGCATTGAGTGTCCGGTGGCTTCGATTGTCTTCCTCTTTCATACGAGCAATATAGAGTTCCAGCTGCTCGGCTTGTAAGTCCCGAAGCGATTTCCAGCCAATGGTATCAATACACCGGCGGATTGAATTGATTGTATTGGCAATATGCCTTCGGCTGAAGGAGATGATTATTCGATGGCGGGTGGTAATCATGGCACAACGAGTCACGGTTTTCGTATGCTCGGAATGGATCAAAAAAGACAAAGGTGCTTGTTTACTCGATCTATAGATCGAGTAAACAAGCACCTAGAATACACTCCATTACTCCCCGTCGATTGGAGCGTTACTTTCTCGTTGATTGAATCTCATTTTACTATAGCTCTCCTATTTGATGGTTTCATATAAATCCTTGCAACAAGTCCAAGAACTTTGCAGGCTCGTAATAAAGCCATTCGTTCATCTACATCTATAACCTGTAATACATCTGTATCGACTGGTAGTTCATTTCCCGGCCAAATTGCATCTATTACACGATTCGCAAGTTCCGTATCTTTGGATTTCTTCAAAACATTGTAAGCATATTGCAATGTATCCATTATTTGCCATTGGATATTTTTTCGGTCAACTTTAGCTTCAAGCTCAGAAAGATGCTGCAACGCAATATTTAGGTCAATTTCATCTTCTTTTAGAGGCATACCCCGTACTTCATCAAGATACCGTGTGGAATAGAAGACAGCATTATTTAGATCCTTTACTATCCTCTTATCGTCGTCCAGATCCTTCGAGGCTTGGAGAGATATTAAACTCAGCGTATATGCCCGTTTACACGTCGCTATAATTGATTCCCTGGATGAAACTCCCGAATTGATATCACGCCATAACTGATAGCTGAGAAGCCGTGGTATAGTCGAACGAAGTGTCGATTCCTCTACTGGCGGCCACAGCTCGGTCATCTTATCCGCATCATCTAGGATCTCCACTGCCGACTCTAGATATCGGATAGCTAAGTAATGGTGATTCAGTTTGCCATATACCTGCCCTAGGCGTTGAAGTACGACTACTTGATCTGGATTGTTCTTATGCAATTTCAGTAGTAGCGTTTCAGCTTTTTTCAAGCTAGATCGTGTACCGTACTGAAGGTAACAATACGCTGCACTTAATTTCCCCCCAAGGATTGCTTTCCACTTCGTGTATTTATCCAAGTTTTGCAATGACTCAACTTGTTTCACAGCTTGTAGCCATGCATTGGCTGCCTTTCGCATCGCAGCTTGAGTTTTCTCCTTATCACTATCGTCAATTTCGTCCAATTCCTCAGCCTCTTTAACCATTTCATCAGCTTGCTTGAACGCACTCTTCTCCTTGGTAGGAAGATCATCAAGATCGCTGAGTAAATCAAATTCGAACGGCTTGACAGGGCCTGGACTTTGTTTCTCACTGGGTTGGCTCGCTCGATCCGCGATATTGGTAGAAAAGCTCGCACAACCGTCAGTGAATGCTTTAAGTACAATTAGGCTCCGGCTCACGTCGTCTTTGACGATACTCGTAGCGCTCCGCTGCAATGAATAACCCAACCTGTGGTTGATCTCACCCCATGCATCTTCGAAGACCTCTCTGAATTGGATCTCAACTGGTATAGCATAATCCTCCGGAAGGAGGAGGGTAGTATTTTCTGGTTTGCTATCGTGTAACCGAACGATCAAATGTACGCTTGAATACGATGACTCTTTTTCTTGAATATCATCTGGCTGCAATCCAAATGATTTCAATACAGTTTTGATATCAGAAGTAAATTTTGCGCGTTCCGATTTCTGCCCGGACACGTAGATGATTGTTTCTTCAACGTGTGGTTCGAATGGGGATAATACTTCATTTTGTTTTTGTAGGATAATACGTAACAAAAGATCTAGGTGTTGGGGAATTTCGGAACGAAACAGCGAAACTACGCGCATCCCTAAGAGATCTGTAGCCGATGTTGGAGCGTAATCAGGTTTTCCATTCTCACGCTTTTCCATAACCTTTTCAAAAAGTCTACCCTCAGTTTTGACACGAGTTTTGACCGTATATGCACCACTAAGCTGTTTTCTTCTAAGTTGGCGAGCAAGGTCATCCAGCACTACGATCTTTCGTGTTGCATTAAGTACGAGTCCTTGACACTCAGCCTCCAAGGTCGCGGTATTTTTAACATTTTGGGGGCCTGGAGTTATCGTGGGTTGTGTACTTGGAGATTTCGTGTTGTTACCTGTGTCGATATCAGATTCTTCTGAGGATATGTCAATCTCAACGATATTCTCTATTTTTGGTAGATGCTTTGAGCAAAATTCGTGACCAGCTTTTGCAGGATTTTTGCACTGCAGACCTCTTTGAGTTATTCCCTTGCATTGTTCCATTAAACACCACCTCCACTAAACCGTTGCCATA
This sequence comes from Phycisphaerales bacterium, assembly GCA_028278245.1. Taxonomy (GTDB): domain Bacteria; phylum Planctomycetota; class Phycisphaerae; order Phycisphaerales; family SM1A02; genus JANQEQ01. The sequence continues at coordinate 1,762 of JANQEQ010000118.1, read as the reverse complement.
CAATCCACAATATTTAGCTTGGCAAATAAATGATCAGCTACACCAGTACAGCAGCGGACTAGTTTGAAGCTCGTTGATGAAACTGCCAGTAAATACTCGATTGTTACGTGCTTTCACTTTGTATTAAACCCCATTCATGGCATTCTCATATTAAATAATGTCCAAATCACACTTCAATCAGATATCCCTAATGAACACTAATAATTCTGATCATTGTGTCAGTATATCATGTTTTACATACCCCCGGGGAAACTGATCAACAATTGAGTGATTGACATGCGGTTCTCCCCGGGGGGATCCAAGTGGCGATCCTCCAAAGGGGGAACAGGATGGTGTGTGGGGCTTGATCTGCCTGACAAGGGCTACACATGTCGCTCTCAACAACATATGCATAGAATATGTCGCCATAATCAAAATATTGCAACATATACAGCTTGATATGTCGTCATAAACAACATATCTTGACGATATGTCGCAAAAACGCAAAAATTCAACCATGAAATCACCAAAATGGCAGCCTGAAGTGCCCCATAATGACCGTTCGCTGCTGCCTCCTCCTGGAGTGGACCTCGATACGAAGACCGTGCTCAAGAAGTGCATCACAGCTCGTGCCGCCTTGGCAGAACTGAAACAGGCTGCGGAGATGATGCCGAATCAGGCCATTCTGATCAATACGTTGCCTCTGCTGGAGGCTCAGGCGAGTTCTGAGATTGAGAACATCGTCACCACCAACGATCGACTCTTTCAGTATCAGAACGCTGAAACTAGTGCAGATCCAGCAACGAAGGAAGCCCTGCGATACCGCCACGCATTGCTGCTGGGGTATGAAGACCTTGCAAAACGGCCATTGACCACAAACACGGCTGAGATCATCTGCACAACAATCAAAGGTGTGAACATGGGGGTTCGTAAAGCTCCAGGCACAACACTAAAGAACTCCAACGGTAAAGTCATATATACACCCCCGGTCGGTGAGGATCTGTTGCGTAATCTGCTCGCGAATTGGGAGAGATTCCTGAATGAAGATACAGAACTCGATCCGTTGATCCGCATGGCCGTGGGTCATTACCAGTTTGAAGCGATACATCCGTTTACGGACGGGAATGGTCGGACAGGTCGAATACTCAACAGCCTCTTTTTAATCCAGGAACAACTGCTGACGGTTCCGATTCTCTACCTGAGTCGTTACATCATTCAGACGAAATCGGATTATTATCGATTGCTATTGGATGTGACTTCAAATAATTCATGGGAACGATGGATCAATTACATGCTTGTGGGGGTTGAGGAAACAGCAACATGGACGGTGATGAGAGTCAAAGCCGTCCAACAGCTACTTGAACACACTATCGAGTACGTCCGAGCGAAATGCCCGAAGATATACAGTTACGAACTGGTTAATCAGATTTTTGAACAGCCGTATTGTCGTATTCAAAACATTGTCGATAGGGAAAATGTGGGACGTCAAGCTGCATCTCGGTATTTGAAGGAGCTTGTCGATATTGGCGTACTCAACGAGATGAAAGTTGGCCGCGACAAGTTGTTCATTCATCCGAAATTCCTTCAATTGTTAATAGAGGAGCCGAATACCTTCGAGCCATACTCATGAATGAGGTCGATCAGTGTTCTGAAAAGGTAGTCATCATGGAGCAGTCACCGCTTATGACCTTTCCCCCAAAAACTAATCCAGTCTAAGAGTGGTATTCTGGGCTGGAATTTGGAGGACAAGGCGATGCCGAGGAAACGTTTTTCTGCAGAACAG
>JANQEQ010000116.1 GCA_028278245.1 Phycisphaerales bacterium | reverse complement strand
GAAGTGAACGGCGGAATCTGGTTGTTCACGCTGAACTGAACCGTCGTCCCCGCCGGCTCACCGCTGGCACTCAAACTCACAACCTCGTTGAAGTCGAGCACCTTGATGACCTCGAGGTCGTAGACAGCATCATCAGGAGCACATATCCACATTTCGCTGGGATCAGGAGCGATGGTGAAGCCGGGACCGCCTTCGCCTGCAACTCGGACGGATGGATCACCCATGAGGTTGTACATTTCGAAATAGCGACGTGTCGTGCTGCCGCTACCCATTTCCGCGAGATAGAGCATGAGGCCGTTGTTCCAGGCCGGTCCAACTTCCCCGAACTCATCTTCATAGATACTGTCGAATGCACGTTTTTCCAGGACATCATCTTCAGTCCAGTAGCTGTTGACTGAAGAACCATAGATTGCGACCGCGGCTTTATCCGGAGCCAAAATCCAGGTCTCGGTAAAGCACTCGGTTACGGTATATGTACCCGTAATGCAGGCATATGACATCACATAGGAATACATTTCCAGGTTGGTGAGATTTCTCACATCACTCTGTGAGAAGGGGGGGCCGTCCGCCCAACTGTAAGTACCTCCGTGGCCGGAGAAAATACCGTAGATACGTCCATCATTGAAAGAATCACGTACATCCTGCGTCGTAGCTCCATAGGTAACCTGATAGAGCTTGTCACACTGGAAGCCTAAAGGATCAAGGTGGTTATCAATGACCCAGTTGTGAGTACCTTCACTGATCTGGTAGTTGTCAACAGAAGCCATGAAACAGGCTTTATGGAGGTAATCCGGATCGTTCACATAGTCGTTGGCCGCATGCACGGTCTTATCAATAACATCCTGCAACTGAGTGTTGGAACGGACCGGGAAACGGCCAATGGCAAGGTCGGGATACCAGTCGCCGCCTCCATCCATGCAGGCGTAGGGCAGATCGGTATCAGGGGATCCTGTGCCGCCGCCGGTCCACGCTGGGATATGGTTCGTGTCGCCGATCAGCAGAACATAGCATGGAGTTGTGGGTGTGTACCAACCCGAGATATAGCTTTTAATCGTACTGCCGGAAGTTCCGGAAGTAATCTGGTGCGTGGTGACATTGAATCCCTGTGATGTTTTGAAGTTGACAAAGGATGTGATTCCCGAGGCGTAGGTGTCGGGGTATATGATAAGGAAGTTCCCTTCTCCCCGCGGTACATCACCAGCCATCTCCGGATTGAGCATGACACCATGCATGGGAGACATCGTTCCCACACCAGAGCCGAATTGATGGCGGCCGCGGAAATCCACATAGATGTTCATCTCCGGCCATACCTGTAACGACTGAGCGACGGGGTTGTATGCAACCGGACGGACTTCGAGCAGATAAAGCTGCTGGCCACGCACGATGCCAAGCTCAGTGATGGTCGCTTGTTGCTCGGGATTGTAAGCATCCTGGAGATAAGCTGATGCATTGTAATTGAATTCAGCTTTTTCTCGTTCACCGGGAAGCTTCACGATCGGAGCTTGAACAGGGATGATTTCCTGGGCCAAATCCAGTTCGGAGAGATCGATTGTGACTGTTCGGCCGATGTCAAAAGTCAGATCGACTGTTGCTCCCTGGGGTGCATAGAACAGACGTCGAATAACCGGTAAGGCTGGTGATCCGATCTCACCCGCAAAGGCGGATTCCGGCCAATCGATGCGAATGAATTCACCGGCTTTAGTGGACTGATTGGTAAATGCCAGGCCATTGAGGTAGGCGGTCACATCGAGGCCGGTGGTATCAGAGCCGGGAACCACCACCGTTGGTTGTACTGGTGATGCCTGGCTATCTGAAATCAGTTGACCGTTTCCGCCGAATGAGAACCATACATCAGCGGCTGAGGCACTCCCCACAAGAAAAAGGGTGATAATGAAAAGTGAAACATACGTAGCAATACGATGTCTTCCTCGAAACATTAGGGAACCTCCATTTGTTTCCTGGTCTTGATGGATTCGACTATCCGCTCCCCAAGGTTAAACAACCTTGGGTAACATAAACACTAAAACTCAAGCTAGGAGCACTACGTAGGATGCAACAATACCGCTAGCAAGGCACACCCCTGATCCCCACGGGTATGCATCATCATTCCGTATCGGCGTAGTCACACCTGCCAGATGATGGATTTACTGATCTCATTATGATGAGGTGGGCTGCTGAGTCAATACTCAAAAGCCGGATTCGACCAGGGATCGTGAGATTTCTACCGAGCCAGGTCTTGGGGTGGACTGAAGTCGAGTCAGGATGGAGCAATCACGATGGGGTTATGAGACGAGCAGGCTGTGGGTGTTTGGGGTGTGTCGAATCCAATGAATACCGCCTGAATATCAGCGGGGTAGGCCGAGAAAGTTGGCCAGAAGATGAGATCCATGGGTGGTGAGAAAACTCTCCGGGTGGAATTGAACCCCGGTCAGAGGGGCATCTTCGGAACCATCACCGATCCAGCGTAAGCCCATGATTTCGTTGTCAGCAGTCCAGGCGCTGACCTGAAAATCACTTGAAATGGTATCCCCATCGACAATCAGACTGTGATATCGGGTTGCCTGGAATGGATTTGGAATATTGGCAAATATCCCATGCCCGTCATGATGTATGAGCGAGGTCTTGCCGTGCATGAGGATATCGTGCCTCTTGACGGTCATTCCATGAAGATCGGCGAGGGTTTGATGACCCAGGCATACCCCCAGGATTGGAATACGACCTTTGAAACAACGGATCAGATCGGGGCAGATTCCCGAATCGACCGGTCGTCCCGGTCCGGGAGACAATACCAGATGAGTGGGATGGTAATCCTCTGCTTCTGATTGTGTGATCTGGTCATTCCTGATCACGTGCATGTCAAGAGATGCATCCAGCTCACCGATGCGCTGGACTAGGTTATAGGTGAAGGAATCGTAGTTATCGATAATGAGTATTCGCACGATGCATACAGCATATCATGCCTGCACCGGAATGTGATGGATTGGGTGATGGGTTATGCGGCTTCGTTTTGAACTGTCCCAGCCACACCGTCCTGCGTCACAACAAAAAGCTGCTTTGTGATTGGATACGGGAGGCGCTGATAATCATGGCTGACACGCTTACGGATCCGAGCGACAAAATCAGCCGGCTTTGATGAAAGCGCCAGGAACATATCCCGGGCGGGTGTGGCGACGAAAAAGTCGCCGCTCAGTTCAGGCGCCAATCGTTCATGGAGTATGGAGAGCAATAACCGGGCAGCATCATACCCATCCTGGAGTGAAATCATGGCAGCGCGACCACCATCATTGGAGTTGAGCAGTTGGATCTCAAATCTGGGGGCATATTGCATCAGATTTTTACGGGCAATGTCATCCAGGTCGTCCGCAGTCAATCCCCATTTGATGAGTTGTTCAACAGTGATACTTACCGTCATAAGAGGCATGTCGATGACAAAGACGATCACCGTGTCATTGACAAACGGTACGTATGCGACTTGCGCCCGATCCAGATGATTAAAAATTGAAACGGGTTGAATACGAGGCATGATGCGTGATTGAGCGACTGACAACGGCAGGGAGATCGAGGTCATGGCATCGCCTTCCATGAGTCGATCCAGATAATCCTCTACGATTTCCAGGCCGCGATTCGGATCATGAAGGACCATTCGATACAGGTTCTCCAACGCCAGATGTTTGCCGCCGAGGATCACGTCCATCGGACCTGCAAGGTCAATGGAGTGGTCGGGATATTGACGATGCAGGATTTTCGCAACTTGCTCGCCAAAAGCTTCAGGTTCACGTGGCATACGGGTCATACAATCTCTTCTCCGGTGTCTATGAACGTAGACACCCACTTTGATTTCGACTTCCACGGCAAATGGTTCCATAAGATCTGGGTAACAGTTTCATCACAGCATAGTTACTACACTTCCTGTAGCGATTGGCGGTTATGCGGAACTGCTGATAGGTCTGTTGCGAATACTCTCAGGGTGATTGGGTTTTGATGTGGCGTGATGCGTGGTACGCTGCCACTATGAGTGAACCCTGGCAAATCGGACCCTTCCATCTGGGCAGGAATGAATCGCTTCTGGTTATCGGCGGCCCCTGTGTTTTAGAAGATCCGTCAACAAACGACACCATTGCCGAAACGCTGCGTGATCTGTGCGGTGAACTAGGATTGCAGTACTGTTTCAAAGCCAGTTTTGATAAAGCCAATCGTTCGAGCATCACATCAGCACGCGGCCCGGGATTGCAAGAAGGTCTCGATGAACTGGCACGAATACGGGACAAGTTTGATGTTCCGGTGACGACTGATGTTCATGAATCAGCGCAAGCTGAAGTAGTAAGCCCAATCGCAGATATCCTTCAAGTGCCTGCGTTCTTATGTCGGCAAACGGATCTGCTGCACGCTTGTGCCCAAACGGGCCGTCCAGTCAACGTCAAGAAGGGGCAGTTTATGGCTCCGCAGGAAATGGAGCATGTGATTAACAAGCTCACGGAAAGCGGTGGCGAGCAAATCATGATAACCGAGCGCGGTACGTTCTTTGGTTATCATCGACTGGTTAATGATTTCATCGGGCTGGGTGATTTGATGGATCTTGGTGTTCCGGCATGTTTCGATGTCACTCATTCCACACAACTTCCCGGAGCAGGTAAAGGTGTAACTGCGGGCCGTTCAGAACGAGCATCACTTCTGGCACGAGCAGCGGTAGCGGCTGGTGTCTCGGCCGTTTTTCTTGAGTGCCACCCCGTTCCGGATCAGGCACGTTCGGATTCCAGTACTGTTCAACCACTTGATGTGCTTCCTTCACTACTCCAGTCCATAGCAGATATCCGTCAGGTGATTCAGCGACATCCTTCGACATAGAGCGGTGATAAAAAAAAGCCGCGGATGTTTCCGCGGCTTGCTCGTAGTTATCAGAAATGTACACTCCATTTGGGGAGTGAACTAACAATCACTCCGTACATGGACCCCATTCGCCAAGGATGGTGAAGATATCATCAATATTCACAATGCAATCTTCATTCACATCGCCGCCACAGTAAGGGGGACACGGTGACGGACAGTTACCCCAGTATCCCAGAACAGAGAAAATGTCATCGATATTGACCTGACTATCCTCGTTGACGTCGGCGGGACAGACTCGTGAACCGAAGATAACAACCTCACTCAGCATCATGTAGCCAGAGCCATAATCGGCAAGTGTGATATCAAGTGGATCGCCGGTCAGATTCAGGTTATCAAAGGTTGCGACAAAGGGTGCATCACCCGGAGGATCTGTAACCGCTCTTACGATCGTATCACTACCCATCTCAAAGGTGACATCCGTGGGCGCGTGAACACCACCTCCCCCGCCGTCATCGTCGAGGTATAGTGTTACCGCGGTTACGTTTACTTCATCTTCGAAGAAAAATGTGATTGTCGGATCAATTGAACCCCAACCGACGTATTCGAGAGGATTCGCGTTCCAGTGCCCAGTTGCGTAGGCAGCATTTGTGAGATCACCTTTACCGTCATAGAGAGGTTCCAGCGGAACGTTGTTGTTCCCCTGGCCGTTGTAATGATCGTCATAGTACGTATACGTTCCGGATTCACCGTTGAGAAGATCGTATGTATCGGGAGTCAACACTCCAACGGTGGTGAAGGAGAATACCTCACCTGAAATTATCTCTCCGCAGCCGTTACGGACCCAGACTCGCCAGTAATATTTCTTCGACTGATCGAAATCGCCTCCGAAAGTATAATGGGTATCCGTGACCCACCACCCCCAGTATAAGCCGGAAGTAAAGCTTGGATTTTCTGCGACCTGGACTCGGTATTCGGCTCCCTGGATAGCAGGATCCCATTCGAAAGTGGGCATGAGTGGAACATCAATTGCATCATCCACTGGACTGACAAGCGTGGCATCGCCGGGCAATTGCGTCGAGAGATCCAGGCTGACAAATGTCGACTTGTGCTCTGCTGGAGGTCCATCACCCATAACTTCAATTGAGTAGTATCCAGGAGTACCATTTGCCGTGTTCCCGATAGTCATAACTGAAGTTCCGCCAGGAGTTACGGGATTCACACTGAAGCTAACAGTAGTGCCTGGGGGATTTCCAGATGCACTCAAAGTAACAGGATCTGAGTAACCCAATATAGGAGTAACTTCGACGGTATATTCTGCTTCTTCCGGTGCACACACGGATGTGCTTTCAGGATCTATCACAAGAGCAAAGCTGGGTGCTTCCTCCATGGGAAGATCCAGAGCAGGATCACCCAGAAGTACGAACATTTCAAAGTAATCTCGAGTCACGGGATACGAAGCGCCATATTCTGCTAGCAACTTCATACATGCATCCTGCCAGGCAGGACTGACCTCTGTAATCTCATCCTGGATGATGGATTCCATAAAGGATACTTCAAGGAATGCAGCTTCATGCCAGGGTGGAGTCGTGTAGTAGATGTATGTTGAGGCTGAGAGAAAAGCGGCGCTTCCCTTATCCTCTTCACGAATCCACGTCTCACCCAGGCACTCGTCGTAGGTGTAGTGAGCGGTGTTGCAGGAGAATCCAAAGACCAGGCCGTACAGTCCATCGTTGGACAATGCTCTTACATCATTCTGATAGAAGCCGCCATCCGGCCCCCACCAGCCACTGGATGAACTGTGACCGAAGTACACCAGGAACATACATCCCCAGTTCATTGCATCTTTGACATCCTGCGTATCAGCGTTGTAACCACGTTCGTAGAGCTTAATGCAGTTATAGCCATTCGGATCTAGAAAATCATCAATGCATGTATCGTGGGCTCCATGATCACCACTTGAAGAATCTGATCCTGCCACGAAGCCTGCGCGTTTGATGTATGTAGGATCACTAAACGCGCCGGTTTCAACATGCATGCTCTTTTCAATTATTCTGTCAAGCTGAGTTTCACTACGTATAGCGAAACGGCCTATGGCAATATCGGGATACCAGTCATCCCCTGCATCCATGCAGGCATAATAAAGATCCGTGTCTCCGTGCTTATTACCTTGGCCGACCCAGTGTGGAACAGTGTTCGTGTCGCCGACGATCAGTATGTAATCCGGTGCTTCAGACGTTCCCCACAGTCCTTCGATGTAGGACTTGAGTGCGGTATTGCTTGTGCCGCCGACCACAGTGTGCGTTGAAACTGTATAACCGAGGCTTTCCTTGAAGCTGACAAATGTTGCCAGAGATGCAGCATTTTCGTAATCATCTGCCACGAGGATAAGGTAATTGCCAGTTCCGCGGCCGGAGGCAGGAGGATTCAGTAACGCGCTGCCAGCATTACGATATGGTCCCATCCCGATAAATTCACCCTGACCACCCTGGAAATGAATGTTGATATCAAACGTAGAGGTCAAGGAGAATGAACCATGTATCGGATTATAGAGAAGTGGATGAACTTCAAGCAGGTAAAGTTGTTGTCCTCGAAACATACCGGCTGGGATGATTTCCACATGGGATGTAATCCAGGAGTCAGTTTTTGTATAAGCAGTGGGGTTGTATTCAAAGGCAACCTGCTCAGGTTCATCATTTTCCATACTGATTAATGGTTGCACAGGAATGAACGGATCTCGATAACCCAACTTTGCCAGGTCGTACATTTTCACCTGACTTATGTCAGTATCTACGCGCACTTCCGCCCCGGGGGGAGCGATGAAAAGACGTCGAATAACCGGAATGGTGGGCGTCCCGGGTTCTCCGGCAAACTGTGCATTCGGCCAGTCTGCCAGAACCCACATACCGGCGTCAGACTCATATGATTTCAGCGATACTCCGGGGACTTGAATCGATAAATCAATCCCGCTGATATCGTGCTTGAGTACGGTGACGCTGGGTTCCTGTGGTAGTGAAGTTTGAAGTGCACCACGATTGATCGTGATACTGCTGATCCATTGCTCATTCTCAACGGCAATGGCAGTAGGTGATAGAACACATGAGCAGACGGCTAATACTGATGTCCAGAACCATTTTGGTTGGTGCATAGGACCCTCCGATTTCTACCGCATGAACCTTGATGGGCACCCCGTGGGCTCATCAACGGCTCACAACGAATTTTCAGTCAAGATGGTGATGGGAGTGAGACTTACATTTCACCATGTGGTGTACTGTGCTAAGCGCGCTCCGTCACCGCTTCACAACTCCTCAATAATCTTGCCTCATCACCACCCGGAAGGAGAGAAATTGCGGGAAGATGAAGAGTAACAAACGAATAGATTCCAAGAACTCATTATCGGCTACCTGCCGCGCCAGTCAAGGGAAAAGAGATATCCTGATAAAGAGAAACCCGCTGTCGTACAGGTTTTAGGGACATATCCCAAATTGACCTAGCATGCTGAAAATATCGTTCACATCAACCTGGCAATCCCAATTGATATCGGCTGTACACGACGGTGGGCACGGATCAACACATGTTCCCCAATATCCCAAAGTCACGAAAATATCTTCGATACTGACCGTATTATCGCCGTTTAAATCAGCTGGGCATTCGTCTGGAGCGTACTCCAGTGCTCCCATATCCACGATCGGCGCAATTCCCAATCCCGTATCGGCTGTGTAAGGATCATCGACAAAACGCATGTTGCCATCCAAATCAGTCGTAATTTCAGGAGGGAGGCCTCCGTTATCAGCCGCGTCAATGCAGGATGATCCATGAGCCAAGGCCAGATTGTCGTCCTCTGTACCCACAACGCCATCTGCACCTGAAGGATCGATAAAAATCGGATTAAGTCCGATATTCCCCTCACCTGGAATTGCACCGGAAAGACCATGGATACATGAATAGTGAACTGTAACTTGACAGTCATAAATCTGAGCAGGTTCATTCACGCCACCTGAATCTTCATTGTTCCAGAAGATACAGTTTGTGAATTCCCCGATGACTCCGGAAATTCCGCCCCCCTTGCCTTCACACTCGGCGCGATTCATGCTGAATGTGCAGTTGGTTAGTGAGGTGGTGCTGTACAGACCGGCAAATGCCGCACCCCTGGTATTGATTGCGCAGTCATCAACTGGTGGATTGACTAAGACTTCTGTCGCTTGATTTCCGGAGAAAAGGCAATTGGTGTAATCGGCAATTCCAACAGCATGGTATACACCGCCACCTTGTGCTGCCTGATTTCCATTGAAGCGCGTATCGATAACAGTGGTTACTGCAGATTTCATGTATAAACCACCCCCTTTGTCTCCTGCTGCGTTTGAGAGAAATGTACAGTCAGTCAGATGATGTTCGTTGAACTCCGTATGCACCGCTCCCCCGGTTTCTCCGGCATAGTTGCCCTCAAAGCTACAAGACTCGACGGTGAAATCGCTCCGTTCAAGGTACACTGCCCCGCCCTTGCCCGAGTTTGCTGTGTTACCCGTGAATGTGCTGTTCGTTATCGTCAGGTCATTCTGGTATACATAAATCGCGCCACCTCCCCACGTTCCAGATACGTTGTCGGAAAAGTGACAGTTGTCGATGGATGTTGCTGCCGTTTCGCGTTCGGATAGAAAGATTGCACCGCCAAATCGTCCCCAGTTATTCGAAAATTGGCAATGTGAGATATCACCTCCACATCCCGATGAGATGTAAATCGCCCCTCCCAGTTTGGAAAAGTTTGAATCAAATTCACAGTACGACAAGGTGGGATAGCTTTGTCCGACGTTGTACATACCCCCTCCGCTCCCTCCGATGCACGATCCTTCGTTACATGGGCCGCATTCGTTATCTTGAAACACGCAGTACGTTATAACCGGATTGCCGGAGTTGTTATAGAATCCTGCACCCTGCCCCAGAGCTGAATTTTCATGGAAAGCGCAATTGGTCAGGGTGGGTTCACCCTGAAAGTTATTAAATGCAGCTCCGTTTCCCTCGCTCGTATTCCCGAACCACATGCAGTCGGTAAATTCAGCATTCGTGAGGTAGATATAGATCCCCCCGCCTTCAAAGTAAGAGTTGTTCTCGCTGAATGTGCAATCAGAATATATTGTACCTCCCCCCCAATGATAGACGGCACCACCATATTCATAACTCAGATTTATTTCAAAAATGCATTGGGTTAACTCGGCGAGTGTTTGATGAAAGAAAGCACCGCCGCCACGATCCCCTGCACTATTTTCCTGAAAAGTGCAGTCATCAAGGTAGGTGGTAAAGATGCCATCAGTCCATAATCCTGCTCCATCATCAATGACAAGATTACCGGTAAAATCACACCGCTCGATATAACAGTCGCTATCCAGATTTGTGCAGTACATGCCGCTACCGCAGTGCAAAGCAAAATTGTTCTGGAACTGGCAATCGGAAATCATCGGCGCAACAGCAGAAGTATTGGAACAGTACAGACCTGCGCCATCAAATGCCCGGTTGCCATCAAAAGTACATTCTAAAAGTGTGAACACACCTCCGCTGTTGAACATGCCGCCACCCTTGGCGGGAGTGGCATTACCATTAAAGGAGCAGGATGAAAAGAGCACGTTACTGGCATGGTTAAAGACACCGGCTCCACCAAGCCCATCAACGGTATTGTCGATGAATTGACAATCGGTAACGATTGGAGCGGAAGTGAGATTGATCATGCCTCCCCCCGCAGTATTTGCATGATTGTCTTGAAAAATGCAGTCGATCACGCTTGGTTGACTACCCGTTTTACTTGCCATCCCACCTCCCTGCCCCGCAATATTTTCAACCATTTTGCAGTGGTTAATGATCGGACTTGCAATGAATGTGATAAACACGCCACCGCCCAAACCGAGATCACCCGCTCCAGTGGCATTCCCTGAGCGAACGGTGAATCCATCAAGCACTGCGGTTGAACCTATACCCGATACTGTCACCACATGGTAGCTGTTGTCACTATAGTTTAGAAAAGGCGACTCATCGTTGTCCAGCAGATCGCCGCTCAATGAAGTGATGTAGAGATCGACATCACGTTCATCGGGATCCGGCATTCCCAGGCCGGCATATCCACCCTGAAGCGCAACTCCGTCAATCAACGCGAATGTTGCGTTACGATCTCCGGGATCGAACATGTCGCCTTCTGTTTCATCGGGGCGATAGATCCCCTGCGCCACACGGATCTCTGTGACTTCGTCACTGGTTGCGGCTACAGCCAGTGCGTCCTGCAGAAAGCGATATGCAGTGTTCCATGTAAGGCCATCACCGCCGGCAGACGCATTATCATCAACATGGAGAATGGTCGCCGGACATGGAGCAACCACCAACAGCAGAGCCGCGCCAAGCATCAAAGAGAAAAGATATCGCAGGGAGAAAACTTGTGATTGCGGGAACCGGGGCATAGCTCGTTCCTTCCATCGCATCAGTATGGTTACGATCAGGGAGCGGGCGTTCATGCCAATGATTACGCTTCGCCCCCGGGTACGGCCAGGCGTATTGAATATCAGCGTAACACGCCTTTGCGATCTGTCCAGATTTTCTTTCAATAACCGCATTGATACACAATTGGATCTAACACTATGCAGCAATCCTCTTGGATGGGGATGCGGATTAGGCATGATGGGAAGTTTGTGGGAAGGCGCGTAGGTGTGTGGAGGGGTATGAGTCAGTGGGGGGGTGTGCTATGATGCCCCCAGAATTGATCTGCTGATCCCCGGTGGGGTGGCAGAGTGGTTGAATGCACCGGTCTTGAAAACCGGCACACGGGTTTCCCGTGTCACGGGTTCGAATCCCGTCCCCACCGCTTCTATTCTCAATATTTACAACACTTTCAGGATGAATAAGGTAGTTCCAAAGTCCAAGGATCATAAAGCGTTGAACGCGAGATCAGGTCTCGATTAAATCCCTTTTGGATCAACCTATTGGTATAGGCTTCATAACGAGCATCGTTCGTCTTGGGTGCAAACATGATGCTGTCGATAAATTGACGAGTGTCAATCTCGATCTCAATTTCATCCTTGGTCGTTTTGCTGTCCACAGTGAGAACGCGTACCTCGTCTTCATACGCAAACTCAGTTCTCTTGATTAGCAACATTTGAGCACATCCTGAGTTAGAAGATTCAGTAAGTTTGTGGCCATATTCGAAGCAATCCTGAAGTTCCGCCTTCAGTTGATCTTCCGCAAGGTAACGGATTTTCCCAACAAAGCACTGCAGGTGACGGAAGCTATTCGTCTCGGCCCATACAGCATGGATAAGTTTACCGACGGTAGTTTCAATGCGGACTCCTCCGTTCAATGAACAGTAGCTACGCCAAAAACCATCGCATTCCTCTGTGAGTGTCCAGCATTGACCAAAGAAGTCGTTAGTAATGTTGAATCCTACTTTCTGTCCTTTCCAGATGATTATGGTTTTAGAAAGGAAATTTTCGAACGGATCATCCCATAAGTGTGGTTTGCGCAGCACGAGCTTTTGATTTGCGACCAGTTCTAAGAAACGATCCTCCGACAAGAAACGAAAAACTCGCCTTTCTGGATTCAAATCATTCAATAGATTCCTGTCCGGGTGCTCAAGATCGGGGTAGAGTTCATCCAGCAAATTTAAGTCCATAGTCAGTTCCGTGTGCTTTTAACAATTTCAGCTTGGTTAAATTACCAATTACCTACGATGACCGTGTCATCGTTACCATTATTCTGGGAGATTTTTCATCAATATATGGACGATGAGATTACACACGGGTTCGAATCCCGTCCCCACCGCTTTTTTAGCAGAAGTACTCCGAACTTGATCCAGTCCAGGCGATCGGGGGAATAGCACATTCAGGAAGTCCCGGTCCTGATTGGCTTATTTTCTCATTGAACCAATCTGCCTTGTTCGCCTATCAGTCAAAGTGAAAGAGAGCGGTGGATCAAAGACCACCGCTCTCAATCAGCAATACAGCTCGTTGTGGATTACCCCCACAATCCGAGGATCATGAAGATGTCATCGATGTTTGCAGTGTCATCACCGGTGAGATCACCAGGACAGCATTCACATTCACATGGTCCCCATTGGCCGAGTATGGCGAATATGTCATCGATATTGACCACACCGTCCCAGTTCAGGTCACCTTCACGTGGCGGATCAGCCTGTACTACGAGAGAAATGTGATTGCCGGAACTGTGATCAATGAAGAAGTAACCTTCTGGAAGATCAGGGAAGTTCTCACATCCCCGGCCGAAGAATCCGGTAACTCCCGCTGCGGTCAGTACATCAAAACTGTCACCGATCTGGGGAATAAAGCCGTTCACCAGTTCAACAGTGACGGTCCCACCGAGGGCTGCGCTGTCATTGACAGCCAGTACATCATGATCGGTATCAGGTGTGTAACCGCCGATCTCCAATGCCAGAGTGCCACAGTTGGTTGAGCTGTAATCTTCTGCGGTCAGTGTTCCGAGGGACATACCCGGCGTGATCGTTCCACCGTCAGTGTAAATCTCACCAGCAACATTGCCGGTACCTTTGATCACACCACCTTGGAGATCAACTACACCATTGGACATGGCAAGCGTACCTTCAACAGTTGTTGTACCTGCGGTCTGAGTGATGGTGCCGTTCCGCGATAGAGTACGGGTGGCGTCGATGATCACGGTGCCTGAGGTCTCGAATGGCGTAGGGGCGATATACATCGAACCGTCACCGGTGACGTGGATTAATCCCTCATTTGATAATCCCACATTAGAGAGATCCAGTGTCATACCCCCAACAACATCCGCGATGATGGATCCCTGATTCACCAGCCCCATATTGTTACCCCCAATGTTTCCACCGCCTCGGATCGTATGGTCCTGACCATTGGTGAGGACATTTTCCCAGTGGCTTCCAAGAATCTGGTTGTACGTGTTGTGATCTCCTAATACGACCTCGCCGGTACCGGTGAGTGTTGCAGATGCTTGATCCAGCCAGAGGCGAGCATACCAATCCACCTCATCAATGCTGATGGTTCCGTTGTTGGTGATCGTGCCGCGAATGTAGCAGTTGCTGTTGTTTTGAATTGAATAATGACCGAGATTGGTGAGATCCTGGAGATGGGCGGACTGATTGATGCTGGTCTGAAGCATCCCGGTGCCTTGCGATGACAACGTCCCGTTGTAGATGTGGGTGCCGGCACCCAGTGCGACGATTGAATCTTCATCTGCCTCAATCAAACCTCCCTGATTGTTCAACGGTGTTCCCCAGATCCAGAGTGTGCTTCCATCCGTGGCGCGCATGGTGCCGGTATTGAAGTTTTCATTCTCTGCATTCCCGTTCAGATCAACGGTCATTCCTCCTGCAACGTCAGCCTCAATGAGTGATTCGTTGGTCAGGAGCATGTTATTTGCGCCGATGTTGCCACCCCCGCGGATAGTGTGGCTCCCAGAGTTCGTCAGCCGGTTCTCCCAGTGGCTTCCAAGAATCTCGTTGTACGTGTTGTTATCACCTAATACGACCTCGCCCGTACCGGTGAGTGTTGCAGAGAGCTGATCCAGCCAGAGGCGGGCATACCAGTCCACTGCCTCATTGCTGATGGTTCCGTTGTTGGTGATCGTGCCGCGCATGTAACAGTTGCTGTTGTTTTGAATTGAAATATGGCCGAGATTGGTGAGATCCTGGAGATAGGCGGATTGGTTGATACTGATCTGAAGCATACCGGTGCCCTGCGATGACAACGTCCCGTTGTAGATGTGGGTACTTGCACCGAGTTGGACGAATGAGCCGTTATCCGCCTCTATCAAACCTCCCTGGTTGTTCAGGGGTGTCCCCCAGAAAGACAGTGTGCCTCCATTGGTGGCGCGCATAGTGCCGGTATTGAAGTTTTGATTCTCAGCATTCCCGTTCAGATCAACGGTCATTCCTCCTGCGACGTCAGCCTCAATGAGTGATTCGTTGGTCAGGAGCATATTATTTGCGCCGATGTTGCCACCACCGCGGATGGTGTGGCTCCCGGTGTTCGTCAGTCGATATTCCCAGTGGTTGGCATAAATCTGGTTGTACGAGCTGTCACCCATCACGACCTCACCGGATCCAGTGAGTGTCGCGGTGGACTGATCCAGCAAGAGGTTGGAATACCAATCCACCGCGTCATGGCTGATGGTTCCGTCGTTGGTGACCGTGCCGCGAATGTAACAACTGCTGTTGTTGACGATTGAAAAGGCACCAGTGTTCGTAAGGTCCTGGAGCCAGGCACTCTGCCCGTTATGAGTCAGGATCAGGCCGCTATCCTGTGTGGTCAGCGTGCCGTTGTACACGTGGGAACTGCTGGCCAACTCCACCGTTGAATTGTCAAGCGCCTGAATTATTCCGCCCGTGTTATTGATGGCAGAGCCTACAAAGGACAAAATCGCACCGTCGGTTGCCTGCATGATACCGGTGTTGAAGTTCTCATGAGTGGCGTCCCCGCTGAGATCAATGTGCAGGGGCGTGGTCGACAGATCGGCTTGTACCAACGACTCATTTGTCAAGAGCATGTTGTTGCTGCCGATATTGCCACCGCCGCGTATGGTGTGATTGCCCGTGTGAGTAAGCCGGTTCTCCCAGTGACTCGATAAGATATGGTTATACGCGTTGTCGCCGAAGATCACTTCACCATCGCCGGTTAACGTGACATTCAACCCGGTGAGATAAAGGCTGGTGTACCAGGTCGTAGCGTCGAGATGCAAGCCTCCATGATTGGTGACGATCGCTCCATCGGGGAGATAGAGGGACCGATCGTTATCCACGCGCAGTTTGTCCCCGGCATCAATGGTCAGGTTGCCAACGGTGTAATTACCATTGACATGGGCGCAGGAATTTGTGCCACCGTCACTGTCGATGTAGACGTTCCAGTCGCCGCCGTTGGGCACGACGCCTCCGGACCAGTTGCCCGCAACAGACCACAGGCCGTCGAAAGGCCCGATCCATGTCGCGTCGGCGCGTCCATTGCGTGAACCGGCATGTGCCGGCGTAACTAAATACGAACATGCCATTGCGACCGCTGTTCCGACGAGGATGAGCCAATCGCTACGTTTTTTCCTGAGTGAATGGTGAGCTCTCATTTTGAATTCCTCCTGTATTGCTAGGGCAAAGTTGTATTGCTGAGAAATCACGTTCTTATTGACCTAAGCGTGAGGAGAGCGATTGCGCCACGGAAGAAATGAAATTATTTGTGTGGGGTGTGAAATTGGGGAAACCACGGGAATGGGGGAGGGAAGCGTGAGAATAAATAAAAACCCACGGGAATCCGTGGGTTTGGTCTTTTCGTTGGTTGGGAGTCGTGAACCGTGGTTGATGCAACCCACGGATCGTAGTTCTACCTATTCACATGGTCCCCATAGGCCGAGGATGGTAAAGATGTCGTTAATGTCTGTCACATCATCGCCGGTGAGATCGCCGGGACAACATTCGCATCCACATGGTCCCCACATACCCAGTATTGCGAAGATATCATTGATGTTCACTTCATGATCCCAGTTCAAATCACCAACGCATGGTCCTTCAGCCAACACAACAACCGATATCGCATCCGGAGCGCTGTGGTTGACGAAGAAATGACCTTCAGGCAGTGCCGGGAAGTTCGGGCATGAATTGCCGAAGTAACCGGACACACTTCCACCAGTCAGAATCTGGAAGCTGTCACCGATCTGGGGAATGAATCCGTTGATCAGTTCAAGAGTGAGTGTGCCACCGAGTGTAACGTTTTCAGTCACTGCCAGGACATCATAATCGTCGTTGGCAACATAGCCGCCGATTTCAATGTGGAGTGTGCTGCAGTCCTGTTGCTCATAATCGCCACTGATGGTGAGTGTTCCTGCCGAGAGACCGGGTGAGACGGTTCCGCCGGCGTTCTCGACTTCCCCCTCAACCGTGCCGGTGCCATTCAATACTCCACCTTCGAGAGTCAGCGGATCACCGTTGACGTCAAGTATGCCGTTGACAGTGGTTGTCCCGTCGTTCTGCACATAACCATCGTTAGCGGTGAGTTCGCAGGTCTCGTTGATAGTGACGTTGCCGGCGTTGGTGAACCATTGATTGAAGATGATGAGACCGCCGGTAGATGTGACCAACATTTCGCCGTAGTTGACGAACGGATTTAACTCGGTGGGCATGATGGTCAGCGAACCATTCGCGTCGGCGTTTATCGTGCCATAGTTATCCATGGCGTTCCTGATCTGTCCCTTGCCACGAATGGTGTGGCCGGCGGCATGGTTGAGGACATAGCCGTCGGCGGCCAATATGCGTGACTCTTCACCCGTGTTGTTGAGCACGACCTCCCCGGTTCCCTGGAGAGTGCAGTCTTCATTGAATGTGACTGGACAATCTGTGCTAGTGCTTTGACTGGTATTGACCAGAATCATGCCGTCGTTGGTCAGCATGCCACCGTTGACATACGTGTACGCGCCAGGATCCAAGTGGAAGTCTCCTAGGTTGGTGATGTCTTCAAGTGTGAGACTTTCGGAATCATGAAGCACAAGTCCGCCGTTGTCGGTGTCGAGCAGGCCGCCGATGATGGTCGGACCACCTTGGAACCGTACCGTCCCGCCATCGGCCATGATCAGGGCATCACTCTCCTGGGTGACCGTCACGCCAACAATGTCGAGATACGCATTATTCGTTGCCAGCAACGTACCGTGATTATGTTTGTCATAGGTCATCAGGTCCAGGGGGCCGCCAGCCACGTCGGCATTGATCAGACCGTAATTGATCATGGCGGCGCGAACTTCTCCAATCCCATGAATGACATGATCTGCACCGTGGGTCACTACAAATCCCTCGCTGCTCTGTATCTGTGCCTCCTCACCAGCATTGTTCAACAGAATATCCCCGAATCCATCAATCAGAATATCGCTGTCGAATCGAATATAGCAGTCGGTCGATGTACTGTTATTGGTGTTGATGAGAACCGAGCCGTCATTGGTGAATTCGGAACCGGTAACAACCGTGATGGTGCCCGGATCCAGATCAAAAGTGCCGAGGTTCGTTACATCCTCGAGATAGACAGTGCCAACGTCGGTGAGGATAACCCCGGCGTTATCAGAGTCCAGTGTGCCGCCGATGATGGTCGCTCCGTTCTGAAGCCGCACCGTGCCGCCATCACCTTTGGTCAGGCCGTTGATACCCTGCGTGACAGTCACTCCATCGATTTCCAGGTAGCCATTATTCGTGGCCAAAAGAGTGTTGTTATTGACTTTATCATTGGTCAGGAGAATAACCGCACGGCTACTGACATCAGCGTTGATCTCGCCTTCATTGATCATGGCCGCATGGACCTCTCCCATGCCGTGAATCAGATGGTTCGCTCCGTGGGTGACAGTGACGTCGGTATTGGATTGGATTTGCGCTTCCTCACCGGCGTTATTCAGAAGAATGTCACCATATCCGTCGATCAGGATGTCGTCGTCGAAGCGAAGATAGCAGTTCGAGCTTGTTCCTGAATCGGTATTGATGAGGATCTGCCCTTCATTGGTGAGGTTGGATCCGATGGCGACTGTAGTCGTGCCGTGATCCAAGTGCAGATCGCCGAGATTCGTGATGTCCTGGATTGTGTTGGTCCCAGAGTCGATGAGAACGAAACCGCCGTTAGTACTGTCAAAATTGCCGCCCACAATATTTGTATTACCCTGTAGGCGCACCTGGCTAGCATCTCCAATGATGACACCGCTTGGTCCCTGATCGATCTGGCAGGAAAGAATGTCAAGATAACCACCGCTTACCGCTGAAATCGTTCCATTGTTGACCTTGTTATTGGTAAGGAGGTCCAGTGGCGATCCGGAAACGTCAGCAGAGATGGTTCCCTCGTTGGTCACTGCTCCGTGAACTTCACCCATACCGGTAATACTGTGGGATGAGCCGTTGGTGAGTGTCATTCCGGTGGCAGTGAAAACCTGAGCCTCCGGACCGGCGTTATTTAGTCTCAACTCACCCATTCCATTCAAACTGACATTGCTGTCGAAATGCAAATAAGAGTTGGTTCCGGTACTTGAACTCGTGTTGACAAGTATTGTTCCATCATTGGTGATCGATGGACCGGTGAGATGCAGATGATCACCATATTGAATATTCACTGCTCCCGAATTTGCATTGGTGAAACTACCGTGGATATAGGCATGCCCGCTGCTAGCGAGCATCACCCCCTCATTCCAGGAGCCAGCAACACCAAATGTCAACGTTCGATTGCTGAGAGCCAGCGTGGCGTTGGGGTTGTAGCACTGGTAGTAATCAATCGTCGGATCAATATCCAAAGTGATCGTGTAGGTAAAGCCATCTGCCGGTACGACTGCTGATTCCCCGAGCACATCGGGGACATCACCAACATCCCAATTTGTGGCAACATTCCAGTTACCGCCGGCAGTGTTGGTCCAGGTCGCATCAGCGCGGCCGTTTCTCGAGTTGGCAAACGCTGGTGTGACCAGCCACGCTAGACAAGTGGCAACCGCCACACCGATCACGATGTTGTGCCCATGCCTGGGGGTCTGTAAAAACTTGCGCATTTTCATTTTGATCCTCCTGTATTGCACATTTATTCATAGCATGAATAAATGTATTGCTATTTGGGTAATATTTTCATCCTCATATATTCTAGTGAGCAATTTCAGCTATCCAAGTCGTATTTTCAAGACTACACACCTGTTGACTTAAGCGTGAGAAAAACCGGGGCGCCACGGATGAAATAAAAAATAAATGTGTGGGGGTGTGAAATTGGGTAAACCACGGGTATGGGGGTGAGGGAAGCATGAAAATGAAAATTCCCACGGGTTGCTTCCGTGGGTTTGACCTTCCAATCGTTGAGGAGCCTGGAACCGTGAATTATTCAACGCACGGATCGCTGCGGTACCTATTCACACGATCCCCATTGACCTAGGATTGAAAAAATGTCATCAATGTTCACTGTACAGTCTTCAGTGAGATCACCGGTGCAATATGGAGGACACGGATCATCACAATCACCCCAAAATCCCAGCACCGCGAAGATATCGTCGATGTTCACCGTGCCACTTCCATCAAGATCACCTGCGCAGGTGAATTGCAGCCAGATCGGATTTGCGATTGCATGAAAAGTGCCGTCAACCGAATCAGTCCGGATGGTCACAAATGTATCCGGCGGCGCGAGTGTAAACCCATCGAGCACAAAGCTTGCAGCATATTCGGGTGAGCCGCTTGGCGGGATGGTTGTTCGCACCTGCCCGTCGACATAGACTTTGATCTCATAATCTCCCACCGGGCCGAATTCTTCTGTCGATTCCAGGAAGATTTCAACGTACGGATTGTGGTCGAAGAGCAGCGCAATTTCACCAGTTCCTGCACGGTTGACATTGCCATATACCAGTGGACCGTTGGTGGCGACGCACTGCCCGTTCGTCAACGCCGAGATGACGTTGATGCGCGTCGGCTCTGGAATGTTAGCGTAGGTGAATGTTTTACCGATCAAGCCGGGTTCATGCGCATCGCTGTTACCCAGCCCAACTGGAAACAGTGTGGGATAATCGGGGCGAACCGCAAGCTCGCCGTTGGCCGGCGGATAGATTTCATTCAAGAGTTCATGCCAGCGCGTGAAACTTGCCTCATCGGTATCTTTGAACACGCCATTCGTATCACTGAAGATTTCCAGGCCGGCCCAGCCGGTTGCTCCGTTATCAAAATCCCATTGCGCAAATGCCAGAGCGCCTTCATCAAATGGATGTGCAATGAATCCGAGTCCACCGGCATCGTTGATTCGGTCAATAATCACCTGCTCCGGCTCGCAATTCGCTATACCGAACATTAATCCTGAAGAGGGATTCTCCAGATAACCAGTGGTATAGCTATCTGCCGGGTATGCCAGCATGTGAGAAGGAAGGTTCCAAAACCCAGCCTGCCCCAGCCCCATCTCTTCACTGTAAAGCACGAGGTAATTATTCTGCAAAGCGTAGGTAACCGCCTCCAATGTCCCCATCTGAAATTGCTCAGGGGTGTAATATTCGGTACCGAACCAGTTGACATGTACGTTTGAATGATCGGTGATGATGATCCAGTCAAGACCAATCAGCTCAGCCGTCTGAGCATAGCCGGTAACAGTTTCCGTAGTACCGTTAAGCACAAAGGCATCCAATGAATACGCCGTATGCAGGTGCTGATCGCCTGCAAACCAGAGGTCAGTTCGGTTAATTCTCGGCGACGACGTGCTCTGATCGTGCTCGATTGTGCCTGTCGCTATATCAAACCGATATCGAGCTTTTTCTGTTTGTCCATCCGGCAGAGGTGACCTGACCGGGACACTGATATCGCGATGCAATGTGAATTGCTTCTCTGCCTGTGTTATATCAATCTCGAATTCAATGGTGATCGAATCGCCAACTTTGTATTGATCTAATCCGGCGAGATGGAATCGATCAACCAATCGACTCTGAGACAGATGTCTCACAAGTGTTTGGTATTCAGAACTGAGTTTCGTAGCCGAAGCCCTGTCATGGTTCTCCAGGCTCTCTCGCAACTGCTGATCCACTGCAAGATATTGTCCGTATTCTGTACTGCAACTGGGTAGGTTCTGTTGGACAGGGTGTATCGCCGATTCCTTCTCGTTCTGAATGGTGTAACGGATTGCATGCACGAAGATGTCACCTTCGCCGTTCAGGTTCATAATCGACACCTGCACATCGAACTCATCTTTCTGCCTGATCACATGCGGCGCATTGACCTTGATGTACAGTCCGTTTTCAAGCTGGCATTGATCCACCGGCACGGCCGTATGCTGATGACCCACCACAGCAGTGGTTATACTGACCAGAATCAACACAGACAATACATAATGCAGCGGATGACCATGGTTGATCGATTTCATCATGAAATCCTCCAGTTACATTTACATCATCGATGTTGTCATCAGTATACTTCAGAGAAACCATACTACATCATGAAAACCTGGTAGTTTGCCCAGCCATCATCTCAAGCTCCATTTCAATATTAAAACCCCCGACATTCGTCGGGGGTAGGGAAGGGTGTTTCCACAAGGGAATAGTGTGGGGGGGGTTATTCGCATGGTCCCCACATGCCGAGGATGGCGAAGATGTCATCCACGTTCACCGTGCAATCCTCCGTCAGATCTGCCGTGCAATACGGCGGACAGGGGTCAGGGCAATCGCCCCAGTAACCCAGGACCGCAAAGACGTCTTCGATATCAACTACGCCGTCTTCCGTCAGATCTGCAGGACATGGCGATTCGCACGAACCGGCTTCAGAATAGTCCGTTTCAATCTCAGACCACGGCCAACCTGATGGTTCGCCATCACCATTGGAGATGCCGACAATACCATCTTGCGCCGACACACTCAGCCAACTGATGTGGATCTCACGCGTCCCATAGAACAACTC
>JANQEQ010000114.1 GCA_028278245.1 Phycisphaerales bacterium | reverse complement strand
ACGTTCACCCACCTCACCTCCTGCACGCAAAGACAGTTACGGAGTCATTCACTCAACACGGTCAAAACACATCCTCACTACTTTGCGTTGCGGCAAGATCCTCAAACTGATTGTCATCTCATTCTAGAGTCGAACCCGACATCGGTTGCACGGTGCTGATCAATCAATCGTGGGTTGTGATGCGAACAATCGGTCAAGCCCCCTGAGCAATGGTTCAGGCGGATCATACCCCTCCCTCAACCAATACCGGCAAGCCAACTCATCAGACTTTGGACCAAGCTGGAACCAGCAGGCAATTTGCGAATCAGCATAACGCTGACCTCGCCAGAAGCCGTCACCCGCCCGGCCGTGAGCAATACGTCTGCCACGTGGGGGGTGCTGATCCCATCGTTCCACATGATCACCGAGCAGAGCCGTCTCGAAGTCGTCGACATCGTCAGCGTGTGACGTGCAGATCATGATGATATTCGTTGCTTGGGGCATGAACTGCTGATATGCACGACGCATGAGCTTGGCAATTCGTGGCCCTTCATCAATAAATCCGCTGGGCAGGCCGATCGCCAATGTGACGTGCTGCCCTTCCCAGGGAGAGATGATCCGCACCGCTCCAATTTCACTTCCTTCATCGCTGAGAACGGAGAACTCATCGCCAACACTGGCGCGCAGAATAAAATCGGCTGCATTGGTAACGAGTCGCCGCATTTGCTTATCGCTCAACTGTTCCTGCCAGCGAATGCTGACTACATAGGGGCGTTTGATGCGTTCCAAATAACGTAGGCGGGAAGAAACCGTTAATTTCTTCCGCACCGATCGTCCTGTCTTGACTCGTTTGACATGCAGGAAAAATTCC
The DNA here is from genome assembly GCA_028278245.1 of Phycisphaerales bacterium. GTDB lineage: Bacteria > Planctomycetota > Phycisphaerae > Phycisphaerales > SM1A02 > JANQEQ01. The sequence continues at coordinate 15,488 of JANQEQ010000114.1, read as the reverse complement.
TGCCGATCCAGTGTCACCTGGAAATCGGCGCGCTTCCCCTGCGGCGTGGGCACTTCAAACCTGACCTGGCAATTGTGCCTCAGAAGATGACGCGCGATGATCGCTTCTGCGTAGGTGTCAAAGAATGCCTTGCGTCCCAGATGGCCTTCCAGCACGTTGAGGAGTTTGCTCAGCTCAGCGTGATCGCGCCATGTCATGATGTCCTCAACCACCGCGGGATTGAGCATCTTGCCGAACTTTTTCAAACCTCCATTGGGTGCCATTGGGATCTTTCTCAATATCGAGTGTTTTTATCCTGCTCATGTTGAGCTGATCAACTTTATTGTACTCTTCGTAGTTCGTATCCTCTTTTTGCGAGATCCGACATCTTCATAGTCCGTAAATACAGGTGTTACGTCGCGCTGGTGCGGACACGACCTACATTTCATTCAATACTCCGCATGGGGTGGAGTACGCTGTGTTTCGACCGATGGCGGATTGGGCCAGAGTTTTGTGATGACATCCATGGGAGGCATTCCATCCAGCGTAAACTGAGCGCCGCGGGCTAATAACAAATCGACATGTCGCCGCCCCATGCGCACCCGCAGTTCTGCTTTTCCGGTTGGATACTGGCGATCCAGCACTTCCGTCCGCTTCTCCAGGAAATCAAGCGTCTTGCCATCAGTCAGCGGAATCGAAACCACAACCTCGCGTACTCCTCCAAGCAGATGTCCAAAGACGCGCTGAGATAACTCTTCAATCCCCTGACCACTCGCTGCGCTGATCGGTACTGATTCCGGATGACGATTCAACCACAACATGACATCGGTGTTACGTTCCAGCAGATCGATTTTATTCAGCGCGATAATCCGGGGTTGATCAACTGCGCCGATTTCATCCAGCGTGCTGACAACCGTGCGTAAGTGCATTTCCGCATTGGGATCGGCAGCGTCAATCAGGATGATGAGCAGTTGCGCATGGACCGTTTCCTCCAAGGTGGAGCGGAATGACGCAATGAGATGATGGGGAAGATTGTGAATGAAGCCGACGGTGTCAGAGAGCATGACATGATTGCCACCGCCTAATTCCCAACGTTCGATGCGGGTGGAGAGCGTGGCAAATAATTTATCGTGGGAGAATGCGCCGCCGGCCGTGACCTGATTAAAGAATGTGCTCTTGCCGGCATTGGTATAGCCAACGAGTCCGACGGTGTAATGGTCGAGGTTTCGCTGCTGCACTTCGCGGAATTTGCGATCCTGCAGATCGTTGAGTTCGCTTTTGAGCAGGCGAAGACGGCGCTGGACCAGTCGCCGATCGATTTCGATCTGCTGTTCGCCCGGCCCCCGCGTGCCGATACCAACCGGCGCACCACCGACGATCTGCCCGAGGTGATCCCACATCGCCCGCAGGCGCGGGTAGGTGTATTCCAGTTGAGCGATCTCAACCTGAATCTTGGCCATGTGCGTGGTGGCACGGTTAGCGAAAATATCCAGGATAAGCTCACTGCGGTCGATGATCTTGCGCGAGGTCGCTTCCTCCAGTTCTCGGATTTGGGCCGGCGACAGATCGTTGTCGAAGATGATCAGCGTGGCTTCGGTCATCTCCGCCAGTTGGGTGAGTTCCTCGACTTTCCCCTTTCCCAAATAGGTGCGGCCGCGCGGTTTTCGCCGACGTTGAATGAGTTGCCCCACCACGCGTGCTCCAGCTGTCTCCGCCAGAGCCTGGAGTTCCCGAAAGGGGTCGTGCTCATCAAAATACACCCCCGGCAGGATCACTTTGACCAGAATAGCCCGTTCGGCTGCAACCTTGAGTTGTTCACGCGGCAGTTGTGACATACACCCTCGTGGATGAGATCTCGATTCTGAGTAAGATTGTACGTAGATGAGGATACATGATCATCATCTTTCCGTGTGTGAGGTGGAAATCTCCGCAACATCGACAGGATGTTCCCGTTTAACCTGTTGAATTGTCGACAGGCACGAGGGCTGAATTCCCTCCTGCCGTCATTCATCGGCAATTGCCGATATCATGCTGGTTTCATTATCTGTCAGTATCAGTCAAGGAGATAAACCGTGCGGATCAAGCACACGCTCGCCCCTGCATTATTGATCGCCCTCTTTGCCGTCATGTTGGTACAACTGCCCCTGTCGATCGCAGCGCGAGCGGCAGAGATGGAGTGGTTCGACCCGATTATTGATGTGCGGCGCATGATTCTCGACTATTACGTCCAGCAACCGAATGTCGATGAGATGCAGCAGGCGATGATCGACGGCCTGCTCGAATCGCTGGACGATCCCTACACCGTTTATATTCCCTACGAAGAGATCGATACCTTCAACAAGGATCTGCGCGGGGAGTACGTGGGAATCGGTGCGGAAGTGAATATCGTGGACGATTACCTGTCCATCGTCACCCCGATGGACGGTTCGCCGGCTCTGGCAGCAGGAGTCATGGCCGGGGATCTGGTGCTGGAAATCGAAGGGGAATCGACCTACCGCAAATCAGTGACCGATTGCGTGGACTTGCTGCAAGGCAAGCCGGGAACCGATGTGATGATACTCGTGCGGCGACTGGACGGAACGGAACGTGAAATTACCATCACTCGTGGACACATCGTCACCCACACCATCAAAGGTCTGCGGCGACGGGGTGAGGACTGGGACTTCTGCGTAGATGAGGACCTTGGAATTTCCTACGTCCGCGTGACGCAGTTCAACGCCAATACGGTGGATGATCTTGAAACAACACTCACGCAATTACAACAGGAGGGGATGAACGGCCTCGTGCTGGATTTGCGTGACAATCCCGGCGGTGCTTTGCCTGCCGCGGTCGGTATGTCCAATTTATTCCTCAGCGCGGGCGCTATTGTGACGGTCAAGCCGCGTGAAGGTGAAGATCGAACATTTTACGCTGATGAGGAAGGCACACTTCCGGAGTTTCCAATGATTGTAATCGTCAACGAACGATCTGCATCGGCCAGTGAAATCGTGGCAGGAGCATTGCAGGACAACCATCGTGCGAAAGTGTTAGGAACACGAAGCTTCGGCAAGGGGTCCGTTCAGGAAGTCCACCAGCTTCCTTACGAACGCGGCACACTGAAATTCACAACTGCACATTATTATCTTCCCAGCGGACGGAATATTAACCGCAACTCAGACAGCGCCGTATGGGGTGTCGATCCGGATCCCGGCTATGTCATCCCGATCACTGATGAAGATTACATCGAACAATTCATGGCTCATCGGGAATTCGACATCATCCGCAATGGCAATGGTGAAACAATCGAGGAAGAACTTCCGTGCGCAGACTTGCAGTGGATTGATGAAAACCTGAAAGATAAGCAGCTCAGCGATGCGGTGGAAGCACTGCATACTCGCATGCAGGGGGATCGCTGGCCGGAGTTTTCTGATGAGGATCCTGCCCTGGTTGCTCTGGGACAGGAACTCAACCGCGCTCTTGATCGCAGGCTGAATCTGCTGGAAACGCTGGATCATCTCAATCAACGCATCCTCGAACTCAATGACCTGACTCTTGATGCCGGTCGTGAGCCGTTCCTGCCCACGGATATTGATCTGACCGACGGCACGATCAAGATCTATGATCAGCACGGCAATTATGTCGGCGCTTTTCTCATTGAAGGAGGCGATGTTGAAATGGCATTGAACTCAATTGTGATTTCTCCGATTGATGAAGAGGTGAATGAGTGATTATTAACATCTCGGAGATTGGATCTGTCATTTGAAATCATTGCCGGCAGTGACGTGATGGCTCATCAACCACCACTGATTCTTGGCCTTGAATCAAGCTGCGATGAAACGGCGGCAGCGGTTGTTGCCGGGGGAACGCAAGTGCTGAGCAATGTCATTGCCACGCAACATGATTTGCACGCGCGTTACGCCGGTGTCGTGCCGGAGATTGCCTCGCGCGCGCATTTGGAACGACTCATACCGGTATTGCGTGAAGCGCTGCAAGAATCAGGAATCACCGAAAGTGATTTGCAGGCAATCGCAGTCGGACATCGTCCGGGTTTAATCGGTTCACTGCTCGTGGGTGTCAGTGCCGCCAAAGCGCTGGCCTGGTCGTGGAGTCTGCCGTTGATTGGTATCGATCATGTGCAGGCGCACATCCATGCCGGATTGCTGGAAGCACCGCCGGTTGAGTATCCCGCGCTGGGGCTTGTCGTATCAGGCGGGCACTCGAGTCTGTTCCTTGTCCAAAGCCCACTGGAAATCACATTGCTGGGGAAGACGATTGACGATGCCATTGGCGAAGCATACGACAAAGCCGCAACGATACTCAACCTTGGATATCCCGGCGGTCCGAAACTGGATGCAATAGCTCAGCAGGGGGATGCGTCAGCACATGAGCTACCCGTGTCATTGCTCGATTCACAAAGCCTGAACTTTTCCTTCAGCGGTCTCAAGACGGCTTTGCTTTATGCAGTGTGCGGTCAACCGATAGGCAGAGGAAGCGATGCACGTCTGCCCCGCAACGCTGAGCAATTATCATCGCAACAGATCGCGGATTTCGCTGCTTCTTTCCAGCTCGCAGCCATTCGTGCAATCACGATCAAGCTGAATCGTGCGCTTGATCACAACCCGGTGTCCACGCTGCTTGTGGGTGGTGGCGTGAGTGCCAATAGCAGGTTACGCCGGGATCTTGTGGAGTTGGCTGAACATCGCCATTTGGATTTGCGTCTGCCGGCAATGGATTTCTGCCTGGACAATGCAGCAATGATTGCCGGTGCTGCTGCACCCCGTTTTGAAGCCGGATTGTTTGACGATCTGACGTTGAGTGCAGCACCGCAAAGTGCCATATCCTGAATTTTAGCCAACCCTCTGTCATCACTACACCAACCAGGTTGCCTTGACGGGATTCGATGACACAATGTCCCCATGCATCCAGCATCACTTCCCGATCCACAGTTACTCAAGCAGTGTCAGCTCACCTTCGGTCGTCATTCCGGACCGGGTGGTCAACACCGCAACAAAGTCGAAACTGCGGTCATGATCCTGCATGAACCAACAGGAATACGTGCAAGCGCAGGCGAACGACGCAGCCAATCACAAAATCGCTATAAAGCTCTGCGACGATTGCGCCTCAAGTTAGCCCTGGAGATTCGTCAATCGGTGCAAACGAACCGTTACCGACCATCCGAACTCTGGCAGCAACGTCGGCAGGGCAAACAGATCTCCATTAATCCGAAGCATCGCGATTATCCAGTTCTGCTCGCTGAAGCGCTGGATGTCATAGTCGCGCGGAAATTTGATGTGGCAGGTGCCGCCGGCGTGCTGGGCATTTCAATGTCACAACTGGCAAAGCTCATCCGGCACGACAAGCAGGCATTCAGCATGGTTAACAATGGCCGCCAGAAGCAAGGACTGCCCGCACTGAAATAAGACAAGCCGGGGTAGAGCGCAGCGTCGCCCCGGGTATGTGTGTATTCAACAATCTCTTATACCCGGGCCTGCGCTCGTTTACTGCTCGCTCCAACCCGGCTTGAATCATGTTTATGTTCAAGTCTGTTCCTCCACAAATAAATAAATCCCACCGGAAGGGCAGGGTCAAAAGAGGAAGCGTATGCCAGTGTATGTGTTACATAAGGAGGTTAATCAGACTCATCTTCGAGTTCTTCCCAGCCGGTGATCATCGCTCGGATATTGGAAAGCGGAGTGTGGCCGGTCGTGGTGAGGTAGATATGCGCAATCATGCCTGCGATCAGCGCAAACGCGCCGATTGTGTGAATCAACGCCACCGGCGTAAGCGGCCAATGTTCGATCCCCACAACACCCCAGTCGTTGAAGTAGTAATACAGGAATCCTGAGGTCACCATGATCGGAATGACCAGAATCTTGAGCACGATATAGGATAATTGCTGCAGGGGATTGAGCTTGGATAACGTGGTTTTCTTCACCGGATGTTCTTCATTACGGAAAATCCCAAAGAGGTAGAACATGGCCATCTCAATCACATTGCCTCGGCCGGGCACATATTGTTTCCATTCACCCGTGGTCAGGTGCCAGAAGATGGCAAAAGCGATAAGCACCACAAAACACCACGCGAAAATTTTGTGCAGCACCACAGCCTGTTGGAATTCGAGGACACCCCAACCATAGTGAATGTTGAAACCGGTTAATGCCAGGACGATCACCAGCAGCGCCTGGGTCCAGTGCCAGATTCTTTCAAATCGTTTGTAGATAAATATGCGCTTCATGATGTTTATCCTTTCGTTCCCAGAAGGATGCGTAAGAGTCCATGCAGGATTGCGACCCCGAGCGCGCCTACAATCATGAGGATGCCAATCCAATCCAGGATCGGGCTGTAATCTCGTCCGGGCATATAGAAACCCACCAGATCATGCAGGCGGCCGTCACGACTGTGACATTCGAGACATTGGACCGCATCCTCTTTCGGAGCCACAGTGTGTTTGAGTGGCCAGATCATTTCGGTTTGGATCCAGTCGTATTCTCCACTGTATTCAAGTCCGGCATAAGCCATACCCGCAGTAATCGACCGTCCCCAATCAAAGCATTTCCAATACGCTTCGCCCTTGTCATCACCACTCCCGGGGAACAGTTTGGGAATAACCAGTGTTTTGTTGACCGGATCGTAGGGTTGAATGCCACGGTGAACCTTGGCCGGCCAGATACGCGCCTTCGGATCGTCATACCCTGTCTCTACGCGATTGATCCACACGACTGGCTTATCCAAATCAATCTTGTCGAATCGACCGTGCTCGTGGTTGCATTTGTCCCTTACGGGTGTGACATCGTCGATCTTGTCACCCATGAACGTGTGCTTCATGGTGCCGTTGAACCAGATGTAGTCCGGCACTTCGTCCTTGGCCCAGATGAACTCACCTTTTTTGAAGTGGTACTCATAAGCCTGTTCACCCTTGACATCATACTTCTTGACAATTCCCTTGCCGTTTTCATCCTTCTGACCGGCTTTGGACCAATCCCACCACATCTTGGTCGCCTTTTCACGGGCCATCGTAGGAATGTGACAAGCCTGGCAGGATACCTTGTCCGAATGCTGGTTGAGTTTGCTGTTACGGGATCGCTCCATCCATGTAAGCTCGCGCACTTCGCCGTCTTCATTGACGCGGCTGGTTACCGGGTGAGGTCGTGCGGAATGACATGATTCGCAGGCAAGCAGGTTCGTTTCAATGCCACGCATGACAAACTCGCGTTCGTCATAAGCGCCGTACTCGAAACACCGACCGGCAACCTGGTGATCCTTCGTGGTATGACATTGTGTGCAGTTGAAATTCGCACCGTCAGCGGCCATGTGTACGTCGAGGCTTCTGTGAGGAAGCCCTAACTGATTATCGAGCTGTACATCCATATCACCGTGCTTGACACCTTCGCCACCACCACCGAAAAAGTGACAGGTTCCGCAGTTGTGCCGAGTTGGTGTGCCGACGTTCTGAGCGATATTCGTCAGGTCAACCGGAGACATCATCTTGCCTGAACCCTTGGGCCACTCGCGACCATCAGGGAAATCCTTCGCGTAGACCGGATGCCCCGCACCAGTCGGATACTTCTTGTACGTACCTGTCTGATCATGACATACCAGGCAGTCGACAAGTGTCTCGTCGGTGAAGTCGAAGTCTTTATTCTTCCATCCGTACCCAGCATGACAACTCGTGCAACGCGGTTCATTGGATGCCAGCGCGATGCAGAAGTTGTTGATGATATGCTCGGCTTTACCGATAGCCGGCTTGTTTTCCTTCAGCATCAATGCCTTGGCACGGTGGCAGATCCAGGTCCAGTGACTGGTTTTCATGATCTGCTTGGATGCTTCAGTGTGGCAGGATAAGCAGGCCGCGGTGACAGATGGCCCATCGGGGAAATCGACCTGCAGCTCTTCGAATTTACTGTGGTCAGCGGTGGCGCTTCCGGGAATGATTCCGTTCACTTTGGGTGCATGAGGTGTGGATGTTTGTGGTGTTTCATCGGCACCCGGTGCATCACCGCTCTGAGCCATAGCCCCCAGCAGGAGTATTGGTATGGTCACGATTGCCGTCAGACCTCCCAGCCATATTCGTTTCCGTAACTTGTGTTTCATGACCATCTCCTTGTGAGCTGTTTCCTGAACGACCTATCTCCTGTTGTCGTTTTCGGGATCTGATCCAATTCGCAAGTGCCTGCGTCCTCAGGAAGAACTATAGGAATCAATATATCACGATCTTGTGATATATCTACATCAGAATACCGTGATAAGTGTCACAGTCAAGAAAAACTTGTCTTCAAAGCTGAATCTTCAGCATGATATTTGACATATTCTAATATCAGGATATATTGGAATAAATCGGAACCGAATAATGACCCCACAAAACAAACCACTACCCCTCTCAATGGACTTGTTGCAGCGAGCATCGGAGGGCCTGCGCGTCCTGGCTCATCCTCAGCGATTGAAACTGGTGGAACTCCTGCTGACCAAGCCTCACTCAGTCGGTGAATTGGCTGAGGTCACTGATATGGCTCCTGCTGCGGTGAGTCAGCACCTGAACCACATGCGGGCGCATGGGCTCGTGACCAATCGTCGAGAGGGACGCCGGGTCTTCTATGAGGTTACCAGTCCTCAACCGATCACACTGATCGAGTGTATTCGCCGCAATAAAGATCGCATTTAGCACATATAGATCGATCTGTCTGAGTGTGATCCTGTTTCCTGGATATGATTCACTCTCATCACCCTTCCGCATCCGAATATCCGGCTTGCTTCGGTTGGGATCCAGGGGGGAGCAGTGATTTTAAGGAACCATTGGCACTTTCTCGCGAAATAAGTAGTGGAAACCCGGGTTTATTACTCACAGATGGACGATGCAGGTCAGGGTGTTCCTGCTCGTCGTGAGTCGTGATTATGGTTCGCCATGATCATGTGAGTGTGTGCCAGCCCGAAAATTGTGAATCATATAGATAGAGGAAATTAGACAATGAGGAAGAGCCATTTGCATATCGCTGTTGCTGCAACGTGTTCACTGTTGACAATGAACACATGGGCGGAGGAGGATCATCAATCAACCAAAGCTGAATCTCACTACGCGCACTCTCTTGCCGGTGTCATGGAAGAAACCGCAGGAGCATCAGCAAATACATTGACACTAGGAGAATTCCGTTTTGATCCTTTGATGAATGAACCACAGATCCCCACAGGCTGGGAGAGTATTGATCACTCTGGAGCGGACCTCAGGATCATTCAATTCAATGGACCGATCCAGCAGGAATGGCTCGATGAGCTTGAAGCGGCCGGTATTGAGATTGTGCAGTATATTTACCCCAACTCCTACATTGTCTGGGGTACGAATCAGGAGATGAGCCTGACCAGTCGATCGAATGCTGTTCGCTGGATAGGTGATTTTGCTCCTGCATATCGCGTGCAGCCGCGCTGGCAGAGTCTCGATCAACACGATGTTGATGTGCGGGTGATGTTGTACCGCGGAGCGCACCTGGACAGTGCCCACGCAGCGCTGGCCGGTTTGGATGCGCAGCTTGGCCAATGGAAAATCGTAAACGATGCATTTGTTATCGCGGAGTACTCGCTCACAGGATCACGATTTCAGGAAGCTGCGAAGATCCCCGGTGTGTACAGCATCCAGGTTCAGGCAACCACGGGCGGATTGCGCGGAGAAATGAGCAATCAGGTATGCGTCGGCAATGTCGATGCCCAAAACCGCGCCTTCGTCGGATATCAGAACTGGCTCAACGATGTGGGATTGGATGGATCCGGCGTCATCATCGCCAATGTTGACAGCGGCGTGCAGGATAATCATCCGGATCTGGTCAATCGTCTCGTTTCCTGCACCGGCTCGACATGCGGTGGCAGTTCAACCAGCAGTCACGGAACCCACACGGCCGGCATCATGGCGGCGGACGGCAGCTCCGGCGTCACCGACAGCCTGGGTTTCATCCGCGGGCTGGGAGTTGCGCCGGGGGCAAACCTTGTCGAACAGGTGTATTACTCATACCCCGATCCCAACGGCCTCCTGAACCTGATGATGGAATCGTACGCAAACGGTGCATCGCTGTCGGGTAACAGTTGGGGGCCGTCTGGTTTCCCCCAGGGATATGACAACGATACGTACCAGGTTGATGTTGGTGTGCGAGATACTGATTCGGGCACACCCGGTTCACAACCCCTGACTTACGTACTGTCAATAATGAATGGTTACGGCGGCACAAGCAGCCAGGGTACTCCCGATGAAGCGAAAAATATCTTCACGATCGGTTCCACCAAGATGCAGAATTCCAACGGCTCGCAGGATTTGAACATCAACGATCTCTCATCCAACAGCGCGCATGGTCCTGCACTCGACGGGCGAAAAATCCCTCACATGGTCGCGCCGGGTTGTCGCGTTGATTCAACCAATTCCGGAAGTGGTTACTCATTGAAGTGCGGTACGTCCATGGCTTCGCCTCACGTCAGCGGAGCGATAGCACTCTTCATTGAATACTACCGGAATCTGCCCGGATTCCTCAATGATCCCAGCCCCGCACTCGTCAAGGCTGCGTTCCTGCCCGTCTGTTATGACCTGGCAGGTTACGACGATGCAGATGGCGGCACCATGGGTCATCCCTTTGACAACAAGCAGGGGTGGGGCAGAATGAATATTGATGCTGTGGTTAACTCTCCAGAGGAGAGTGTGCAATATTTCGATGAACCACTCCTCTTCGATAACACCGGTGAAGAATGGACCACAACCTTCGTCCCTGCTGAAACGAACGAACCAATCAGAATGATGTTGGTGTGGACCGATGCGCCCGGACACGGCCTGGGTGGATCAACACCAGCCTGGAACAACGATCTGGATCTGGTCGTTGAAGCTGGTGGCAATACCTATCGGGGAAACAACTTCGGTTCCGACGGTTATTCAACCACCGGCGGATCGGCGGATTTTCGTAACAACACTGAAGGTGTATTCCTGCAACCTCAGGCACTGGATTCAATCACCGTGCGCGTGCAGGCAACGAATATTAACTCAGATGGAGTCCCCCACCTGGGTGATGCAACGGATCAGGATTTCGCTCTGGTTATTTACAACGCCACGACCGAATCTGATCCCTGTCCTGCCGACTTAACTGGTGATGATCAGGTTAACATCGACGATGTGTTCGCCGTGCTCGGTTTATGGGGTGATTGCGATGATCCCTGCCCACCGTATTGCACGGCTGATCTGACGGAGGATTGCACGGTGGAGGTTGATGACATCTTCGCCGTCCTCGGCCAGTGGGGACCATGTGACTGACGAGGTTGAAGCCCCCGGTGTGTTCACCGAGGGCTAAATTATCCATCATGCAAAGTAGTTAGCCCCCAGTGAATACACTGGGGGCATTTTCGTATCAATTGTAAGTGCGCTGACCAGGTTCACAGAAGCAGGAAGAAGTTGGTTTCACATCTGCGCGGCTCCAGGCTGTCGTCCGGAGGTTTACCAGATTATTAACTTCATGCGATCTTCCCTGGGCGCGGAGAGATTGCTCCAGGCCGAGCAATCCCCAGCCGTTGATCGGATTGCGCTCCAGGTCTTCACGATAAACCTGTTCTGCTTCGGCATAGCGTTCTGCTGCCATGAGTAGTGCGCCCAAAGCATGACGCACCGGAACCATCCATCCCGGCGGCTCGTCGTAAACCAGCGCATCTTCCGCCAGCGCTCCTTCACGAAGAATGGCAAATGCTTCATTATGTCGGCCTTCGCGGAAAAGCAGTTCACCATTAATCATCGCACGGGCAATGGGCAGAATATCCTCAATCGTGTTATTGAATTGGAGCCAGTGACTGGGAATTTGCTGTGCAGCGCGCTCAAATAATTCCAGCTCAATGCGTGCCGATACGACGCGCCCCAATGCGGAATTTGCGATACTCCGGGCATAATGATGTACCGCCGTGCTGACCAGATAATGTTCCGCTGGTGCTGGCTCTGCGAGAATATCCTCCCATCGGCCGAAACGGATCATCACGTGGTACTTCGTGGGTATGATTCCTTCGATGAACCAGCCATTTTCACGAATGTACTCATCCGGCATGTCCCGCCAAAGCTGGCGCGCAGCGCGCATTGCCGTGTCGTACCGGCACTCCATCATGGCGGCGTAAGCCAGGAAATGCAGGTTGTGACCGTAGTAACCCCAGTAAAATTCTGTATCCGAAGCATCGGCTAATAGCGACAGGTCTGCAGCGATCGCCCATTCGTTGACGTCGGCAGCATCAGCATAACGCCCCACTACCGTGTAAATATGCGACGGCATATGTACCAAATGCCCTGAACCGGGGATGCGCTGGCGCAGGGCATCACCCGAAGCTACTGCCCTTTCCGGATTAGGTCCGGATTCCATGGCATGAATGTGCAGATGCAGCGCACCGGGATGGTGAGGATCGATGGCGATTGCCCTGTCGATTGCAGCCAGTACTTCTGCAGTATTTTTCTTTGGTTGCCCTTCATCAGTCCAGTAATCCCACGGCTGGAGATCCATGAGCGATTCAGCGAAGAAAGTCGCAATGTCCGGATCGTTCGGATACTGTTGATGCACCTGTCGCATCGAGTCGGCATATGCTTCATTCAGCGGCGTAGCATCTGCCGGCATTGGCGATGCGTACCTCCTTGTCATCGCGCGTATGAGGGCAGCTTCCTTCGCGGTGGCGTTATCAACACGGGCCAGCGCCTCCTGAGACGCTGAATGTGCCCAGGCATGAGCGTAAGCATCGATCATCGGCGCGTTGATATTAGGACCCAGCGCATAGGCAATGCCCCACCACGGCATTGGGCATTCCGGATCGTGTCGAGCCGCCTCCTGATATGAACGTATTGCTTCGGAATGGAAAAATCCGAAAGTAAGTTGGAGACCCTGATCGAACCAGCGCTGCGCTTCTGCTGAATCCGTCGTGATGGGCATGTGATAGCGATCGAGTCCCACATGGAGTCGGGGTGACGTTGTTTTTGTTGTGCTGCTGCACCCGATTAGAATCACAAGAGCAACGCAAAGCATGATCAGATGCTTCATTGGTCAATCCTTCGGAAAGTGAATTTAGGGGACAGGTCAGTTGCTCGCGTAAGAGTACTCATGACTAATTTTGTGTCAACTCATAAGAGCAGCACCGCATGGCAAGGCGAGCTTGGGAGTTACAGTCTGCGAGTCGTTGACTCGCCCCCTATACTCCCCCCCCCACAATCACCTGCGGCTAAACCATACGAGCATTGCAACCGAGGATGATTCAGTCATCTAAAAGTGAAAATGGGAGGAAATCCCAGTAGATCCAACCGATTCCTGCCAATTTCTGACTTTTTTCACCTCCACAACTGAATTGCGATCAGCTAGACTTGCTGTATTAGCCGATGTGGTTATCCGGTAACACGACCCTCGGGGGGTGGTGTTTGCAGGGAGGTGACAGACAAGAACATCAGAGGAAGAGCCGCACCCGGAACCGATTGCCAGGCGATTGCATCTACTCAAAGTGATCCCTCAACAGAACATCCACTCCGACAACTCTCAAAACAATAGAAACAGTACAAAACATACGGCGGCTAACTCACAATCTGAATTGACAAATATCTTTACTTTTCTCGATCAACAAGAGGAACAACAAATGTGCAATCCAGAGTGCACAAGAATGGAGGCATTCAAGATGAGGTTTATTCGATATTTACATGCAGCACTGATCACATCGTGTGCTGCGCTCACTACTATCGCGCTCGGCGCAGATGAGGTGGGAGTGCAGGTGCTGCAGGATGATGGCAGACGCGTCGTGCTGGACTATCAGTTCGGCGAGTACACCGCACACTCCGTGCGCGTCGACGGTGATCAATTCACCGCGATCATGCTCGGAACCGAAAGCCTGATGCACGAACTCGGCGTGCCGGCTCTGCCGGATGTGTCACGCAGTGTGATTATCCCCAACCAGTCTGAGATGGCAGTGCGCGTGTTGTCCAGTTCATTCTATGAAGTGAAGGACATCGACATCGTACCGTCCAAAGGCATCCTGTATCGTGATGTTGATCCGGCAACAGTGCCGTTTACTTTCGGACCGGAGTACCAGACGGATGCGTACTTCCCCGGTGAGCTGGCGACGCAGCGTGATCCATACATCATGCGTGATCACCGCGGCATGGTCGTGACGGTCAATCCGTTCCAGTACAACCCAGTGCAGCGCGTGCTGCGGGTGTATACCCAGATGACGGTGGAAGTGGTTGCGGTCGGACCGGGCAAGGTGAATGTTCTGCATCAGCGAAGTTCCAAGAAGCTGATCAAGTCTTTCCACAATCTGTACAGCAATCACTTTGTGAACTACAACCTGGAAGGTCGTTACGATCCGCTGGATGAAGAAGGCGACATGCTGGTGATTTATCACGATGCATGGGCGGCGAACATTCAGCCGTTTGTGGATCACAAGAATGGGATCGGGATTACCACGACTCCGGTTGCGGTTTCAACGATCGGCAACAACTCCACCGCAATTAAGAATTACATCCAAGACGTGTACGACACGAGTGATCTGGCGTTCGTGCTGCTGGTGGGTGATGGGGCGCAGGTTGATACCCCTTCCGCATCAGGTGGATCTTCTGACCCGAGCTATTCAAAATTGGCCGGCGGTGATGATTATCCAGAAATTATGGTGGGTCGTTTTTCTGCCGAGACTGCCGCGCATGTTGACACGCAGGTCGAGCGGACGATCGAGTACGAGAACTTACCTGCGGTGGAACAGGACTGGTTCTGGAAAGGTACCGGTATTGCTTCAACCCAAGGCGCGGGTATCGGTGATGAGGGTCAGGCGGACAACGTTCACATGGATGAGATCCGAGATTGGCTCCTGGCATACGGCTACACCGAAGTGGATCAGATCTACGATCCCTACGGTACCGCGGCGCAAGTCGCAGCCGCATTGAACGAAGGTCGCGGCATTATTAACTACACGGGTCACGGTTCCACCACCTCCTGGAGCACGACGGGCTTTTCGAATTCGCACATTAATGCACTGGTGAACGACAACATGTTGCCGTTTATTATCACCGTTGCCTGTGTCAACGGGCAGTTCGACGGCTATACATGCTTCGCTGAGACTTGGATGCGCGCGACAAATGGTGGTGAACCAACGGGTGCGATCGGGATATACGCCTCTTCGATCAACCAGTCCTGGGCGCCGCCGATGGAAGGACAGGATGAATTCAACCTGCTGTATACGGATCCGGAAGAACCATATTACGCTTACGGCACCATGTGCTTTGCCGGCTCGTGCTCAATGATGGACGATTACGGTTCCGGCGGTGTTAGCATGTTCAATACCTGGCACATCTTCGGCGATCCATCCCTGCGCATTCATGGCGTTGTTGGTCCCGGCTTCGGTATAGCGCCGGAACCTGCTTCACTTAACATCTGCGCGCCAGACGATGCGATGTATACAATTGAGGTAACAAAAACGCTCGACTTCAACGAGGTTGTGAGTTTGAGTGCCAGCGGTGAGCCGGCGGGGACGACGGTTCAGTTCAGCGTGAACAACCAGATTCCGCCGTTCACTTC
>JANQEQ010000034.1 GCA_028278245.1 Phycisphaerales bacterium | reverse complement strand
CAGCGACTTGCGAAAGTTCGGACGGAATCCGGCTCAATTTCCTGCGAGATTCCACTCGATAGCCTCAGTATGTGGCAGTTTCGCGCAGAATTCTGAGGGAGGAATCAGTTGTGACGATCCGATTTGAGGATACTGAAACACGAAACGAAATGCCATGCGCTCTGGGTTCGGCTGTGAATCAGTTGTGACGATCCGATTTGAGGATACTGAAACAGGCTGGTGCGTCAGGCGACGCCATTCTTGCTGCCATGGGAATCAGTTGTGACGATCCGATTTGAGGATACTGAAACTTAACTTGAGCAAATTCATATATGGTGACTGGCTCGGGAATCAGTTGTGACGATCCGATTTGAGGATACTGAAACATGTCTCGCTGTCGGTGTAAATGGCGAATACGTCGAGAATCAGTTGTGACGATCCGATTTGAGGATACTGAAACCATCGCGGCACTAACCATGAATGACACGCAGACGCTGAATCAGTTGTGACGATCCGATTTGAGGATACTGAAACAGATGCAGAACATGCGCCCGCTCGGGGCGACCAGGAGAATCAGTTGTGACGATCCGATTTGAGGATACTGAAACAGGATGGTTTTGTAGGGTTTCAATGCGCCGGCCTGGGAATCAGTTGTGACGATCCGATTTGAGGATACTGAAACCCGTGCCGAAGGCGGCGAACAGGGCCATAATGGCCAGGGAATCAGTTGTGACGATCCGATTTGAGGATACTGAAACCTCTATTCCGGCACGGCGACAAGCCGCCCTCGCCCAGGGAATCAGTTGTGACGATCCGATTTGAGGATACTGAAACACAGTCTGGTGGTCGCCGCGCAGGTTGACAACGCGGGGAATCAGTTGTGACGATCCGATTTGAGGATACTGAAACTTGTCAGAGATAGGCTCTCGCCGCCGCTTAAAGTAGGGAATCAGTTGTGACGATCCGATTTGAGGATACTGAAACAATGCACAGCCAGATCAATTAGGCCGTCGAACGTCTCGGAATCAGTTGTGACGATCCGATTTGAGGATACTGAAACATCTCAGATCCGGACAGACTGGCTTCCGGCCACCAGAATCAGTTGTGACGATCCGATTTGAGGATACTGAAACGTATTCTCAGTAGAATCCCAAGCGGCGCAGGATATGGAATCAGTTGTGACGATCCGATTTGAGGATACTGAAACGTAGTGGGTTTTCCCTGCCCCTGTCTCGAATGCGAGAATCAGTTGTGACGATCCGATTTGAGGATACTGAAACGTCGGTTTGGTGGTTTGGTGACTGGTGGCCGTGGTAGAATCAGTTGTGACGATCCGATTTGAGGATACTGAAACTGTCGAAATGACGGCGGCTACAGGCCAGCAGATTGTGAATCAGTTGTGACGATCCGATTTGAGGATACTGAAACCGGCAGCAACGGCTCAGATTGTCCCTCGCGCCAGTCGAATCAGTTGTGACGATCCGATTTGAGGATACTGAAACTCTTGCGTTCGCCCCGCTTCCGCTTGCGATACTGCGAATCAGTTGTGACGATCCGATTTGAGGATACTGAAACCCGCCTCAGCGGCTACCACCACCCGCTCCGGCGTCTTGAATCAGTTGTGACGATCCGATTTGAGGATACTGAAACACACGCACCAGGTCACGGCGAGCTCGAACCCAGGCGGAATCAGTTGTGACGATCCGATTTGAGGATACTGAAACGCCGGGAGCCTGCCCCAATCCCGGTAAGGAGCTATCGAATCAGTTGTGACGATCCGATTTGAGGATACTGAAACAACTGCTCGCCCGCCACATGCTGCGACCCGCTGCCGGGAATCAGTTGTGACGATCCGATTTGAGGATACTGAAACTGATGAAGGCGCTAGCGGGGGCGGCGTAGCATGGGCAAGAATCAGTTGTGACGATCCGATTTGAGGATACTGAAACTCGCCGGAGACGGCAAAGCCGCACTCGTCGGATGCAGAATCAGTTGTGACGATCCGATTTGAGGATACTGAAACGATTATGTGTCAATAGTATCTGCATCCGCTATCCGGGAATCAGTTGTGACGATCCGATTTGAGGATACTGAAACGATGGATAATTCAAATGCCACAGCAGCGCCCAACGCGAATCAGTTGTGACGATCCGATTTGAGGATACTGAAACCAGCAGGTCTCGAAGTACTGGCAGTTGATGGTACGCGAATCAGTTGTGACGATCCGATTTGAGGATACTGAAGCAATGGATTCGACATTTCTCCATTGTGGTAGGACACAGTAGAGCACGTTACGTTAAGGATACGCTGAAGTTACGACCCGGCGTAGCGCGGGGCACGCCCTGGACCGGGCAAGCTTGGACCGATCATAACCCGACGGGCACAAAGCGTAACACGACAAAAAAGCCGCCATTGCGGCGGCTCGGACTTTAAGAACCGAGTTCTATGGCTTCTGAGAGATCAATCTGGATCGCGGCACGGCATTTCAGGTGATCAAGAAGGACAGCGCAACAGAGGCCACAATTCTCGAGGTAATACCGTGATCATTCCTGGGAGCGATCAGGCTCCTCTTCGGCCCTTTTCCGCTTCTTCTTGGGCTTCTTGGGTATCTTGCCGTCTTTATGGATTATGATGTCGCCCCACTCCCAGCGGAACTTGCGGGGAACGGGGGTGCGCTTAGGTTCTGTCATGCGCCTATTATGCCATACGGGGTCAGAATTGTCAATGGTCTCCAGATCACTTGAGCAACGTATCGTGAGGGGCTTGTGGCGACGTGGGTAAGCTTGGCAGTAGAAGAACAGACGCTGGTCCAACACCTTCTTTTTCCTGTCCGTACGACTGCCACCCTGGGCAGATTCTCATCGCCCTGAACAATCTGCATCGGAAAGCAAGAAATTGGAAATCTCGGCCTCCTCGACCTTACAACGGCCCTGCCCAACCCCACCGGGTGCATCCCTAGTTTGTAGGGCAGGTATGGTGTAGTCGACTCCTAGACCTGCGGATCAGCGAGAAACCACCTGTTTTCGTTCACGGCTGGGCCTGAGGATCCGAAATCCCTACACAAGTGGGATGCACCCAACCCCACCCCCAAACTTGACAAAATCGAACAAACATTCTATAATAAGAATAGGCAGATCCGTCTGTCCTGCGCTGTGTCCAGGCAAACCAGCAGAACCAGGAGAGGAACCCACCCCCATGCCCTACAACCCAGACCAGTCGTCGGGTCAACCAACCCGGCAACGCGGCACACCCACCGGCATACGTCCTTCATCCATGCCCCGATGTCCCGATCTCCCGGTCTCCCGATATTGAACCTCAAAAGCGCCTCAAAAACAATTACCGGTACACGGGAACCACTGGCTGGTGCATTGCAC
>JANQEQ010000172.1 GCA_028278245.1 Phycisphaerales bacterium | reverse complement strand
TTGCGTCCGGCTGCATGGTTTTTCCTGGAACGTGTCGATTACTTTCAGTGGAATTAAGGGGATCGATTGGCGAGACCTCATGCAGGGTTCCGTGTTCATCTTCCCATTTGTTTCTGTTGTTCGGACCAAAATCAACCCACAGATCCCCGGTATAGGGCATGTCAGAGTACCATTGGTCGGGATTGATTCCAGGACAATACTGTGGAGCACCCCATTCGATCGGGGTTTTATAGCAGCAGGGCGGCGAATTGGTATTCGACAGATTGATCACCTCCCGGTCTACCCAGTTCACCGCGATCTGATTGGTGCCATTGCTCATGCCCATAGCCTGATCGCACCACCCGATATAGCGAAGGACCCACTTCTCGGAATTCACCGACCACTGTATCAGGTCAGCCCCCCCTCTTCCAGGCCAGGTAAAGGATTCACCCAGCCACTGCTCGAGGTGGCCGATGTGGTGGTGCCCCAGATCGATTCCCTTATCGCTCAGCTCAACAGGAGTTACTGAGTTGAATTTGTTTTCAGCATGATCCCACCGCAGAATGCTCATCCAGCTGTGCGGCGCATAGAGGTAGTGCGCATAGATATTGGCGCCACAGGAGAGTGCCGCATTGCAGCCCGGGGAACCAATGGTTGTGCGCATATCGGGAAACGTATAAGCACCGTTATAGGTCCATGAAATGTTGTGTCCCCTGCTCTGCAAGCCGGCAAAGGTACCATCAATTGACAAATTCCAAAACCGGATATTTGCTCCGTCAGGGTGTTTCATGACGAACTCATTTGACGAGGGATCATGGACATTGAGTCGCCAGATTTCAGCTGTCTTGGAAGGCTTTTCATAATAGATCCAATCACCGCATGGCCAGTCCATGCACCCATGCTCTTCATCCTGGCTCGATCCGGTAATTCGGTCTACCTCGAGCACATCAGTAAGGCCACTCCCGTCAATGTTCATAACCGACAGGTAATTCTGATTGCTCTCACCCGAGCATTGCAGATGCGAAGCTCCGGAGTTGGTGACCTCCATACCCCACCTGAAAAACGCGATTCTGGTTCCGCTCATGTTGATGACCGGCCACATCGCATGTCCGTTGAATAAAGTGTCGCGACTGACTACGTTATTATCGACCACAGTGGAGCGGACAATCTTCCCGCCATGACGCGCTCCACCCCAGAAATG
>JANQEQ010000145.1 GCA_028278245.1 Phycisphaerales bacterium | reverse complement strand
TCGCCCCAACACTCCACAGAGCCATCTGCCGCAATCGCACAGATGTGAAAGACGTTGCCGTGCCCCAAGGAATCGAACTGCCCAGGAGGAGGTTCGCAGAGCCCGGAGAAGTCTGGGAAATCACAGCCCCAACACTCGATGTTGCCTTCCACCGACAGCGCGCACGTCACGTTTCGAACTGCAATGACCTGCTTGAAATCTCCCTCAGGAACATCGGTCACGCAGGGGTGATCCTCTCCCCAGCAGCTAAGGCTACCGTCTTCGCCGACACCGCAAGAATGAGTGCCACCACAGTCCACCTGTCGAAAGGTGCTAGCAGGTGCATCACATTGACCGTGGTCATTGGAGCCCCAGCAATCTACAAGACCATCTTTGCCAAGTGCGCAGCTGTGCTGGAAACCCACAGATACCTGTGCGAATTCCCCTTCGGGTGCATCGCAGGCATCGACACCGATTTCTCCAAAACAGCCCCACGATACAACTGAACCATCTCCTGTAATCGCCGTCGAGTGATCCCATCCGCCTCGAACTTGTACGTAGGTGCCAGAGGGTTCATTGGTGACGTCGTTGTCTGTCAGTCCCCAGCACACCAACGCACCGTCGGAACGGATGCCGCAGGTGTGTTCCTCCCCGGCCCCCACGCCTAGCCAATCACCATGCGCAATATCGTCATCGCTGCCATCATCGTCGGACACGATACTGTCACCCGTACCGTCGTCTGAAAGGCAAGCCGTGATCAAAAGCGCGAGTATAGAAGGCGCGAGTAGGCAGATCCGTGCCATGAAGCTCCTCTATGTCCAAACCGATCTCAGATACGACGGTGCCAGATCCGCGCGGAAGACTTGCCGCGATAGATTCGGAAGATACTCTCTACACGTCGTGCAATATGAAGCCCTCGATACATGTGAAGGGGATACGGCAACTTGATTGGTGATGCTTGAACCAACTGGATCGCCATTCGAAAAGATCCTGACCGGTGCATTGGAGCGACGAGCCACCAAGCCTATTCTTAGGGACCATCTTCGTCACATTCCGCAAAGAACAATTTCATTGCGCTAGAAAAACGAACCGATGCTCTTCAGAGCCAAGTTGGATGTGCAATACACGAGTATCTATCAGATCAATATAAATCTCATCGAAATCTGGCCAGTGAAAACTCCACGTACCACTCTGGAGGCGCATCGCTCCAATGATATCGTCGTGTACGACTTCCCAACCGGTAAGATATCGCAGTACATTCGCCACGATCTCAACTGTAATCAAATCGGTAGTTGTATATATGGCGATGCCGGATTCCGGCGAGAATCTCGACACCTCACGGTCTGCAGTCGATAGCATCTCCTGTAGCGCGATATTCTGTCCTGTAATGTGCTCGCGCAATGCCGCAGGATCCCCTGGTTCGATAGTATTGTTGATGTTGAATTTCTTCATTCCAGCTTCATGGCATACATGCATGGAAAACAGAACTTCCCTGACAATGCGTGCACTTGAGCAAGGGAGCACAATGTCATAGGGTTCCTGCGTCATTTGCTCGAATGTGGGCCTGCTTTGCGATGTGGTAGCACAGGCGAGACTAGACAGAATTAAGACCACAATCGATATAGATAGTGGACTTCTTGTGGAGACTCTCTCCATATGTTTATTCATCGCTGATCTGGTGCCTTTCAAGCCGAATATTCCGGCTACCCTGTATTGCCAATCATATGCATGCTACATGTAATGTTGTTGAATTCAGCCTCGAAATTGCCCCACGGACACTTGCACTTCGGTCGATCTATCCAATAATAACTCGTTGCGCTGATCGCGATGTCTCCACCTGAGCAGTCACAATCCTGTGGACAAGACCACGTACAGACAATGCCCCAGCCGGTTTGGCCATGTTGCCCCCATTCATAGTGAGTTGCGGAGGCGTCGCAGTGAGTTCCACCACTGCTAACTCTGATGCCATGGGTGCCATACGGACCAGAGTCACTTTCGGTGGGACAATCTCCCCAGCCGATCGATGCGTCCATGTAGCTCCAGATCCCGTTCGGTTCAGATGTCATTGAGAGCATCCACGCGAGGACATTTGTCCCTACGAAGGAGTCCGACTTCCCTGTCGGGTTGCTGCTACCACCACGCAGCGACTGTGGCGGCAGAGTCAAACCTTGCTGTGAATTCTCGTAGCTCAGACCAGATTGGTCATAGAAGACAGTCGGGTTTCGGTCAACGTAGGCGTAACTCTTCATCGTCTTGGCCGGCGGGAATCTATACCGGGCTACGATCGGATCGACGGCTGCGTAGATTCCAATGTTTGGGAAATATGTCCTGTACCGATTGTAGACAATTCTTCTTGAATCACTGTTTTGAGTCTCCTCATCCCAGTACTGCCCTGGGAATCGGACATTGTTGGTGATGGTCTCGGTGCCGATGGTGGTCTCGCCGTAGGGGGTGTAGTCGGCTTCCCAG
>JANQEQ010000105.1 GCA_028278245.1 Phycisphaerales bacterium | reverse complement strand
TGCGCTTGTTCAAAGGTACATACCGAGATTGGCAATCCCCCCCCCCACACACACCCACACTTCTCCCCCACCGCATACCCGCACATCTCCACAAGTTTTCCAATCAAAAACACGAACACCTCCCCCAAAGAAACAAACCAAAGTGGAATCTGAACCAGCTCACATCGTGAAGGTGTCAACCCGAAAGCTTGAAGAGCAGATTGAAGCGCATGAAAAGCGCATCAAGGAGATTGATCTGGAAATGCTTGATCCGAAAGTTTACGCAGATGGCCTCAGGATGAAGGAACTGCAGGAGGAGCGGGCGAAAGTGGTTGGGGAGTTGACACCTCTTGAAGCTGAGTGGCTACGCCGGGCCTGTAGTGATTAAATGAAAAGAAGAAGACCGGCTCAAATAGCAGGAGCATGAGCCGGTCTGGAAATCCGTAAAATTTGATTGGGTGTGCTTATGTGCTTTTGTACAACACCTGTCCCAGGCTGTTGGTTATTTGAATCGTCGCATTGCGGAGTAGATTGGTGTTGATATCGCTCAAGCGCAATGCAGCCAGGGCTCCGTGCTGATTGAGTGTTCCGAGTACAGTTTTACCTGATTCAGACTGAACTGAAAGGGTGTACTCCTCAGCCGGATCAGGTAGACCAATGGCAACGAGCAGCGCCTCGTCGGAGCGATCATTCAACCACAGGCCGATGGAGGCGTGAGCGGTAGTATCGACCGGCATCAGGGGAATAACCGTGGCATAGGGATTGGAAACAAAATCCTCAAAGTTCGGATCAATGTATTCCTTGAGTTGACCTCGCATGTCTTCCAGTAACGCAGCTTTGGTGATCTCGATGCTCGAGTGATAAGCGTTGGACCAGAAGTATGCGATGACCACGACCATTCCGGCCAGCGCGAATGCAGCAGCTCGCCAGAACTGTCCGGATCGACTGAGAGGGAACTGTCCGATGAGTTCAGTCATGGAATTGCGGGGCTTCCCGATCATTGCCAATGGCTTGAGATTGGAAGTTTCTTCATCGATAGCCTGGGCTACTGCTTCCAGTACGCGTTGTCGCAGTTGCGGGCGAGGCTCTTCCTTGGGCAGGAGAGAGTCATCGGAAACGAGCTGAGCCTGAAGTTGGATAAGCTCCTCCTGTACGCCCACAGGCGCATCCTGGAAACAGCGGGTGTACGAATCAGCTTCATATTCGTCCAATAACCCGAAGGCATCCAAGGCGGCGAGTTCCAATAGTTCCTGTCTTGTCATTGTTGTTTCTGATGTCATAATTCCTCTCCACACTTATTTCGTTGATAAACGTTTTCGGTTGCAAAAGATAAACGACTACATGGCACAATCTGATTGATTTTGTTCTCTGAGGCGCGCAAGCCCTCGGCTGAGCGCTGATTTTATCGTACCCAAAGGTGCATCTAACTGATCGCTCACTTCCCGCAGTGTGAAGCCGTGTAGATAAGCGCGTTTTATCACGGTTCGTTGAAGCTCAGGGAGTTGTGCAATACGTTGCATGAGCTTGGTGTTTCTCTCCTCTTCCAATGGGGTTCGCTCGGGTGTGTGGTCTTCGTTTGTACCTTCGGTTTCCGTATCGAGAATTGAGTGTTTGGGTCTGGCAGCAGTTCGTCGCAAACGGTCGATCATGTGCCTTCGTCCAATCAACATCACCCAGGTCACAAGTTTGGCACGGTGGGGATCATATCGGTCGGCGGTTTTCCAAAGCCGGACAAAAATTTCCTGTATTGCGTCCTCCGCATCAGCTTGAGTCGGCAGCAATTGACGGGCAACTTTGTACAGCAACGAGCTGAACCGATCATAGAGTTCCGCCACGGCTTCTTCTTCGCCAGCGGCAACACGATGCATCAGCAGCCAGTCTTGCCGATTTGTCAATGTCATGCTCCTGCTGGAATTCTATTCGCTCGTTCGGGGTTATATGTTGCATAGAAGGGCATGTTGTATGGCCCGTGAGCAAAGATTAAATTTCCATAAACCCCCGAAATTGACCAATTTACCGCATTTCCTTCAAATTCTATGAGAATTCTACACCATATTTATCAAAAATGGAGTTAAACTTTCAAAGTAGGTTCCTTGTTAGGAAGCAGACGCTGATATCCAGCTGTCCGCAAGGCAATCTACCTGCAGGGGCGATGCAGCGCATGAATGATGCGCAAGTATATCCAGAGCCTCTGGCTTTCGGTCCGGTTTCGGTCCGAAGGGGTTTCTGCTTCTCCAACACACATTCCAGATCTGCATTCAGTCTTATGGAACTTCTGGTTGTTCTGTCGGTGACTGTACTGCTGACCGGATTGCTGATGCCTGCCTTGTCACAGGTCCGTGAAAATGCTCACCGTGTACTTTCAGCTTCAAACATGAGGCAACTGGATCTCGGGGTGATCATGTACACGGACAATTACAATGGCCGAATGCCCTATACAGTATTTCTCCAGGAATCGGGACGCGATTCCAACGAGTCAAATCCACAGGAGTTGATGGTCGCACACCTCGGTGCCGAGCCGGATGACTGGGACGGCATTGGCCTGTTATACGGCGACTTCTATATCAAAACCCCTGAAACCTTCTATTGCCCCAGTCACCGCGGCGAACATCCCTTCGAGCGTTACGAGTTTCAGTGGGCGCAGCAGGATAAAGATACGATACGTATTTACACCAACTATCACTATTGCGGACATGTTGACTGGTTAACCGGCAATCGGCGGAGCATGGATGAGGGTGAGAGTCTCATTGTGCTCACCGACGGTCTACGTACCAAGAGTGATTTCAATCACCGTTGGGGGATGAATATTGCACGTGGTGACGGGTCTGTAATCTGGCTGGACAACGCTCGTGAAGTCTATGAAGCCTTACCCATGAATGTGGGATCCGAACCTGCTGAAGCTGAAGATTACGAAGAGATCTGGAATCAGATCAGAGACTTGAACAAGCACTGATCAGTGTAGTGGGGTGCATTCAAGTGAATAATCAGCAACTCTGTGGTTCAATATTCGTGCTGCATATATTCAAATTATTCGTTTGAAATGTGGGGAAGATTACTCCCTCGTCGTCAGCCACGCGCGTTGTAGATAGTGTCGATCAAATCCCGGATCCATCAGGTCATAACGCGTTGCGCAATAATGATCGGCCAGCAGAATGTGATCGAGATGGTATAGGGGGAAAATACGGTGATAACTGGCAGCATACCCGTGTCCCCCATCATCGTAGGCATGGTGGTGCTCGGGAAAAATCTGCCTCATGGAATAGCTTCCACGAGTCATGTTGAAATCGCCGACGACAATATCAGGCGTGGGCGCTTCAGCTTTATTCAGAAAACCTTGCATCTCACTGCCAACCAGATAACGCCGCATAAATGGATTGGATGGCAAATCAATTGCGTAGATAACCACTGATTCACCGGATTCCTCATCAACTGCCAGTCGTAGCATCAATGCAGTGAATTCATTACTCCTCACCAATGGTTTTATCTCAATGATGGGGAACCTTGTCACGATCGCAAATCGGTTGACAGTTCGCACCGTCATGTCCGGGGGAAGGAGATCATTGAATTCCTGGTCACGAGATAAACCCCAGGCATCCAGCAGGATGTTGATATCAGCAAGATGATGAATGATCTGATTGCGGACAGCACTGTGATCTTCCGCGGTATGTCGATAGACCCGATTCCAGTAGGCTAATGAAAAACCACGCCCGGCATCTGGAGCGGATCGGAACAGACGATGCTCGATCGTGGAAAAGTAGATGCCGATTGACAGAGTAACGAGTACCCAACCCCACAGACGCTTTCGCTTCCAGATCGCTTTGCGTCCCGGTGCAAGTATCCCTGCCAATCCAAGAATAGCAGCGGGTAGCATCATCGGCGTGGGTATCCATAGAAGCCATTGGCTCAGGTATGTTCGATCACTGTAGATGCGCCCTGCAAACCACAAACCCACAGCCAGAATACTGATGAGCAGGCATTGGCCGCAGAGGAGTTGAATCGCAAACCGGAAAAGATAGCGTTGACGACGTTTCATATCAGAATGTGAGGAACGTCAGGAAATCTGCAAAATGGAAGTTTCGATCAAACATTCAATTGGTTGGGGATACGCCGGCAAGTCCCAATGCGTCGATGGTTTCAATAATCTTGCGGTGAAGTGCGGCAGAAGCGCACACGATCCCTCGATTATTCTCCAATCGGCGCCCCAGAGAAAAATCAAGTTTAGCTCCTGTTATATCGCTGACGACTGCACCAGCTTCGGTCGCAATGATCGAACCGGCTGCGTGATCCCATACTTTTTCCACGTAACTGCGACTGGTCGGCAGGCGCAGATATGCGTCAGCCTGGCCTCGCGCAACCACCGCGTACTTACACTGACTGTCCAGTCGGACAGGAGTTCCTGCACCACCAAGTTGCGTGGTTATGCGCGCCGTGTCGTCATGTTTGGAATGTCCTGCTTCGACCGATTCGCATATCTGTATCCCCTCATCACTCACATTCTGACGAGCCTGAACAACTTGCGTTTTTGCCCCCGGTTGATCAGCAGGCATCATCCATGTGCCGGCTCCCGCTACGGCTGCATACAACGTGCCGCGGGAATCCGGCTCAGTGAGAGAGGCAGCGTGATCGGCAGGAAGGTTGGGACAACCCATCACCCCCAGCAGAACCTTTCCCCGTTCGACATACGCCAATGCGATGGCGTATTGCTGCCCGCGTAAAAATCCCTTCGTGCCATCAATTGGATCCAGCACCCAGTAACCCTGAATCGGCTTGCATCGGCACGGATCAAATGCACCTCGGTCTATCGCGTCCAGAACTTCTGCTTCACTGACACCCTCGCGGCAAGTCCCCACTGCATCTACCACCGCTTGCCGGACAGTTGACTGTGCTTCCTCCCGGAGGAGGTCTGCTTTTTCCTCGCCGACGATCAGGGTGTATGAGTCATTTTCGTGCAGTGCGAGCGAGACTATGGCCTGAACTGCAAAATCCGCAACTGTGACCGGGCTGCGATCGTCCTTGGTGACTTCCCTCACCTGCTCCAGATCCTGTTGAACTGATCTGGCAACGCGGCAAGCATCAGCTACGGTCTGAAGGGCAACATGGATCAAGGATGAAGGATGAAGATCGGGCATGGTCGAGTACCTACGAATCGGTATGTTGGAGGGTTCATATTCAGTCAAAGTCAGCATGATACGCTTTTCAGTCTGACGTATCATGGGAGTGTCATGACCGACGGCAGTGATCTTCCCATTTGTCACCGATGCGGTGCGTTGATGCAGGAAAAAGGGCCGCTGTTTTTCATGGTGAATATCGAAGCCTACCCCTTGCCGGACATGCTTCCGATGGATCCCCGCGATATTGAAGGCGATCTCAAGTCATATATAGAGCAGTTGATGGATGAGATGCGAGGTCTGTCAGAGCAGGAGTTGCTGGACCAGGTTTATCGTCGATTATCTATCCTGCTCTGCCCAATCTGTTATCACCAGTGGATAGAAAATCCGACGCCAGTTTCGTAGCGCCGGATTTCGATTATCAGTTGTGATGGAGAAGTGCTTGATCAGGCTGCCGAAGGCGGTTGCCAACTGCTCTTGAATTGACGGATCGCATCTTCAAACTGATCTTCCATTCCCTTGAAACTGAATGCTTCAACCAGTTTGTTGCGCAACTCCTGCTGCACACTGTTGAAATGTTCCAGCAGATCGTTCTCAAACGCATGTACCTGATCCAGCGGCAGATCGTCGAGGAATCCCTTTGAGCCGGCGAAGATACTGATGCACTGATCAATGGCATCAAACGGAATGTACTGATCCTGCTTGAGCAGTTCGACCATGCGTGCTCCACGCTCCAGTTGTTGCTTGGATGCAGCGTCAAGGTCGGTTCCAAGCTGCGCGAACGCTTCCAGTTCACGGTATGCAGCCAGGTCGAGGCGCAGTGAGCCGGCAACTTCCTTCATCGCCTTGATCTGGGCATTGCCACCAACACGAGATACTGAGATGCCGACGTTGATGGCCGGCCTTACACCAGCGGAGAAGAGTTCCGGCTGAAGATAAATCTGCCCGTCGGTGATGGAGATCACGTTGGTGGGAATATATGCGGAGACGTCACCTTCCTGCGTTTCGATGATGGGTAGAGCTGTCAGGCTGCCGCCGCCGTGCTCATCGGAAAGTTTCGTCGCTCGTTCCAGAAGACGAGAGTGCAGGTAGAACACGTCGCCGGGGTATGCTTCACGGCCGGGGGGACGACGCAGTAGTAGGGAGAGCTGACGATAAGCGGTCGCCT
>JANQEQ010000142.1 GCA_028278245.1 Phycisphaerales bacterium | reverse complement strand
CACCGCTACACCTACAGTTCCGGCAGCCTCTACCGACCTCAAGAATGGCAGTATACCCTGCAGTTCCACGGTTGAGCCGTGGGATTTCACAAGGTACTTGATGGTCCGCCTGCGCACGCTTTAAGCCCAGTGATTCCGATTAACGCTCGGGCCCTACGTATTACCGCGGCTGCTGGCACGAAGTTAGCCGGCCCTTCCTTTGGTTTTGTTCAGAACTTTCTAAAACCTGACAGTAGTTTACACCCCGAAGGGCTTCATCCTACACGCGGCATTGCTCCGTCACGCTTTCGCGCATTGCGGAAGATTCGTCGCTGCAGCCTCCCGTAGGAGTCCGGGCAGTGTCTCAGTCCCGATGCGGCGGGTCATGCTCTCACACCCGCTACCCGTCATAGGCTTGGTGAGCCGTTACCTCACCAACAACCTGATAGGACATTCCTCGCTCCCCGGGCGGCCGAAACCTTTGATCCGGAGACCACATCGGGTATTAAACCAGGTTTCCCTGGGCTATCCCCGACCTGGGGGTACGTAGGAATGTATTCCTCGCCCTTTCGCCACTCTAATCGCTCCCGAAGGAACTTTCGCGTTCGACTTGCATGTTTTAGCCATGCCGCCAGCGTTCAATCTGAGCCAGGATCAAACTCTTCAATTGAATATTCAGTAACACGTTTTGACACGTGTCATACTCTGAAGATATGTCCTGTAATCGTCTCCGCTGAATAATCAACGACAACGATCGGTCTCGTCGGAATGATCCGACGTCGACAGGCGGCAAACCTGCCGATCTTCTCAAACATCACTATCCCGCAGCCGAAGCTGCGACATAGCCAGTCTCAAATAAATACTGACTTTGGATTCACAAGGATGTTCAACAGACAGCCAGGCTGTGAAACCGGCTGCCTGAATGGTGTACTCTCCTCAGCACGTTGTGATCGTGCCTCTGAGAGGTCACATCCTCGCGGCGTACCCAACTGTTCACTTTTCAAAGATCTTTGGCCGTACGATACCCGTCCGACCTCCCATGGGGTCGAAACCCTTGAGGGGAGGAGATTCTACTGCTCCCGGCCCCTCTGTCAACTGCCCAACCATTCTATCCTCACAGAAATACCACGAAATCCACATTTTTCCCATTTTCGCAGAAAAACCACCCCCCTGCATTCCTCCCCTTCACCGTCCCCACATAAATATGAACTCGGTTCACACTAATGACTTTCTGACGCGGACCGCTCTGAAGCAGCACCTTCAACTGCTGCGCATGCGGAGCATGTCGTAGGTTTCGAGGATGTGGTCAGCAGTAGAGCGGTTGCCGGGCAGGAGCGGGTTGGGATCAGTCACACCGGAGAATGTGCTGAGGATGTATTCTGCATCATCGCGCTCAATGCCGTAGAGGATAAAGAATGCAGCATCGAGTTCCGCCATGAGGTTGGCGCGGTCGGAGGGATCCCACTTGTGCAGTCTGCCGTCATATTCCTTTTTGAAGCTGCCTGCTTTGAAATCACACGCTTCAGCGAGAGGTAGCATGTCCTCAGCGGTGCAGGTAAGTTTCAGAACACGCTGGTTGATCCACGTCTCCAGTTTGATCTTGCGCTTCGGCTCCCACGGGCAGGGCTTGTCGTATGTGTCGGGAGGGAGAACTGGGATTTGTTCGACAATGAAGAAATTGAGAGTTACTCCGCCTATCTTCTGCCGAACAGTAAAATCAAATACGAACGAGTTCAGATTCGCCATAAGACAGCATGTTTGCGATTCGGATGCTGGCGATTGCACAAGTACGAAGTGGTTTGTCGAACCAGAAACTGGGATAAACGAAGCAATCATCGTGCGCTGGTTAGTTGGGCTGGTGATGTCCTTGAATCCAAGCATTGATGACGATGCGCCATCCCAAACAATATCCCCATTTTCTACCCAATAGCGGGGCATAACCAAATGCTCAGGATTCTGGTGGAACACGAGTTCAGTGCTCTGAGTCTGCCCCTGTCTCATCCAATTCGACTTATCCACGATCACACTTGCAGCGCGGTGATCAAACGCCTGAACCATCTTCGCTTCGTACAGCGGCAGGTACGTTTTCTTTCCCTTCTTCCACTGATTGCCTTCCCGCTTGCAGCGTGCTTTTTTCAGGTCGACAGCTTCGTGGAAATACTCCGCATCGTTCGTCTGGTGGAACATTGTTTTGAATGACAGCCCCCAGGGATTGCCGGTGCGTTCCCGTGAGTTATCGATGAGGATGGGAACGCGCTTGTAGATTGACTTCGTGATCTCCGCATCGCGCTTTGTTCGGAAGATCGGGCAGGTGCGTGTGTTGGTATTGAGCAGTTTGATGTCATCGCCTGAGAGCGGGATGTGGCGATTCCGGTCTTCCAGTTCCTCGATGTGATGCACGAAGAAGACATAATCTGATTCGTTCTGCTCGTGCTGACTACCGCCGAAGTTGATAATGCAGAACTTGAACGATGCATGGACTTCGGGGAAGTAGATCTTCTTGTTCTCGAAATCGTAGAGGCGGATCAGGCGGTCGTTCTCCGTGACTGATGCGAAGAAGTCCTTGGTGGTCTTGTCGCTGGCGATTCCGGAAGGTGTGAGCAGACCAACGCGGCCGTTGGGGGCAACGATCTGCGATGCAAGTTCCGCGAAGACTGCGTAGGTGTTGATATCGCCCTTGCCTGTCAGGGGATACGCGCCTGACTTCCTGCAATATGTGAGCAGTGAATCAGCAGCTTCGAGAGCTTCCTGATACCGCTCATATAGAGCAGGGTCATCCGATTCCAGCTTGGCGACGAGCTTGCGGCGCTTGGCGGCGTTGATCGCGGTGGCAATCTTCGGCGCAGGCAATGAAAAGAACTCACGTTCCTGCAACTTGATACGTTCCCACGGTGGATTGCCAATCACACAATCAAACCCTCGGAAGGGATCTTCTCGATCAAACACCTCGGGAAAGCGTTCCTGCCAGTTGAAGCCCGCAGGATGGACATCCGGATCATGCACAAGTGAGTTGCCGTGGACGATGTTGGCGGAAAGCGTGGCAAGTGTTCTGCCGGGTGTTGCGGAACGAATCCACAATGCGAGTTGTGTGATCTCAACGGCTTCGGGTGAAAGATCGACGCCGTAGAGATTGTCGTTGAGAATGTACTCGGCAACACGATCGGTGTGCTTCGATGCTGCTGATGCATTGAGTTCTGCAAGGTGTGAGATGGCTTCGTAGTAACGGTGTTCGAGTACACCATAAGCCTGGAAGAGGAACGCGCCGGAGCCACATGCAGGATCGACGACCTTGAGTTTCTGAAGGATCTCCAGCGCCCCGGTCCAGAATTCGATCGTATCCGGCGGATTGAGAACTGCTTCTTCCCGTGAAAGCTTCGGATCGAGCTTCTGAGCGAGATCCGCGAAGCGCTCGGCGATGAGTTCATCGACGGTGTACTGGACGATGCGGCTGGTGAGTTCCGGGGGTGTGTAGTAGATGCCGAGTTGCTTGCGCTTCACCGACTGGGGCATCTTTGCGTATTCTTCAACCTTGTCCGGTGTGCCTTCAAAGAGAGCGCTGGTGCGCAGTCGTTCCAGTTCAGTAATTGATTTCTCGAAGAGGTGTCCCAGCACATCGAGGTTGACTTCATCGGCGAAATCATAGTCGCCGATGCGGTTGAAGAAATTGACCCACTTGTCATCGAGTTCGATGTCGTCAGCGGGAGATTCAGCAAAGAGCCCTCCGTTGTAACCGGGCACACCGAGATCGGGATTGCCCTTATTGAGGAAGCGAAAGAGGTTTTTGAAGTTCTGCCAGCGTGGATTGGTGACGGCGTAGAAGGCAGGCAATTCATCGAACGCCCGCTTGATCATCTTTTCGGGCAGCAGGCCGCGATCTTCGCAGAAGGCGATGAAGATGATGCGATCGAGCAGTCGCTGCACGATGTCGATGGCTTGTTCGACGGTGAAGCTCTGTTCGCGGTGAAGATGCTCAATGAGCAACGTGCGATGCTGCGAATAGTTTTCGTAAAGATCATCACTGACTTCGCGCTGTCGATTGTTTGATTTTTCAAGCAATTCGATGGCACGTGGTGGTCTGCCTGCTGTTTTGTGGATGAGCCCCTTTGCGTGAAATATGCAGTAGAACTGGAGGAATGTGTTGATATCGCGCAGTGTTTGGAGTGAGAAGTGTTCGTATCTTCGCGTGGTGCTGTCGCGTTCGTAGAGGCGGAAGCAGACCATGTTGGAGACGATGCCCCAGCGGCATTGGCGATCAGTGTTGACGAGATACTCCCAGCATTGCTGGATAGCTGTTCGTCCGTTGCTGCGGTCGCGGTCGAGGTGGATTCGTGGGCCTTTGAGTTCCACGACGGCCAGGGGTTGTGCTGGTTCTCCTGCTTTGAACTTTCCCAGAACCGCATCTGGCTCCTGACCTGCGATCGAATGATGCTGTTCCAGGGTCCACTCCCCCTCACCTTCGGAGAAGAGTCGATAACCGAGCGCTCGACCAAAGACATCACCGAGAAACTCACCCTGGAGTTTCTTTTCGTTCATCAGCACGAGTTGACCAGAGCTTTCGAGATCTGCCCACTTGATGAGGATTTCGTGAGCTGCGCGGGCATGATCGCTCACGATCCGATCTTCACCCCTGATTTTCTGAATCTCCGGTACGTTTACTGCGTCACGCAAAAATCTGGTCAGAAACAATCGATCAGTCTTCGGCTGACGCAACGTATTTGGAGTGTCGTTGGGAAAGAGTGGTGCATGCATAGGCAGGCGGAGGGTAACACAATGTCGGCTAGTACACCATCCTCCCGAGGTTTGTAATACAACGGACTTGCGAATCATTCGTTCGCCTCAGCAAACGGTGGGAAACGAGTGTAGCGATTGTCACTATTCTCAGAAGAGCAGACCGCTCCCTCACAGTCGCGGCTCGTTGAAGAGAAGAAACCGGTGGATTGTGTTGTGCGGGGGTTTCTTTACGAGCCAAGCGTTTCAGCAAGTCGTCTGCTCAGTTTCCGATTGCTCGCTGTTCGTGGAAGAAGAAGATGGTCCGCACAGCGGACCCTACACACTACACACTATGCAGAGCAATGACCGCGCATAGCATTGAACATGGCGATCAATATCCCCGGCAATATGACGTTGGTCACAATATCCCCGGCAAAGCCCAACCTATTGCGCGTTTGAGGTAAGTGCTTGCGCTATAAGCAGTTCGCCCTCATAATGGTCTTGTTCCCTTAACTGTAAGGAGACC
>JANQEQ010000076.1 GCA_028278245.1 Phycisphaerales bacterium | reverse complement strand
AGCGGAAATCGTGGGTAAACGCGCCGCAAATATGGCTGGCATTGGCCGCGCACGCAAAAACATCGAGGAGGTCAAACTTCAGATCACGACAATGGAAGTCGATCAGCGCAACAAGATCGTACAAGAAATCAACGATACCATGGCTAAAATTGCTCATATCAAAGAGCAAGTACAGGCAAGCCAAGATGTGCTGGACCGGACCGTGATTGCGGCCCCTGTGTCTGGTACCGTAGTCAACTCGCGCTTTAAGACCGTCGGTGGCGTCATTGGTTCGGGAGAACCGATTCTTGATATCGTACCTCTTGATGATGATTTGGTGATTACCGCACGTGTATCACCTTTGGATATCGACGTTGTCCATGATGGTCTCTTGGCACAAGTCACCTTTGCCGCCTTTGACCACCGCAACCTGCCGCTCGTTTCCGGTGAGGTGGAGTCGGTTTCAGCGGATGTCATGGATGACGACGATGGAAGCAGACCCTACTACAAGGCGATCGTTCGCGTAGACGGATCAATACTTGAGTCGATCTCACAACAAACGAATACAGACCTAGATCTCAAGCCCGGTATGCCGGCCGATGTTCTAA
Organism: Phycisphaerales bacterium; assembly: GCA_028278245.1. GTDB lineage: Bacteria > Planctomycetota > Phycisphaerae > Phycisphaerales > SM1A02 > JANQEQ01. Next base: position 616 of record JANQEQ010000076.1, on the reverse strand, counting down.
TCGTTACCGGACATAGAACATTTTTGAGCTACCTCCTAGATCCGATTTCACGGTCATTTAGAAAGAGCTTTCGGGAGGGATGACACTTGTATGAAACGTATAGCTGTTGCACCGAACAATAAGGGATACGCATGACAAAGATATTGCTTTCTGACATTGCGGCCGGAATTGGCGGGTTCAAGATTACTCCTGAAACGAGCACCGATTGGGCTGGTCACTCTGTTTCCTCAGCAGGCGACTTTGATGGCGATGGTTATGACGATTTACTGGTAGGTGCCATAAATCAAGATGCTGGCGGGGATCAAGCGGGTGCGGCGTATGTAGTGTTCGGTCGAGATGATGTTCCAATCACTGTAGATCTTCGTGAGGTGGAACGAGGAGTTGGTGGTTTCAAAATCATTGGAGAGAACGAATTCGACTTTGCAGGCTACAGCGTTTCCTGGGCTGGTGATGTTGATGGAAATGGTTACGACGACGTAATCGTCGGGGCATGGAATCAAGATCCCGAGGGTAGGGTTTCAGCTGGTGCTGCTTATGTGGTGTTCGGCGGACCTGAGGTTCCAACCTCCATCAATCTCGATGATGTGGCACAAGGGATCGGTGGCTTCAAGATCAT
>JANQEQ010000046.1 GCA_028278245.1 Phycisphaerales bacterium | reverse complement strand
CGGCTATGGGTGCAAGTCAAACTCATTATTCATGCCACAAGACAGATACTGAAACAAGGACTTATGAAATGTTTGCAATAGGTTGGGCATTGCCGGGGTCTCTTCGTGTAGGGATCACATCTTCTTTTCTTGAATCACCCCCTTAGCCCCAGGCTCCGCCTGAGGGTTGCATGTTTGATGATGTGAAATTGAAGACCTGCGGGTTACCACCCGTAGCTGTCCCCCACACACATCTCCCCCACGCGATTCTCTGACTCAATTTTCTGGTGTCGGGGGCAAGCCGGGGTAGAGCGCGGCGCCGCCCCGGGTATCTGTATTCCCGCTCACAATTGATCCGCGTCTTCGCTTCGCTCAGACGCAGCTTCCCCCCAATCCCCTCCACCATCCAACTTGTCAACCCACACCTGCATCTTCTCGACCATGTTAGGCATCCCGATCCGAGCATACAGATCACGCGCTTTGATCCATAATTCCCGCGCTTCATTCATCTTCCCACGCTCTTCAGCGAGCAGACCAAGATTGGCGTAGTCGCTCGCCACGCCTTCCTTGCAACCGAGTTGTTCGTTGATATCGAGTGCCTTGCGGTGCATTCGTTCCGCTTCATCCAGATCGCCGCGTGTCTGGTAGATCAGGCCGAGGTTGCCGTATTGGCTCGCCATGCCTTCCTTGCGGCCGAGTTGTTCGTCGATCTCCAGTGCCTTGCGGTGCATTCGTTCCGCTTCATCCAGATCGCCGCGTGTCTGGTAGATCAGGCCGAGGTTGCCGTATTGGTTGGCCGACAGTTCCAACAAGCCTTTTGGTTCACTTATTTCCAGCGACTTGCGGTACATTTTTTCCGCTTTTTCCAGATCGCCGCGTGTCTGGTAGATCAGGCCGAGGTTGCCGTATTGCCTCGCAATCCCTTCCTGTCGTCCGAGTTGTATTTCAATATCCAAGCCCTGTTTGTGAAGTTTCTCTGCCTCATCAAGATTTCCACGAGCATTTTCAACAAGACCCAATGCAGCGTATTGATTCGCCATGCCTTCAATCCTGTCGAGTTCTTCATTGACATCCAGTGATTTGCGGTGCATTCGTTCCGCTTCATCCAGATCGCCGCGTTTCCGGTAGATCAAGCCGAGGTTGCCGTATTTGGCAGCCATACCTTCAAGACGATCAAGTTCTTTGTCTATCTCAAGCCCAGCGTTGAACATTTTTTCCGCTTCATCCAGATCGCCGCGTGTCTTGTAGATCAGGCCGAGGTTGCCGTAGGCGACGGCTTCGACTTCCCGATCATCCGGTTTGAGTACGAGAAGTCTGGAATAGCATTCCTTTGCATCATCGAGTCGGCCTCGCAACCGATGTGTGTGGCCCATGCGGTTGATCGCATCAAGATCGTCGGGAAGCACTTCAAGAATGCGTTCCAGCGCCTGTTCAGCTTCATCAATACGTCCAGTGGTGTACGCAACTGCTGCGAGTTCGCGGTCGAGCTGGATCGCTTCAATGTCAAGTGCGCTATCAATCGTTCTTACTGCTTGCTTTGCCTTGAAAATCTTGTTTCTCTTCGCGATGAGATAGTCTGCTACATCACCTGGATTGTCAGTCTGAATTATTCGCTGGGCAGTGACAGCACCTCGCTGCGCATCATACGCAAGACGTTCAACAGCATCAGCGAGATAGCGCTGATTCGATTCATCCTGCGGAGTATCAGGAGGCGCTGCTTCCTTGAACTTTGCAAGTAACCTCTTTTCATGCGCAGCAAACGCTGCATCAAGGTCTGGTTTGGTCAGTTGATTCTTTGCAAGTTGCTTAATTGCATTGATGTCCTCGGGATCAATAGTATTGCGGTCAAGCCAGGCAAAGCCCAGTGAGAAGCAGCCGAACAAGCCCGTAATCCATGGCGATGCTTCAGTTGAAAACTCAACCAGCCCTTGAATCCACTCCTGTTGCAATGAGAGCGAGCCTGCGAATGCTGGTATTGCTACTGAAGCGCTTGCAATACCAAGACACACACCTGATCGTCGCTTGAGCCAATGCCTGGGATTGAAATAAATTACAACTGCGAAGACGAAAACCGCACCTGATATGATCCAGGTGAATGTCCCAGTCGGCCACTGAATCACAAGTAATAACACAATTGCGGTCAATATTGCTGCAATGACAGCGTTCACCCACCAGCGATCGGGTGTTCGCGGTGACCCACAATTCGCAGAATCTGATTCTGCCATTGAATTCATTGTAACCGGCGAGTTGTTGAATACAAGAGACCTCGGCGCGTAAGAGATGCGCGACACAGTCGCGGGCTCGCACCCCACACACATTACCCCCCCACACACTCATCACACACTCCACACTCATATATTTACCACGCGGAGGGATCCCAGAGGTAATAAAAACCAACTTGATTCAGTGTCGGAACACTGTCAAGGTTGAGTTGCAGCAGATTGATCTGAGATCCGTTTGAAACAGGGGTATGCGCGTAGGGACTGCCGACATAATTCAGTGGGCGGTGATACTTGATGAGTTTGGCGGATTGAACCTGTGCGCGCTGTTTAGCCAGATCAAATGCATCGTGCAGATCACCGATTTGATCGACCAGGCCGATCTCAGCTGCGCGCAAGCCGGTGATGACTCGGCCGTCGGTTACCCAATCCAGATTCTCAGATTGCAAACCTGAGCGGGAATCCACCACCAGATTGTGAAAGCGTTCGTAGAACTCGTCCACCAGTCCCTGCAGCAGCGCGCGGTGTTCAGGCGACATCGGCTCAAAGGGCGAACCCATGCTTTTGTTCGGGCCGGAGGTAATGGCGTCAGCGCGAATGCCAATCCGGTTCATACCCTGGGAGAAGTTGAAGGTCTGGATGATCACGCCGATGGAGCCGGTGATGGTCGTGGGGTGTGCGATGATGTGATCGCCGGCACATGCGACATAGAACGCACCGGAGGCGGCAACGTCTCCCATCAGCATCACAACCGGTTTATCAGTCTGCTCCCTGAAATGAATGATTTCCCGGTAGACGATGTCGGATGCTGTCACCGTCCCGCCCGGTGAATTCAGGCGGATGATGACTGCCTTGATATTTCGGTCGTGTTTGGCCTGCTGGAGTGCTTCGACGAATTGGTCGATCGGATTCTCGCCATCTGACACCAACTCGCTTCGGCGGGCATCGGCGATCATTCCTGTCAGGTCGATCAGTGCGATTTTCGCAGTCGGTTCATCGAAAAGACTGCGAGGCTCAGGGGCCATCACGACTGATTCAGTCAACTCGTCATCGGAGGGTATTGCATCGACGACGAACCGCAGGCGCGTACAGCCCCCGCACAGAAGCACGAAGATCATCACAATGTTGAGGTTAATCCGCATGGGCGGTTTTCCTCCCATCTGGTCAAGTTGGTCATGAGTTGGTCTAGCCGCCAAGGCTCAACTGCGTTAGCCTCATCGGCGTTGATGGACGAGCACGGCCACATTCCCGTTCTTCTGGGGGAAACACTCGACCTGCTGAAGCCGAAGCAGGGTGATGTTGTGGTTGATCTGACGATCGGCCGGGGAGGGCACAGCGCTGCCCTGGCAAAGTCCATTGGGCCAACCGGGATGATCGTGGGCTGCGATCTGGATGAGGGCAATCTCGACTACTCAATCGGCCGGCTCAGTTCGTTCCTGGGGCGGACCGAACGTATCCCCGGCAACTTCGTGGGAATCCCAAGACAGCTCAAAAACAGGGGTTTACATGCAGATATCGTGTTGGCCGATCTGGGCTTCAGCTCCAACCAGGTGGATGATCCGGAGCGGGGTCTGAGCTTCAGCCGGGAGGCATTTCTGGACATGCGTCTGGACCGCAGGGGGCCGGTGACGGCTGCCTCACTTTTGGCAAGAAGTAGCGAGGATGAGTTGGCTGAGATCATCAAACGGTATGGTGAGGAGCCGCTGGCCCGGAGAATCGCGCGAAAACTTGTACAAAATCGTCAATCCACGCCGATTCAAACTACGTTACAGCTTGCGCAACTTGTGGAAGAGGCTTACGGCTCCCGGGCCAGAACCTCGCGGGTTCACCCTGCGACGCGAACTTTCATGGCATTGCGTATTGCGGTCAACGATGAACTCACTGCTTTGGAGGTATTGCTGAACGAAATAACAAGAGACGCTGCTCTTGATCAGAAGGACTGGCTGAGGCACGGAACACGTATCGGTATCATCAGTTTCCACAGTCTGGAAGATCGCCTGGTCAAGCGAGCGTTTACGAAACTGGTCAATCAAGGCGTTGCCAGACATCTGATCAAAGGAGTGGTCACCGCAACGCCGCAGGAAATTTCGGAGAATCCCCGAGCCCGGTCGGCAAAACTGCGCGGCATAGAAATTGCTCATCCGGATAAGGCATAAACAAATCACGCAGCAAGGATGCTGAAACTCATGTCCAAAGAAAACAAGCTCGCGTTGGTACTGGGATTTGCCTTCGTTCTGTTCGTTGGGATCCTCATCTCCGATCACTTTTCAACCGCCCGGAAACAGGAAGTTGCGGACCTGACTCCCCAGATCAACGATCCGTTGCTTCAGCAACGCAACACCGATCCTGACCTGATTCAATTCCCGGCAATGGCACCTACGATCACAGAGCCGGTTGAGAATCGCACACCGGCCAGATACAACACATTTTCAGAGGCGATTCCTCAGACGACGCCAGTTCAACCATCACTCCCCAAGCCCGAGCCAAAGAGAGAGACACTCGTGCTGGGTGATCCAACACCTCAATACATCGGTGTGTCTCCGCAGGAAGCAAAACAGTTCCCATACACCCCGCATTACGTGCAACCCAGTGAATCTCTGTCGAAGATCTGTCAGAAATACTACGGCGATGGATCATTGGTAGCTGATCTGGCACGCTACAACGAGATTGATAATCCCGATCGTCTCCGGGTGGGCCACCGCTTGCGTATCCCACCGGCCGAAGTTCTCCTTCGCTCCTCCCACCCCCACACACACAACATTGACGCAAATCGTGGGAGTCAACAATCCCAGTTCCGTGTTTATACCGTTCAGCCAAATGACAGTCTGTCCACGATTGCCCAGCGGGAGATGGGCTCTGCTAAGCGTTATCTGGAACTCTACAAACTTAATCGGGATGTGCTGGATGATCCGGATTCGATCAGAGTGGGGATGAAACTAAAGATTCCATTATCCATGGCGAACGCGGACGATTGATGCGTTTGCAGACTTCCGGTCGATGAATCGATCGGCTCGTTATCTTTAATATGTTTCTCAAACTGCTCACCATCATTGTCACGATTGTACTCACGGCATGTGCCCTGTTGATCATGCGCCAGCAGCGCCTGGAAACGGTCCATGAGATGCAGATGATGCATCGGCAGTTGCTGGAGCAGGAAACAACACTCTGGCTGCTGCGATCACGGATTTCCGATCATTGCCAACCCCAGCGCGTACAGGAAATGCTGGATCGGATCAATGAGGCCTGGGAGCCCATACCATCCTCCCCTGATGGGAATTCTGTCGCGCAGCACGATGGTGAAAAAGAAATAGAACAACCCGAAGTCTGATCGAGCAGAAACACGATCCATCCATGTCGCACATTCCTGAATCTCATCAAGTCGAATCGCTTCCAGACACCAATCATCAGGAACAATGCCAACGTATCAACACCTGGACTCGCTGGCTCATTCTCGTGCTGGTGGTGTGCATGCTCGGGATCCTCCTGCGCGTGGGTCAACTCAAGTTGCATCCTGATGAGCGATTGAGATCTCTGGCCGGCCACCCCTTTTCCAGCGCAAAGGAACTCGCGCACCGTGGCGAAATACTCGACCGCAAGGGACGCACCATTGCCACGAGCCTTCGTGGATATCGTCTCTTCGTCGATCCACAATTTGTGGAGGATCCGCTTACCGTTGCGGTAGACATTGCCCACATCATCAAAATTGATCCTGTTTCCATTGACATGGCAATCCACCGTTACCCGGACAGTCGCTATGTGATCATTGATGATGAACTTGATAACTGGCAGGTGGAAGCGCTGCGTAATGCTCGCCTCAAAGGCGTTGGATTAACCGAGCGGCTTGTGCGTCATTATCCCCATGGAGAACTTGCCCGGGGTCTGGTTGGTAAGGTCAGAATCGATCATATCGGCCTATCAGGCATCGAAAATCGTTTCGAGGAAAAACTTGCTCCGGAACACGGCAAACTCACCTATCTCAGGGATGTGCAGCGACAAGCATTGTGGATCGAACCTGCGGACTACCAGCCACGCGATCACGGGACAGATGTGCAATTGAGTATCGACCTGGTGATCCAGGATATTGCTGAGCGACGACTCCGTCAGGCGGTACTGGAATATAACGCAGGCGGAGGACGAATCCTGGCAGTTGATCCCAGGACTGGTGAGATCCTGGCCATGTACGACATGCTCAATCCACGGCCCGGATGGGATGAGCAGACAGAAGATGAGTTGCGCGAACAGGATCCGGCATTGGGTAGGAATCGCTGCATCACCGATCCTTATGAGCCCGGCTCCACCTTCAAGCCGTTTATCTGGTCCACTGTTACCGAACTTGGTTTGGCTCAATTGGAGGAAGTGCTCCCCACACCCTCAAGCACAGGTCATGTAACGAGCTACGGTCGGCTTATTCGAGATTCACACTACTACGGTCCTTCAAGCTGGCGACGAGTACTGGTGAAATCCATGAACAGCGGGATGGCAATCATCGCTGAACGCATGACTCATAACCAACTGCAGCAGGCAGTATCGCATTTTGGATTTGGGCAAAAAACCTACTGTGGTATGCCCGGGGAAAGCCCCGGAATCGTAACGCCGCCAAAGGCATGGACGAAATACACGCAATCATCAGTTGCCATGGGACACGAGATCGCCGTCACCCCGGTGCAGATGGTGCAGGCTTTTTGTGCCTTTGCTCGTGACGGAACGTTTCCTACCCTGCGGATCACAGCTGTCCGCGAAGAAAATCAGCAATATCAGATTGTCCACCGATCCATCACACCACCCACCGCTCGTCTTACAAGAGAGATTCTGCGCGAAGTGATGTGGGAAGGAACCGGACGGCGCGCACAATCTGAAAAATATCAATTATTCGGTAAGTCGGGTACTGCTCAACTCCCCCGGAAAACCGGAGGCGGGTATCACGAGGACCGGTATGCCTCCAATTTTATTGCCGGTGCGCCGTATGTGGATCCGCAAATCATCGTGCTCTGCGTCATTGATGATCCTGATAAATCAAAAGGGCATTATGGCGGCGAAATTGCGGGACCAGTTGTGCGGGATGTCATTGATGCAGCACTGACCTACATGGGTGTCCCCGGTGATGTGGCTGACTACCAGAAAGATCAGTCGCTGGTGTATCAGTCCCCATCCGGAAATGCTGTTTTAGTCAATCAATCCGGCTGAAATATCACCCCGTCCGACCGAGCTTCTCCAGGTCATATTGCTTGATCTTCTTGTAAAGCGTGGTGCGGTTGATCTCCAACTGCTCGGATGTCTTCTGGCGATTCCATTGATTCGCTTCAAGTGCAGCCAGTATGATCTGCCGCTCCGGTTCCTGCAGTGCTTCACGAAGAGGAATCGGCACATATTCACTAGCTACATTTGAAAGTATGTGAGACGATCCATCAGGAATTGATCCGGGCTTTCTACCGGTGGTTTCATCAACTACATGAGGCGGAAGATCGTGAACATCAATGTGAGGTGATTTTGCCAAAACCACTGCTCGTTCAATGATATTTTCAAGCTCTCTCACATTACCGGGATATGAATAATCTTTGAGAACATCGATCGCATTCGGCGTCAGAGCCGTTGCCTGTTTCTCAACTTCCTTTGCCTTGGTATGGAGAAAGTGTTCTGCAAGAATCGGAATGTCTTCCACACGATCTCGGAGTGGCGGAAGATTGATCATCACGACATTGATACGGTAGTAGAGATCCTGGCGAAACTCACCGTTGGAAACAAGATCTTCCAGCGGTTGATTGCTGGCCAGGATAATGCGAACATCCACTTCTACTGTTTCTGTGGAACCAACCGGTTCGAACTGTTTTTCCTGCAGGACGCGCAGCAGTTTGAGTTGCATCCCGGGTGATGCTGAGTTGATTTCATCCAGGAATAGCGTACCGCCGTCTGCTGCAAAGAACCTGCCGACCTTATCCACATGCGCGCCGGTGAACGCACCTTTGACGTGGCCGAAAAGTTCCGACTCAAGCAGCGTTTCGGGGATGGAGCCGCATGATATTTCCACAAAAGGTTGATCCGCCCGGGGACTCAGACGATGAATTGCGCGGGCGATGAGTGATTTTCCTGTTCCCGATTCACCGCACATCAACACGGTGGTTTTACTTGGTGCAACCGATTCGACAAGATCAAAAATGCTCACCATACGCGAATCGGAACCGATGATATTGTCGATACCGTACCGTTGATCCAACTGAGCTTTGAGATTGGTGTTTTCTGCAAGAAGTGTTTGCTGATGGATGGCTTTTTCCACCGCCACCCGCAATTCATCATCCACCAGAGGTTTGGTCAGGTAATCGACCGCTCCCATGCGAACTGCCTTGACCGCTGCCTCAATCGTTCCATAGCCGGTGATAACGACCGGCACAATGTCCAGATGGCGCATGCGGGTGATTCTGATCAATTCCAGGCCGTCCATACCCGGCAGCGAAATATCTGTAATGAGCACTTGAAATGGTCGTGGAATGTGGTTTGATTCCCCATGTCCGGATTTTGCATCATCAATTGCCTGAAGCGCGCTCTCACCATCGATCGCCGAAACCGCATCGTAACCTTCACCCATGAGGAGATCCGCCAACGTCTCCGCAACGAATGGATCATCATCAACGATCAGAATTCTGGGGCGCTGTTCATTCATGGTTTGATAATGCCTTTACCGGAATTTGAACCTGAAATTGAGCCCCCGCGCGCTTAGGCAAATTGTTGAGAGACATACTGCCCCCAAGTTGGGTAACGATACCTTGAATAATCTCCAAGCCCAATCCATGTCCCTGGGGGTTAACGGTTTTACCCACAGCAAAATCTGGCGGGATTCCGCAGCCAGTATCAGTAATCACAATATTGAGTTGCTGTGTTTTATCTGTTGCAACAGTCAATGTAACTCGTCGTTCAGTGCTGTTTACACAGGCTTGAATAGCATTGCGCAGCGCATTGAGTAGTATTGGTAATAACGATCCTCCGGACAGGTTCTCAACTTCCGGGGCAATATCAACAGTAAGATTGACATCATGTGTTTGTGATAATCCACTGACTTGTTCCACAGCAAAATTCACAACTTGCGATAAGGTTTCCGGGCAATGCAGAATTTGCTGAGCCGAGGATGGCACACTCATTGCCCGTTCCAGAACCTCAGCCATGGTCTGTAGGGAACGATGTGCCCTGTTGAGATTCTCAGTCACCTGCAGTGACTCCAAAACAGATTCAGGATCTGCTGATCGCAGTGTCCGTTGAGCCAAGCTGATCGCGCGGAGGGAACTATCCAGCAGATTGTTCAATTCGTGAGCCAGATGGGGCAGCGATAGCTCCGTTGATGACTTCACCTGGTTGGTTTGATCCAGAGAACCTTGTTTGAGAGGCTGGTGATGCATACAGGAGATTGATCGTCGCCTGTTGTACTCCGCTGAAGGGTGAGGTTGCGTTTTCTCAACACAGTGAAACGGATGTCGTCCGATAACCGATCAGGTGGTTGTTCAAACGCCACACAAAGCTTGCCTATTTTAACTATTCATCGCATTTTCACTTCTTCGGGGGCGCAATCCCTTGTTTTCATAAGACTTGTGCTTGCAGTGACCTCATGATGAAGTATGCTGCGGGATCACGGTTCGTGCGGGAAGACCTTGGAGGAGAGGTTCTTCTGCCCGAGCCGTTTTTCAATGCGCTGGCGTTGCTTCAATTGACTCGTGGTATCGCAGACCATTGAACTCGCTCACACCTGCGAGTTCATCCCCGATAGGTTATGGGTCGCCCGGTGTGGCCGCTCAGTTCTTTGATGAGTGTCATGCCCAGGAATCCTACGACCGCAAAAAGCCCCAGCCAGATTGCAGGGGTTGTCAGACCTACCGCAAGGAGCCACGCAGCACCGTACAAGCTTTGCCACATCGCACCATATCGTTTCAGTTTCTCTGCCGCTGCGATTCGATTGATTGATGAAGTTTTCATCCATGCGATCAGCGCAAATGAAACGATTGCCAGGACTGGATACAGAATCCCTGTGGGAGGAGCATTGTTCGGCCACATACCCTGTTCACTAATTGCACTGGCTCCCAGAATCACAACCGACCATACCAGCCACCCCAATACCACAGCAATCATGGCGCGTCGATTGAGTCGCGGTCGTTTATCCTCCCATACATGCACAATGCAGATGATTACCATGCTATGAGTCATTACCAACCACACAGGAAGGGTAAACATGAGATCGTGATTAGGGATCAGCATGTGAACGACATGCACCAGTCCGATTGTGACGATACCCACTGACGGAATATATTTCCCGGTTGCGTTGTAGAACAGTAAACCTGTAGCTGCCAACAACGTCAGACAAACTGCCCATGTCCCCAAACCAGCACCCCCAAGGACGGCAACAATCAGTGCTCCGATCGTCACCACTGTGGCCTGACTGGCACGGATCCTGCCTGCAGGAATAGGGCGATCCGGGGCAAAGGTGCTGTCCTGTCTGACATCGAGAAGATCGTTCAAAGCTGCTCCATAGGCAAACAAGCCAATGGCAATAACGACTCCGAGAAAAAGCGCCATGATCAATGGCAGATTCTGATGCACCATGGGTATCTGGATGTAATCAGATCTGAACGCCATCGTAAAAATAATGACAAACCAGATATCACTGACCGCGCCAAACGCCATGGTTAGGCGTGTCAATTGGATCGCTGTGAGAAATCTCAAAAGGAATCGTCGCACGAACACATCGTAACGTGAATTCGCTCGATTCGGTTATCCTGTGGGTGGTGACGCTGGAGATATTGCCTGGAGTTTGCCCGGGCCGTACCATAGATTCCTGATAATCACACACAACCAAAATGGGTCAGCGATGTATACCGAAAAAAACAAAAAAGCCGGCGCTGGGGGACGTAAGATCGGGGTAGCGGTGAGCCAGTACCACGATTCCATTACGAATCTGCTGCTTGAGGGGGCGAAAAAAGCATTTGATGAAGCCGGAGGAGATGAGCAGAATCTCATCATTGTCCCCACTCCAGGTGCATTTGAGTTGATCGCTGTGGTTCGCGCATTCACACAGCGCGATGATCTGGATGGAATTGTCGCATTGGGCTGCGTATTAACCGGCGAAACGCCGCACGATCGCTATATTTCCCATGCGGTGGCGCAGGGATTGGCATCGCTTACCGTCCAAACCGGACTTCCCATTGCTTTTGGATTGCTGACATGTCAGACGATGGCTCAGGCCAAAGCACGATCGGGTGGCTCGGTAGGGAACAAGGGTGAGGAAGCGGTGACGGCTGTTCTGGATGTCATCCAGACACTGGCAGACATGAACGCTGCTGAAGGAAAAGCCTGATATGTCAAAGGCGCGCGATGTTCGACGCAACGCACTGCAAGCTCTTTATCAGTTTGATCTGGGTAGTGCCGATGTGCCTGACGTCGTCCGGGAATCGCTCGAAAATTCTTCCGGTGATGATGAATCACATAGGGAAGGATTCACGCTTGCTCAGCAGGCATGGGAAGTGAGAACAGCCGCTGATACCGCGGTGGCGGAGTTGACACCCGACTGGCCGACCTATCGTCAACCCGTTATCGATCGCAACATTCTACGCCTGGCATATTATGAATTGACTCAAGGTGAAACTCCACCGAAAGTTGTTATCAACGAGGCAGTCGAACTGGCCAAGGAATTCAGCACAGAAAAATCGCCGATGTTCATTAATGGTGTGCTGGACAAAATGTATAAAACGCAACGAACAGAACAAACTGATCCCCTGCCGGATTCAATATCGGAAACTCAGGAGCAAAACGAACTCAACCAGAGATGAACTTATGGGATTGTTCAAATCCACATTCAAGGCCATTCGATCCGGTTTGGCGAAAACACGCCAGGCGCTGGCCGGCTCACTGCGCACACTGCTCAGCGGGAAGGAACTAAGTGATGCGCTCATCGACGAGGTGGAAGCGTATCTCATCACTGGTGATGTTGGTGTCAAAGCGACAACCGAAATCATCAATGCACTGCGCGCAGCTTATCACGACGGTGACATCACCCGCGGTGAGGAAGTCATTGACTTCCTGAAGGAAAAGCTCAAACAACGATGGAGTGAAGCGGACCGCTCGATCGCAATCGCAAACAAGAAACCAACGGTCATTCTGGTTGCGGGGGTCAACGGTGTTGGAAAAACAACCAGCGTGGCAAAGATCGCTCGATCGTTGCTCGATGATGATCGCTCTGTTTTGCTGGCAGCGGCTGATACATTTCGAGCGGGTGCAATCGAGCAGTTGAGTATCTGGTCGGAACGGATGGGATTGGACATCATCAAAGGTGCCCCAGGATCCGACCCTGCATCGGTTGCATTTGATGCAGCAGAGGCGGCACAGGCGCGCGGCGTTGATGTGCTGCTGATTGACACGGCCGGTCGTATGCACACCCAGGCAGGATTGATGCGGCAACTGACGAAAATCCGCGATGTAGTTGCGAAAAAGATCCCGGGTGCGCCACATGAAGTTTTACTCGTACTCGATGCCACGGCCGGGCAAAACGCAGTCAATCAGGCTGAGATGTTTGCCCGCGCCATCGACCTCACCGGCATATTCCTGGCCAAGCTGGATGGAACAGCCAAGGGAGGTATCGTCCTGGCCATCCGCGATAAGCTGGGAATCCCTGTCAAACTCATCGGCGTGGGAGAGACGCTTGATGACGTAGAACCGTTTGATCCAGATTCATTCATCGAAGCCATTTTCACCACAACTGCGGATGTGACATGATTATCAAGGGAAAATTGCTTGTCGATGCTGCGTGCGCTCCTGAACCCGGTTGGATTCGAATGGAAGGCAACCGCATCGCTGAGTTGGGAAGCAACATCCCGCCTGAAAAGCCGGAACTTGGTGATGATGACTGCATCATCTGTCCCGGTTTTATTGATGCACACCTGCACCTGCCACAGATTCGTGCCGTTGGCTGTGACGGCCTGGATCTTCTGCAGTGGCTTGATCGGGTGATCTACCCGGCCGAAATGCAGTGGTCGGATGTCGAACATGCTCGTGTGGACATCATCACCGCATACCGCCGAATGGTGCGCGCGGGCACGTTGGGATTTGCCGGCTACCTTACCAGCCATCCAACCGGTCCGACCTGTCTGATTGATTCACCGGCCCCCTATGATCTGCCGGCTCATCTGGGACAGATACTCATGGATCGCCAGGCACCGGATGCATTAACCAGCAAGACACTTGCGGATTTATCTCCACCTGCCGGTTCCCGGATCAACTGGAGTATCAACCCACGGTTCGCAGTGGCTTGCAATGATGAAATGCTTGCGCAGGCGGCAAATATGGCCGGGGGAAACGTATTCATCCAGACACACCTTGCAGAATCAAAAGCTGAGTGCGAGTTGATCAGCAAGTTGTTCCCGGATGATCCTCACTACACCGGCGTTTACGATCGACATGGTCTGCTGACAGGAAAATCGCTGTTGGCTCACAGCATCCATCTCAGTGATGAGGAATGGGAACTCATTGCCAGGCGCGAGTCAATCGTAGTTCACTGCCCTACTGCCAACACTTTCCTCTCCAGTGGTCTCTTTAATCTCGATTCCGCGCGAGATCATGGTGTGAGCCTGGCACTTGGATCGGATATCGCGGCAGGGCCGGACATTGCCATGCCTCGTGTCGGACGGGCAATGATCGAAGTCGCCAAGATCCGCGGGATGATGCAATCTGCATCGGTTCATATCCCCAGCCCGGTTGAGGTCTGGAATCTCATTACTCATGGAAATGCAGACGCTCTGAACTGGCCTGATTGCGGGAGACTCAGTGAAGGGTCTTACGCTGATTTGCTGGTACTGAAGCCTGACATCCCGTGTGATGAATTTCTGATCGGCCGATTGATCTACACCTGGCAGAATCGATACATCAAGCACCGCGTAATCGGCGGTCAACTGATCGAAAATGCTGAACTTGCTCGGGCAATATGAGCCGAACCGTAGGATCGCCTACACTACGGCTGCATGTTCATCCCCCTTGGAACAGATCGACCTGCTCGCCGTCGCCCGCGCGTGACGGAAGCACTCATCATTATCAACCTTATCATCTATCTATGCATGCTCGTCGGTGAGTACGGCCGGGTCTTTGACCAGAGAGAGGTCATCAACATCGGCCATCTGTGGGCAAGGCAATTCCACATCTGGCAACTCATCACCTATCAGTTTCTGCACAGTCCGAATGATATTTTCCATATTGCATTCAACATGCTGTTTCTCTGGATCTTCGGCGGAGCGGTGGAGGATCGTCTCGGACGCGGTGGATTTCTGGCGTTTTACCTCATGGGCGGGATGATGGCAGGCTGGGCGCATGTGTCCCTTGAACCTGATGCACCGGTTATTGGCGCCTCGGGTTCGATCGCCGGCCTGACGGGGGCATTCCTGGCACTCTTTCCTCGAAGCCGCATCAAGGTGCTCATCATTTTCTTCTTCCTGGGGGTGATTCAGATTCCGAGCATGTGGTTTATCGGATTCGTATTCATGTTGGACATCCTGAACCAGGTGAGCAGCATCCTCGGAGGATCAGAATCTAACATCGCTTACGCAGCCCATATCGCCGGCTACATATTTGGTTTCAGCTTGTCACTGGTGCTGCTTGCAACAGGTATTGTCAAGCGCGAGGAGTTTGATCTTTTCTATCTTATGAAACAGGCAAAGCGGCGAGCAGAGTTCCGCGCTGCCAGCAGACAACAGGTCGGTGGGTTGTACGAATCTGCCTCCGCTAACACGTCAAAGACACTGGCAAAGAGTGAATTAGCTCCCAATAAGCAAACGGAAGTACAGAAACAGACCATGGAAGCGCGGGCGAACATTTCACGGCTGGTTCAGAATCACCAACTTTCTGAGGCTGCCGAAGCATATAGCGCATTGCTGAATGAAACACCGGAAGCTGTGCTATCAGAGCCGGTGCAACTGGATGTCGCCAACCAACTTTATACCCAGCAGAACTATTCTCATGCAGCTTTGGCGTATGAACTTTTACTTCATCATTACCCCAGGTGTTCCCGATCAATTGAAGTACAACTGCTCCTGGGGATTATTCTGCTGCGGCAGCTCAAGCAGCCTGATCGTGCCCAACCCTTCATCAAAGCAGCGTTGAGCGGTCATCTTGATCCTGAGCAGAAACAACTCGCAGAAGATCTCATGCGGGAGTTGGAAACATGAGTAACAACACCAGTCAGCGAACTCGCATAAAAATCTGCGGCATCACAAACATTGAGGACGTCAAAGCGGCCATTGAAGCGGGAGCCGACGCTATCGGATTCGTCTTCGCTCCCAGGTCACCTCGGTGTATCACACTGGATAAGGCGATTGAGATCGGGAAAGTCGTCGGTCCATTCATTACTACAGTCGCGCTGTATCAGAATCCAAAGATCACCGAGCCCACACTGACTCAGTGGCTTGGTGACTGGCTGCAACTTCACGGCGAAGAGGATGAAGATTTTCTCAGCCAATTGCGCCGTTGTGTCATCAAAGGATTTCAATTTGATCCTGAACAGGTTCGACGATGGGATAATTGTCCCCACGTCGATGCGCTTCTGATTGACGGCTCATCCGGAGGAAAGGGGCAATCGTTTGATCACACAGCTCTGGCAAAGATGCGCGATGAGATTGAAAAGCCCATCATTCTGGCAGGCGGGCTAACGCCGGAAAATGTGAGTGATGCGATCCGCACTGTGCATCCCTATGCAGTTGATGTGTCATCGGGAGTTGAAGAATCCCCCGGCAGGAAAGATCCGGAATTGATGCATGCTATTTGTCGGGCTGTGCGTGAGGCAGATCAGGAGCTGACGAATCAACGTGCATCGTAAACGATTCGGCCACCAACAATGGTCATCAGAACGCGAGGGATTGTTTGCATCCAATCCGTCGTGAATGGATCAGCATCAAGCAGGACCACATCACCCATGTATCCGGGACTCAATATCCCTGCCCTGTCCATACCCAGCGCGTAGGCAGATCCACTGGTATAACCCCGCAGCGCCTGTTCAACTGTGAGGTTCTGTTCCGGGAGAAACACCTGACCGTTCCGCAACTTGCCGGTCACGGCAGCTTGTATCCCGAGCATAGGATCACATGATACGACCGGCCAATCCGAACCCAAAGCCAAATTCGCCCCCGCCTGCATCAGGCTCTGAAAAGCGTAAGCACCTGCTAAACGTTCATACCCAAGACGTTTTTCTGCATACACACCATCATCCGCTTTATGCAAAGGCTGCATGCTCGCAATGCGATTTTCAAATCGGGGAATGTCCTGCACTGCAATATGCTGAGCATGTTCGATTCGGGGATGAGATGATGCAGGAAGTTGATCAATGACATCCAGCGCCAACCTGCATGCGGCATCTCCTATTGCGTGCATACTGGGTGAAAGCCCTTCCGCAGCTACCGCTTGTGCCCATTCATGCAGACATCCCTGCTCGGCCAGTTCAACCCACAGACCACAGTCATCAGGTGCATCGTTATACGGCTGGAGCATCCGGGCAGTATGCGATCCAAATGAGCCGTCCAGAAATGCCTTGTATCCAATGACCGCAAGAGAATCATCATTGATAAAGGATCGGCTGTAGCCAAAATCCAGCGGCCAACGACGGTCCAGAAGTGTGATCCTACAGCGCAGGCTCAGCTCATCTCGCACCGGCTCAAACACCTCTGATACATCCCGTGCATATTCCATTGCTCCGACGGTTGTGAGTCCGAACCGGCCAGTTTGCTGTTGTGCGTTGATCAGGTGACGAAGCCGAGTCGACACATCCGGCCGGGGAATCAGAGGATTGACAAGCTCCCATGCTGCCGCTTCGACCATGAGACCGGACGGCTCGCCTGTTTCCGGATCGCGTTCTACATATCCACCGGCCAAATCACGATCCAGATCACATATATCCAGGACTGCGTCGTTAACAAGTGCTGCGTGAAGATCCATGCGGTAACAGACCACAGGCCTATCACCCGCCCCGGCCAGCCAGGTCTTGTCCGGCTTCTGCAATCCCTGGATGTGAGAGTCCTGCCAGCCACCGGCCAAAAGCCATTGTCCAGCGGGCAATGATGCATGTTGATTTTCGATGGCAGCTTCAAATTCTTTACGAGACGAGATTGATGACAGATCAAGCTGTTCCAGATAGGCTCCACCGTGGAGGAGATGGACATGGGCATCAATCATGCCGGGGATCGCGAACATACCCTCCGCATCGAGTACCGGGATATTTTTATTGCCACCTGGTCGATTCAATGCCTCGATCTGACCACTGGAAATCGTGATCGATGATGCCTGTGGTAACTGGAGATCACCGGTCCAGATTCGAGCGTTACTGATGTGGAGAGATTCGTTCATATTTGTAGTGTACTGATCTCATTGAAGGTGCGCAGGGTATCGGGTGCAAAGGTGGAAATGAAAAACCCCCCAGCCGAAGCCGGGGGAGAAGGAGGTGAGTCGTGTCACGCTTTATTGCGTGAGCTATGTGTGTGGGGGGGTTATTCGCAATCGCCCCATGCACCAAGAATCGCAAAGATGTCATCGATATTGACATGACAATCCTGCGTGATGTCACCTTCACAATATGGTGGGCAAGGATCAGCACACGGGCCCCATAAACCCAACACTGCAAAAATATCATCAATGTTGACCGTCGAATCACCGGTTAGATCGTGGGGGCATTCGCACTCGTCGGGGATTCCATTGCCGTTAGCATCGTTATCAGATGTCGTGAAGTACAGCACATCCACGATAACGTAGGAATCTTCCGGGCACTGGTTTGCCCAAACACCAGTGGACGGATTCATGTTAATCACCGCGTCACCACCACCGACGCTCAACGCGATATTCCAGTTCTCTGCGGTAACGATGATCTCCGCAGTATCGGGAATCGCGGGACAATCATGACCGTCATTCACCCAGATGGAACCCAGATTCCAGCCGTTGAGGTCAACGTCAACGTATTCCGTGGTCTTATCGAGGTCGGTATACGCAGCGAAGCTGAGTGTGACATCGCCTTCTGCCTCGGCCGGCTGAACGATGGTGTAGCTCTGCTCATTTCCCAAACCTCCAAAGGGAATCAACGGACCTGAATTGAAGTTATGGGTATCAAGCACATCGCAATCATCGGGGATGTCATTGGCGTTGCAATCCTCAACGGTTCCTGCATCAATGTCACAGTCATCGGGTACGCCGTTGTAGTTACAGTCCAGGCTGAAACCCGTATCGATATCACATTCATCCGGAATGCCGTTTTCATTGCAATCTTCACTCGGTCCATCTGCAATATCGCACTCATCAGGAACTCCGTTTAAATTGCAGTCCTGACTGTATCCACTGAGGATATCTTCATCATCGGGAATGCCGTTTTCGTTGCAATCGGGATTCAATTCCGGGAACGGCCACTGAATCATTGCAGCCTGATGTACTTCGGCGGGTCCAATTGGCTCGGGATCATGAACCAACATGAATACACGGATATCATCCGCATTCGCGCCACCGGTATCGGTGATAAGGGTCATCGTTTGATCGATCTCAATCATTTCACCCGGATTGATGGTGTACTCCCCCATGTTGATGCCTTGGAGCACGCCATTGTTATACCGTCCATCCGTGCTTGACGGATAATTCGCTCGCGCTTCAACTAGATGCACTCGAAGTGTTTTTTCGGTGCCAGCCTGATCCACACTCAATTCGGCGGTGAATTCAAATTGCTGACCACTCACCTCTACGCCGCCCAATTCAAGCGTTACTTCCGTGGCAACAGCAAGACGTGCGTTCATCAACGCCCGTAAATTGTTGTAATTTGCATCATCATCTGGCAAAGCACCTGACTGTTGCTCTGCTCCGTCTACCCACGTATCAGGAATACCTCCAACATCAAAATAATTCGCTCGGGCAGTTCCCCAGGTACTCGTTGGTCCACTTCCACTGGTATGAATCTGATAACCCACGAGCGTGTCAGGATAATCATTCAGCAATCGTGTCAGCGCACGGCCGACTCGGGGGCAATAGCCTCACCAGCTTGCCGTATAGGTTTCTATGAGTACCATCCGATCGGCGGCGAAGCCGACACTGCTGCCCAGGAAACAGCTCAGTACCATGGCGAAGCCCAGATACAATGCCGGGCGAATATGTAATGTACACCTCTTCATAATTCAATAACTCCTCTTGCAGTTCATGCTACAAAAAATTCGATTTCTATCGACGATAATTCTCCCCGGGTGGCTGCGATGCCCCGGATTGATTGATGTATTCGATGTCGCAAATACCAGCGAAAATAATTCTTCCTCCTCAACCATCGCATCGAGTCTCCCCCCCCCGATCCTCATGTAAAGATTACCGGATCAACTTGACCAGGCAAGCAATTTCCCGGTCGTTCTTCGAATGTGACCATTCATCTCCCTAAAAAAGCAATTAAAAAGGGGAACGATAAGAAGATATTCACCCCCCCTTATTTTCTATCTCTTTCGGACAGATGCGCGGAAAAGTTCCCTCCAACCTGGAAAGTCATCCATTCCCATCATCAAAAAAGGACATTGGGGGCGAAAAATCAGGGAAGTCCTGTTTATTGTGGTTGCCTCGTGGACAATCTACTGCTTCCCATGGAAAAGACCATCAGTGTCTCCAATTCCGCCATTCTTCCATTTCATTGATTTTTTTCGTTTCTTTTGCACCCATAACCGGTTACGATACGAATCTGTGAATAAGTACTTGGCGACCCGGCTATCAGAGAGTAGCCATTCTCTACATATCCGTAGACCGGGAACCCAAGGTGTCTCTCATTTCCTCATACACTTCATATCCATTAGGAGAAACACCTCATGAAACGAAAGCAAGGATTTACCCTCATCGAATTGCTGGTGGTCATGGCAATCATTGCCCTGCTCATCGGCCTGCTGCTGCCGGCTCTGGCCAAAGCGCGAGCTGAAGCAAAACGACTCAAGGATGCAACGCAGATCAAACAGATTCACCAGGCGTGGCTGGTCTTCGCCCGTGAATTTGACGGCATCTTCCCCACTCCCGGACTCATCAAGCGAGGACCGGATCCTGTCACCGGCGAGTTTATCCCCGGCCGTGGTCTCGAAGACGTCGGCGAAAATAACCACGCCAATCTCTATTCCGCCTGCATTATGCAGAACTACTTCGGCCCGCAGATCTGTGTAGGCCCAACCGAGCCGAGCGGAAAAGTCTCAGTGCTGGACAACTACAACTGGGATCTCTTCAGCCCCCTCGAAAACGGAACATCTGATGCGGGAGTGTACTGGGATCCGGCATTCAAATCGAAGTTAACCTCTATCTGCAATGTTTCGTACGGCACAATGGTCCTTTATGGACCCAGGAAAACCAAGGAGTGGCGGGAATCAATGAACAGCAAGTTTTCCCCCATCGCCAATCGTGGTGTGAAAATGGGCAGCATGGAAAAAGAGGAATACGAGGCCTCAGTCACCTTGAAAATCCACGGCTCCAAGAAGCAATGGGTCGGGAATGTCTGTTTCAACGACAACCACCTTGAGGTCAGCAATTCTTTCATCCCGGACGGCATGTATTACTTTGATGCCGGCGAAAACGTTCCCGACAACCTCTTCAATCTTGATTGCGCCGCTGGTTCGGGATGTACCATTGAAAGTGGCGATTCATTTCTTTGCCTTCTTGATAATATGCCCGATTCGGGTCCTCCGCAGATACAGTGGATAAAATGGGATTAATCACACTTCGGCTCTCTCATAATCCACCAATCAGACTCTAAACAATCCAAAATTAAGAAACCCTGAGTATGAATACTCAGGGTTTCTTAATTAAAATCCTATAGGCAATTTAAACCCAACAGATCTTATTCACAATCACCCCACTCACCGAGGATGTAGAAGGTATCATTGATATCGACCGTGCAATCTTCTGTTAGATCGCCGCAGCAATAAGGCGGGCAGGGATCATCACAATCACCATACAAACCAAGCAACGCAAAGATATCATTTACGTCGACCGTACCATCGCCTGTGATATCAGCCGGGCATTCTTCGCACTCAAGAGGAATTCCATCTTCATCACAATCATAACTGGTTCCAGCATTAATATCACAGGTATCTGAAACTCCATTTTCATTACAATCTTCGGTGCTCACGTTATTAACGTATGCAGAACCATCTCCATTACGATCCCCTGATGCACCAATCACTGCAGTATCGCCGGATAAAGCTACAGAACTTCCATAGAAATCATTTTGACCTCCATCACTCGCTGTCATTTTGGCTTCCTGATCCCAGCTCGAATTGACGTAACGGAAAAGATACGCTGAACCGGAATTAGTACTGGCCGTGTTATCAGCCTCGGCGCCAACAATAATATTATCGCCGTCAATATTCACGGAATTCCCAAAAGCATCGCCACCACCCGGATCGGAAGCAGTCAATTTATCGTCGCGGCTCCACGAAGACTGGTTGTAACTGAAAACGTATGCTGAACCATGATCAAGCATGCTTTCAGTATCATCTCCCCAAGCTCCGATAACAACAACATCACCGTCGATTGATACTGACCAGCCAAAATAGTCATCTTCCTCGCTATCATTTGCTGGAGCGGTTAACTTTGCTTCCTGTGACCAACTTGATCCGCTATAACGAAATACGTAAGCGGCACCCCTATCATAAAGCTGAGGGCCTTCATCTGCGTCATGTGAACCAACGACCACTGTATCGCCATCAATGGCCACAGAACTGCCAAAGGTAGCAGAGTTTTCATCGTCATCTTCTATTAATATTGTTTCTTTGGACCAGCCTGAACGCGATTCACTATAACGATAAATGTATGCAGCTCCCACCGTTTCGTTCCCCGTGTCATATTCATGGGCGCTAATAACAGCACAGTCACCGGAGATTCCAACAGACCAGCCAAACTGCTGCCACAATGGTTCAGGTTCCTCATCTGGATGCAATATTTGCTCTTCCACCCAGCTTGAACCACTGTAACGATAAATGTACGCTGCACCAGTGCCTTGAATTAATTCTTGGTTCGGAGGATCCCCCACAAGCATGTCGGCAAGATATGCACCCACAATAATGACATTACCAGAGATGTCCACAGAAAAACCAAAATAATCATCCTCTTCACCATCAGAAGCTTCGAGTATCGCTTCCTGATCCCACTCCGAACCATCAAAACGATAGACGTATGCCACACCCACGTCGTCATCTGATCCATCGTCTGTTCCGAAAGCGCCTATCACCATAAGATTGCCATCAATAGCTACTGATTTGCCGAAATGTTCGGATGAATTACCAGATCTATCCTTACCTATGATAAAGCCCTTCCCATACGTACTATCGCTCCCGCTTGGTACAAGCTTCTGGAATTCACATGGCGTCTGGGCTTGCGTCATCATGCTCGTTAATAACAATACAACACTACATGTAACAATTTGCACCACTTTCATTGGATATTCCTTTCTTTTCTTTTTCGGACACCCAGCACACTTTGAATCCCACACGGGATAAATCGCGCTTGGGAAATGATGAGCATTATCCTCAAGTATAATTTGTGCAGATCGTATGTTGTCTTTATTTCTTCGATAATAATAAATTCAGGGAAATCCCTGAGGTCTCCATGTGCTTTTAATATTTTGAAAATCAGTCTTTTGTGTTGAAATCTAATGATTTTCAATAGAACCCCCGAGCCTTTCCTCTCGGGGGTTTTTAATTGCTCAGTGCCGCCACCTGCATGATGTTGGCGAAGGGAAACTATTCTACTGCTGCACTGCATGACCTTACGGTGCTCGTGAATCACACCACAGATTACAAACAGCCCCAGTATGTTCACTGGGGGCTGACTCATTCACCGTATCTGCATTTAGTCAGGTAGTGCGGGTAGGGCCAAGCCGACGAAGCCATACCCGTGTGTCGTACGCATTATCCGCTCCCTCACGGTCGCGGCTCGTGGAAGAGTTCTAACACGCCAGATTTGAACTTAAACCAATATGATGGAAAAAGCACTCATCTCTATTTGATTGAACATGATAGCGTGAGTATATTATCACATAATCATGTTTTTACCCCCCCACACTCGATCTGAACAACCATGATTACAAAACGCGATCAGCAGCGATACCAGCGGCAGGCTGAGATCGTCCAATCCCTGGCGCACCCGATCCGCCTGGCAATCGCAGAATTCCTGAAGGAGGGGGAACAATGTGTTTACGATATTGCAAAGCATGTACGCGTCGAGCGATCAAATGTGTCGCGCCACCTCGCAGTGATGCTTAAATCAGGAGTCGTGCAAACGCGCAAAGAAGGTGTCACGGTGTTCTATAGTTTAAGAACTCCCTGCATACTGAATTTCCTTGATTGTGCAATGGATGTGCTTCGACACAACCTCAAAGAGGATTCCAGAGCCTTGCGCTAATGTAATACTTTTTCCCTGGCTACTTATCTATCACACTTTCACCAATAGAGAGGGTGACACACGAAACCATGACGATTTGGAAGAGTGAATGGTCGAAGTTTACCCTGTTGGCAATCATTTTCCTGATATGCTTTTGGCTGCCTACGGGGAATATACGCTTCGATCATGCGGTGCTGGAGGCAATGCATCTCCTGAGATGGTATGCGCGTGAGCATGTATTGCTCTGCCTCGTGCCGGCTTTCTTCATCGCCGGTGCTATTGCAGTTTTTATCAGTCAAACAGCAGTAATGAAATACCTTGGACCCAAGGCAAACAAGGTGATTGCTTATGGAGTCGCTTCCGTATCCGGCTCGATCCTTGCGGTATGCTCGTGCACGGTGCTTCCACTCTTTGCGGGAATCTACCGGATGGGGGCAGGGCTTGGCCCGGCGGTTACATTCCTTTATGCCGGCCCTGCCATCAATGTGCTGGCGATTATCTTGACAGCACGGATTCTGGGGCTTGAACTCGGTATCGCACGCGCGGTTGGGGCGATCGTTTTCAGCATAGTCATCGGCTTGATTATGCACATGATCTATCGGAACGAAAATGCTGATACATCAATGGAGTTGTCGTCAATGGACGAGGAACAGAGTATCCGTCCACTCTGGCAGAATGTGCTCTACTTTGGGGGAATGATTGGAATCCTTGTGTTCGCTAATTGGGGTAAGCCTGACCAGGCGAGTGGAATCTGGCATGTCATCTGGTCTTCCAAATGGATCATTACAACATGCTTCTCCATTTCCCTGGCAATCATTCTCATCGCATGGTTTGGTATGCGCGTGTGGAAAATGCTGGTTGTGGCAGGAGCCGTTTTCCTGGCATGGATGCTCACAAAGATATGGATCGAGCCGAATATAGCATCTGCAAACAGCCACGCACTTCCGTGGTCGGCGATTATTCCCTTCACTATGGGCATCGTCGGGCTTTCGCTCTTTCTCGGAGTTCGGCCGAGTAATCCACAAGCCGGAGAATGGCTCCATCAGACCTGGGGATATGCCAAGTTAATCGTACCGCTGCTGTTCATCGGTGTTCTGGTGGCAGGTTTTCTGCTTGGTCGACCGGGAGAAGAAGGTGTGATTCCATCCCATTGGATTTCATCACTCGTGGGGGGGAATTCGGTCCAAGCAAACCTATTTGCTTCCTGTATCGGGGCGTTTATGTATTTCGCAACACTCACTGAGGTGCCCATTCTTGAAGGATTAATTGGTAATGGAATGGGAAAGGGGCCGGCGCTGGCCTTGCTCCTGGCGGGACCGGCCCTGTCACTCCCGAATATGCTCGTTATTCGAAGCATCATGGGCACACAGAAGACTCTCATCTTTGTTGCTCTGGTCATTCTCATGGCAACGATCAGCGGCATAATCTATGGCGCATGCTTTTAACGACTTGCAGTCGCATCAATTCACACATCCAGAATCGCTGGAGATTACACAATGAAAATGATCAAAGTCCTCGGACCTGGTTGCCCCAAATGTCATCAACTTGCAGAAAACGCTGAGGCAGCGGCCAGCCAGTTAGGAGTCGATTACGAGATCGAGAAGATCACTGAGATCAAGCAGATCATGCAGCACGGCATCATGTTGACACCGGGGTTAATCATTGATGATAAAGTTCATTCCTCCGGGAAATTACTCAATGTAGAGCAAATCAAGGATCTATTGCAGGATGGGTGAATTGCCCCTCCAATCCCTGTCGTGAGGAGCATACTGGAGTTCAGACTATGACATCGAACCAATACATAAAATCCGGAGTGGTTGTACTCGTCATCTTTGCCGTGATAGCTGTCATTTTCCTGAAACAGGCCGGTACTGATACACATGCTGATCCACAATCTTCTGTAGTAAACAACATACAGGGAGATGAACAGCCTGCCAGTAGTAATCTTCCGAAGATGATTGACCTTGGTGCTGATAAATGCATCCCCTGTAAGAAAATGGCACCAATCCTGGAATCAATGCGGGAAGAGTTTGCTGAACAATTTGAGGTTGTATTTATCGATGTGTGGAAAAACAGTGATGCCGGTGCCCTTTACGGTGTCCGAGTAATCCCGACCCAGATTTTCTTTGATGAAAATGGAAACGAACTCTTTCGGCATGTTGGTTTCTTCTCACGTGAAGATATCCTCAATACCTGGAGAGATTATGGCTACGATTTTATCGATCAAGATGAGCCGGTATCAGAATCCAAATTGCAGGACACTCCAATAGAAGCACCGCCTCCGACGGATTCCCAGAATACGGATGCAACCTCTTCATCAGAGAATCCCAGGATATACAGTGCCGATGATGTTAAGGTCATTGCTTACTATTTCCACTTGACTACACGCTGCCAGTCATGCCTGGAGATCGAGGAATACAGCCAGGCAGTAGTCCTTGAGAATTTTCAATCCGAACTTGAAGCGGGCCTCCTCGAATGGCATATACACAATATGGAACTTCCCGAACACGAACATTTCCAGGAGGAATATGAGCTGACAGTACCGTCACTTATCGTTGCCTTTGTCAAGGGAGAAGATACGCTCGAATGGAAGGATCTGGAACAGGTTTGGGATCTTTTAGAATCGCCTCAGAAACTTGAGGCTTATGTGAATGACGAGATACGCGATATCATCACGAGAATTATCCCATCTGATTCATAACACTCATCAAATATTCACTGTCAGAATTGATGATGTATTTCCCTTGTGTGAGAGATAATCGTGGAAGAACTATTTACGAATCTGAATCATGCAGTTGAAGGCTCACCCTTTGTTGCGCTAACAGCTTCATTTGCCTGGGGTGTACTTAGCATTGTGCTTAGCCCATGCCATCTCTCCAGCATTCCACTGATCATCGGCTTTATCAGCGGCCAGGGAGGTCAAATCACAACAAAAAGGGCGTTTACACTTGCCAGCTTGTTTGCTTTAGGCATTCTTATCACGATCGGTGTTATTGGTGTTATTACCGCCTTTGCCGGTCGCATGATTGGCGATATTGGTGCGTACGGAAATTATTGTGTTGCAGGAATCTTCATTATCATCGGTCTTGTTTTGTTGGGTGTGATCCCCATGCCATTCTCGGGACCTGGTCAGATCGGCATGAAAGGCAAGGGCGCGCTAGCGGGGTTTATCCTTGGACTTGTTTTCGGTATCGCCCTTGGTCCATGCACCTTTGCTTTCATGGCCCCGATGCTTGCCGTTACACTAAAACTTGCTTCTACCCAATTAACTTACGGCATATTGCTCCTGGCGGCGTATGGAATCGGACATTGCGCAGTGATTGCCCTTGCCGGCACTTGCACGGAACTCGTGCAGAGATATTTGAACTGGACTGATCAATCGAAAGGAACCGCAATCCTGCGCGGAACCTGCGGCATACTCGTCATTCTCGGCGGTTTGTATTTGATCTACATTACTCCCTGAACAGCATCCATCCTCATCATCAGGGCATCGGCATCGGGGAATGGCACCGTTTGATTTCACTACCGGTGAGCGAATCTGCGATAGATTGATTCAGAACACGATGTTAATAGAGGTTTCAACCCTGAACCACTATATTCATATGGTCCCGGTGCGTTGAGTTCGATGCCACGCAGGCCTTTTTTGAAGTTGAAGACACCCTCACAATTTTCCCGGTCATAGGCACCAAGATCGTAATAATGGAAACCATATTCCTGTGCCACGCTGATGGAATGCCATTGCAGAAGGTAGGTAGCATAGTTGCGCATACCGATGATGTCCGTAGCAATGATCACTGGAATACAGAAGTCACCCAACATACTTACGATAAGCCCCGCAACCGGTTTACCCTCAAATTTCACCACGGTGGTCTGGAATCGTTCATGCTCTTCCAATTGCGGCTGCAGTTGGGCAAAAAATGATACATCCAAGTACGTTGTGATGCCTTTGCGTTTGAGCAACCGTTCATAAAGCGCACATATCGTCGGCATGAGCACACTGGATGAGCTGCTCTCGATGACGAATTTACGTCTCTCGGCGCGGCGTAGATTTCTCCGCCAATATTTGGAGCAGTGATCGCGCAGATCCTCCAGAGAGGATTGAAGATCCAGAACGAATGTCTGGTATCGCCTGGCGTGAGTTATTATCCTGAATCCATTATCTTCAAACGCTTCATTGGCTTTTCGGTTCCAGGTGGGAGAACCAAGTGGAGCGAGAATACGAAGGGTCAGCTTTCGACGATCGACGTATTCATCTCGAAGCGCGTTCAGGGCGCGAACAAGCCCGGTAGTATCATCACAATTCTTACGTGTAAGCGGCCCACCGGAAATATAGGCCACCCCTCCACCGATAAGTGGGAGTTGACGTATACGAACGCAGGCTAATCCCAGTAACTCGTCACTGTCGTAAATCGCAACCAGTTCGTTTCTGGCATGCTGCCGCTGGGCAATCGCCTGGGCGTAGGCATAATGCTGTTGATAATTATCATCAAGAAATCGAGTTGCTAATTCATTGAACCTGTACGGATCGACAGACTCAATGGAATCGTAGTTATTCATTGGTATGTCCATGCGTGATAGCTGAACAGAGTGACCTCGATCTCATCGTCTACAATTGCTGCATCGGTAATGTCATCGTGATCTCTTTCACAATAACAGGATAATTATGAAATCCCTTTCTCGTATTATGTCTGTGCATTATCAGGAATCTTCGGCAGCGGAATATCGCTTATGATAAACGTACCTCCGCCTCGGCCTAGCTCAACCCGTTCGGAATCTGTAATAACTGCTTCAGCAAGGTACTGGCCATCAGACATACACATCACACGCCCCCGGGCAATGAGATCACCGGTGGGTTTGGAATGTGAAAGGCTGATATTGAAATTTTCAGTAAGCACACGGAATTTCTTAACAACAGAGTTCACCGCAAGAGCGGAGCAATCGGTCAGGAATTTGTAACAGACTGCGCTGCGCAGGGAGCCGTCAGAATAACAATAACGCTCCTGTGGGGATAGTACAATTTCGACTTCACCATCTTCCACTCTAATCCCCGGCTCATACTGTTCGTTACTGGGGTCAGCCAGATACAGATGTTCCAGATGGTCGCAGTGTTCCTGAGTTTGCTGTTTGTTGTATTTTTCGATGCCCGCTTGTGTTTTCCCCTTTATTCCGTGAGGCGCAACCCGGCCGCAGTATCCTTGGCCGTCATCGTCCGGGCTGCACATGCGAAAGCACCAGGCTGACCTGTTGCGTGTCAATGGACAACCCAGGTAAGTGTATTCTCTTATACCCTTGTGAGTTCTTACTGTCTTTCTATTTTCACTCATGGTGATACCTGATGGAAGACTGTCCTGCAGATGTTGTGAAGATGAAAAGTGATCCGATTACAATTGAGCGGAGAAACTGCAATCAACCTGAGATTGTAAGGGAAAGCCGGATTAGATTCCAAGTACATTGACAGCCTTGAACTGCCAATACTGCATTTTCTGAATTTGTATTGTTTCGTGGATAATCAGTCTCAACGGTAGAAGTAGAAATCATCTTCGCCGAGTGGTTCTGGTAAGCCGCCGATTCGACTGATTTGCTCCTCATTCAGAATGATTCGCAACTGGCTAATTGCCCGGCCATTGAGTTCATTTCTATCGAATTTGACTTTAGCCAGCTGCTGCTGTTGCTCCTGCCAGGCTCGGAATGCCTCAGGTTCAAGTCCCACGACATTTATCGAGCTGGTACTGAGTTGATCAATCATTTCCTCCGAGAATTTCTCGTACTCATTGAGGTAGGTTGATCCGAGATTGACCAGTTGCTCACGTTGTGAGGGAGTGAGATCATCCAGCTTTAATGCGGCGGCTATTTGCCGTTCCACCCTGGATGGATCCTGATAGATCGAAGGGTATGCTGCATGGTTATACGCAGTCTGCAGTGAATTGGCCAATTGATCCGGAAGTTGAATCAGGAGTTGAGAAAGGGTATCCCGATTCAGTTCGACTATGGCCAGGTCCGTTTGCTGTACAAGCGATGTTGGTTGCTTCATTACCGCTCTGTACTGGTTCTGCAATTCGATGACTGCTGTGATATCTTCTTGAGCAGCAAGTGTGATCTCGGCTGTCCATTGGTCTGCCAACTGCTGCATTTGAAGCTGCGCTTCAAAGCGATTGCGGAATGCCTGTAGAGCATTCTCTTCATATTGAGTGATAACATTGTCTACCCGTTGAATTGTTTCTTCAGATGGCTGCTCCTCCAGCAGGAGTGAAACGACATCAACAACCGCTTCGTTGGAATGATCGCTGCCAAGTGAATACTGTGCATTTACGCTCCCCGCATAAGCCCGGCGATGGCGACAATGACCCACGCGATTAAGCAACTGCTCCTTATCATTATCAACGATCGCACGCAGATCTTCAAAGAAAGATTTCTCGGTTGAAATCACTGTTTCAATTGCCTGTCGGCGCAGCGTGTAGACACGATTGATCTTATCTTTCGAGGGCTGTTCTGAACCGGATCCAACACGCGCTTCATTACGTGCATCTCTGAGCTGATCGAGAATTTCCAGACTGCTCATGCGCTCAAGATA
>JANQEQ010000044.1 GCA_028278245.1 Phycisphaerales bacterium | reverse complement strand
AGACAATGTCATTCGCGAGATAGCTGCCTGATTGCGGGGGGTTGGCAGCGAACTGCTCGAGACGCCCGTTCTTCACGAATCCATTCAGGTTTGTGTCTGGACTTGGCCCAGGGATGTAGCTCAACAACTGTGTTCTGGACGCGTTGTACTGTTCCATGAAATGGAAATGCTTGCCGAAGAACTCGTCGCCTCGAGAATCAATTGTCACGTCTGGGCTAGCAACCCGCACCCACTCCTGGAATTGGTTGCCTGTGCTGATGAAGTGGCACCTGTTCCCCAGGAATACCTCCGCTGTCATTTGGTTCACGCAGTTATTCATTCGTATGTTGAGGGTGTCGGTACCTTCGTACGTGTCAGATGGGTCAAGGGGCCGTGGAAGAATCAGGAAATTCGTGCATGTCTCTGCCTGACAATGATCGATGATGACATCGTCCACACCCCCGGCACCTTTTCCCCTGATCCTGATGAAATCGTTGTGATCGGCGACTTGTTCCCCTCCGGCATGACAGTCGACAATGTTGATCATCCCGAAGCGATCGAGGTTTATGCCTCTTCCGTTAGAAGGAAGATTGAACGCACACCGCCCAACGTACCAGAAGTCAGCGTTGTTTGCGTCAATGTGTATGCCATTTGCAGGGTATCTGAAATAACAGTCCAAGATCGCAACGGGGCAAACCGACCAATCTTGACTTGTCGTACCCGACTTGGAATCAACGCACTGAATACCGTATTCAAGATCCCAAAAGAACAGACGTTCGAAATGCATGTTCCACATCATCGGCGGCCAATTGTCATCCGTCCACGTGCCGAGCATCTTGATGCCGATCCGTCCATCTCTGGTCGGCGGACCATTTATAGGTGGCGTTGGTGTGGCAGCGAATCCAACATCTCTAATGCTGATCGTGCTGGTATTGAGCCCGGGTTCAGTGGGCTGTGCAGGGGGATTGTAATCGGATGCCGAACGACCCTCTATGACGAAGACTGCCTTTTGCGAATTTGCCTGGTACAGCAATGCTGGTACA
>JANQEQ010000042.1 GCA_028278245.1 Phycisphaerales bacterium | reverse complement strand
TGGTTGTTCCTGAACGGCCAGGTAGACGTTCGCCATTCCACCTGAACCGATGTAACTCTTGATGGTGTATCGCCCAATCTTTTTGGGATGATCAAGGTGTGGCGGGCATGGCACTGGTTGATCTGATGTGATGGTATCACCGTCGATGCCATCATGCTGGATGGGTGAGCGGAGGAACTCGTCAGATTTTTCCTCGTCAGCAAGGAGTTGTTCGACTTGATGTCGCAGATCAATATCGTTTGCACATGCTTCATCGAGAAACGAAACACGTTCAAGATCTGCCAACTCTCGGCTCTTGAGATAGACCTGCCGAATCTGTTCGTAACGTTCGGGCGTCATCACTATCTCCCTGTTCTGTCAACTGCTGCCGATGTCTGGCTTACACAACTCGTCATCAAACATTGCCTCTAGCTATATCAGCGATGATTCATCACTTTCTCGTATACCCGTAAGTGCTTGACAGATAGCATTTTGTGTAATTTTGCCAGTCTGGAGATCTCCGAAGGCAGCAGGACCACTGCGGTCTTTGATCTGCATTGTCGCCTCTCACGGTAGGTGGTCAAGATCTGACCATCATGAACACAATCCAATCGGGAATGGACCGGGGCATTCAAAAACTAAGCAACATAAGGAGAAGCACAATGATTTTGAGATCAATTACCGTAGTACTCACATTGCTTGGGACAGCAACCATAGCCAGCGCAATTGAGATCACCGAAGATACGTACATTGCATGTGATGATCTATTTTATGATGGACAGGATATTGTCATCGATGGCTGTATAGTCACTATCGATTGCGAGCATCACTTCAACAACATTCAAATCATCAATGGGGGACAGTTGACACACTCGACAAATCCATCAGAAAGCCTGTATCTGACGATAGCAGGAGATGTTATTGTTGAGGAGGATGCATTCATTGATGTGACGGGTAGGGGTTATCCTGCGATGCAAGGTCCAGGTGCAGGTGGTTCAAGTGGGTGGCCTAGTAATGGCGGGGGTGGTGGTAGCCATGGAGGCGTCGGGGGTACTGGTAACGGAGGCAATCTTGGCGGTCCAGTATATGGTTCAGCTACTGCTCCCGTGATGCTTGGGAGTGGTGGTGGTGATGCACCCTATGGGGGACCAGGAAGTGGCGGTGGAGCAATTCGCCTGGTCGTTGAAGAGGCGCTGATCATTGATGGTGAGATCCGTGCTGATGGCACTGATGGATCAACGGGAGGTGGTGGATCAGGTGGGAGTATTTGGATCACTGCTTCCGAAGTATCAGGTAACGGTATCATTTCAGCCAACGGTGGTCAGGCTACACACACGGGCAAGGGTGCTGGTGGCGGTGGTGGACGTATCGCGATCTATGTAGAAAGTACATGGACCTTTGCCGGGACTCACCAGGCATTTGGAGGGAGCGGCACATCAACTGATGGTGGTTGCGGTACTGTCTACCTCACTATGCCATCCCATCCTAATGGCCTACTTCTTATCTCCAATGGAGGTAACAGTGACAACATGGGTGCGGCTTTCAACGATCAGAATCTCATTGATGGCGATCTACACTTGATCAATGGCGGGCGTCTACGTCATGATTCAGCTTCTGAATCAGGCATGAAGCTTGTTATTGAGGGCAATGTGTTGATTGATTCAAATGGTCGTATAGACGTAACGGGATTGGGTTATCCAGGCACCGAAGGTCCTGGTGCAGGTGGTTCAAGTGGGTGGCCTAGTAATGGTGGAGGTGGTGGAAGCCATGGAGGCGTCGGGGGTACTGGTAATGGAGGGAATCATGGCGGTCCTGTCTACGATTCAGCTACTGCTCCTGCGATGCTTGGGAGTGGTGGTGGGCAAGCACCTTACGGCTGGCCAGGTAATGGGGGTGGAGCAATTCGCCTGGTCGTTGAAGGGGCACTGATCATTGATGGTGAGATCCGTGCTGATGGCACCGATGGAACTACGGGAGGAGGCGGATCAGGTGGAAGTATATGGATCACTGCCTCCGAAGTATCAGGTAACGGTATCATTTCAGCCAACGGTGGTCAGGCTACACACACGGGCAAGGGTGGTGGTGGTGGTGGTGGCCGTATTGCGATTTATGCCTGTGATAGCATGTTATTTAATGAAGAAAACATCACTGTCGAGGGTGGTACAGGACTCCAGTACGGTGAAGCTGGAACAATCTTCATCACCGATGATTGCGAAATCTCAAGTACTGTGACTTCCAGCAACGAATGTTGGGTCTACAACAATCCTATTAGTGGCACTCCAGCAGAGCAGATTGACCGGATCAACCAAAGCCCACCTCTCTTCGTCGGTCATGAAGAGGAATGGACTCTGGTTCAGGATTACGATCCCCCGCATGAACCTTGGGAGATCGGATTCCGCAAGCATGATATGCATGATCATAATGCATCATTTGAGTGCTATGAAGATGCCCTTGAGGAAGCATTTGTTTCAACATTGGAATATTTACCCGGTGCTGATGAGGTGACCTACGATAACTGTCAATCCGCCTTCTACCGCTTTACATTCATGCTTCCGGACTCATTTAGTGCTCCAAACTTGGAAGGTCGGGCTAATGTGGATGATATCGCTGTACTCTGGCTCAACGGTGAGCGGGTTACACTTGAAGTTCAGGTGGACTGGTTAGGCGAGGATCATTCAAATAATGGTTTTGTGGCGCTAACCTGGCCTACACCTGATGAAGTTGAATTTGGTAATGCAGAGATCTTTCAACCTGGTCTCAATGAACTGACATTCAGTGTTGTTGGTGATCTAAGCGTATATGAGCCGACTGGATTGGAGTTTGATTTCACCGTGTCGTATACGATTCCTTGTCCAGCTGACACTAATAGCGATGGAACGGTCGACATTAATGACATCTTTAGGGTGCTAGGTTTGTGGGGCGCTTGCGATGATCCCTGTCCACCTTATTGTACTGGAGATCTCACCGAAGACTGTATGGTCAATATCGATGATATCTTTTCACTCCTTGAACAATGGGGACCGTGCGAGTGAATATAGTGTTTGCCATACTAAGTTGAAGTCTCAATTCATCACCCCCGGCAGAACCGGGGGTGATACTTTTTGTCTAGCCCAATTTCTAAGAAGAAGCGGGGGCATGCGGTATATAAATGCGAACCCGAGGAATTAACATTCTGTGTTGACTAGGCAGCACATGTTCACATTCCGGGATTTGTACTGGAATACTGCAAGTAGGTTATGAAATCTCGGAGGTTGTCTCCGATATTTCAAGGTAAAAACATATGGCGGATCATTCCAAATCGGTCTAAATTCCATTTGCCACTACCCTTATTAAAGCCCCAATTCCTGCCCTAATCGTATCTGGTAAACGGTGCCAATTCCCCACGATTTCGTTTAGCAAAAACTCGTTTGAATCTTGCACCCCGTTATGCGCCCCGCGACTTTCTAATAATGTCGTAATTCCTTGTAACGACAAGGCTTGTTGTTTTGCTTGCGCGGCTTTTAAGTCCGCTATCACGCATACATACGGATTGCAGCACACCACGTCTGATTCCATATTCAACAAGATCTGTTGATCAACTTGCTGATGATGACGTCACGCTCTCTCGACTGTCCATGAGTGGATAAAACTTTTGTGATGAATCCATCGACGGACAAGATTCAGAGGGACTTTTTTAAGCCTCAAGCTCTCGGATTTGTTTCATTCTATGCATGGATCCAGTACCACTGGTACAGGTTCAAAATCCCTCTGGCGCTATTAAAACACGTTTTTAGCAGTATGAGCCACGGTATATACACAGATATCCACGCATTCACCGAATGCCCTACGCTCATCAGGGCGCAAAAAACAGGGTACGTTAACATGGATGTTAGACCATAAATAGTCGATAAATCATCGATAAAGTGGTTGAATATCGTCCACTATGTGGTTATTCTTCTGTTATGATCCCCCGCTATCTCAAAGCTCGTATTCTTACCGCGCTCGCGGATAATCCGGTGGTCTTTCTCCAAGGTGCCCGCCAAACCGGGAAAAGTACATTGGTCCAGTCGATTGCCCGCTCTGACTTCAAAGCGGACTATCTCACTCTCGACGACGCTGCTGTTTTGGCTTCAGCACAACTCGATCCTGAGGGATTCATCGCAGGGATCAAGGGACCGGTTATTATCGATGAAGTTCAGCGAGTTCCCGAACTTTTCCTGGCGATCAAAGCAGAGGTCGATCGGGAACGAGAGCCTGGTCGGTTTCTGCTGACAGGGTCAGCAAATGCTCGTGTTATTCCAATGCTTTCTGAGGCACTGGTTGGTCGTGTGGAAATACTCTCACTTTGGCCGTTCTCACAAGATGAGATTGAACAAACAAAAATGTCGATTATCGATTCGATGTTTAAACGGGGGAAGCTGAGCCCTAAGAAGGTCAGTTTAGATGAGAACGGAATATTGCAGAGATTGCATCGAGGAGGATTCCCAGAGGCTGTGCGACGCCGTACTCAGGAACGACGTCGAGCATGGTTTGGATCATACGTCACCACGATTCTGCAGCGCGATGTTCGAGACATGGCTAGTATCGAGGGACTTACAGAACTACCCCGATTGCTGGCACTTCTTGCCGCTCGATCATCTTCACTGATGAACTACGCTGAGCTTTCACGGAGCAGCGGTATACCACAAACAACTTTAAAACGTTATTTGAGTTTGCTTGAAGCGACGTTTCTTCTCCAATCCACACCTCCCTGGAAGACCAATCTCAGCAAGCGTGTTGTCAAAGCTCCAAAATTGATGTTGAGTGACACTGGATTGATCACATCACTTCTTGGAGTGAATCTTGCGCGTTTGAAAAGCGATCCCTTACTTACAGGGCAGCTACTGGAAACATTTGTTGCCATGGAATTGCAGAAACAGGCTTCGTGGAGCAGCACACAACCTCGTCTCTTCCACTATCGTTCACACTCACAAGGAGAAGTGGACATTGTTCTTGAAGAACCTGGAGGATGTGTTGTTGGTATTGAAGTCAAGTCGGCGACGTCGATTGATAAAAGAGACCTTCGAGGACTGTATGAACTTGAACAGATGGCTGGCGGCACATACGTTCGGGGAATAGTGTTCTATCAGGGGCATCAGATCGTTCCGTTCTCGCAAAAATGCCACGGGGTTCCAATAGCCTGCCTGTGGCATGGTTTTTGATGTTGGATACGGCAACCTCCGGGTCTAGACCCCGAAGGTCTGTATCCGTCCCAATACTCGTGATGAAAGGCTGAAATCAGCCGATCCTAAGTGTGTGGATCTTTCGATATGGCAATGAGTTAGAGAACGGATGTATTTTGGGACACCACGGGGATTACCGTGTTACAGGCGAGAGTATAAACGAAAGATTATCTGCGTATCCATCACAAATACCTGAACCTGTTTCAAGCTCCAATGTGATGCGCGCTGAATACGAATCTTGTGGTACAAATCCCTGTGCCTTGCGGTACAGCAGACCTGTGAGTTGATCTCCGCTGCTCCCCAGCGCATTCCTGCGGTCATCCACGGTGACCGGCCCAATCGATGTTCGTGCTAATTCACCGCCTTGTGAATCAAGAAACGTAACTGTCACCGTTGCAAAATCTCGTTGGTCAGAAAATCCACCAAGGTATCCGGATAATTCAAATACAATGGTTTCATCATTGATAAACTGTGAGAATCCGACAAGACTAATCGTTTGTGACATGATGCAGTCATTGGCAGCGCCGGCTGCAAAGAAACATAGACCACGATCTGGTGGCCCAGCACTCTCCTGATCAGGATAACCCTCTGCACAACCATATTCGAGTACTGTTATCGCCGACGTATCATCCCACCCTGGTGCTACAAGGTTAAGTTGAACATCTTTAGTTCCTGGCGCGTGCTCCGCGTCACCGTTCACAATAAGATTGGTTTCCAGGCCGGTTGGTGGCGAGAAAGGGATTACACGACCATCGAGTTCCCATTCCGGATTGATCTTGATCCCCATATGCGCCAGTGCTGTATTTGGAACATCCACCGTCGCGGGGCTTGGCAGAATTTCATGATGATAGACACCCGGTCCATGCATTATAAATGGAACATATCGGTGCTTGGGTATATCTCTTCCATGAGAGCCATCAAGTGTACCACCGTGATCAGAAGTAATCAGTGTAAGCCATTGTTCCGTTACATAGTGCTGCCTCGAACGAACTGCGGTGAGCAGCCGACCAATTTGCTGATCTATTTCTTCGATCTCGCTAATATAGCCAGATGCGTGAGGATGGAATCCATGCTCGTGGCCTGCGGTATCAGAATCGGCAAAGTAGAAGAAGACCACATCCACATCCCTATTCTTTAACAAATACTCAGCTTCATCAACCATCTTCTCGTCACCGTCATCTTCGTAATCGTACGTCAACCGTATGTCACAGGTTGCATCATTAACCATCGCATTATCGAGCGGCAACCAGTCAATGAAGGATGCAGTGATGAGATCTGGTTGTTGTTCCTTGAGCAGAGCGAAGAAATGTGGATATTTGGCGTAATGATTGTTTTCAAATGTATTGTCGATTACTCCGTGGCGTGGTGACCATACCCCAGTCAGTATCGAACTCCAACAGGGACCGGATACTGTGTGTACATCCGTCAATGCATGATTACTCCATGCACCATCCTGTATGAGCTGATCGAGATTTGGGGTATGAGCTGTGAGAAGTGCATCTGGTCGTATACCATCGATGCCAATGATGAGCACTTTGGGCGATGATATTTCATCATTCACGACGTTCTCTTTACCACCAAATGTAAAAGTGCACATCCCGAACGCAACTAGTGTGGAGATCGTTTTCAAATGCATGGCAATACCTTAGAGAACCTTTTCGATAATGATCTGCTCCCCCCGTACGTTGTAACAGACACTATGTTAGTAGATTAAAGTGTTCCTGGGCCTACTTTATCATCACTGATCCGTCTGTCTGATCATCTTCTTTAGACTCTCCGCATTGCTCTGCATCCGATTCAACAGGCTCAACATGCAAAGACATGCAGGACGCACTAGCCATTCGGGGGATCATCCCCGAACGGATCCGAATATCGGGTATGACAATCCACAATTCAATCTGACCTGCATCCCTGACCTTTCCCCCAAAAACTAATCCAGTCTAAGAGTGGTATTCTGGACCGGAATCAGTCACTCACCTGTGTATGTATCAGGTGACAAACCAAGGAGTCAGTGAACGGATGAATAATGGGACAGGACGCGAAAAGAAGTGTCTGCCAAAGATTCAAATGCATCATCACAGTTTATCTGTTTCAAAACCCCGGCTGAGAGAGCGAAACTTACCGATGCTTCATGTACGGATCATCTGACAAACATAGGTGTTAGCAAACGGATGAATATTGGAACACGATGAGGTAAACGTGATATTCCATGGCATAAGTTGTCGCGTTGATTATTGCCAGACATGCCGTAGCGGTTAGTTGCCTTGTGAATTTCATAGTATTCCTCCAGGTAGTCTATTGATACTGCAGGGAGTGTAGTGTTACTTATTATGGGCACAGCCCCCACATACCGAGGATTGCGAAGATATCGTCGATGTTGACTTGGCCATCACCGGTGAGATCTGCCGGGCAGGGTTCAGGGCATGTTACAGTAGCACAGTCTGATTCATGGCCCATGAAGGTTCCGCCTGCATCGGAGCAGTCCGCAGCATCGCTGGTTTCAATACAACCTTCACCGATGCAGCAGGCTCCGGTAGGAACCGGACATTCCTCTTGGATGGTAAGACCGCCGTTGCTTGTGAAGGAGCCATGGATCTGGTCGGGGCTGTTGGAACAGATCTGTGTGTTGGAAATGATCGGGTTACCGTCCCAAGGACTGGCGATTCCGCCACCGAATCCGAATGTCAAAGTGTTATGGTGTATGTGGCAATCTGATATTGTCGGCGAGTAGCAACCTACGTAAATACCGCCGCCCAAACCTGCCATATTGTTGTTAAAAACGCAGCTGGAGATCGTTGAGTCCTCGCTACATATGTACACGCCGCCACCCCCATTAATTGCTGTATTATTACTGAAAGTGCATTCAGAAATTGTTGAGGGGGAAAGATAGCTATATATTCCTCCACCAACCCCGTGAGTAGAGTTGTTTTCGAGCAGGCAGTTGGTGATTGTCGTACTGTTGCAACTCCGCTCTTGTATCGCCCCGCCCGGACTACTGCCGTACATGTTTGTTGAATTGTCGGTGAAGGAACAATTAGAAATCGTTATGGTGCTGAAATAACTGTGTATAGCTCCCCCACCTTCTACCGCAAGGGAGGCTTGCGTTGCCATGTTACTCGAAAATGTGCAGTCTAAAATTGTCGTTGTACAGTTATCGTTGTACATGCCCCCCCCCTTAAACCAAGCCGTATTATTGGTAAAAGTGCAGTCTCTCACCACTGGCTCACCGTGATTGTTGTACATCCCTCCCCCCTTATCATTAGCCTCATTGCCGGAGAACGTGCAGTGATTTACATCTGGGCTGCTGTAATAATTGAACATCCCGCCGCCTAAGCTGCTACTTCCGTTAGTGATAGTAAATCCACTGATGATGGTATCGTTTCCTTCAGTGGTATCGCAGGTGATGACTGGCCCCTGGCCATCCCCGTTGATGATGGTATTTGCCACGACTGCAGGATTGGTAGGCTCCTCACTACGCAGGGTGACTGCTTTCCCGAGCATGTTCAGGGTTTCCCAGTACGTTCCCTGGTGAACGATGATGACATCGCCGTGGGTTGCAATGTCGATGGAAAACTGGATGGGTTGCCCGGGGTAAACGTGGTATTCCGCGGCGTTAGATGTCGCGCTGAATATTACCAAACATACTGAGGAAGCGAAATGCTTTGTGAATTTCATGGTATTCCTCCTTGTAAAATATTGATCCCCGCACGGGTGCGGTGTTAACTTTTAAGGGCACGGTCCCCACATGCCGAGGATGGCGAAGATATCATCGATGTTAACCACGCAATCTTCCGTGATATCGCCGGTGCAATATGGTGGACAGGGATCGGGACACATTCCCCACAAACCGAGTACGGCAAAAATGTCATCAATGTTTACCTGCTGATCGCCAGTCAGATCAGCCGGGCATGATACAGAAACATCACCCGCGCCAGCCCAAAATCCGCCGACCAGCGAAAAATCTCCACCGGACATCGGTTCTCCGGCATCGTGCTGACCGATCGTTCCCGAGAGTAGGAAATTACCACCAGTCGATGTTCCACCACCCCCGTCGATGGAGTGCCAGGGAATATCAAAGTCACCACCTCTGACTTGTGCTAAGGCAGCTGCTCCAGCAAAGAAAGTAAAAGCAAATACGTAAGCTAAATAAGATGTGGGTTTCATCTGTCGAATCCTTATATTCTTCCCGTGTTCATAACCATGATGCAGTCACCCGAACGAGTGTACTATTCGCGCTATCTAACTACGGGGCTGTTGACATAGTTGATGCCCTTTTCTTGCGGCTGACCGAATAGCTTAGGATGCTCGTACAGGCCACGCTCACTGGCTGGCTTGTATTCTTCGACAGGTATACGGTACGCTTCGGCGTAGGCATCTATGCGAATGCCTGTCACCTGCCAGGAAACTTCGGTAAAGGGAGCACTGGTGCGGATGGTAAACTGGTTATTGAACATCTTCTGTGTAACTTTTGCAAAGACGAACTCATCACTATCGTATTCATCGATGACCGTGAGCTGGTAGCGGAAATCCGCGTTGAGCGCATCGAACCACGCAGGCATTACTACAGTTGCATAACCCGCTGCATCGGTGATAACGTCCCCGTTGTAAATGTTCATCATGTCCGGCGACTCGACGAAGGAGTGGGATAGGTACATATTGGCGGGATCGAGAGGGTGATCGATTTTGAATGAGCCGGCTGATTTTGAGAGTGTGCCCGAGACATGGCAGGGGCCATGACTGTAAACACCATAATTAATTGTGCCGTGGGGAGCCCATCCATAGACACCATAGTTGATAGAGCTATAACCTTCGACGTGCCCATAAACACCGTAATTCGTAGGGCCATCACTCGCGAGACCATATACACCATAGTTTCCAGTACTGTTGCTTCCTTCTGCTTCCCCCTTCACACCATAGAACCAATGTGCAGCACCTGTTGCAGCTATGCCATGAACTCCAATGTATCCACCATCGCCTCGTACTCCCGTACCACTCCCATTAACTGAATGCCGGCCAGAAATTGCTGCACCGCTTCCTGCAGTAGTGTTCTCAGCATAAAGCGAATATTCATAACCCAAGTTATCAGTTACATGCAATCTGTAGTCAGGCGACGTTATCCCAATTCCGACATAGCCGTCCGTATCAACAGTGATACCCTTGGTTGCGTCACTATCAACAGCGAAGTGCATTGCGGTACTTAAACCATTTATGGCAAATGAGTCAGGTAAGGCATTGACGAGTAAACCCCCTTCGTCACCGTATCCCAGAACAGCTCTATATGTCGAGTCTTCCATAATGCGCATGTAGCCATAGGTTCGATCTGATACCAGACGAAGTACTTCACCCGAATCATCGTTGTGTACTGCCAGTGGAGCACCTGGATCTGTTGTACCGATGCCAACATGTAAGTCATCATCAACAAACATACCTCGCGTTTGCACTGCATATGGTGCGTTATTAATTGGCTGGCGCGGATCAAGCCATGTGCCATTGACACTGATACGAAGCCAGCGCGCATTGCCATCGAAAACCTCTGCACCAAAATCAAGTTCAACAGTAAGCAGTCCATTCAGTACGAGTACATTGTTATGTGTCAGTGTTGAGCCTACCTGACTTCCACCAGTCAGCGCATTCCAGAGTTGGAACTGAAAATCGTACTGCCCGTTTGCAGGCTCAGTACCTTCCTGCAAGCTGCCATGGTAGGTGAAGATTGAGCCTTGCGGAGAACGCTGCGCCTGAGCAGGTGTAGCCATTACGGAGATTGCAATTGCCGCGATCATTGTATATTTTTTCATAAGGCGTTTCATAATGAATTCCTATTAATTAGATAGTGGAATCTTATGAGCATCCGCGCTATTTCATTTCTCTTGCTTCGGGACTGTTGATGTAGTTAATTCCCTTTTCTCCCGGCTGACCGAACAACTCGGGATGCTCATACAGCCCTCGTTCGTGGGCTGGTTTGTATTCCTCGACAGGTATGCGGTACGCTTCTGCGTAGGCATCAATGCGAATACCCGTTACCTGCCAGGAGACTTTTACATGCGGTTTATTCGTTTGAATTACAAACGTATTATCACGAATCTCCTCTGCGACAATCGCCTGAGCGAATTGACCGATTACAGTTAATTGATATCGAAAATCCGCATTGAGTGCATCGAACCACTCAGGCATTTCAATTATTGCATAACCCGCCGCATCAGTGATTACGTTCCCATTGTAGATATTCATCATGTCCGGCGACTCTACGAAAGAGTGCGATAGATATTTGTTTGCCGGATCAAGTGGGTGATCGATCTTAAACGAACCGGCGGATTTAAAGAGTGTGCCGGTGACGGTGCAATGACCATCGCAGTAAACGCCCATGTCAAATGGATCACCATCAGAGTAACCGTACACGCCGTAGTCTCGATAACCACCTTGAGCAGCGCCGTACACTCCGTAATTAAAACCATCACCGCCACTGGCATAACCATAGACGCCACGGTTCGTACCCGAGCCGCCGCTTACTTTTCCCCATACACCAAAGTAATCAGCGGTGCCAGTAGGTGAC
Source organism: Phycisphaerales bacterium (assembly GCA_028278245.1). GTDB lineage: Bacteria > Planctomycetota > Phycisphaerae > Phycisphaerales > SM1A02 > JANQEQ01. The sequence goes on along the minus strand of JANQEQ010000042.1, from coordinate 9,718 downwards.
ACATTCCCCTGAACGCCAATGTATCCACCAATGCCTTGAATACCGATACCATAATAGTCGTTAACATCATGAACGCCTTTGATGGCGGCGTAATCGTTATATTCTGCTGTGTGAACTGCGTAGATAGCGCCATTATCAGAGGCGCTGTGTACATGCAGCTTGCGCTCGGGTGAAGTGGTTCCAATACCGACTTTGCCATCTTCCGTGATTCGCATTCGTTCGTTCGCGGGGAGTGGGCCACCGGTGTAGAAGCGCATATCACCAGTAACGCTATCAGCTCGAACATCCATCGCGTTACCAAAGAGGCTGACTCTACCGCCGAAATGATCGAACGGCGGAGGGAGCGTGCTGGAATAGGCTGCGATTGCACCTGCTGCATCCTCAGCTGTCACTCCGGATTCCACACCATCCCCCGGAGCCGGATTAGCCACCTCAAATTCCCAGAACGGATTGGTTGTACCGATGCCGACGTTGCCAGCATCATCAACGAAGATGCCGCGTGTTTGAATCGAGTAGGGCGAGCCGGTGAGTGGTTGCCGTGGGATCAGTTCATCCCCATCCACAGTAATCTCGAGCCAGAGTTGACTTCCATCGAAGACACTGGCCCCATAGTTTAGTTCAACGGTGATGAGCCCGTCAGTCACCGGCAGGCTGTTGAACTGGATTGTCGAGCCAACTTGACTGCCCCCGCTGAGCGCATCCCACAAGGCAAAGTCCACGTTATATGAACCGTTGGCGGGATTACCTGATTCGTTTAATTCACCCTGGTAAGTAAATGTCGTATCCGTTTGAGCCTGAGCTAACCCGGTAAATATGGTCATCACGAAGATGTAGATAAGGATCCTTTTCATTGTGTATACTCCGTACCATTACTTATAAGTTTTTCAACTAAGTGTTCCATTTCATTGATTCGCTGTTTGAGCTCTGCAATCTCCACATCCTTTTCTGCGCGGAGAGCTTTGACAGCTTCGATCAACAAGGGTGTTAGCTTGCTGTAGTCCATCCCAATAGCATCAACACCGTTTTCCTCGTAGATCACAATCTCGGGTAGGATCTTTCCGACCTCTTCCGCGATCATACCGACGTCGTGGTGTCCGCCATGCTCTTCATCCCATTCAAAATACACACCGTGAAGTTGAGAGGTCTTGTACAGCGGATTGTCAATCGACTCGATATTTTTCTTCCAGCGGATGGAAGATGAACCGCCATAGTTGGCACCAGCTCCACCGGCAAAGAAATCAAATCCGGACGGGCTGTCACATTTTCCATATACACCATAATTTATAAGAGGGAGAATGCTACTAGCATGACCATACAATCCTGTCGCCACAGACCCTGTGGCCCTCCCAACAATTGCACGATCATCACTCCCATGTGTAAAAACATGCAAAGTAGATTCAGGACTTGTTGTCCCAATACCGACTTTGCCATCTTCCGTAATTCGCATTCGTTCATTTGCAGGGAGTGGTCCACCGGTGTAGAAGCGCATATCACCAGTTGCGCTATCAGCTCGAACATCCATCGCGTTACCAAAGAGACTGACTCTACCGCCGAAGTGATCAAACGGTGGAGGGAGCGTGCTTGAATAGGCTGCGATTGCACCAGCTGCATCCTCAGCTGCCACTCCTGATTCCACACCATCCCCCGGAGTCAGGTTCGCCACCTCAAATTCCCAGAACGGATTGGTTGTTCCGATGCCGACGTTACCAGCATCATCAACGAAGATGCCACGTGTTTGAATCGAGTAGGGCGAGCCGGTGAGCGGCTGACGCGGGATCAGTTCATTCCCATCCACGGTAATCTCGAGCCAGAGTTGACTTCCATCGAAGACACTGGCCCCAAAATCAAGTTCAACGGTGATGAGACCATCAGTCACCGGCAAGCTGTTGAATTGGATTGTCGAGCCAACCTGATTACCCCCATTTAACGCATCCCATAGCGCGAAGTCCACATTATATGAGCCGTTGGCGGGATTACCTGATTCGTTTAATTCACCCTGATAAGTAAAAGTCGTATCCGTTTGCCCCGCGACCGTGCAAGTAAGCATGGTTATCACAAAGATGAATGCGTAGATTTTGATCATTGTGTTTTCTCCGTACCTTTCGTCATAAGTTTCTCAATTAAGCGTTCCATTTCATTGATTCGCTGTTTGAGCTCCGCAATCTCCGCGTCTTTCTCTATGCGAAGGGCATCGATTTCAGTATTCTTTTCAGCTCGTAGCGCATTCACTGCTTCAACCAGTAGCGGAGTCAGTTTGCCGTAATCCATGCCGTTGGCATCAATCCCATTTGCTTCGTAAAGGACGACCTCCGGCACGACCTTTCCGACTTCTTCGGCGATCATGCCCATGTCGTGTTGCCCGCCGTGTTCTTCATCCCAATCGAAGTACACACCTCGCAGACGAGCCAGTTTTTCTAATGGATTATCAATATTCCGAATGTTCCTCTTCCAGCGGATTGAGGAGATTTCACCGTAGTGCCCGCCCGGGCCTCCAGCATAAAAGTCCCAGGTATTGAAGCCATACCCAAACACCCCCACTGAATCAGGTCCACCGCGTGCGTAGCCATACACCCCGCTTCCACTACTACCATAAGTTTCGCCATACACACCCCTGCCATAATCACCATCCGCACTACCTACCACTCCCCGGCCCTCGTCACTATCTGATACACCATAGACACCGGCGCCTCTGACACCATAGGCTGAAAATTTACCACCATAGTTGTTTATATCACTATTACCAACGGCAATCCCCTCTACTGCAGCAGCCGAACCTGCAGTACTTGTTCTTACATATAGTTTGGATAAATCGTTTGGCGCATCCGTCGCACCGATACTTACATCGCCTTCTGTATCGATCGTGATCCCCTTCTCTGCATCGCTGTCGACGGCAAAATGAATGGCTGTGTCAAGACCATTTATGGCAAATGAATTCGGCAAAGCATTGACCAGAAGATCACCATCGTCGCCGTACCCCAGATACGCTCTCGCAGTTAAACCCTCAACAAACCTCATATAGCCATAAGATTGATCTGATACAAGACGGAGAACCTGACCCGAACTTCCGCTGTTGTGAACGTCCAGCGGACAATACGGTAGATCTGTTCCAATGCCGACATTACCTTCATGCGTGATCCGCATCCGTTCATTTGCGGGGAGTGGTCCCCCCGTGTAGAAGCGTATATCACCGGCTGTACCATCAGCTCGAACATCCAGCGCATTGCCAAACAGGCTGACTCTCCCGCCGAAATGATCAAACGGTGGAGGGAGTGTGCTTGAATAGGCCGCAATGGCGCCCGAAGCATCCTCAGCCGTCACCCCGGATTCCACACCATCCCCCGGAGCCGGATTGACCACCTCAAATTCCCATGACGGATTGGTTGTTCCTATGCCGACGTTGCCAGCATCATCAACGAAGACGCCGCGCGTTTGAATCGAGTAGGGCGAGCCGGAAAGGGATTGTCGCGGAGTCAATACGTTTCCATTCACCGTGACCTCGAGCCAGCGTTGACTCCCGTCGTACACACTTGATCCGAAATCAAGTTCAATGGCGAAGAGTCCACCAGTGATGGGTAGATTGATGAACTGAATGGTTGAACCAACCTGGCTGCCTCCGCTGAGCGCATCCCACAAGGCAAAGTCCACGTTATATGAACCATTGGCAGGATTGCCGTTATCCTTGAGTAGACCTTGATAGGTGAATCCTGTTCCGAGCGGGTCAGCAATCGCAGTTACCCCTACTAACATGAGGCCAATAACTGCTAATCTAATCCAGCGCAGTAAGTTATATTTCATGGCAATGTCCCTTTTGCGGATCCCGACGTATCAAATTTCTCTCTCGGCTGGAGCATCGTTCGGTTACAATGGCATTCAGCCACAGGCGAGCCCGTTCCGAATCGTGCTCTGTTGCTAACAATTCGTCGTCGGGCCACATACGCTGTCTTTTTTCAAAGGAAATCTGAACCAGTGGCTCGATCGCAACTTACGCAAGTGTTAGACCGCCTCCGTACCGGCGATCGCCAGGCAGCGGCTGATCTGCTACCCCTGGTCTACGACGAGTTGCGCAAACTGGCTCGCGCCAGGTTTGCTAAATTGCCCCCAGGAAACACGTTACAGCCGACTGCCCTGGTTCACGAGGCTTATGCACGCTTGGTTGGAAAAGACGATCCGGGCTGGGATACACGTGGGCATTTCTTTGCTGCCGCTGCAGAAGCTATGCGTCAAGTGCTTGTCGATCAGGCTCGACGGAAAAATCGTTTGAAGCATGGTGGAGGGAAAAAGCGAATTGATATTGACGACTTTGACGCCCCGCTGGGTTGTCCGGTCGAGGACGTGCTTGCGCTGGACTTGGCGCTGGAACGTTTACGCCAGGATGATCCGCGTAAAGCGCAGATCGTCACGTTGCGTTGTTTTGCGGGATTGAACCGTGGAGAAACCGCAGCGGCCATGGACTTATCACTAGCCACGATAGATCGCGAGTGGCGCTACATCGTTGCACGTTTGCACAGAGAACTTAGTAAGAAGGAGTTACCAGATGGTTCGGAACGGCTCGAATGAAAACTATCGCCGTGTCGAATCACTCTACCAGGAGGCTCTTGATCTACCGGTAGAACAGCGCCCTGCGTTTCTAAGCAAGGCATGCAACGGTAATCGTGATCTCCAACAGGAAGTCGAGATACTCCTTAAACATTATGAGGCTGCAGGTGAAGAGTATCTGACCAGGCCGGTGTTCGCGCGTGCAGACGCTGGACCAACAGTGATCCTTCCCGAGCGAATCGGTAACTACAAAATCATCCACGTTCTGGGCGAGGGGGGTATGGGAAAAGTCTACGAAGCTCAGCAAGCGCAGCCGAAACGGCGCGTGGCGATCAAGGTTTTGCGCTACGATCTTGCAAGTGATCACATGTTGAAACGATTCCAGCAAGAGATCGAAGTGCTCGGCCAGCTCCGGCATCCCGGTATCGCCCAGATCCATGAAACAGGAATAGGCGATGTGTGGTTCGGTGGCGTCTGCACGCACGCCCAGCCCTTCTTTGCCATGGAGTTGGTTCGCGGGCAGCCACTCACAGAGTATGCCGACAACAAGAACGCACCGGTACGTACCCGCCTCGAGTTGTTCCTGCGTGTCTGCGACGCTGTTCAGCATGCTCATCAGAATGGCGTCATCCATCGCGACCTCAAGCCGGCAAACATTCTTGTCGATTCGACCGATCAACCCAAGATTCTCGATTTCGGCATCGCCCGAGCAACGAGGGCAAACCAACAGCAAGCGAGTTGGCACACGCAAGTCGGACAGATCATGGGCACACTGGCATACATGAGCCCGGAACAAATCGCCGGTGATGGTCATCAACTCGATACGCGATCTGATATCTACGCACTCGGTGTGGTACTTTACGAACTACTGACTGGCGAACTCCCACTTGATTGTCGTGATTGCCCGCTCGCAGAGGCGGTGCGAATCATCCAGGACGAGGAACCTCGCACACTGTCTGAGGCAAACTATACTCTGCGCGGCGACCTTGATACGATCGTCGCCAAAGCGCTCGAGAAGGATCCCTCACGGCGCTATCAATCCGCGGGCGAGCTGGCCGTGGATATTCATCATCATCTTCACGGTGAAATGATCAACGCAAAGCGAGACTCGGCGCTTTATGTGTTTCGCAAGACAATTGCCAGATACCGTTGGCCGCTCTTTGCTCTGAGCGCGTTTATTGTGTTGCTTAGCACCTTTGCCATCTACGCCATGAGCCAGGCGCAGCGCCATAGCGAATTGGCTTCCCGCGAACGCCAAGCCAGCCAAGCCGCCGTCATGGCGGAGCATCGTGCTGATGAACAACGCCAACAGGCGGAAGCTCAAGCCGAGCGTGCGGATGCCGTCAAGGTGTTTTTGCAGATGATGTTGGTCGCCGCTGATCCGGCGCAAGCCCGGGCCCGTGACTTGACGGTCCGCGAGGTACTCGACGAAGCCGCGAGACAAATCCAATCCGGTACGCTTGCTGATCAGCCGGATGCGGAAATCGAGATTCGGGAGACGATTGCTCGCACGTACAACCACCTTGGCCTCTACAATTCAGCTACCCCGCACTATGAGTGGCTACATGATTCATACGGCCGTCGATATGGAGAAGCAAACTATAAGACGTTGCAGTTACTGAACGAACTCGCAACAAACTATTCGCAGGCTGAGGATTATGAGTCAGCGAAAACAGCATTTGAGCGTTGCCTGGAACTGGTCGTATCCGCGCATGGTGATGACCAGGAACTGACGCTTGTCGCAATGGACGGTCTGGGTAGTGTTTTGGCTCACATGGGGCGCGCCGAGGAGGCCGAGTCATTGCACCTCGAAGCAATTGAGAGTGTGGAAGAGGTTTTCGGCACCGAGCATGAGTTGTATGTCAGCACAACGTTCAATCTCGGAGGCGTCTATCTGGCGCAAGGCCGGCTCGATGATGCTGAACACCTCTATTTGCAGGCCATGGCGCACTCAGAGCGATTTCACGGCGACGAATCATATTTCACCATCCGCATCCGCAGATGCTTAGCCCTTGACATCTATTTTCGCACTGAACGGCTGGATGAAGCCGAGCAACTCCTACGCGAGACACTGGAGATTTCCCGCCGCGCTCTTGGCGTCGAACACACTGAAACCAATACCGTCCTGATTGGGCTCAGCCGTGTATTAACAGTCCAGGATAGGACCGAGAAAGCGGAGCAGTTGCTGCGTGATGCAATCGCTAGCTTCCGTGAGATCCGCGGAATCGAAGGCAACGATACGCTGAAGGTAGTGAGCGAATTGGCGCATTTGCTGGCAGCACGTGAGGAATACGAAGAAGCGGCCTGTGTGCTTGGTGACGGCATCAAAAGGGCTACCCAAGTGGACGGGGAAGAGCACCCCAAGCTCGCTGACTGGATCTACATGTACGCAGGCATCATTGCAAACACCGGCGACTTTGAAGCCGCTGCCGAAGCTGCCAAACAGGCACTCGGCATCCGCGAGCTTGTGCTCGGCGCAGAGAATGTCGCCATCGTCCACTCGTTACAGCAAGTTGGATGGTATTCCCAATGTGCCGGAGATTATCAGGGGGCAACTCATTGGTATCGTCGGGCTTTGGCACTTCGGCGAAAAGTGTCAGGTGAGACCCACCAAGAAACCATCCGCAGTACGATAACTCTGGCGTATGCCATGATCCTCGCTGGTGAAGACATACGAGCCGCTGTGGACATTTCGCGCGAGCGGTACACACTGGTGCGCGCGGAAAAGGGAGATACACATAAGCACACGCAGTGGACAGCCAGCTACTTCGCCTGTGTGCTCAGTTTCGCCACTGAGCACACCGAGGCAATTGAGTTGGATCGCACAATGCTCGCTCTCCTAACGGCACAACATAGTGAAGATGCGTTGGAGACCGCTCCGTGGTGGCGCTGGCTTGGTTTTCAACTTTTCAACAGTGGACAGGTAGAGGATGCAGTCGAGTCGTATCAGCGCGCGTTATCAATCTTTAACGCCCATGAGCAACAGAACGCGAAGAGCGCACTTGAAGCAAAGATGGAGCTTGCCGAGGCTTTGATAGCTATCGAAGAGCTTGAAGATGCTGAAGTATTGGCGCGCGATGCACTTGAAGGCTGGCTGGAGATTGGCAGCGACCGCACTCTACACGTCCCACGGTCAATGATCATTCTCGGCAATGTGATGACCACGAGCAGTAGATTCGAAAAAGCCGAATTACTGCTTCGCGAGACCCTCGCAATAATCGATGAACGACGGCTGAAAGCTGCCGATGTTAGTTCGGTTGGTGGACAGGCACGAAGCGTGCTCGGGCAATGCTTAGCTGGCCTGGGTCATTACGATGAAGCAGAATCGCTCATGCTTGAAGGCTACAGGATGCTTCAAACTGTTGAGCCAATGCGCAGGATTCACACAAACAATGCCCGATTACGTCTCGTCGCGCTTTACGAAGACTGGGGCAAACCCGAAAAAGCTAACGAATGGCGCGATAAAGGGTAATCCCGCCTAGTCTCAAAACTCATCCGTCACATTAGGCAGCTTTTCGATAGTAAGAACTCAATAATCCGCCAAGACACACACGACGTTGGACGGGGCCATCGCGTGTTTCTGGCACTCCATTAGTCAGCCGATCGCTTAGTCCATGGTGTGGTCTATCAACGTGATAATGCTCAACGTATTCATCAATTACCATCCTGGATGTTATTATCCGATTGGGATTACTCGATTCAGGCACCCTGGCTTTATCTACAACACGAAGTGTTCCGCATACGTATTCAGATTTGGACTTCTCAGTGACAAACGCACCGGCCCCACTCCCCTACTTCTAAGGATCTTACAGAATTCCCTAGTGAACAACGGTTCGCGATCCATAATCAGGTGAGTTTTGTTGCGCAGGAAAAGGCGGCCGACCATGACGTCGGATTTTACTTCCTTTGTACTTCTTCGTAATAAGCTCATTATGCCAACGCATGATCGTCTCCTGTGTGACTATCGTCTACAACTCACGCAACCCAAATAAGCCTAACTTCTTTGACCTTTCCCCCAAAAACTAATCCAGTCTAAGAGTGGTATTCTGGGCTGGAATTTGAAGGACAAGGCCATGCCGAGGAAACCTTTTTCTGCAGAACAGATCGTCAACAAGCTGCGTGAAGCCGATGTGCTGCTGTCCAAGGGACAGACCATTGCCCAGGCGTGTAAGCAGATCGGGATCACCGACCAGACGTATTACCGCTGGCGAAAGGAGTACGGCGGCCTCAAGGTCGACCAGGCCAGACGGCTGAAGGAACTTGAACGTGAGAATGCCCGGCTCAAACGGCTGCTGGCCGATGCCGAGCTGGACAAGGCGATACTGCGGGAGGCGGCCAACCCAAACTTCTGAGCCCGCAACGGAGGCGTATGGCGGTCGAACAGGTCATCGACCATCTGAACGTCTCCGAACGGCGGGCATGTCAAGTGCTGAGGCAGTCACGTGCGACCCAGCGTTATCTGCCGCAGGTTCGCGATGATGAAGAGCCATTGACCCAGCGGATTATTGAACTGGCATGTGTGTATGGGCGGTATGGAACTCCGAGGATAACCCCGATGTTGACTGGAAAGTGAATCACAAGCGTGTGGAGCGGATCTGGCGTGAGTAGGGACTGAAAGTGCCCAGAAAACAGCCTAAACGTGGACGATTGTGGCTGAACGACGGCTCATGTGTTCGCCTTCGACCGCAACACAAGGATCATGTGTGGGCGTATGACTTCGTGCAGGGAAGCACTCACGATGGCAGATCATTCCGGATGCTGACACTGGTGGATGAATACACCCGGGAGTGCCTGGCCATTGATGTAGCGAGGCGACTCAAGTCGGATGATGTTCTGGAGCGATTGGCGTGGTTGTTTGCGACCCGTGGTGTTCCCGAGCATATTCGCTCTGATAACGGTCCGGAGTTCACGTCGACGGTGGTCCGTGAATGGTTGAGCCGGGTTGGGGTGAAGACGTTGTTCATCGAACCTGGCAGTCCGTGGGAAAACGGTTATGTTGAGAGCTTCAACGGCAAGCTCCGAGATGAACTGCTCAACGGTGAGATCTTCTACACGTTACGGGAGGCGAAGGTGTTGATTGAAAGCTGGCGACAGCATTACAACACGGTAAGACCTCATAGTGCTCTGGGGTATCGGCCGCCAGCCCCGGAGACGATGACGTCAGTTGAGCCATGCTCCGCTC
>JANQEQ010000008.1 GCA_028278245.1 Phycisphaerales bacterium | reverse complement strand
GATTTGTGTGGGGGGGGGGGTGCCGGGCAGCCAATCAACGAAACTTTGGAACTGGTCCCGCATGTTTTCGGGAACGTAGCGATCCAATCGGCTGATGCGCGTTTGCATTGTCCCATCACGAATACTGCTGATGAGTTGTGTGGTCTGCCCGACGATCAAAGGTAATGCCAGTGCAAGCACTATGATCACGACCACACCCACTGTCGCCAGCAATGTTCCCACAGCCTTTGGCCGCGAGAATTTCAGGCTCTTATGCTGCACCATCCAGCAGATGACCGGCTCGAAAAGATATGCCAGCATCAACGCCACAAGCAACGGTACAGTAACGGCTCGAATGGCATACCCCGCCCAGAACACACCAATGACCGCCACCAACACCAACAGGTCACGCACTGCCTGAATATGCCACACATGCACTCGGGACCAGGGTTGCTGGGTATCTCCGTGCTCAGGTTGGTCCGGCCGCCCCTCTGAGTCTGTCATGTCCTCAGTCTAATCGCTGCTTTGGTTATCTGACAAGTTCGACCGTCCGCCATCATTGCTGAGCGACATACGACAGCAGTCGATCGCGAGCAAACGCCTCCTGAAAGTCAAAAACTCCCTGGAAATCCTCGAAACGATCCTGCGAAGCTTTACTCATCAATCCCTCGTTGATCATCGCGAACACAATGCGGCCAAAATCATCCGTACGGTGAACATTCCAGTGTTCGAGGACGATCGGAGCCAGCAGGCCGTATTTCTCGATGGCATAGTCGCGCAGTCCCAGGCAGAGCTGTTGGCCGGAGATATGTCGCTCATCTTCAGATAGTGCTTCGGGCTGCTCGTGAATGCGTTCGGCAGTGAAGCTCAACCCATCGCGTACAAAAGTAAACGCCTCAATAGGGTACGGCCCTGCCGTATCCAGCATCCGTTGCCAATTCACGTGTTTTGTCTCATCCGGCATGTTCGTTCATCCGCTTGGGGATTTGCCTGATCATATCGGCTTCCACCCGCTTAGACGATAAAAATGCAGTTTGATTTGTATGAGTGTTGGTTGTTTATCGTGCGGTTGCTTTTACTGCCGGTGCAGCCCGGGACACGTAGGGATTACCCAGAATGAAGTAACGCAGTGGTTTTTTTGCCCAGGAATGAGCGTACCCCACGCCGATTCGGGCTGAGCGGCCGATAAGCCGACCGGGCAGGCAGCGTGATCGCTGCTTCTCGATGAATAGATCATTGCTCGTCAACATATTGATACCGTCGCATGTGAGATCAATCGCCAGTGCCTGGGTGAGCTTGGCCGGCCCTGAGCAGAGATCAATATCCCGCTTCGCCGCAAAGCGGTGTTGATACATCACCTTGAGTCCCTCGGTCGGTTCTAGCGCCCGCAGAAGGACCGCGACGCCTTCATCTTTCTTGCCGCACACGACGTTCATGCAATGGTGCATGCCGTAGGTGAAGTAGACGTATGCGTGCCCTGCTGGAAGATACATGGAGGCGTTGCGCTTCGTTCGTCGGCCGTTGAATGTGTGTGCTGCCCGGTCCGGTTCACCAAGATACGCTTCAGTTTCGACAATCGTCCCCGCCAGGCGAACCCCCTGATGAATCCGCACCAGCCGTTGTCCGAGTAACCGGCGCGCAAGAGTGACGGGATCAGTGTTGAAGGTGGTAAAGAGCGGGAGGAGAGTTGATTGTCGGGCAGACATGCTGTTACTCAATCTTGGTTGTCAGTAATCTTGCTGCTAACGAATTGAATTGCTGTATAAGTATTACTGAATTATCTACTCAATTGTAATGGTATACCGTCGTTGTGTGGTATAATGATTGTGTGATGGGAAAGCGCCCCAACCCTCGTCCAGTATTGAAGCGGAGAATCATTTCCCTGCTGCTGATTTGTTGTTGTATTTCTTTCATTGCATTCGCAGATGAACCAACAAACGGAACCATTCCCTATCACAACCCGGAGTTCGGCTACACAATTGAAACGCCATCAGACTGGGTCGAAATCCCCCAGCATGTACTTCGTGAAGCTTCTGATTCAGTTTTTAGTGATAGTTCTCATGTTGCCTTCACCACGATGGTTGGATTTCAACCTGCTACACATGAGTACTGGCTTGAATATCCGTATGTACTCTTTTACACCATGCCGTACAAGGATTTCGGGATCAATCGACAGATCAATGAAAGTGAGTTTGCGGAAATTGCTGCGGCCATAACGGGTGTGGATATTCACCAGGTGTCGGAAAGCAACCTCAAGCAGGGGGCGATTGAAACCAGTGATCAACTGTCAATCAACCAACCCCAACTTGACGTATCGAATCGTCGTCTCTTCGTTACTATGGAAATGACCGTCGAAGGTATAGGTGATCTACGCAGTCTCACCGTGGGTTATTTTGGCCGTGAATCCATGGTACAGGTCATGTTCTACGCTCTCAAATCTGAATGGGATCAGCATACAACGATCAGGCAATCAATTTACGAATCGTTTTCGTACAACGCTGACAAAGCGTACAATCCGCAGCTCGCCACGATCAAACCTGATCCGTTCAGGAATCCGGAGATGCTGGCCGACTTGGTTGCCAAGTTTTTTCTTGCCATCTTGTTCATTGGAGGGGGCATTGTGGCCATCGTGGTCATGATTCAGAAAAGTAAACAATCTACGAGGTAAGCAAATAAAAGGCTAGTGTGAGGAAGTACAGTGAGTGAAGCTGTGGAAGAGTGTAGAGCAATCGCGGAAGAATCAAGCGAAGACTTTGACGAGTTGCGCACCACGGCAAAAGAAATGGTCAGGGGGCTTAATCTCCTGCGCTGGGCAATGATAATGGTCTTCGCAAGTGGGTTATTGATTTTTACAGGGAAAATGCTAATCGGGGCTTTTTTCAGTTATGGTTATATTAGAAGCATTTTGCCTTGGAGCTTACTTGCATTAGAAGTATCTTACTGGATAATCGCTCCACTTGCTCTTTCGGGTATCGTGCGCATCATACGGATAAGAGACTGGACAGTACACCGCCTACTTGTCATTGTCCTGATAATTTACTTCGCAGCGCAGTGTGTCTGGACACCCTTGATGTCAGTGTACTCTGCTGTCACGTGGTTTTTTTACGATGGCAGTTTGATGTCGATCATCGATGTAATTACACCCATCATCGGTATGCTTCTGTCTCTCGTATACTTTGTTATGCTCTTTGCCGGTTATAATCTAGCCGGTGTGGTTGATGACTATTTCGGGAATAGTCTAATCAGCAGGAATCACAGGCGCTGGCTACTGCGTGCAGGTGTGTTGCTATATTGTGTGGAGATAATCTGGTGGGTTGTCTGGTTTTTCTGTGATCTACCGATGTTTTTGCATGACATGGGTGCTGATGATTACATGTATGAGTATATCATCGGGGGATTTCAATTGCTGTTAACGGGAATTCCCGGCTTCCTCTGGCTCATCTGGCTACTGGTGGTGATGTTCCGCATCGGAATGAAACTGAAACGATTTGCGAATCTCAACCACTGCCCGAACTGTGACTACGACCTGCGTGTGCATGTCGAGGCTGGTTGCCCGGAGTGTGGATGGATGCGGGAGGTGAAAGTGTGAGTGAGATAGCTGAACAGTATGAAGATGTTGCGGCAGAACCAAGTGCAGACTTTAATGAGTTGCGTACAACGGCGAAAGGAGTGGCCAGGGGGCTTAATCTCCTGCGCTGGGCACTGATAACACTATTTGGCTACTATTTACTTTTTTTCATTTCAGACTTTATTATCAAAATTATTCTCAAGATCAATCCCGATTATTGGATATGGAGTCATATTGCTCTTCAACCAGTTAAGTGGTTAATCGCTCCGCTAGCGCTCATCGGCATACTTTGCATTCAGAGAGCAAGAGATTGGCCGGTCAATCGTTTCCTTGTTATTTCTCTTATCATTTACTTTTCTGCTATGTGCCTGTGGACACCCTGGATGTCGATATATTCAATTATTGTATGGCATGATTTATACAACAGTGTAATGCCATCTATCAGAGATATTTCCCTGATTCTTGCATTAGGCATATCTCTTGCATATTTTGTCTTGCTTCCCGCAGTCTTTTATCTAGCGGGATCGATCAATAATTATTTCAGCAATAACTTAATCAGTAAGAATCATCGTTGTGAGTTACTTGGTATCGGATTAATTTTATATGGTGCATCAGTTGCCTGGTGGTATTGGGAATTGCTGAGTGGAAATATCGCTCTCTATGGCAGACACTACAGCACACTATCGTTTTTGTTCACCAGAATTCCCATGACTCTGTGGTTGTTGTGGATCCTTGGGGTTATGTTCCGTATCGGTAAGAAACTGAAGCGATTTACGAAACTCAACTGTTGTCCACAATGTGATTATGACTTGCGTGAAAGTGTTGAATCCGGTTGCCCGGAATGTGGGTGGAAACGAAGTGCACAATCAAATAGCACAGGTATCGCTTCGTAGACTCAGCACTACCCGCAGCACCCGAATAGTAACTATCCTATGTACTCTCTCATCGGAGTAAATACCATACCCCCTCAGGGCAAAACATCATAACCCTTTGCTGCCAGATCCACATTGAGCATGGAGGCGAGCAGTTTATTACTTCCGATGAAATACCCTGAGAATATTCTCCTCGATTCATCCTCAGGGCGGGGATTTTCCGTTGACTGCAACGATGAAAAATGCGGGCATGTCTCGCAGGTGGGTTGATTCTGGACAAAATGAGGATCACGTATCGATGTTGGATCTGTCCTGAAGAAGTTTGTCCATCTTAATTTTGCGAGACTCTCATCCGGCTCCGCAGGATTATGAACTTTGTTGAGTTCATAATGCTCCGGCAGATTCGTACCAAGCAAATTCGCGACTTCATTGAAAAATGAAAGCGGATCTTCCCGCAAATCCTCAACAAAGCAGACATGAACTCGATCAGGTCCAAAGAGCTGCCAGTAATATTCCACCAGGTGATGGTATTCGTACTTTGTGTGATCAAATCCAGGAACACGATAGTCCTGCGTCGGTAATACGTATTGTTGAAACGTCTTTGTGCCGCCGATTCGTAAATATTGCTTGTAAACTGAAGCGATGAGAGCCAACTGTTCACGCACGCAAATGAGGATCTGTGCATCAGGCAGAATCCTGGCAATACGCTGGGCAATTAAAGTGTCATCGTAGTGGCCGGAATGAGGATTACCTGACAATCTCTCGTGAGATACCACCATGCAGGATCCCGATGCTTCGGCTACACGAGCTTGCTCGGCAAAGAATGCAGCAGCCGAGGATCCATCCCAGGTCAATGCATTTGGTGATGTTAAGTGTTTGAAGGCAATCCCACGATCAACATGATGCACATCCGCACATGCGCTGAAGAAAGCTTGCAGTGTACTACTGGCAGCCTTCGTATATCCAATGTGTACTATTATTGATTTCATAACTCAGAATTTGGATCAAATATATGCCCTCCCACATCTAATACCTCAATTGTCGCCGTAGTTGGTAAGCGTCAGTTCCTTTTATGAAGATATAATTGAAACGACAAGTCAATCGCACATTTCCTTGGCTGACAACGGTCCCCACACCCAGCGGGGTGGATCGTTGTGCTTGAGAGTTTGAGTCAGCAGATCTTCCGGGTTTTCGGATTCAATATTCAATGCGAGAATGCCGGAGGTGGGTCCGGGTGCGAGGTTGACCAGTTGGGGATTGAAGTTCAATGCGCGTGCGCCAGCGGTTGTCGCCATGCGCAGAAGTGTGCGCGGATCGGCATTGTCACGCTGATAGAGGAAACGCATTTCATCAAGCACACTGATACGATCTGGTGTATCCAGACAGATCAGACTGTCGGTTCCCAATGCGACATTGATGCCCAGATGTATCATGTTTTGATATGGATGCGGTGGAAAATCCTCAAGGGGGTGACCAAAGTATGCACTGGCGCGCGGGCAATATACGACGGTGGTTTCCCAACAGGTAAGCCAATCGAGATGTCGGGGCTCAACATAATTCAGATGTACCACCATCATGGCGTTAGTGGATAATGTTTGAGAGAGCCAATCGACCGGATGTTGACCGTGGGCGACGATATCGTCGGGTGATGCTCCCAATTCGCGTTGCAGATCGGCCAGTGGTCCGCGACCGTGGGCAATGTACTCGATTTCCTCCAGTGTCTCGGCCAAGTGAGTGGCAAGCGGTCGGCCCAGGGTTGCGGCTGCGTGATAGACCGCTTCACCGCAGGAATAGGGCGCGTGTGGCTGCAGCCCCAGACGTACGCCGGATTGATCACCCTCATCATTAATCACTGCGCGGTGCAATCGATCCACAGCATCAGTCTGGCGAGCACCGATACCGAAAACTTCCAGGTAACTCACACCGGCGAAATCCATATCCCGTTGAGTTTCAAGGGGGACCGTGGAACCTGAGCCGGAGATATCTCCGATGATTGCCGTCCCTCCCGCACGGGACAGTTGCAGCCCCTTTGATGTCGATTCAGCGATCTCATTCCGACTGACGACCCGGTTTGCCCTGATCTCATCAATCCACTGGCGGAATGTGCCGGGAAACTCCCGGATCCCCAGATGGGAGAGATCCAGATGGCTGTGCGCATTCACCATTGCGGGGATGAGGAGGGAATCGGGCAGGTCGATGATTTTGCAGTCCTCGACCGAGCCGATTTCGCTGGGATTACCCGAGGCAAGAATGCGGTTGCCTTCAACCAGAATCGCCCCCGGCCTGGCTTGGACTGACTCGGCGTCGATGATACCCGCAGCTCTGATGATGGTTTTTTCACTCTTCATGATTCTGCAATCGCTCAGACGATAGTACATTACCCGGAGCGATTCGGGTCATTATCCACATGATTGCCCATAGAAACCTGCCAACCGGTAGCGTCTTTCGGCGAGGCAGGTACACTATGGCCGTTCTATGCAGTATTTCCCTCATTGAAGGAAGGATTAACCTATGCGAGGAATAACTCGTATTTCAATCAGTTTTCTCCTGGCGAGCATTCCGCTGATTTCTGCCGGATGTAGTGTTTCTCAAACACGTTACGACGATCTCGTGCTGGCCAACCGCACTCTGGAAGAACAGGTCGTGCGCCTGGAAAGCGAGCGTGATGCATCAGATGCCAACCTGCAATCCGCGCTGAACGAGCTTTCCCGAACCCGCGCTGAACTGGGGAACATGCAGCAGGGCCAGGGACAACTTCACGGCGATCTGGATCAATTGAACCGCGACTACAACGAGTTGTTGCAACGTGTAAGTCAATTGCAAATTGGTCCTTTGCCTCAGCAGGTACAGGAAGATCTTGCTCGCCTGTCAGCGACATACCCGGACATTCTCACATTTGATGCTCGTCTGGGGATGCTGCGTTTTGCCAGCGATCTCACATTCGATTCAGGCAAGGACACCCTGAAATCTGAGGCAGCCGATACGATTCGAGCCGTTGCCGGGGTTCTCGGTTCATCTGATGCATCAGGTCTTGAAGTGCGCATTGTCGGCCACACTGACAATGTACCCATTCGCTACTCCCGAGCGCAGCACCCTACGAACACACACCTATCCGTCCATCGAGCCATTTCGGTTCAGAATGCATTGGTCTCTGCGGGGGTGGATCCGGTACGTATCCAGGTGGCTGGTTATGGTGAGTATCGTCCTCTGGTAGCCAATCAAGCGGGAGGAACTCGAGAGAATCGTCGAGTTGAGATGTTCCTGGTTCCCATGCCGGAAATCACCGTTCCAGTGGATGCGGCAACAACCGCAGTTGGTGAGATGACTACGGAAACTGTAGATGATTATGACGAACCGATGAAATAGCCCAGGTTTTCACATATTCACCCATAGATTCAGGAAACCCTGTTTTTCAGGGGGCTTATCTGCATGATTTTGAAGCCACGTAGGGCATGTTGTGCCGGGTTTCAAAATGGGGATCAGGGAGGATGACTTATAGGGTCCTGCAGGGCCGTTCAGTATGTGAGAATATCGTGAATCTGGGGGTTTGGTCTTTTCATATCGCGCTGAACCCCTTACCCTAATAGTGCGTGAGAAAGGTGTTTTCACGAGGCAAATCGTTTTGACGATATCCGGAAATAGCCGGGATGGCGATCGGTGGTGATTGGATTTCACAACCGAATCAAACCCGACATTGATGTACAAACCAAGGAGTATGCAGAAATGAGACGAAGGAAACGTTCTCTGATGGTAGATGGCTTTTGTATTGCTGCCATCACATCACTATTGATATCACCGATGGCTCTGGGTGATGTCAAGATCAATGAGATCCGTATTGCTCAGCCCGCTGACGATTATGATGAATATTTCGAGCTGATTGGCAATGCAGGCGAATCTCTTGAAGGCATGACTTACATTGTCATTGGAGATTCATTCACAGGCGGCAGCGGCGTCGTGGAATGCGTCGTGGATTTATCAGGACATGTCATTCCCGCCGACTTTTTCTTCCTCGTGGCGGAAGATACGTTCTCCCTTCCCAGTGGTGGTGTTGACCTCCTCTTGGACGGTGAGCTCAATGAGTTGAATTTCGAACATTACGATAATAAGACTCATGTTCTCGTCAGCGATTTCACCGGCGCTATTGATGATGACCTGGACACCGATGATGACGGTGTGCTGGACGTTACTCCCTGGTCAACCATTCACGACATGGTTGCCCTGGTGGAAGATGCGGGAAATCCGCCGGACAGTGACTGGTACTATGGCACCATTCTCGTAGGTCCTGATGGCACCTTCGTTCCCGGCCACATCTTTCGTTTAGGAACTACTGACGAATGGGCGATCGGTCCATTTGACATAGTGGTTGGATGGGATACACCCGGCGATGTGAATCCGGACGATGCCGACGAAGACGGCGTGCCGGACCATGTCGACAACTGCTATCTCTACAATCCAAATCAGGAAGACTGCAATCAGAATGATATCGGTGATCCTTGCGATATCGACAGCGGTTACAGCCTGGACGAGAATCAAAATGGAATTCCTGACGAGTGCGAAAATCTGGAAATCGTTATCAATGAAGTGTTAGCTGATCCGGGTGGAAATGATGCCAATCAGGACACCCACTACGACGGATCGGACGATGAATTCGTTGAAATCACCAACTTCACCGGCGCTCCCCTGGATGTCACCGGCTGGGAAATCTGGGATGGATTTGGCTCCCGTCATGTCTTCCCTGAAGGATCGATCATTGAGAATGAATGTAGCGTTGTCGTGTTCGGCGGAGGAACCCCACCCCCCAATTACTTCCATGGAGCGCTCGTTCAGACCGCCTCTTCCGGAATGCTCGGCTTGAACAATTCAGGTGATCGCGTCACCCTCTATCTGCCCGATCTGGTTACGGTTATTGACGAAGTCATCTACGATGAACCGCTCGGCGGACAGGACCAGTCTTTCACTCGTGATCCTGATCTGACCGGACCATTTGTCCTTCACTCTCAAGCGACAGGCTCGGGTGGCTCACTGTACTCTCCGGGTGCATATGTAGATGGCACGGGCTTCGGCGGTTGTTCTCCACTCCCGCCCGATAGTGACGGTGACGGTTGGCCGGACGACATTGACAACTGCTATCTCTACAATCCCGACCAGGCTGACTGCAATGAAAACCTCGTCGGTGATGTATGCGATATCGATGCCGGCACCAGTCAAGACTGCCAGCCCAACGGCATTCCCGATGAATGCGAAGAGGACTGCAATCAGAACGGCATTCCCGATGATTGCGATATTCTTTATGGCACTAGTGATGACTGCAATCTCAACGGCATTCCCGATGAATGCGAAGAAGACTGCAACGGCAACGGTGTTCCCGATGACTGCGATGTCGATCCTGACGATCCTGACGGTAACGGTATGGTCAGCCCCGATTGCAATCTGAACGGTACTCCTGACGAGTGTGAAGATGACTGCAACGGCAACGGTGTTCCCGATGATTGCGATGTCGATCCTGACGATCCCGATGGAGATGGCGTGGTCTG
Organism: Phycisphaerales bacterium; assembly: GCA_028278245.1. Taxonomy (GTDB): domain Bacteria; phylum Planctomycetota; class Phycisphaerae; order Phycisphaerales; family SM1A02; genus JANQEQ01. The sequence continues at coordinate 25,578 of JANQEQ010000008.1, read as the reverse complement.
GGATGATGAGAACAGCAACGGTATTCCCGATGTCTGCGAAGTCAGCCCGCCGGATAATCTTGTCATCAACGAACTTCGCCGCGATCAACCCGGAACGGATAACGATGAGTATTTCGAGTTGAAGGGTGATCCGGGCACCGATCTCTTCGGTATCACGTATGTGGTGATCGGCGATGGTGCCGGGGGTAGTGGCACTATTGAAGCCATAGTTGACCTATCGGATTATGTAATTCCCGCCGATGGACTCTTCCTGGCTGCTGAATCCACCTTCACCCTCCGTCCGTCGTATGAAGTTGACTACGTCACAAATCTCAATTTCGAGAATAATGACAATGTTACGCACTTGCTCGTTACCAACTTCTACGGAACCAGTGGTGATGATCTGGATACTGATGATGACGGCACGCTCGATATCCTGCCCTGGGGTGATATCGTAGATGCGGTCGGTTTGATCCTCGAACAACCACCAGCTGGTCAGGATTGGGCATACGGTTTATCCCTCGGCTACGAGGATGTCGGTCCCGACGGTACCTACCACCCCGCGCAGATTTACCGCTGTACGCCGGACGATACTTGGACGATTGGTAACTTCGATCCGTTTACTGATTCCACCGATACTCCAGGCGAGACAAATCTCCCCTGTGAGGGTGGCAATGATTGCCCGGGTGACCTGAACGACGACAATACGGTCGATATCAACGATATCTTCGCTCTTCTGGGTCTGTGGGGAGCCTGCCCCGATCCGTGCCCACCGTACTGCTTCGGCGACCTTAATGAAGATTGCTTCGTTGACATTAACGACATCTTTGAGATCCTCGGTCTTTGGGGTCCATGCCCTGAGTGATTGAAACACTCACCGCGGAACTCTCCGCTGGCTGAATGAAAACACGCATCAGCCCTCGGCTTCAGCCGGGGGCTTTTTTCATTCCGGTACTCCACATTATCACACTGATACGCCCGGGATGTGACGTGTAGGACTCATAGGAGCTATCCTGTTACGCATGAAGAATGCGGGCCCAGGCATCACTCGTCTCGATCAGACCATGATCCTTGCTGTAAGTGAGTTCGGGCAATTTATCTCTTTCATGATGACGACATTTTCCTGGTTGCTGTTCAAACCGAGCAAATGGTGCAAACTTCATCTCCTGACCAGACAGTTCTATTCTGTTGGAGTTGCATCAATACCCGTAGTTGCACTTACCGGCGCATTCATCGGCATGGTCCTTGCACTGGAAGGATTTCCTCAATTCCGCGAATTCGGTCAGGAGGGAAGGCTGGGGGGCATTATTAATATCTCGGTGACGAAACAGATTGGTCCTGTTCTGGCAGCGGTAATGGTGGCAGGAAGAGTAGGAGGAGCGCTCACCGCCGAACTGGGAACGATGCGCGTCACGGAACAGCTCGATGCGATGCGCGCCATGGCGGTGGATCCAATCCCGTATCTGGTTGTTCCCCGTTTCGTTGCCTGTCTCGTTATGACCCCCCTACTCACCGTTTATTCTGATCTGCTTGGCGTCGCTGGCGGGTGGTTGATTACCGTTCCTTTCTACGGTGTTTCCGCTTACGAGTATTGGGAATACACCGCGACATTTGTGGACTGGTGGGAACCTGTATCTGGCTTGATCAAGAGTGTATGTTTTGGAGCCTGCATTGGTCTCATCGCCTGCTACAAGGGCTTTCACTGTCAACATGGTGCGGCAGGTGTTGGACGAGCGACAACCGAGTCATTTGTGACCAGTTTCCTGGCTATCATCGCGCTCAATCTTGTGCTGGCGAAAGTGCTCAATTCAATCAACACCCTTTTCATCAATCCCACCGTCTGATTTATGACATTACTACTACACTCCCATTTTTCGCCTGAAACAATCACCTGCTGCATCAAGGTAGAGATCGTCTTATACGGATAGCACCATGTTCAATATCGCACAAACTCTTACATTGATGACGGCAGCAGGATTGAATCAACCGGTTGCAATAAATCAACCTCCGGTTCAGCAGGTTAAAGACCGCATTTACAACATCTCGTTTCAGGTACTTGTCAGCACACGTATTTACACGGGTGGTAATGTGGGTGCATATCGCTCCTCTTTTAACCTGTCGGATGTTGAAATCAAGTTTCCCATCATTGCAAAAGGAGCATTCAGTCAAACCGATCTTGAATCACTCACAGCACAACTTTGGCTGGATGCTGATGAGGACCCGAACCTGCTGAGTCGTACTCGGCTTGAGCCCGGTCCACTTCCCCAGACACATAATGCAATCATTCTCATACCACTGGTCCGCTCTCAGGATCTCCGCTGGCAAATAAAGATGACAGTGAAAGCGTGGTCCTGCGTTATTCCCGATGAATCTGCGTTGTCGAAGATCACCTGGCCGCAGCAATGGCCAAGTGAAGTCAACCCTTATCTTCAACCACAACTTTTCATTGAATCTGACCAAGCGCTTTTTACAGAAACAATTGAAAAGCTTAGTGAAGGAACGCTTCGTCAGGTTCCACCTTTTCTTGCCGCCAAGGATCTGATTCGCTTTGCCGTCAAGAACGTTCAACTCACAGGCGACGGCATTCGCATGGAAGAGCACGGTGCAATACGTGGCTTTGAAGTGCAGGGAGCAGTGAATGCGGCACAAGAAGGGCGCGGCAGCCCTAACGATCTGCTTTGCGTGTGTATCGCCATGTTACGAGCTGCGGAAATACCTGCTCGACCGGTGATTGGACTCACCGAAGATGAGCGCGGCAGAAACACGCTTATCAGTTGGGGCGAGTTCTACCTGCCTGATGCCGGGTGGATTCCATTTGATCCCCATGAACTTCGAGGTAATGGCTTACGAGATCAAAGCGTTTACGATCGCTGGCCGGGCCTCGGAGCGATGAAGGATTTGAATCGACGGATCCCCATTACATATCACTTCACCCCGCCGACAAGCACGCCAACCATCGGCTGGCCGGCAATCTGGGGGTGGAACGTGCAGCCGAACCAACTGCCCCGCTGCAGTCAACAGATCATCCTTTCCATTGTGCATCAAGGCCAGCGCAGCGATCAGTAACTATTCGGAAAGAGGCCATACATCCGGCATTATGGTTTCAGAAATGCCAAAAAGCTGATCAAGCCAGAAAGTAGCAGCGCGAGCAGAATCACCATCAGTATGATCCACCGCTGACGAAACCATTGGTCCGCAGGTGACCGTCTCGTAGCCCCACCGTGCATAAATAACCCACAGTGCGGACAGATATCCGCCAGATCGGATACCTCTCCACCACAATGGGGGCAGAACGCATCTCCCTGATCAAAGCGCTGCATATCCTCGGGGCTGGGCTTTTCATCAAACATGGGTAATCGAAGGTGAGAGTTCCAATTCAGGCAAGTTCCACGACCAATTATCTCCCTCCTGTCCGATACAGTGAAATGCCATATCCGCTGCATTTTTGTGTGTTTGACCCTAATATCTCACCTTCAGCAGCGTCATACCGGGTGAACAACCCCAAGCCCACCCCGATTCACATTGCCAAGAATCGGTCCTGGAAAGGGAAACGTGAAGCTGACGACCTCGAACGCTGACGAACCGGATACTCAGGCCCATTGGGTCAGCGTTGCCTTGCGACAATATGAGGGACCGTTACTCAGCTACGCCACGCGACTTCTGTCAGGCGATATCGAACGCGCCCGTGATGTCGTTCAGGACACGTTTCTCAAGCTCTGCCAGGCACCACGGACACAGGTCGACGGGCATCTCGCTCAATGGCTCTACACCGTGTGCCGCAACCGAGCATTGGACGTGGGCAGAAAGGAACGACGTATGACTGCTTTAGGAGATGCAAGAGCCAACACGCTGGCCGGCTCAGATCCACCCGATCAAGACGCACCCGCAGCGCAGGGACGGATCATCGCCGTGCTGGCAGGACTTCCCGAGAGACAGCAGGAAGCAGTGCGGCTCAAGTTTCAAGGCGGCTTGAACTACCGTGAAATCTCCCACGTGATGGACACCACAGTCAACAACGTCGGAGTGCTCATTCACACCGCCATGAAATCTATCCGGGAAAAACTCGGGGAGGTTACCCCATGACACAATCAAACACACCCGACAATCTGGATCAACGATTGACCGCATACGCGTTGGGAGAACTATCGCCGGATGAAATCGAGGAAGTGCAAACCCTGCTGGATCAGGATCCCAATCTGCGCCGGGAAGTCGAGTTGATCCAACAGACCGCTGCGTTTCTCAAGAAAGAACTGGCAAGCGAAGCTCCACTGTCACTGACCGCAGAGCAGCGCGCGCAGATTCACCGTGAAGCGAAATCCCCTGCCGATACTCCGGTCATATTCTCGCTGCGCCGCTGGTGGTTCAGCACCGGTATGCTCGCTGCGGCTTGCCTTATCCTGGCGGTCTTCCTTCCTGTTCTGAGCACACTCAGACAACCTGAAGGTGAGCAATTTGTTATTCAGGATGACAAGGATCACGACATTATCAATGACGAAAGACGTGACAAGCGGTCTCCCTACCAACCCGGAGAGAGTTTTAGCAATGCCGCAGGTATGTCAAATGGCAAGCCTGATAAACCGTTGGATCAACTTGGTGTGGCCGACGAAGCGTTCACCGTTGGTGTTGATACTGCATCAGTTGAAGTTGAGACCAGTGCTGAACCCAAGGAAGAAATTGCACAACAAGCTACACCATCGACTTCACACGCAAGAAAACCCCCGGCTGAACCGAAACCAGTCAATCCCGATGATTCGAGCCGCATGTATCACATCAAAAGAAATTCCGAATCCGAGCATTCACACCAGGATCAATCTTCTTCGGCAGGCAATCGTCCACCACGCAATGCACCAGGTAGTGGTCTTGGTGGTGGAATGGGCTCTGGAGCCGGTATGGGGGCAGGTGGTGGAGGTAGTAGGGCACAACGTCCGAAGCGCCCTCCACGACAGGTTACAGGATCGGATTTAAGCGGTGGTATATCACCAGAATCTGAGGAGCGCTATGATTACGGCCGGGCAGGTTCACGCGAAGGGTATCAGCCAATCACAGACAATGCGTTCCGCAGGGTGACATCTGACCCCCTCCAGATGCCGACCTTCTCGCTGGAAGTTGACACTGCCGCCTATAGCAACGTGCGCCGTTTCATTATGAGCAATCAATTGCCACCGCGCGATGCAGTACGTATCGAGGAATTGTTGAACTACTTCACGTATGACGATGCTCCACCCACGTCTGATTCCAAGGAACCCATTGCAATTCATACGGATGTCGGTCCCTGTCCCTGGCAGTTGGATCATCAACTGTTGCGTATCGGTGTGAAGGCTCGTCCCATACCCGCTGACATGCGACCTCCGACAAACCTTGTTTTCCTGCTGGATGTGTCCGGCTCGATGAATAATCCACAGAAACTTCCGTTGGTGAAACAATCGATTCGCATGCTGCTGGATCATCTCATGCCCGATGATCGCGTGGCGATCGTTGTTTATGCGGGAGCAGCTGGGCTTGTCCTGGACAGTACGTCGTGTCACGAGAAGCAGGCTATCCTCAATGCTCTTGAACAATTGAGAGCGGGCGGATCGACTGCCGGAGCAGCCGGGATCCAACTGGCTTATCAGGTTGCAGCAGATAATTTCATCCCCGGTGGTGTTAATCGAGTCATCCTCTGCACCGATGGTGATTTCAATGTCGGCGCATCCAGTGATGCAGAACTGGTGCGCATTATTGAAGAAAAACGTGAAACCGGCGTGTTCCTCAGCATCCTCGGCTATGGCCAAGGCAACTGGCAGGATGCCAAAATGGAGCAGTTGTCAAATGCCGGGAACGGTAACTTTGCCTACATCGATACTATTGATGAAGCGAAAAAGGTGTTGGTCGAGGAGATGGTGGGCACACTGATCACCGTCGCCAAGGATGTCAAAGTACAGGTTGACTTCAATCCGAAGCATGTCGCTGCCTATCGTCTGATCGGTTACGAAAATCGTGTCCTGGCAGCACAGGATTTCAATGACGATAAAAAGGATGCAGGGGAAATGGGTGCAGGGCATAGTGTCGTTGCCCTGTTCCAGGTCGTTCCGATGGGAGTTGATATTGATCTGCCGGAGGTTGAACCGTCCAAGTATGCCGTTGCTGAAAAAGATGGTTCAGAAGAGCCGGTCGTCGAAGGTGAATCCGCTGACAAAGAGGCCTCCGATGAAATGCTTGAAGTCCGCTTACGTTACAAGCTGCCCGAGGGAACGGAGAGCAAGCTTCGCAAGTTCGCGGTCCCTCTACAGGAGAGCAGTCTTGCTTACACATCAGATGATTTCCGCTTTGCCGCCGCTGTGGCAACGTTCGGCATGGTGCTGCGCGATTCGCCTTACAAAGGAAATGCGAACATGACTCTGGCGCTGGAGCTGGCAAGAAGCAGTATGGTGGAGGATTACGCAACTTACCTGGAGGACTTCATTCACTATGCTCGCATCGCGCAGCCGGAGTTAGCTGCTGCCAATGCTCGGGTTTTGTTGGATACTGCACCGGAGCAGGTCAATCTTGCCGCTTTACTCGCTGAGCGGAACATTCCTATGCGGGATTTTGATCATGCGCTGCATTTGGCAGTACGCGTGGCGGAACTTGAAACGGTGGCAATGAATCTCGGCATTCGCATGGAAGAGGATCGCAGACGCGAACCAGTAACTCCGGCAAAACCGGTCACTACTGATCACCGCCGCGAATTCATCGAACTGATTCAACAGACACAGCAACTGATCGGTGTTGATCCCATGCATTCTACAACACGCTGACACATTTTTAACAGAATATAGACACCAAATCACCGACGATTCGCTCGTCGGTTTTTTATTTGTTCGTGTTGATTCTAATACCTTCCTGCCCCGGTTCAAACATGTGAATCCGATCTGCTCTGAGCAGCACATCGACACGATCACCGGATTGATAACCATCATTTCTTTGAGTTTTGGCATTGAGAAGAACGCTTCTCGTTCCACCCACTTCAATCTGGCTTGAAACGCAATTTCCCAGTTGCTCGATCATTTTGATCTCGCCGGGGATATGGGCAGCCTGCTGACTATCTTCCGCAACGCTTCGATGGAATTGCACATCTTCTGCGCGAATCCCCAGCACAATTGGTTGTTCGTGATGTTGTCTCAGAGTTGTGCTGTAATCAGAATTGAGCGGAATCTGCAGCCCGTTACCGTCGACAAACTTCACCTTGGCATCTTCCACAATGCACTTACCCTTGAGAAAATTCATCGTGCCTTTGCTGAGAAAATCAGCGACAAATCGATTAGCCGGCTGACGAAAGATTTCCAATGGCTCCCCCACTTGCAGGATCCTACCCTGATTCATGATTGCTAAACGATCTGCCAGAACCATGGCTTCTTCCTGATCGTGCGTCACAAAGAGTGTCGTGAATTGATGTTTCTGATGAATCTGTTTCAGCTCGCGTCGCATTGCAACACGAAGTGAAGCATCCAAATCACTGAACGGTTCATCGAAGAGGGCACACGACGGCTGGCGCACCAGCACACGTCCAACCGCAACGCGCTGTAATTCACCACCGGACAGCTGCGCCGGTTTGCGATCCAGGAGATTTTCGATCCCCAGTAATTCCGCAGCGGCTGAAACACGTCTGGAGATTTCATCTGCAGGAGTCTTTTTCAACTGAAGTGCAAAGCTCAGGTTTCTGCGAACGGTCAAGTGCGGATAAATTGCATTGTTCTGAAAGACGAAACCGACATCACGATCCCCAGGCGGTAGTCGGTTTACATTTTGATCACCGATTCTGATCGTGCCTCCAGTGGGTTCTTCCAGCCCTGCGATGAGGCGCAATGTCGAGGTTTTTCCACATCCTGATGGTCCCAGGAGAACCATCAACTCCCCGTGATTGACGCTCAGGCTCAGATCCTGGAGTGCAACCACGCCACCTGGGAATATTTTCCTCACCTGATCCAGTTGGATATATGCCATGGCTTCACAATACCGGAAATTTCGTATTAGCCCCCGGTTTTCACATGCCTCAGACGTTCCTACCGAGCAATTTTCTCAATCTGTGATGTTTTTCCTATTTTTTTGACTCGCAGAAAAGCAAATAGTGGATAATGATATAGCATTCCTTTATTTTCTCCCCCAGTCTACATTCAACTTATTTCGGGGAACACATGCTTTCAACCGCTTCAATTTATGCCCTACGTGCAATGGTATGCCTGGCAGAGAACCATCAACGCCCATTGACTAGCACAGCTATTGCTGATCGGATTAACATCCAGTCCGAGTATTTGGCCAAGGTACTCGGCACATTGAGCCGCTCAGGATTGGTCGACAGTCGCCGTGGTCGACAAGGGGGCTTTACCCTTGCTCGATCATCCAGTGACATCACCATTATGGACATCCTCTACGCCACGGAAGCCGAAGCGCGTCTTCGTCCCCGGATCTTCGACGGTCAGGAATCGACTCAATCCGATCATCCTCTCCAACAGGCTGTTAATCTCGCTGTTGATGACTTGGAACGAAGATTCACCGGTGTAACGCTTGAAAGTATCACCATGCCGTCAGCATCCCAATGACATAGCTACAACCACTCGTTATTGGCTCAATTACGCTGTCTACGTTGGATTAGATGGTTTCAGAAGACGTGCTACCGGCGATGTTGACTTCACCCGGCTGGCACAAGGCACTACTACCGGCTGAGTCATCAACTACACTCTGTAATGTCATTGATTTGAGACTTGTCTCAAGTTGAGCTGTCACCTCATCAATGCGACGATGCAGAGGGCACAAACCATCTTCGTGCTCCGGCCTTCCCAGCGGGCACTGAGTGATCCGTTTGAGCGGATCAATCACATTCACCACGTCCAGCAACGATGTGTTCGTCGGTTCACAGGAAAGTTGAAATCCACCACCGCGTCCTCGTTGAGCCCGAACAAGGTTCGCGCGTCCTAACATCTGGAGCACTTTGACGGCATAATCCGAAGGAACCTGGGTTGTTCGAGCGATGCTTTCGCTGGTCGATGGTCCTCCCTTGGTTTCGGTGAGGGCAATCATGATACGTAACGCATATTCTGCAGTGGTCGATAACATACTAAAGAACCTCGTCAATTAGGGTTACCCGGATGTTGCCATACACTTTTCATTAATACAAGGGAAGAAATAGGGTATTTATGCCATTCTTTTCTCTTTTTTCACAAGTTTGGCAATAAAAGACTGTAAGTAATTATATTTCAATTGTTTACAAAAACGCATAAAACCCTTCAAAAGTACATCTTTTTTATGTATCCCTCAATCCTGCACCAATTTTCAGTCGGATGAAACCAATTGGAATTTGGTTACATCGAACATTCCTTGATCAGTGATCCGCAATTCAGGAATCACAGACAGTCCAAGGAATGACAACGTGCCAAAGGGGCTGTGCAATTGGCAGCCCAGTGAAGCAGCAGCCTTATCAACTTCACGCAATTGACGACAGACTTCATCAGCCGGTTCCGTCGAAATCAATCCGGCCAGGGGTAGCGGCAGCGATGCATTGACCGTTCCATCCTGTACTGCAACGAATCCTCCACCGATTTTCGCCAGAGCCTCAGCACAGCAAAGCATGTCCTTTGCATTGGTGCCTGTAATGATCATGTTGTGGGCGTCATGCGCTACGGTCGAGCCCAACGCGCCATGTTTCTGGAAGTTGAATCCGCAAACCAATCCGAGGCCGACATCGCCATTTGCCGTGTGTCGTTGTATGCAGGCAATCAAGGCAACATCTTCATTCGGATTGAATTGCCAGTAGTCACTTTTCTGATGCACCGGCATACGTTTGTGCGTTGTCACAATCTGGTCCGGCACAACGCCGATAACATCAATATTGCCGGTTTCAAGCTTCAATCGAAAAGTATCCTCGCTCAATTCACCGATGCGTACCGTGTTTTCAATTGGAACGGTTGGAGGGTCATCGAGTTCAACATATTTCCCATCACGCGCTACGATACGCCCATCTTTGAGAACCAGAGATGCATCAAACGATTCAAGATTGTTCATAACCACCAAATCAGCACGATACGATGGACTGACAGCGCCGCAGTTTGATAAACCATAATGCCGCGCGGGAATCAGTGTGGCATGACAAACTGCTTCGATTGCCGAAACGCCACCTGCAACTGCCCTTTGCAACAATCCATCGATATGACCATCTCTGATGAGATCTTCAGGGAGAATATCATCGGTGCAGAAAACCCAGTCGCCGAGCTTCCCATCACGCATGAGAGGTAGCATGGTATCGAGGTTGCGTGCCATAGATCCCTCACGCACCTGTACCGTCATGCCCAGTGCTGCGCGCTGTTCAGCTTCTATGGGAGTTGTGCATTCGTGATCAGACCGCACACCCGCTGCTGTGTATGCAACCAACGCCTGATCCAGCAATCCGGGACAATGTCCATCTACAATGGCATCACGCTGTTGCGCTGCGATGAGTTTTTCCAGAACATCGGTATCACAATTGATGACTCCGGGGAAATTCATCATCTCTGCCAATCCCAGGATGCGATCCTCATCCAGCAATTCACTGATGGCAGAAGGATCGAGTGTTGCTCCGGCATTTTCCCAGGGAGATGCAGGAACACATGGTGAAGCCATCATGTAACAATCAAGCGGGATCCCCTGGCTTGCAGCAAGCAGTATCTCAATACCTCTAACACCCAACACGTTGGCGATTTCATGGGGATCGGCAATAACGGCAACAGTTCCCCGAGGTACTACCAGTCGCGCAAACTCTGCTGGTGTGACTAACGTACTTTCCAGATGCATGTGTGCATCTATCAATCCCGGAATCACATATTGATTACTCAGGTCAACTTCTTCAACCGCTTGCCAATCGTGATTACCCACGCCGGCGATATAACCATCACTGATGACCACATTACCTTGCTGAATAGTCCGGGTGAATACGTTCACGATGCGCCCATTTCGCAAACACAGATCACCTGCTTCCTGTCCGAGGGCAACATGGATACGACGGGCGAGTGCTTCCCTGCTCACGTTATGAAGTTGCGCTTTGGATTCATTCATGCGCGCAGTGTAGCTTGCTGCAATGATCACCAAAAGCCACAGAATAACAAACCCGCATAACTGAGGGGTGGTCCGAACAGGATTCCCCACCGGCTCAATGAGAAAATATCAGCTTTATTGAATATCCGGTTTTGATGACTTCAATTGCGTTGATGTATGAATCTCCGCAACCTGTTCCTGACCATGATCTTCCTCAGGAAGATCAGCCGGAAACTGTCCTGTCAACTCAGAGATCAATGTGCCACGATACATGCGCTCAACATGCGACTCCGCTTCCTTCAACAATCGGTGCAAATGACACATACGATCTTCGTGCCCCTCATAGTTCAGAGGGCACCCTTCAATGCGATGGATGGGTTTGACAGCATTAATCACGTCATAGACGGTGGTTGTGTGGGGATCACTCTTCAGATGAAAACCGCCATAAAGCCCACGCTGGGATCGCACGATTCCAGATTTTGCCAGTTCCTGCAGCACCTTTGACAAATAGTCCATCGGAACCTGCGTTGCCTGTGCGATCTGCTGAACGGTTTGCGATGAATCCTGCTGATCCACCAGGTAAATTACCGCTCGCAGTGCATATTCAGCAGTCAGGGAGATCATGGCCAACCTCCAAGTGATAATCTGATGTTCATATCTGCAAATAACATTATGCGCCATAAATACCGCATTGCCACATTATTCAGCACGGTTTTTTCGTAATTTCCCACTTTGTTATCGTAATTTCAGGGATTTCCCTGTTACCCGACCTTTCAGGCCCGTTCAACAAGACGATCAATCAGGAAACTGGATTGTTCGATAGCCCGGTCTGTAAATGGACCAAAGTAGGATTGAGCTTTCTGAAACATGTCCACAAACGCTTTTTGATCCTTGTTGCTTACAACTCGGCTTAGTTTTTCGGCTACTTCGGTGAAGGTCTGAGTGATCTCTTCACGAACAGGATTGGACATTTGTATCGAGGCATAGAGATTGGGCGACTGGGCAAAATGACGAGCGGTCATCAACAGTTCCATGAGATAGACCGGTGAGGTGAATTGCAGGGTTTCCTCAATCGGTATGTTCAGCTGAGCCAGGGTCTGGCCCATGACCTCGGTGGAAAAATGCGTCAATACCTGAACCACAGCCATGGCAGAGTCATGATTTTCAGGCGTCGACTCCATGACCTCCAGACCACGCGCACGGAGCATCTGTTTGAGCCACACTAGCCACTTGTCACCCCGACCGGGTGTCAGGACGATCCTTTGGCCCTGCACAGTATGGACTGATGGGCCAAAGAGTGGATGAGTCCCGATGACACTTGCCTTGGTTGAAGCAAGCATCGCTTTCATCGGCTCATCCTTGATCGACGTGATATCTATCATTAGTGATTCGTCGCGAACAAATGGTCCTAACTCTTTGATCACTTGAACGGTTACGTCAATGGGAACGCTGATGACCACGACGTCGGCGATTGAAGCTGCCTCCTGGCAACTCAGGGGCGTATCGACATCGGCTATGAGTACCGGATGCCCCAGATCCACAAAAAGCCTACGCATCAGCGATCCCATGGCTCCCTGTCCACCGATGATTGCGACCGATTTGGGTTCTATATCCTTCGGCACCTCGGCTTTGAGGGCAGCTTGTCGATCACGGCTTGCCCACAAGACGAGACGGTACATACTTTCGATTGCATCCGGTGACAATCCAAGGTTTGCCGCTCTTTCTCGTCGATCCAGAATAATTTCACGTTCACGTACATAATCACGTATGGGCACATTGTTCGCACGTTTGAATGCTGCTACCTCTGCGATCAAACCATTCCGTCGAGAGAGCAGATGCAATACTTCATGGTCAATGGTGTCGATCATCGCACGCAGGAGAGGCAATGATCTCCCTGCCAGAATCTCAGGATCGTCACTCATTGCGGGTTGGTTTGGTTCGGCCGATTCCACGGATATGAGCCTTTCAATACTCTGGCTTCTGAATGACTCCACAACGTGTTCTGCCGTCGAGTTTCACCTGCATTTCATCGTGTAGTGAGATGCGTCTGACGTAGGGCAGATCAGTTGTTGGAGATTGATCGGCAAGCCACTCCCAATCGACAAAGCCTCCCCCCGCAGTTGGATTGACGGTCATGTAACCAATGCGAAATGAGGTGAGGTTTTGAAAGAAGTGTGTACCCTGGGAAGGTGTGATGACGTAGTCCTCCAGACTTGCTTCGACAATAACCTGAGCCGCGCTGACCTGATCCCATGTGACAGGAATCCCAAGCCAGGGATCGGCCGATCCCCAACGCCCCGGTCCGATGAGTATGTATCGACGTCCTTCTTTGGTCAGTTGAGTATTGATACGTCCAACTTCAGTTGCCATTTCCCTGGTTTTTGCAGCCGTGAACTCATCGGGTTTGATAAACACGATGTCGTACAAGCCGTGATACGCACCGTTTCCCATTGTCTGGTTGCTGAAACAGATTGCACCAGTTTCCTCACTGTGATCAACGTGTATTGCGTCTATCCACGAAAGAGCTTCATCAGAAACGATCGGGCGAATTTGCAGGACATTGAATTCCTTGGGGGTTTTGTTCAGATTGACAGCAAATTCGATTTCGACCGGACTGGCCATTCCACGCCGTCCCAGGCGAAGGAGCGTTTTGACGATATCGGTCAGGGGAAAAATGCCCGATTTCAAGACGTGTGCAAACGTAACCAGTCGTGGACCCGGGCGGTTGATTCCATCATAAAACGCATTGTTCTCAGGTGAGTAGACTGAGCCTACCGGCGTCAGAGTTCCATCCTCTTCAGCGACAGCCAGACTGCAATGCATCAATTCTGCTTCTGATTCCAGATCTTCGATGGAAACATCATTCTTGAGTGCCAACGCATAAAACCGTCGCTGCGAATTGTTGAGTGCATCCTTGGGAGTAGCGAATTGAGGCAGACTCTGTGGATGTGCAGGGGAAAACATCAACAACTCCTCACCCTCCACTACCGATTTCCCCAGACCCAACGCTACTGCAACAACACCGTCTTCCGGTTTCACCTTACCAAACGGATAAAAGTTGTAGGAGCGCGCAACGCCGGAAAAGTTCGGGTAGAACCGGTCGTCATACTGAGATCCCACGAGTTCCTGTATCACAACCCCCATTTTTTCTTCGCCGACGTTGTGATTTGTCGCTTCGAGGTAGCGTTTGGCACTTCGAGAAAATGTAGATGCATAGACCAGTTTGATGGCATTTCTCAATTGTTCGCACCGTACACGCCGGCTGGTGTGACAGTTGGGGAGCATGTGCGTTTCGTAGATTCCGGCAAATGGTTGGCCGTGCGAATCTTCCAGTAGGCTGCTAGATCGAATGGCTAACGGGTAATTAACAACGTCCAGAAACACATCAAGATCACGGCGCAGTGAGCGAGGCAATTTTGCTGAGAGGAACCGACGGTGAAGTTCCTTTTTGTCGACGTCACGTACAATAAACTGATGGAGCTTGTTTCTATCAAGAAATTCGTCAAAAGTATCGGTCCCGATGACAGCTAATCGGGGAACAGAAACTCTCACGCCATCAAAACGATCCGTTACTTTGTATCGATTTAAAAGCGAACTGATGAAAGCTAATCCACGGGCTTTCCCTCCCATTGCTCCACCGCTGAGCCTGGTGAACTCTGTTGATTTAGAGAAACTCTGACGGGAAAAGTCAGACACGATTCCCGTTCGGTGCTGTAGGTATGCTCCGGAAATCGCATCGCTCAGGTATTGTTTGAGATTGGCTATGCCGGAAAAATCCGTCACCCGCTGCGGTCTGATCCTCATTGCCAAATCGAATTCGGTTCGAGCCATCAGCCAGTTGCTGAAATGATTTGATTCGGCGTGATATCGGATGGCCTCTTCGGGGACTTTTTTCAGTTGCTCAGCCATTCCGGGCAGATCCGATGCCCGCCCCACTTCCGTCCCATCAGGGAGACGAAAGATAAAATCACCAAAACCCATATTCTCCAGGAGAAACTCACGCAATTCCGCCAGCAGTGTTCGTGAATTTTTATCGATGAAGTGCGCGTCCAACTCGCGCGCGATGTGCCGATAATCCGGATTCGACGATTGCAGCAACACCGGCATGTGAGGAGATCTCCCCTTCACCCGTCGAGTAATCTCAAGGCCGGCCTGCGCATCAGGCTGCCCCTCACGAGGAAAACGAATGTCTGATATGACACCCAACACATTGTCACTGTAGGTTTCAAACAGCTGCCAACCATGTTCAAACGTTGTGGCGTGGAGTATCTTCGGCCGGGCCCGCATGCGCAGCAATGTCTGCACCCGATTGGCACTTTCTGACATCAGTGTCTGAGTCAGTTTCATCAACTCTTCATAGATGAGCGGGAGATATGCGGAGTAAAACTTGACGGAGTCTTCAATCAGAATGATGGCTCGAACATTTCCATGATGCGCATCTGACTGGATATTGAGCGCATCTTCGATGTACTTGATAATAGCAAGCAGAATCTTTGCATCACCGCTCCAGACGAAGAATTGGTTGACTGAATCTCTGTCCCTATGATCCTGGTATCGCGCCAGATCGCGCTCCTCATCCGCCAGTACCACAACCCGGGTGCGAGGATGAATACGTTTAACGGTGGAGGCAAACTCGCACACATCCCATTCCCCCATCCGCGTCATAGCCATCACAAGGTCAAAGGATTGATGCTCCATCATGCGCAGAGCTTCATTTCCCGTGGAGACCCGAGAAACCCTTGGTGCGTGGCTCAGGTTGAGTTCCAGATATTCACTGGAAATCAGATCCGCAACCAGGCCATCCTCTTCCAGGATGAACGATTCATAGAGGCTGCATACCATCAGTACGCTTTCAACCCGGTGCGTCATGAGTTGATGGAAGCCGGAGAAATCCGAGCGAACCTCGATGGATGGTTGTTCAGCTTGCGTCTCGGGCATGATCTCTCCTTATTCAACATACCCTCGGCGATATTCCCATTCGAGAGGTGATTTTAGTCTATGTTTACGTGAAATGAACCAGGGGAGGAGTGGCAGATGAAACCTTCTCAGAAGGGGCCTATTCCCCCTTCGGCCTGCCGCTCGGCTGGCCTTCGTCAGTTGAGTAAGTGCGGTGAAATGCGGGTTCCGAAAGACTCTGAAACTTATGGAGAATCTGCTCATCTTTTCTTGCCTTCTACCTTGACCACCCCACCGGGGTACTGCCTATGATTCGCTCCGTGTCAAGGTGACGGGATCGGAATCTACAGGGGCTGTCCACGATATTGCCTGACCTCCCCTCGGCGAATCCCCTTAATTCCTGACACGCTTGAATTTGCTGTAACTGGCCGACGTGCCCGTTGTTGGCTTTCCCGTCGGCTTGATTGTTCTGGTTCTTTTGTTTCGGTGATTGATACGATGACAGTACAAACAATGAACAAGCCCAAGAGCACATCGAGTTTCGTCGAAGAGTTCATGGCCAAGGTCAAAGCACGTAACGGTTGGGAGACAGAATTCCTGCAAGCAGCGCAGGAAGTCGTCGAGTCCGTTGCACTCGTGATGGACCGACATCCTGAATACGCCAAGGCGAAAATCCTTGATCGTGTTGTGGAGCCTGAGCGTGTTATCCAGTTCCGCGTCCCGTGGATGGATGATTTCGGCGAAGTGCACGTAAACCGCGGTTTCCGAGTTGAATTCAACTCCGCCATCGGCCCCTACAAGGGCGGCCTGCGGTTCCACCCCTCCGTAAACCTGGGAATCCTCAAGTTCCTCGGCTTTGAGCAGATCTTCAAGAATGCTCTGACCACCCTCCCCATGGGCGGTGGTAAAGGCGGTAGTGACTTTGATCCCAAGGGTAAGAGCGACACTGAAGTCATGCGCTTCTGCCAGAGCTTTATGACTGAGCTCTGCAGGCACATCGGCCCGAATACTGACGTCCCCGCAGGTGACATCGGTGTCGGCGGCCGCGAAATCGGCTTCATGTTCGGTCAGTACAAGCGAATCCGCAATGAGTTCACCGGTGTTCTCACCGGTAAGGCCATCAACTGGGGCGGCTCCCTCATTCGTCCCGAAGCGACCGGCTACGGCACGGTGTACTTCGCTGAGGAAATGCTTGCCGTCAAGGGCAAGAACCTCAAGGGCATGACCTGCCTGGCCTCCGGTTCCGGCAACGTTGCTCAGTACCTCACCGAGAAGTGCATCGAACTCGGCGCCAAGGTCGTCACCCTCTCTGACTCCGGCGGCTTCATCCACGATCCGGACGGCATCGACACCAAGAAGCTCCAGTGGGTCATGGATCTCAAGAACGTCCGTCGCGGCCGAATCAACGAGTATGTTGAGCAGTTCCCCAACGCGACCTACACCCCGGTCGATCCCGGCCTTGACCACAACCCACTGTGGAACGTCAAAGCTGATGCGGCATTCCCCTGTGCCACGCAGAACGAAGTCAATGCCAAGGACGCCCAGAACCTCGTCAACAACGGTGTTCAGGTCATCTCCGAAGGTGCCAACATGCCGACGCTCCCCGAAGGCGTGGATATTTTCCTCGATGCTGGCATCCACTACGGTCTGGGCAAGGCTGCCAACGCCGGTGGCGTCGCCGTCTCCGGTCTGGAAATGAGCCAGAACTCACTGCGTCTGGGCTGGTCTCGCGAAGAGGTCGACAACAAGCTCAAGGGCATCATGAAGGCCATCCACCGGCAGTCCTACGACGCATCCAAGGAATATGGCTGCGAAGGCAACTACGTGGTCGGTGCCAACATCGCCGGCTTCAAGAAGATTGCCGATACCATGATGGATCAGGGTCTCGTCTAATTCACACGTTTCCACTGACGAAAGAATTTCTTCCTCAGTGCTCACACCGCCCGTTGGCTCACCCCACCGGGCGGTTTTTTTGCCATCTCACTCGGCACAATCAGTAGCTTTACACTGTGGTGTCCCCGAGCATAAAGATTAACAAACCGCGACTGCCTGGTGGCTGGGTTTTTCAACCCCTGTGCTCGACAACATGATCGTAATGGACATCTTCAGTGAGGGGTAAGAATCGAAGACAGTGGGAGGTTATTTACTCATCATCCTCAATATCGAAAAATTTTCGACTCCGTACGAGGTATTGCTGAATCGCCGCCATGAAAATCATGCATCGAATTTCGCTTCCCGGGGTGTGGCTGCAGGTCTCGGTTCGATGGACAAGTACCCTGACCATAGTTCCGTGTACGAACCTGAGGTACCAGCATACGATTTGATGGTGTATGATCGACACGCGTTCTGAAACGGAATCCGACCGTTCATCAAAAACATGCTGCCATATCGGATTTTACCCGGTTTCGTATGGTTGAGCGATATAAGTGTGATACCCCCGATCAAACATGAGAACGGCCCCGTACAACATTCGGCAAGATCAACAATTGCTCTAGAAGTAGATATAGTACTGATTCCCCTTGATATGCGTTACATGAAACACAAATCATGAGAATCTCAACCCGCCTGATCATCAACGCAACAACCAGCTACTTTCGAATGGGTATCACGTTCCTGATCGGAATTTTCTTTGCCTGGTATGTGATTGGCGAAGTAGGTCTTGCTGCATTCGGAGCCATTGCACTGAGCGTGGGTACATTTGGCATAGCACCCGTTATTGCGAACGCAGTGACCCAGAGCATGGGACGGGAACTTGCGGCAGCTTACGCAAGCAGAGAACCAGAGCGGATCAAACGCACGATCGCATCACTCTTTGTATTCTCGTGTTTCACGGCGGGACTTGTGCTTTTCATCATCTGCGGACTCAGCGCGATGGCTTGGTTCGGAATTCTCAACGTTTCTCCGGAATTGCGCGGCCCGTTAGCTGCATTGTTCCTGTCCCAGGGTGCCATCATGGCCCTCAAAATAATGGTGATGCCGTTTACACTTTCGATTTACGCCAATCAGTTTATCGGCATTCACAATATGCTCATTATTCTGACACGGTCAATCCTTCCGCTGTCAGCAGTCCTGGCTTTTAGCGTACTCAATCCCGACGGTACGACGGTCAGTCGGTTGTACACGCTCACTATCATGTTTTGCTCACTTCATGCGATCGAAGTTTTAATTACCGTTGTGATCGCAAAGTTTTACATACAACACCTCACACTTCAACTAAGCCGTTTCGATCGGAAGGAGTTCCGGACGATCGCTACAACCGTATTGCGTACGGGCTGGTTCTGCTTCTCTACCGGGACGAACTTTCAGATTTTCAGCCTCCTCATCAATCTCCTGTTTGGATTGACCTACAACGGGATGTGGGCGATCGCCATCCGGGTTATGGGCCATCTTCACATACTCGCCGAATCTGCGCTGACCGGTATAGACTCGATGGCAGCACATCTGAAGGAACAAGGGCAAGGTGAGGCTATCGCGTATCTGATGGCTCGCGTGATGCGTTATCAACTGGTAATCGCCGCCCCGATAGCTTTTGCCTACATCATTTTTGTTGATCCAATACTTCATCTTTGGATTGGTGGGCAACTGGAGTTGGACGAGAACATCAAGGTCGCTGGCCTTAGCGTAGACACCGCTATTCGTATGGTGGTAATAATGAGCATCTTCAACCTGCTGTCAGAAGTGTGTCGCAGCAGCGCACGAGGTGTAGAACGTATTTTGTACGGGATGGGACATATCTCGTCATACATCTGGTTTGCCAAGTGGTCATTCTTCGGCTCTGTTGGCGCTGCTTACCTGCTCATGCTGATCTTCGATACGCCTGTTGTTGCCCCGATCCCTCTCATCCTGACGCAGTTCCTCTATTTCGATGTGGTCATTCTGCGCACAGCCGCCCGAAAGACAGGGACATCGGTGAGCAAGATCTTGTGGGTGTCACTCCCCAGGCCCCTCCTGATCCTCGGTCTCATGACGATTCCGCTTCTTATCATGCGGTCGCAGATTGAGTCTTTGACACTCGTGTCATTAATTGGATTATTAGCTGGAATTGGACTTTTCTATGCTGTCTTCGGATTGTTCATCGGTATGACAGGAGCTGAACGGACGCGCCTGAGGATGATGGCAAGAGGAGCATGGTTACGCTTCCGTCAATCACCCGGGACACAAATCCCGAGTGATCCAGAATAATCGCACATCGTGAAACCCGTTCAATGCAACTATCATCCACCCCTGAAGCAACCGCTTGCTCTCAGGCGAAATAGCCAAATCGGTCAGCGACTTTCTTGGTATCACGGCGAATCGTCTCCAACTCTTCCTCCGTACAATCTGGTGTGTTCACTTCTGGTCGGGCGAGGTGGGAAAATCGTATTTTTTGGCTGCGGCTGGATAGTAGATTATCGATCGTGTGGGGATCGTATCCATCGATTTCCATAAACTCATAGAGAGCAGCGATTCCTTCTTGATCGAGATCCTCAATCCGAATCGTACGCGCGATATTTTCATCATTAATACGCGCCACAATATCACCAGAAAGTGTATTGATCTTGTTCCAGATGGATGCGGCTTTCTCGGCTGATGAGGCTCCTGTCACAAACGCGGGCGAACGTCGGAAAAAGTTGTCCCCGTGTTCAGTTCGTTCAATTTTGAGATTGGATCGGCAACTTGCCACTGGCTCGCGAATGAGATGGATGAGCTTTACCCGACGACCGGGGATTTTCCGTATATTGTAATAATCATGCAACATGTACCCGAACGGGTAGATTGCATGGCCCAACTCAGTCATCACTTGCGACTTCAGGACGCTGAGCCTGCGGATCTTGAGCATTGGCGCACGAAATGACTCCAGTCGGAGTGACCAGAACCGCTCCGGATCCTCATCCCAGATCGCCGACGCTCGGAAAACATCCTCCAGTATAATCCCCAATTCATGAATCGCAGTGAGGTTCGTGGCTAGTTCGAGTAGTCGATGCACAAAGTGGGTACCGCATCTCCCTGTACTCATCCAGAAAATATCAAGGCTTCGACCTTTATAAGGATTGGGAGGTAAAATGCGCTGACGAAGATCGGTTAACTTCCACCTCAATCCCCTTCCATGTAACGGCTTTAGCACATTCATCGTCCATCTCTCAGAGTGGATCTTTGTAACATCTTTATTGTACGTTCAGTCAGCACCGGTAAATTGCTCCTCCTGTCATCACCTCCACGGTCTTCCAGTTGAACACTGCATCTGCAGGCTTCGAAAAGAAAAGCTCCACCAACGGACACATGCCATCTTCCAGACATCTGTTGATCCTGGTCCTTGAAATTTGTGATGTGATTACTCAGTATCATGGAAGAAAATCAATGTGACAAGGGTGTCGAGAGCTACTCACAATAGGCTTTTTATCCCCTTACTGACAAGCAGAGATTCTAATTGCAGGAGCAATTCGAAGCAATGATATTCTAATTGTGAATGAATCCGGAAATGATGAACATGCAGCAACCGTACTGTCACGACTCTTTTCCTTCCGCCTATGTTTTGAATCCGTATGAACCACAGTTACCGGACAAAGTCGCACTCGCCACCTTTGATCATAAACCGGACACCAATGGTGCAGATACACTGATATCGTTATACGTTCACTTTGGACACTTTAGAACACTACACAGTATGGTGGCACTATTGTCTCGGCTGTGTGACGTAAACAACAGGTGAATTGCCTGTCCCACTGGAAATATCATTTTGTTAAAGTTTCAAAAATAAGTGTCATTCACATGGACCCCAGAGTCCCAGCATGGCGAAGATGTCATCGATGTTCACTGTGCAATCTTCCGTTAGATCCCCATCGCAGTATGGTGGGCAGGGTTCGGGACATTCGCCCCAGAGTCCCAATACCGCAAAGATATCGTCAATGTTGACAACATCATCACCCGTAAGATCACCGGCGCATGTTTCATACACGGAAAAGCCGCCGATCCAGGGATCGCTGTTGGTTGGGCCGTGCTGTGTGATGGTGAATGCATAGTGGCCGGGATAATAGAAGCCGATGGGCACCGCCAGAACCATTTCGTCATAACCCGGATTGCCCTGTGTGCGAGCGTAGATGTCCACCCAGACGTGATCTTCGATGACAGTGACGGTAGTATCCTGGTAGAGGTAGATGTTCGACTCGACCGAGCCGAGAACGATCTCCAGTCACATTTCCACTGGGATGACGGGATTCATGGGGCAGACAACCACCTCGTTGATATCGACCGGGGTATCGGATTGCGCGATTGCCGACGGGCTCATACCCGCGCAGAGACACACCGCCAGGTGGAAACACCCGAGTTTGTTCAACAACAATGTTGCTTTAGGATTGAGCACGTTCATCTTCTTCTCCTTACTCAAGTTCGTTAGTCACACGGCCCCCATTGGCCGAGGATAGCGAAGATATCATCAATGTTCACCGTACAATCTTGGGTAAGATCCCCATCACAATACGGCGGACACGGATCATCACATGGTCCCCACAAACCGAGAGCCGCGAAGATGTCATCGATGTTAACCTGTTCATCGCCGGTGAGATCACCAGCACAACCGGGACCGTCCCAGCCGGCGAGACGTGCCATCATCCACCAGAATGCCCTTCCTTTCAGATTGCAATTGAGTGGTTGAGAGTGAGCACAATTACAATAATCGCATAAGTCACTGGCAGGATTTTCTGTACACCATTCCTGCGCCCAATTGCGCTGCTCGCCTAGCCAGTAATCACAATTATCGTCGGCATCAAGGTGCCGAAAATAATCACCATCCGGGTCGTAACTTTCGATATCAGCAAAATCAAACAGGACTGCACCCGTAGCAATGCAATGATCTCTTATCTGGTTGTTGCGATGATGGAGGTTTCCATCCTCACCTGTTCCGTTGAGATGGCCGGTCATGTAGATGAATGTTACTTCCTGATAGTCGGCGATCAGGCCACTCATGAGATCGAGATAGATCTGCATGTTGGCTTCGGTTGTATCCGCCTGTCCGCACCACGACCACAGTACGCAGTTGCGGTCATTCCCAGGATCATCCAGCATTGCGCGGGTGCGCACTTCCCAGGTGTAGCGATCGGGATTTCCAAGGTCACCGGACGGGTAATAATCCCACAACGATAATCCCCCCTGGGTGCCATCATGATCCCACCAGTACAGTGAGCCAGGTGGATCTGCAATCATATTCATCCCGCTGATAATCTGGCTGCCGTGCGATGTGTGGCCATAGGACATTTTGAAGGTCTGCTTTGCCAGTTCTACCCAGCTCGCCGGAACCTGGTTGAGGTCTGTACACGTGTGATCGATGATGATCGCATCCTGGGCTGAAGTTACACCGTTAATCAACACGACAACAGCGTACCAAGATGAGACATGATCGAGTTTCACGGGCTTCTCCTTTTCCTGATACTCGCCGGAGATTATATCAGAATATGTTTTCGCACTCGATACATAATCCCAAAAAGCTTCACAATCACATCCGACGATGCGTTGCAGCTGTGGATTGTTAAGATAAATATTCTGCGTAGACTCAGCAGAAATACGCGTTGAGAACGTACTGCTGCATCATGCGATGTGTATTGAAGAACGATCCGTTCAGCGCGATGCACTGGCGCATGATGCTGGCAAAATACTTTCGCTCCTTGTAATACATCGGAACGATCGTGTGTTCCAGCTTTTCGTATAATGATTGTGCATCACCGGCGGATTCATCACCATCTTCAGGCGGTTCTTCCTCACCGATCGACCACCCGGTCACACCCTCCAGACATCCCTCAATCCACCAGCCGTCAAGCACGCTGAATGAAGGCACCCCGTTGAGCGCCGCCTTCATTCCACTGGTGCCGGATGCTTCCATCGGCCTCCGTGGTGTATTCATCCAGATATCCACACCTGCGGTCATGATCTGCCCCAAAGAGAAGCCATAGTTCTTCAGGTAGACCATCTTGATTTCAGGTGCGAGTTGGGGAATGGCTTCGTGAATTCGTTTGATGATATCCTTGCCGCCACCATCTGCGGGATGCGCCTTCCCTGCATATACAATCTGGATCGGTCCCTGTGTTGCTACGATCGATTTCAATCGTGCAATATCACTGACCAGCAGATCAGCTCGCTTGTAAGTCGCAGCTCGACGGGCAAAGCCCAGCGTGAGCACGTTGGCGTCCATACCTGCATTGGTGAGCCGGTTTACCGCATCGATGAATGTCCGTTTCGCTGTCATGTGCGCTTCCCAGATCTCTTCACGATGGATACCCAGCGCGGAACGAAGCGCAAAGTTATCCTCGCGCCAACCGGGAATATGCTTATCAAACAGATCGTGGAACGGAGGTGATGTCCATGTCGCTGCATGAACACCGTTGGTGATGGAATCGATGACGTAACCGCTGAACATTGTGCGGGATACTTCACCATGCTTCTTGGCAACACCGTTGACATAATGACTGAAATGCAGAGCTAAATCAGTCATGTTCAATTTACCGTCGGTCGTGAGCTTACGGCAATTGTCAATCTGAGGTGATCCCAGTTCCTGTTCGACTATTTCACGGGGAAATTTATCATGCCCTGCCGGTACCGGAGTATGAGTGGTGAACACACATTGCTCACGAACGGCATTAATCTCCTGTTCGGTCGGTTTGCTGTTTCCGTTCTTTTCCAGCTCTTCCTGAAGCACTTCAAGTGTGAGGAAACTGGCATGCCCTTCATTCATGTGCCATCGATTAATGTTGTTGTACCCCAGAGCACGCAGCATACGTACCCCGCCGATGCCAAGGATAATTTCCTGTCGCAAACGATGATGAAGATCCCCGCCGTACAAACGATCCGTCAACGAACGATCTGCTTCATCATTCTCTTCGAGATTTGTATCAAGCAGGTAGACAGGCACCGGGTACCCATTGATGCCATCGATGGCGTACCGCCACGCGCGAATGTTGACCTCGCGCCCGGCTAATGTGACCTGGGCACGTGGTGTCATTTCTTCCAGGAAGTCATCGGGAGACCATTCGACCGGTTCGGCATGCTGCATTCCGGTCTCATCGATCTTCTGGTAGAAGTATCCTTTTCGATGAACCAGAGTTATAGCGACGACGGGTACTTCCAGATCCGCTGCCGCCCGCAGGGTATCCCCGGCCAGGATTCCCAGGCCGCCACTGTAGGTTGGGACGGCAGATTGAAGCCCGATTTCCATCGAGAAGTATGCAACGCGTTGAGGGAGATCCACGAGTTCGTTTCCTCACGTCTTGAAGAAAACCGGTCAAATACCGGCGCAATTCAACTTTTCACCCTTGTTGAAGGAAAAGGGTGCAATCTATATCGGCAATCCTGTACTGATGAATTGATCACACATCGCATGAGAAATGAATCCATTTCAGCAAAGTCTCTTCTCGAACAGCAAAAGATCGTATTTCCAAAATATCTCAGAGTTTTTACTGATCAACACACACCCAGTGATTGCAGATATAGCTTGCTGGGTGCATTTACAGATCAGCAGAGGTGTTTTTAATCCTCATCGTCCTTTGGTTTATACGCCTTGATGACCTCCGCCTGGATATTGGGCGGGGTATTCTCATCATGGCTGTATTCCATCGCGTAGGAGCCTGCACCCCCCGTCATGCTCTTGAGCTGACTGGTATAGGCCATGACCTCCGCCAATGGAGCTTCCGCCTGAACGATAGCTTGATTGCCTGG
>JANQEQ010000104.1 GCA_028278245.1 Phycisphaerales bacterium | reverse complement strand
ATTCTCAACCCAATCGCCGTCCCCGAGGCTTGAGTTGGGCGGATGGAAATTTGTGGTTGATCGCATTTGCACAGTCCAGCCTTGAAATGCGCCTCCATGAGTATGATGTCTCCAACGCACTTAATCCTGATCTCGTCCTAGAGGATGACATGCACGATTTCGGCGCCCATGTTGTAGGTTTTCCGGCAAACTGGTCTACTTTCATTGACAACATCGGCAATCAGACGCTTGAACTTACGTCCGCTGCTTTCATGATTGGCAATGAGTTTTCGCTTCTGGGTCCGATAGATTTCCCTGTCAATGTTGAGACTTTCTCACGGGTCGAAATCGTGATTCAGTTTGATGCGGCATCAGCAGGTGAATTCTCTGATGTACTGCAGATTCAGACGAATGATCCAGATGAACCCATTGTGGAGATAAATCTGTCGGGAACGGGATTGCCGGATGAAGGCAATATCTCACCCAGTCCTACGACTGTCAATTTCGGTACTGTTTGGATTCCCAGCCCGTCACTATCTACCAGCCGCACAATCGAACTCTACAATACAGGGGCAGGTGTACTGACAATATCAAATGTCGAAGTCACAGTTGGTGACTACTTCTACATTGATCCAGTTGCCTTGCCGGCTGTCGTGGATTCAAACGATTTTCTGCGGGTTCGTGTCTGGTTTGATCCTGAACTTGCGGGCATGTGGAATGGATTCCTGACAATCACCTCTGACGATCCAGACCAGGGCCTGCTCGATATTCCCCTGAGTGGTCAGGGCGCGCTCACAGCGTTCGAGACCGGAGAGACTGTCTGGAGCTATTGGGGTGCGATTGACACCTGGGATAACGGTGTCAACGCGGTCGAATGGATCAATGATGTAAATGGTGACGATGTCGCCGATGTGCTGGCGTCACTGGGCAATGGTCTGACATATTGCTTCAATGGATCCGGTGCTGGCCAAGGTGACACCCTTTGGACATTCAATACCCGCATCGATCCTAACCACTCAGGCACTGTTTGGGATAATCTCGGATTGCGTTCAATCTCCGATATCACAGGTGACGGCATCGATGATGTCATTATTGGCACAGCCGGGGGTAGCCGGTCTGTTTACGCTTTGTCGGGAGAGAGTGGCGAGCAGCTCTGGATCTTTGATACGCATGGTGTCTGGCAGGATGGTGGCTGGATTTACGCCGTGCACCCGACGGAAGACCTCGACGATGACTTCATCCCGGATGTACTCGTCGCAGGTGGTACCGGAGGCACCGGTGGCCCGAAGCGGATTTTTGCACTAAGCGGCATTGATGGCGGCTTGATCTGGCAGGGTCCGCAGCATCCGCAGGGAGCGTCCTATTACAGCGTCGTACCAATTGCAGATATCAATGGTGATGGAAAACCGGAAGCTGTTGGCGGTTCAAGTGGTTTCGTAGTTTGTGTCGATGGGGATGATGGTTCCCAGATTTGGAGCCGCAACATCAATGGTGGCTCAACAACTCCGTCTCCGGTTTTCAATCTGAAGAATATGGGCAATGCGAATCCCGACGTGAATCTTTCCGAGGATGTCGCGGTCGCCTCTGCGTATGACGGCATCTGGTCACTGGACGGCGAGAATGGTCAGGTCATCTGGAGAATGGAATTCCCAACGGACTTCGTCTACGAAGTTGTCGTCGGCTCAGATATTACCGGCGACGATGTGCGTGAAGTCTACGCCGGTACCGTTGAAGGATTGCTCGTCAGTATTGATGGCGCAGAAGGAGAATCAATCTGGCAGCTCGTGGCTGATCCGAACAGCGCAGAAAACATTCTTTCGCTGCGGAACATGCCCGATATCACCGGCGACCAGATTGAAGATATCCTCTGCGGAACGCTGGGCGATGTCATCGTGGTGCGCAGCGGCTGGGATGGTGCAGAAGTGCTGGCGACCTTTGGAGCCGGACCTGTCGGTCCTGTCGACGCGGTCGCTCCGATGCCTGACA
>JANQEQ010000146.1 GCA_028278245.1 Phycisphaerales bacterium | reverse complement strand
CTCGGCTAGCCCCCACCCCCCACACATACCCCCCACACATACCCCCCACACATACCCCCCACACATACCCCCCACACATCCTCCCACCCAAACACTCCCTCCTCACACATTAAGATTCAATTGATTTACTCGCCGGGGATGGGATTGATCACACCTTCCCAGGGGCTGGAGGCGGTGGCGTACATGCGCTTGGGGATACGCCCGGCGTGGTAGCCATGGTAACCTGCATCGCAAGCCATTCTCATCGCATGAGACATCTGCACGGGATCCTTCGCATGTGCGATACCGGTGTTAAGTAACACCCCGTCGGCACCGAGCTCCATTGCAGTTGTGATATCACTGGGCGTTCCTACACCCGCGTCGACAATGACCGGATAATCGGGATCACCACCGGCAGCAGGATCCTTGAGCAATTCAAGAATCATAAGAATAGCAGCGGGGTTGGCGATACCCCGGCCGCAACCGATCGGACTTCCCGCCGGCATTACACTGGCGGCACCGGCATCACGCAAACGCACCGCCATGATGGGATCATCTGATGAATAACACATCACGCTGAAACCGTCTGCAATCAATTCCTTACACGCTTCAAGTGTTCCCACCGGATCGGGCAGCAGCGTTTTCTTATCACCGAGCACTTCGAGCTTCACCCACTCCTGTCCGGGGTTGTTGAGTTGCTGGAGAATATCTCGCCCCAGGCGCGCAACCCGTACCGCATCATCGGCGCTGAAACAGCCGGCCGTGTTGGGCAGAATCGTGTAACGGTCCGTATCAATGAATTCCAGCAGTGAGCGTCCCTGTTCATCGTGCAGTCGCTCGCGCCTGACAGCAACGGTGACGACTTCAGCGCCGGATGCGGCCAGCGCATTCTGCATGAGTTCGTAGGATTCGTATTTACCCGTCCCGACGACGAGGCGGCTGGTGAATGTGTGTGGACCGAACTTGAAGGGAGCGATGAGATTGTCCTGCGTGATTTGTGTCATGATGATGTTTTCGATTCAGGTGAGTTAATGATCAGCCTCCGCCGACCAGGGTGACAACTTCCACTACGTCACCGTCCTGCAATTGTTGCTGTTTGTGCTGCTGTTTCGGTACCAGTTCTCGGTTGACCTCCACAGCACAGGCAGCGTTCTGGAGCTCCATGTGAGTCAGAAGCTGCTCGACCGTGCTGCGGTCATCCAATTGCTGCGGCTTGTCGTTGACGATGATCTTCATGGCAATTCTCATCATAGATACATCCTGAGGCGGAGGCGACCGGTGAAGTCTGGCAGGATCGGGTAGAATAGGGGTAGGTGGCGGTCAATCGGCATCACAGATGCCGGCTCGCTGGGTTGTTGGCTCGCTGGTGGAAAGGAAGCACGATGAACTCAAACAGGGCATTTGAAGAGGTGATGGTTGAGACGGGGGAGGTGAATCTGCCGGGATTGCAGTGCTGTCCGGAGCAGGCGGCAGGGATGGTGATCTTCGCTCACGGCAGTGGATCGAGCCGTCTGAGTTCCCGCAACCAGGCTGTCGCCCACTGGCTCAATGATCGGGGATGCTCGACGCTACTGTTTGATCTGTTGACGGATATTGAGGGGAAGGATCGACAAAACGTCTTTGATATCAATCTGCTGGGCCAGCGGATGATCGCAGCTACACGCTGGTTACGGTCTCAGGCGGAGTTTACCTCAACGCCCATCGCGTTCTTTGGCTCCAGTACGGGTGCGGCAGCAGCGCTGGTGGCAGCCTCGGCCTTGACCACGGATGTGACTTCGGTGGTTTCGCGTGGCGGACGGCCGGACCTGGCGATTCCCGTACTACCCCAAGTCGTTTCTCCCACGCTGCTTATTGTCGGATCGCGCGATGAAGCGGTGCTGGGCATGAACAAGGAAGCGCAAGCCCATATCACCTGTGAAAACAAACTTGCTGTCATCGACGGCGCAACACACCTGTTTGAAGAACCGGGCACACTGGAACAGGCGGCGGAAGAAGCAGGCGATTGGTTTGTACAGTGGTTTTCAGGGGCTTGAATTCTGAGAGACTCTACTGCGACAGGAACAGAGGAATCCCTGCGTGCATGAGTGCTTCCAGGGCGGTAGTGCCCTTGAACAGTTTGAGGATCTTACCGCGTGAGGTTGCGCCCATCACCACCAGATCCGCATCCCAGGATCGGGCGTGTTTGAGCAATCCTTCTTCGGGATAGCCGGGCAGGCTCTCGGCCGTGGGATCCCCGCCGTGGGCGCGTAAGTATGTGGTTGCATCGGCCAGGAGCGGTGTCGATTTCTCTTCCGGGAAATCAAAACAGACGAGTTTGAGTTCCAGATCCGGCCAGAGTTGATACTGGGCAAAGCGCTTGATCGCCATGGCCGATTCGGCATTGCCGTTATAAGCAATGAGTACACGCTTGATGGGTTTGTGTTCCTGGGAGACGGCGATAATGGGACGTACGCCATGCTTGATGAGTCGGATGACCTGATCATCGGGATTGTGAACCACGCCGTATTCGAAGAGGCCGCGCAGACCGATGATCGTGATGTCGTGGTACCGCCAGAGTTCCAGGAGTTTATCGAATGCATCGCCATCTTCCTTGAACACGGCAAAGGGTACGCCCGCGTTGGAGCAGGCTTTCTCAAAGTTGGCGATTTCCTGCTCCACGTGCTCCCGGGTGATGTTCAGACGATGTTCCGCCAGGGAGTGAGCGGCAGCACCGCCACCAATAGGTACCGGGCCTACATCACCGATGCGCTCGGTATCAACAATTGTTACTCCAGTAATGCTCGCGTCATGGACTTGGGCCAACTCAACCGCTCGAGCCACGGCTGAGGGAGTGAACGGGGTTCCGCTGAGTGCAACAAGTATGCGTTTCAACATGGTGGGATCTCCTCAGTGATCGTGGTCATCCACAGATTGGGGGGTTTCAAGTTGCGTCGTGTGCGGTTCGGCATGATCCATCATTGCATCAGGAGCGGCGTCAGCAGGGGTGCCTCCACCACGCAGGAAGATAATGGTAATAACGATAAAGACTGGAACGAGGAAGGGGATGCTGTATTTAAACACGAAACCGAAGAAGCTGGGCATCCTGACACCGCTTTGCTCGGCAATTGCTTTGACCATGAAGTTCGGCCCATTACCGATGTATGTCATTGCCCCCATGAACACCGCGCCAAGACTGATCCCGATGAGTAGATCTTCCCGGATGATCGTCGTTGGTATTGGTTGCGGTTCAAACGAGTGGGCGGTTTCAAAGAATACGACGTATGTCGGGGCATTGTCGAGCACACTGGAGAGGGTGCCGGTAGCCCAGAAGAAATGCCAGGGTGCGGTCAAGCCCAGGTCAGGTCCATATACCCGCAATACGTCAATGGGAACCTGCATGGCAATAAAGATGCCAATGAAAAGAGCGGCAACTTCCAATATCGCTGCGTAGTTGAAACCGTTATCTTCACGTACACCTTTGGGGGTCGTGATCAGGGAGAGTCCGACCAGGGCAAACATGAGTATTTCCCGCAGGAAGGGGAACGGTGTCCAGTCTGTTCCCCACAGTTTACTTTCGTGATTAACCGTTGCGACACACCCGACAATTCCTGCCAGCCAGAGGATGTTAATCCAGCCGCGCAGACGCAGGGGTTGCTTTTGTGTGTCGTCTTTCTGCAGATCAAACACCCCTTCTCTACGGTAGGCGATGGTGTCGAGGATGTAATACATGACCAGCAGAATGACGCAGCAGATCGCCCACTGCAACCAGAGGTTGAACGTCCAGAAGAACGCGACACCTCGGAGATATCCGAGGAAGAGTGGAGGATCGCCGATGGGCAGCAGCGTGCCGCCGATGTTACTCACGAGGAAGATGAAGAACACGACGGTATGCACCACGTGCTTTCGTTCAGAGTTGGTCTGCAGCAGTGGGCGGATGAGGAGCATGCTCGCGCCAGTTGTGCCGATGAAGCTGGCAATGGCTGCCCCGATGGCAAGAAAAGCGGTGTTGGTGAGAGGGCGTGCTGCGAGATCTCCCTTGAGATTGATACCTCCGCTGATCACATACAGGCTGAACAACAGAACAATGAAAGGGATGTACTCCGCAGGGACTGCGTGGTTCAGTTTGGGCAGGAGTACCTCCGGCCCTTCGGCTAAAAAGTAGTACACCAACGCCAGCACAGCGCAAATCAGCGCGATAATCAGGCGATTGAGGTTGCTCTCCCACCAATGATGTGTTGCGGGAAGCAGGGGAAGAATGGCGATGCTGCCGAGTAGAGCAACAAAGGGCAAAACGCCAAGCCCCCACAGTGGCGGCGCATGAGCTTCACCATGTCCACCATGGGAATCGTGGAGGTGCGCAATATTGTAATAAACGAGATACCCAATCAAGACAGCACCGATCAGTGTGAAAAGCCACCCGATCGGTCCCATGCCTTTTCTGTCTTCCTGGTGATTCATAATGTTTCTCGTTTTCTCACTGAGGCAGTGATGACTGAGGCATATTCGTTACCAACGACGTATATGCATAATAGACGGCCGACAATCTTCGATTATCGGCAAAGGGTACTGATGGACTGAAATGTAGGCTGGAACGGGAGGGGCTGTTCAGAGCGTGTTGTTCGGTGATAAATTTTGGTTGGAAGAGGGTGGCTTGGTTGCATCATCCGTGGTGAGGGGAGTGCCTGAAGTCAGGCTGATCAACCGAGCCTCTCCTCCCTGTCGAATCAGGCCACAGGGACGATGAAGTTCAGCCAATTGAGCCAGGAGTTCTTCATCGTTGAGCGTTTGGATTAAGGATTGTGGCCTGCATCGATATCGTTCCAGTGAAGCAGGATTTGAGTTTACTAACTGAAAGATGGACTTGGGGGGAGCAACTTCTACCGACACGTCATTCCCTCCGGTTGATGTGCGAAAGGGAGGCTGGATATCGCGCGCAACAGGATTTGACAGAACCAGGCAACTGAGCGAAGCAGTCCCGATCAGAAACAACAATCCCAGGGCAGAGCGCGACCAGCGCCGACGTCGATGGTGTAGCTTCATGTAGGAGATGAGTTCGTGTCGCATCTCCTGCCGTCGTCGGGTTCCGGTTGGAGTAAGTTGTGTGTTCATTGATCTACTCCTGAAAAATGCTCTGGGCTCGTTTGCGAAGTTCTTTGATGGTGCGGGTGAGTCGTCCGTCTACGGCTCCAGGACTCAAACCCATGAGGTTGCCAATGGCACTGAGTGTCCACCCCATGCGATAGCGGAAATACACAAGGTTGACATGTTGCTGCCCCATATCGCTCAGCTCTTTGCGCAACCAGGCCAACTGTTCCGTCGTGTCCTGCGGTATCGTGATGGTTGCCTTCCTGTGTGAGAGTGCAGTTTGTTCTCGCTTTTTACGACGAGCTTCAGTACGGAGAAAATCATAAGTGCAACTCATCACGACCACGCGCAACCAGGCCTTCAGAGGCGCCGTTTCATCGAAAGGCTTGATAAACCGCACCACGCGGATCATGGCTTCCTGCACAATGTCCAGACAGGTTGCCTCATCGCGCTGAGTGATGATCTTTACCTGGGCGTACATGTAATCAAACCAATCATCGTAAAAACGTCCAAATGCCTCCGCGCTTCCGGAGGCAATTGCTGTGGTTATCGCGCGGACATGGGAATCAGACACAACTGATCCGATCGGTAAAGAAATGCTGCTTCAGGTTACCGTAGAGCACCCTTCCGGTTGAACTTTATTTCTTTTTAAATTCATCAATCTCGCGGTTGAGTCGACTGAGTTCCAGTTCGAGTTCCTTGATCATCAGGTCACGCTTGTGAATCGCCATCTCGAGATTACGAATAGCATTTTGATTCTCTGCATTATTGGCTAAGGCCTGTTGTTGCTGCCGTCGAATGATACCTTCGCGGAGTTGATCGATCACCTGCTCAATGGTTGCCATTTGATCAGGATGTCCGCGGGCAATAATCAGACCGGTTTCTTCATGAAAACGAACATCCGGTTCATCATATATATCTGAAGAGATCGACATGGCAGTTTCAATTGCGGTTGCCATATCCTCATGAGTGAATCCGTCCTCTTGAAATAGATCACTCACACTGATAACCAGGTGTGTTTTTGGAATGGATACTGAGTGTTCATGTACCTTCGCCTGCACCACGATGATATCCTTGGCGGTCGTAGACCAGGCTTCCGTCAATTCAGTAATAATGGTGACGGTTTTACTCGTCGTTTTCTCGCTTAATCCCTGCAGCAGGTTAATAGCGGCATAGAGATCGACCTGATGGAGATCGAACGGTTCGAGATACAGTTCGGTAGCTTCCGGCATGACCACGATATTGACATCGTTTACCGTATCGCGAATCGCTTCGACATATTCCTCGACCGTTCCGCCGGGGAATTTCAGGTCGAAGGTTGTGGCAAGCAGTTCTTCTTCTGCTTGAGTGGAAGTGCAGGTCAGCATGATCGACGCGGCAATGGCGAGAATTATGGATCTGAATTTCATGGGAACTCCTTATCAGTCAGTTTCAATCTAACTGGTTCAATGATGGAATTGTTGTCCACCAGTGAAACGTCACCGACGCCTCGAATTCGCGCGAGGAGGAAATATTTCTGTGAAATTTGATCAGAGTTTCCGTGGGTTCAGGAATTTGATATTTCAGGGAGATGATCCAGAAGCCAGCGGGCAAATTCCTGTTTGGGCAGGTCGGTGGGGGCTTTTAGGATTTTTCCCGATTTCAGATAGACAGTAGCACTGATATTGGTGCTATCCATAGTTTCCAGAGGATTGGCAACGATGGCGTCCAGTTTTTTGCGCTTGAGTTTTTCCTGGGCGGATCGTTCCAATTCCGCAGTTGATTCCAAGGCAAATCCAACCACAGTCTGCTCAGAGCGCGTCATTTCGGCCAATCCAGTGAGCAAATCGGGAGTTGGCTGAAGTTCCAGGGTAATACTGGATTCCTGCCTCCGCATTTTATCGATTTTTTCCGGGATGATCGGCTGAAAATCAGCCACGGCTGCTGCCATCAGTAAAATATCGTGAGTCGGCCAATGGGATCTAAGCTGACACTGGAGGTCTTTCGTGCTCTGGAAGTGATGAGTCGCAATGTCATCTGGCAGAATGAGGCCATGATCAGACATTGATTGAATGGTGACCGGCCCCAGGAGAAGTGTCGTGTGGTATCCACACTCTGATGAGGCCTGAGCCAATGCGATCCCCATTCTGCCTGAAGATCGGTTGCTGATGAATCGGACGCGATCGATTGCTTCCTGGGTTGGACCTGCGGTGATCAGGACGCGAAGGGGCATCTCAAAATTCCTGATGTGATGCCAAAATGGTGGTGAATTGATGAATATGATCCATGGGATGATATTCTTCTGTAAATGTGTGTCCGGTGACTGCGTTGATTGTATTTCTGCTCTTGCTGGACGTGATCATTCCGACAATACTAGGTGGTTTGAATTCATCTGGACAGTTTCCGCAACTCACTCTGAAGAGTACGGGCAAAGGATGCCATGGCAAGAATACGCAAGAAATTAGGAGAGATCCTTACCGGATGGGGGACTGTGACCGAAACGCAGGTTGAGACCGCACTGGGAATCGCAAAGGGGAGTGGGAAGCGCATAGGCGAAGCGTTGATCGAAGCGGGATTTTGTAAAGAGGAAGATGTTTCTAAAGCCCTCGCTCATCAGTTTGACATGGAATTTGTCAATCTCTCGGGTGCGGGAGTCACTGATCAGATTGACATGGATTTGGTTCCTGATGATCTCATCAAGAAACACCTTGTCCTGCCCATGGGGAATGCCGGCGGACGTTTAAAACTGGCAATCCACGATCCAATGGACCTTGAGTTGTTGGACTTGTTGCGCTTTCGTATGAATTGCGAGATCGATACGGTCATTGCGCCAAAGGCCGCAATCAAATCCTATATTGAAAATCTTTCAGGTACGGCAGGGGGGCCTAGCATCTTTTCCGAGGAATCACTGGTCACCGATTCGGTGGATGTATCCATGGATACGTCAGTGGATACATCGGTTGATATCGAAGCGGGCGAAGATGCACCAATTATTCGACTCGTTCACCGGATGATCACTGAGGCTGTGCGTGGCCGAGCATCGGATATTCATGTCGAACCGATGAATGATCGGGTCGTGCTTCGCTATCGCATCGACGGTGTGTGTCATGTGAGAGACAACCTGCCCAAGCGCATGCAGCCTGCGGTACTGGCAAGATTGAAGTTGATGTCTGGAGTCAACATCGCGGAACGTCGAATTCCACAGGACGGCAGAATCAAAATGCCAGTGGATGGAGAGCAGATCGACTTTCGTGTGAGTAGTTGTCCGGCCTATCACGGGGAATCGGTCGTGCTTCGTATTCTCAGGCCGGAGTCGGTCAAGATCGGCCTCCCAAACCTTGGGTTTGAAGCGGACCACCTCGATGAATTCAACCGCATCATCCGGCGGCCCAACGGAATTTTTCTCGTGACTGGTCCAACCGGTTCAGGAAAGACGACGACTTTGTACTCAGCGCTCGATGTTCTGAACCGTCCTGACCGTAAGATTATTACTGCCGAGGATCCAGTGGAATACAACTTCACCGGAATCAATCAATGTCAGGTGCGTGAAGGTATTGGCCTTACATTTGCCTCGATTCTCCGCGCGATGTTGCGTCAGGCTCCGAACATCGTTCTGGTGGGTGAAATTCGTGACCGGGAGGTTGCAGACATTGCGATTCAGGCAGCACTAACCGGTCACCTGGTGTTTTCCACTTTGCATACAAATGACGCTCCCTCTGCGATTACACGTCTCATCGACATGGGGGTCAAGCCGTTCCTCGTTGCCAGTTCAATTATGGCAGTTATGGCACAACGACTATTCCGGGTGCTCTGTGATCGATGTAAAGAACCAGATACCGATCCTGATCCGGTCCAGCTCAGATTAATTGGTATTTCAGAAGAGGAAGCCGCCAACGGTAATATCTGTCGGCCTGTGGGGTGTGGACATTGCGGTGATGTGGGATACCGCGGTCGCCGAGCAATCTTTGAACTGATGCGTATGAATAACGAACTTCGTGAGCTTGCATTTGCCCAGTCACAAATCGGCCAGATTAGAGCCGCAGCTGGTCGTGCCGGTATGCGCGATCTGGTCAGTGATGGAAAAATTAAAATATTACGAGGTGATACCACTCCCGATGAGGTCGCGCGATTTGCTCAGGCGGAAGGTCTCACCGAAGCGAATATCGATATTTGACTCTCAACAAAGCTGGCGGCATGATGATCGCTCAGCTTTTTTCAAGTTGCCCTCAAAGAGCTAAAGCCCATGTCGACCGTACAAATTGACCGACTCCTGGACACCGTTATTCGTCAAAATGCGTCCGACCTTCATTTGATTGTGGGACGTAAACCAACACTGCGGCTCCATGGAGCATTGCGGAATCTGGATACCAAGGTGTTGGATCCAGATGATTGCACTGCCTTGATGAAGTCAATAACTCCTGAACGTGCTCAGCAGGAACTCCAGGAAGAGGGAAGCTGTGACTTTGGCTTTGCCTACGGTACTGAAGCGCGATTTCGTGTCGCAATCTTCCGTCAACGCGGCAACATATCAATCGCATTGCGTCTCATTCCAAACAAGCTGTTGACCTTTGAAGAGATCGGCTTGCCTCAGATTGTCAAGGAACTTATCCGTCGACCTCGTGGCTTGTTTATCGTCACCGGACCAACCGGCTGCGGGAAAACAACTTCGCTGGCAACGATGATCGACCATGTGAACTCCCAGCTCGATCGGCACATCATCACGGTGGAAGATCCGATCGAATATTACCACTACGCAAAAAAATCGATCATCAACCAGCGAGAAGTGGGGGTGGATGTCCCCAGCTTTGCTGAGGCTCTGCGAAGAGCCCTGCGTGCTGACCCGGATGTGATTCTAGTGGGTGAAATGCGTGACCTGGAGACTATTGAAGCCGCTATTCGGTCAGCCGAAACAGGCCACTTGGTATTTGGTACGCTCCATACAACTGGTGCTGCAGGAACGATCAGCCGTGTGATTGATGCTTTTCCGGTCAATCAGCAGGCTCAGGTTCGGGTACAGCTTTCAGTGTCCCTGATTGCAGTACTGAGCCAGGTTCTATTGCCTCGGATTGATTATCCCGGACGTGTAGCAGCGTATGAATTTCTTGTCGTCACTCCCGCTATCGCCAACCTTGTTCGTGAAAACAAGACGTTCCGAATTGATTCATCAATTCAGACCGGCCGAAAATTCGGCATGCAATTGCTGGATGACCATCTCTGGCAGCTCTACACAGAAGGCATTATCGCTGCAGATGAGATGATTGATATGGGCAAGGATCCCGGTGAACTGACTGAAAAAGTCCATCGATCAGGTGGAAGGGTGGGCAGGACAGAATTGGATGAGAAAACTGAATGAACTTATCATGATTAATCGCGATTACTACGTAATATGCTCGGTTTATGTTAGGATCAAAACGGAAATTCAATATTTTCAACATCTTAGATAATGTTTATTATTCCAAATGACCCATCAAAAAGATTGGTCATTTTCTCTTTTGCAATACATATTTTCGGCCCATGATGCTGGTGAGCTAGTTGTGGAGACTAGTATGACTTGGTTTGTTGATTTGAAATCACCACAGGAAATGGGCTTTTCTCATTCGAGTTTGAATCACTGAAATCCTGAGGTGAAGGAGCCAGAGATGGCAAAACAGGGTGAAACATCTATCAAGAAAGATATCGATCCTAGTCAACTGAAGGGTCGACGATTTGGTCGCGTACTGACCAAACTTCGGATAATCACACGAGATCAGGTCCATGAAGCACTCGCCATCCAGCGGTCGCGGAAAGAAAAAGGAGAGCGAATCCTCATCGGGAAAATCCTGATCGAATTGGGTTATATCAAAGAGCGTGACATCATGAGGGCGCTTGCCGGTCAGGCAGGAATGCGGATGGTGGATGTGGATGAAGAAAGCATCAGCAAAGAAGCTTTCGAAGCCATGCCAACTGAAACGGCAACGACTTATCAAATCATTCCTTTGGAATTTGATGAGCCGAACAAAAAACTCACCATAGCCATGAAAAACCCGGATAATTTTCGAGCAGTTGATGACCTTCGACTCCTGATGGGATTCAAGGTCGAGGCGGTAGTGGCACCAGAGGATCAAATCGATCGAGTCCTGCAAAAACACTACAGCGGCGAATCAAGCTCCATGACAACGATGATGACTGAATTGAGCGAAGATGAGCAGTTGGCTTCGTTCAAAGGTCGTGGTGATTCGATTGATCTGGAAGAACTGGTAACTGCTGCGGAGGACAACAAAGTCGTTCGCCTCATCAATCTTGTTCTCCTGCAGGCGATTAAAGACAAAGCGTCGGATATCCACTTTGAGCCGTTTGAAGATGAATTCAAGATGCGCTACCGCATCGACGGCATCCTCTATGAAATGGTACCACCACCATTGCACCTGGCTCTTCCTGTGGTCTCACGTATCAAGGTCATGGCAAGCCTTGATATTGCTGAACGTCGATTACCTCAGGACGGTCGTATCGAACTAGTCGTGAACAACAATCCCGTGGATTTGCGTATATCGGTGCTGCCCACGATGTTTGGTGAATCGGTCGTGATGCGTGTGCTGGATCGGGCCAATGTCCAGTTAAGCCTGGACAAAGTCGGCTTTCGTGATGATGAACTGAGTGAAATTCGCGAACTCATCAAGAAACCCAACGGCATCATCATTGTGACGGGGCCCACCGGGTGCGGAAAGACAACAACGCTGTATGCAGCGCTCAATGAACTCAACGATCCGGTTACAAAAATTCTTACGGCCGAGGATCCGGTTGAATATGACATTGACGGATTGATTCAATGTCAGATCAATGTTGATCAGGATCTGACATTTGCACGTTTACTCCGATCATTTTTGCGTCAGGATCCGGACATCATTCTCGTGGGTGAGATTCGTGACCTGGAAACTGCACAGATTGCAGTGCAGGCATCACTCACCGGTCACCTGGTTTTCTCAACCCTCCATACAAATGATGCTCCCTCGTCCATATTGCGTTTAGCTGACCTTGGGATGGAAACATTCCTTCTCACCGCAACGATCGAAGCGATTGTTGCTCAGCGACTTGTTCGTCGAATTTGCCTGCACTGTAAGGAAGATTTTGTGCCAACTGACGAGCAACTCATGGAGCTTCAACTGAAGCGTGATGATGTTCAGGACAGGACGCTGTTCCGTGGTCGAGGATGCGATAACTGTAACCACAGTGGATATCGTGGCCGAATGGCCCTGTTTGAAATTATGCAGATGGATGACGTTCTGCGTGAGATGATCATTACTGATGCATCCACCAATGTGTTACGTGCGGAAGCGATACAACGAGGAATGCGTACGTTGCGCGATTCCGGGCTACTAGCTATTTATGAAGGACAAACGACTCTCGATGAAGTGGTCCGGGAGACCATCATCGAAGAGTAATTCTGCCGAAGGTTCAGCCGGTCGGCAATTGATTTGAGTGGAGCGATACGATGCCTACTTATGTTTACGAAGCACTGAATTCGGCGGGGAAGCCCCAGAAGGGCACCATCGAAGCCGGTACGAGTGAAGAGGCTATCCAGAGGATCAAAGGGCAGGGATATTTTCCTACTTCGGTCCGTGAACAGAAAGTCAAGGGCGGTACAGGTAAAAAAGAAGGTACCGCACTGCAGAGAGGAAAGAAAAAGAAAAAGAAGGGTGGCTTCAACTTAGCAATTGGCGGCGTCAGTACAAAAAAGATGACGGCGTTTACCCGACAGCTTTCAACCCTTCAGGACGCAGGACTTCCCCTGTTACGCTCATTGCAGATTCTGGAACAACAGCAACGACCCGGCTTGCTCAAATCAGTTTTGGGGCAGGTGGCAGAGGATGTGGAATCCGGAACCACACTCTCTGATTCCATGGCCAAACATCCCAAAGCATTTGATCGGCTGTACTGCAAAATGGTCAATGCAGGAGAAATCGGTGGTGTGTTGGACATTATCCTCCAGCGCCTGGCAATCTTCATGGAAAAAGCCGAGCGATTGAAACGCCGCATCATCGGCGCAATGATCTATCCCGCCTGCGTGATCATGATTTCTGTGGGTATTGTGACCGGCATCATGGTTTTCGTGATCCCGAAATTTCAAGGCATTTTCAACGATTTTGAGGTCGAACTTCCCGGGCTGACACAGTGGCTCATCAGCGCCAGCATGTGGGTGGCCGGCAAAGCACACGAAAATCAACACATACCCGGTTGGATATGGATTCTCTGTTCTCCAATTTTAGTTTTCCTGATACTGAAGCTCATTCGTAAAACCGGCCCGGGACGTGCTGCGACGGATCACATCAAGATTCGACTTCCCATCGCCGGGAACCTCATACGGAAGACGGCCGTTGCTCGGTTCACCAGAACGCTGGGGACATTAATCTCAGCCGGTGTGCCCATCCTTGAAGCCATCATGATTACCCGTGACACATCAGGTAATTATGTCTACGAGAAGGCGTTGACGAAGGTGCATGATTCGATTCGTGAAGGTGAAACTTTCGCTGCACCACTTCGTGATGCCAAAGTTGTCGATTCACTGGTCGTGAACATGATCGACGTGGGCGAGGAGACCGGCGATCTGGACAACATGCTGATGAAAATTGCAGACAACTACGATGAGGAAGTTGACGTTGCCGTCCAGAGTCTTTTGAGCCTGCTGGAACCTCTCCTCGTGGTGGTTCTGGGATCGGTGGTCGGCACAATCGTTATGGCACTGTTCCTGCCTCTGGTCAAAATGATCGAATCCGTCTCCGGTGGCACAGGTTGATGATAATTCACAAAGTTTTCCTGGTCGGACAACATTTATGAGATCACAAAACAGCACATCTTTGTTTGTGGACCGTAAACGGATATTACCCCGTGCGTTCACGATTGTAGAGTTGTTGATTGTTGTCACTGTCATCCTCGTGCTCATGAGCATTCTCATTGTGGCACTCAACGCAGCATCAGAGTCGGCGCAGCGAGCCAAGACACAATCGGTTATGAATGCGGTGCATCAGGGGTTGATCCGTTTTAAAGATGACATCGGATATTACCCCCCTGTGCTCAGTCCATTGACGGGAAGTCCATCCTATGCTGATGAATTCCGTCAGTTGAGTAATCCACCAGATCCGGGTTACCTTAAATACAACAATGACATTCAAACGTGGTATTCCATAACCAGCCTCGCAGATTATCTGATCGGATACGGTAATGCGCAGGAAGATGGTCAGGGGCATGCCAATAATGCGACACTCTCCGGTCCGGGTATACGCCATCCGGAAACAGATGGTGTATGGTCGGCGACAATTCTGGGTGATGCTGATGGTTCCAGAGAATGGCGCAACATGGGCAGCACGCAGGCACGGACTGCAAAGGTATACGGTCCTTACCTGGAACTTCGCGATGAACGCCTGCTCGGACGCCTGACCATCCAGGCAGGTGAGAGAAGAATTCTCTTCCCGGGTGACATCGGATACGACGATCCGGAATCCGACGGCAGTCCGCGTGTCATGGTAATCGTTGATTATTGGGGGCAGCCGTTGCGCTACTACCGTCGTCCCTACCCACAGGGCGGTTTGAAGATGTCTTACCGCTCAGGTATGGCAGCGTTTGTCCCGTCATTATCTGATGTATATGCGTTACGTCCCTTCAAAATCGATGCAGGAAGTGAACTGGCTGCACGCACGGATGATGCAAATGGTGATAGTACCACAACCTTCTCCCTGCAGGCCGCAGAATTTGCCATCCTCTCCAGCGGTCCTGATCTCACCGTTGATGATACGGTTCGTTACGACAGTCAGGAATTCAACAAAGATAACATCGTGGGAGTCGGCCCATGAGCACGCTGAAAAAGAACCTTCCGATCAAACGCGCATTCACCATGGTTGAGATTCTGATCGTCATCGGGATCATCGTCCTGCTGGCAGGCCTCACCGTGACGGTCGGTACCGGCATGTTGCAGAAATCAAAGATCAACGAAACCGAACAGATGCTGCGTATTCTCGACCAGGCGGTAACTGAATGGGAAGTATCCTCAGACCTGAAAATATCATGGGGTGAGGATAACGTTCCCAACAACGCCAGATATGACATTCAATACGATGATACGCCTGATGATCAGCTAACGGCTCTTCTTGAGCGTGTCCGGCGTGCCGGAGGCATCAAAGAAATTATCTCTCAAATTGATGCTGAGTATTTGCGTCAATTTGAAGATATCAATGATAACAACAAGCTGAAATTTCACGTGTTTGATCCGTGGGATACGCGCGTGTACATGATTCATCCCGGACGTGTCGCTGATCATGACAATCCTTATTTCGATCCAGGAAATGGCGATCCACTTCCACCCTTTGATCAATATGTTGTTGATAACGATCTGACAATCCGCGTACGTGATGGGCATCCGGCGCTTGGGGGTGAAGCGTATGGCTGGGAAAACAGATACGGCATATGTGTAAACCGGCGTATCTGTTTCGTCTCCGCCGGCCCGGATGGAAAATTCGGTGACTTATCGTATGCAGAAGGTACACCTGAACACGATCAAACCATGGACAACATCTATTCCTATCCTGTGGAGGATCCGTTGCCATGAAAATTGTAACGAAACGATCCGGGAACAGAGTCAATCGTTCAGTTGGTTTTACCCTGACAGAACTACTGGTGGTTATGGCGATCATCGTCATTCTGGCGGGGCTCACAGCCATCAGCGTGCGCAGCATTTCCAAGGATGCGAAGTTAACTTCAAGTCAGAACGCGCTCATGGCAGCGCTGGATACAGCCCGCGCGCTGGCGATGAAAAACAACCAACTCGTGTTGGTTGTGTTCCGTCCACGCTGGGAAAGTAAAACCAGCCAATACGTTGAGATCGTCCCCTGTATGTGGACCGGTGAAACATATACTGGCTCCTCTGTAGTCGATCGGTTTGAACCAATACCTGACGCCATGGTGACACGATTAGCGTCCGGGATTCATGTGGCAGGGCCTATGTTTGGCCGGAGTTGGGGTACAGGAAATTATGATAGTGAATGGAGCACACAGGTCTTTCTGCCTGACATTAATCAGGATACCGGATTGGGTGAATATCCCGGCCAAATGATTGCCGTCATGTATGGACCAGATGGTGCGACGAGAAGCCGTAATTCTCAGTCCGATTCCAATGCAGCCTGGGTTGATTTTAATCGCAATCGTATACGGGAAGTCTATACATCAGGAACAACCTATGTAGAAGGTGGTTTTGATGTCAGTGAAGCATCGTTTGAGCAGAGAT
The DNA here is from genome assembly GCA_028278245.1 of Phycisphaerales bacterium. Lineage (GTDB taxonomy): Bacteria > Planctomycetota > Phycisphaerae > Phycisphaerales > SM1A02 > JANQEQ01. The sequence continues at coordinate 3,450 of JANQEQ010000146.1, read as the reverse complement.
TTGAAGGTGATGAACCGACAATTGCTCCTGTTCCGTACCTCGCAGTGTACGACAACGATCAGGCTCGAGAAATGCGATCGACCGATTGGTCAGAGTACGGTAACTACAAACTGGAATTGACCGGTCCCAACGGCTACATCAGCAACTTTGCCGACCGCATTCACTTCAACCGTTACACGGGAGTAGCCTTGAAATGAACATAAGAATGTCAAGGCCATCCAAAATAAGATCGGTGCGCTATTCAACCGGTTTCTCACTCATCGAGGTGCTGATGGCGATATTTATCCTCGGCATCGGTATCATCAGCATTGCCGCATTGTTTCCCGTGGGAATGGTGCAGCAGCGCAAATCAGTCGATGACATCATGGGCCCGTCAGTCGCACACAGCGCGCTGGCAATTATCCGCAGCAAGGTCAGCCCCGAGCAGTTCGGAACGTTTGAAGAGTTTTCAGATCCTGCTTTTCTTCTCATTCTCGAATCACCTCGCTACACACAACCGGGTGACTGGAACTGGATGCGACCTTCGTTCATCTTCGAGGATGATACAGATAGTACCTACGAAATAAAATATAACGGTAATCAATATGAGGTTGATGAAAGTGGGGCGATTGACATATTCAGCCATGATTACTGGCGGTGGCAGCATGGTGAAGCAGGTGATAACATTCATCGCGCCACCGAATTTCATGAATCATTGTTTGGTTCAACCGGTTGGATTGATAGAAATGGCACCCCTTCGTTGGATCCAGATCCTCGTGGCGGTCCACTGTGGGGCATCCCCTACAACACAGATCCGTCAGTGAATCCGGACGGGCCACCACGAATACATATCACTCAACGCGAACGCTACTATCCTATCCAATCTGAATTAAACTCTGCTACGGATGCAATAGGAAATCCGGTTACGCTGACTAAACCGCAATATGTGTGGGACTGCATGTTCCGTAGATTTCAGGGCAAGATTTATGTTGCCATCTTCGTATACCGGGTGACGCGATCAAGCGGTCAGGCAGTTGATTACATCGTCCAACCCAATGATATCAGCGCCCACACGCCGTATTACATCAGTCCTGATCTTCCCCCCATTCCTGTATGGCTGGATCTGGTGAACGATCCGGAAAATCGCTATATCGCACCGGATGCAGGTTGGGATCATTTCGGTCCGAATGATCCACCTGGACCAGCAGACTATGGCGATACCGACACAGGCTTCGGTGGTGGTGATGATCACATCGTCTGGGGATACGATCCTACAGTGGAAGATCCTGAATATGTCTTTGACTTACAGGATCCACGACAAGCCTGGCAGGCACCACGACAATGGATCCTCGATCAGAACGGCAGCGTCCATCAGGTGCTCGACCATTTCCAGGATGATCCCAACGAACCAATGCAGGTTGAACTCATGCGACCTGTGATGCTTCCCGCCATTAACCTAATCAATTCCCCAAGCACTCCGTATTACTGGCCACAACTCCCGACAAATGGAGCGATGGTCAGTGACATCTGGTATGTCCCACTGTCCAACCGAGAAGGGCACACACTGACTCCGGTTTATGTGATGGTGAAGGAGCTGTAATGATGAGAAGATGTAAGCAATCACATTCTACAGCCCATTTGCGCAGGTTATGCGACAGTGAGTGTGTGGGGAATAGCCGCGTGGTGGCAACCCGCGGGTCTTTGTGTGTGGGGGGGTGGGGGAGAGGTTTTACGCTTACTGAATTAATGATCGCTATCGTCGTCCTGCTCGTGGTTATCATCGCAACAAGCAAAATTTTCGGCACCGCCAGTCGAATCACCAGTATCGGCCAAGCGACCGCCAGTGTGCTACAGGAAGCCGCAGTCATTGAACGTCAACTACGCGAGGATCTGGAGCGTCTCAATCACGAAGGCGTATTTCTTATCCGCTGTGTGAAGGTTCGCAATGATATCAATGTAAACTCCGGCGGTCCGCTTCTCAATCCCTATTTATCTCAGGATGATTATATCCGGGCTGATCAGCTTCTCTTTTTCACCCACGGTATTGAATCTTCACAAACTTATCACATCAGCCAGGGCAGCAATAACAAGGGACAGGGAACTGCTTCGCGTATTTATTACGGCCATTCGTTCCAGTTGCTGCAGGGAAAGCCGTTTGATCCGGGTTCAGATCGCGCGCACGATGCAGATCTGGTTTTCAATCCGGTACCTGATCCCTTCCCCATTCCCACCCCCTGGCATTATGGCGTGGCTGATACCGTGAAAACTTATTTTGATTATTCCGGTGGAACCGGGACCAGCGTGTTTAACTTCACATCCAGTGATCGCATTGATGCAACACAACCTCCCGCAACGGAGTGGCTGTTAGCCCGCCAGCAGGTGGTGCTGATGGATGATGATCAGAACTACGGTAACAACGATTCCAAGACGATTTACCTGGGGCAAAACCTGACCGCACGCAGTGTTTTGCTGAACGACCCGCGTGGAGAGTCCGGCTGGTTCCAGAGTCGTGAAATACGCAATGGTCGCTGCGATGCTGCGGCTTCCCAGATGAACGATATTCGATACTCCATTCTCTATGATCGTAATACTGCATGGGGATTTCGCCCCTGGTTTGATATATCTTATTCCAACGGCGATCAGCGCGATGTCATGCGCTACAACCTGCTGTACTACCCCCGGGCAGAACGCATCGCGCCCAGCATGGACCGCGTCGACCAGGCGCTCACCACCTCTACCCTCGGCTCTGCCTGCAGTTCCTTCATCGTTGATTGGGTTTATGAAGATGGTGCCGGCGTGGAATACCACGATTTTACTGTTCCACAACATCCGCTTTGGGATTGGGAAGTCGGTCTGGTACGCATCGACCCGGCACATGAACAGCCGTGGTTCGGGATGTACGATAAAGCCCGCGGCGTCTTTCCCTTCGGCAGTAATCCTAATTTCACACTTTATACCGATGGTCCCTTCCCCTGGTGGCGTGCCGGCTGGACGGTCTACCCTCCCTTTGGCCCCACTGATTCAAGTTCAATAAACAATGTTGAACAATACGACAGTCCGAATCCAAATAATTTCGTCGAAATCTACGAAGCATTCTTCGGCTACAACCAATCTGAAGCGATTCAATTGGATCCTAACGAAATTGCAACATACGGGGAGCCTGATCCACAGTTAGGTTACACACCCTGGCCGCGCGCTATCCGCATCACCATGGTTCTCCACGATACGGAGACGCGCCTCGATGCGGGGCGGGAAATTCAATTCGTTCTCGACTTGCCCCAACGGGCGGCTTCATCCTCCACGCCCTGACCTGATACTTCCATGAGGGGATTGACTCATGATTCATAGAACACGACATAAAGCATTACCTACGGTCAACAGTTATTATCCTTCTGTAGGTGAGCATTGTGAAGAGATGAGCCGCGTGGTGGCAACCCGCGGGTCTTTGCGTGGTAATGTGTGGGGGGGTAG
>JANQEQ010000137.1 GCA_028278245.1 Phycisphaerales bacterium | reverse complement strand
GGTGATGGTCGTATGGGGGATTCAGTCGAGGATCCCGGTGTGCGTTGCCATCATCAGTGTGTATGTCATCGCTATGCTGATTACAGCGGTGAAAACCGTAGGCGGACTTTGCACACTGCGCATCGGTGGTTGGACGTCTGCGATCGGAATTCTGTTGGGATTGGGGCTGATCTCCATCCGTCACATGATCGTGGAACTCTGGCAGATCATAATCGTGCAACCGTTCTATCCATCACCCCACGTGAAGGGGGTAGCTCATGGATTTGCGACATTTGCTGTGGAGGGTGTTCTGCTGATTATCGTAGCTAGTGGTATGTGGTGGTTGTGCCGGTGGAAGCACTCAGCACGTATCCCAGTTGGTTTAGTGCTGTTGATCCTAACCGCCGGGTGGCTCATATGGCGTCTAACTGGAGCGTGAAATCATAATTCTGCCCGCGAAAGTGAACCAGTCTCTGGGGAGATGGCGATATATCGTGTAGGATGAAGTTGAGACAGGACTGATGCTCATTACCAACACACGATGCACATTGCCGACCACCCGTCGATCCGTCACGCACAAGTTTGCGATTGCCGGCCACGAGGGTTACCTCACCATCGGCCTGTTCGAGGATGACTCACCCGGCGAGATTTTCATCAAGATGAGCAAGGAAGGATCAACACTCTCGGGTTTGATTCAGGGCTTCTGTCGGGCATTTAGCCTGGCCCTGCAATATGGGCTGTCGATCCAGGATGCGGTCGATCGATTCCGAGGCATGCGTTTTGATCCAATGGGGCCGACCAGTAACCCGGAAATCCCCGAAGCGCTGAGCATTCTGGACTATGTCGCACGTTATCTGGAATTGCATTACGTCCACAACCGTGCAGGGAAGCCGGTAGTCGATCTGGAAAGTGATGTACCCACATTTTCTGAATGATTGTGTGCAATGTGCGTGGGGTGAGTCTGCGCTTCTGAAATTATTGGTATGGGGAATAGCTGCGAGATAACATCTCGCAGAGTACTTCGTAAAGTGGACTTGCATCTTGCCCCCAATGTGTTCATCGGGGGCCGTTGTTTTACGAACATTCTGATCATTCACACTGATCAATCACATGGTCCCCACATGCCGAGGATCGCGAAGATGTCGTCGATGTTAACCGTGCAATCTTCGGTCAGATCACCCGCGCAATATGGCGGGCATGGGTCAGGGCAATCACCCCATAAGCCAAGTACTGCGAAGATATCATCGATGTTAACCTGATCGTCGCCAGTGAGATCGGCGGGGCAGGGATCTCCATGGTTCATAGCCCCAACCACAGCTTCGTAGGCATCAACCCGCCCCGCTCCGAAGGTGTTGTCCATGCCCGGGGCACCAAGATCAACGGAGGTGTCCATTAGGATCTGCTTGGCGCTGAAGTGATCAAGGTTGGGGTTAGCTTCAAGCATGAGTGCTACGGCGCCGGCAACATGCGGTGTTGCCATCGACGTGCCGCTTAGCGATGTATAACCGGTGCAGGGACTGTTCTCGCAGGAGATAGTGTCAACAGCGGGCGCCGAAACACTGGGTTTAATCTTGCCGGGAGGGTAAGGCCAGTCGTTGTACGGATCGACAAATTCCCAGGTGACGGGACCAATGCTGCTCATGTTGTAGCTATTGTCGTTACAGTCGGTCCCTCCGATGGTCAGCATGTCCGGCACATCACCTGGCGTGCGTATGTTGTCGACTGGCGGATTAAAGTTGGCTTCGTTGCCTGCCGCGTAGACCACAACCACACCGGCAGCCATCGTGTTCTCGCACACCGCCCGCCAGGTCGCGCGATCAGGGCCTATCCAGTGCGGCCATCCGATGCTGGCGGTGACCACGTCGGCATTGTTGTCCGCAGCATATTGCATGGCTTCCCAGACAATGCTCTCACCGCTGAAGTTGTTCCAGAACTTGAGGATCATCATCTGGCAATTCGGTGCCATTCCAGTGATGGTGCCGTCGGTCCCATCACCGCACACGGTTCCGGCCGTATGCGTGCCATGGCCGTTGCTGTCGGACGGATCATTGTCGTCGTTCTCGAAGTCCCATCCAACGATGTCGTCTATGTAGCCGTTGTTGTCATCATCAAGGCCGTTGCCCGGGATTTCACCGGGATTTGTCCAGACTTGATTCTCAATATCCGGGTGCTGGATGCAGCAACCGGTGTCGATGATGCCGACAACGACACCTTCACCGGTGATGTTGAGATTATTCCAGACTTCCGGGGCGCGCATGATCTCCACGCCGCACTCGATTCCCCTACCGTCAGCGAGGGCATTGAAATCATCCATGGACGGTTTATTAGGATCGACGGGGAAGACTTCGCTGCCGACCGGGCGGTCATAATTCACGTATGCCACGTCATCCCGGGCTACGATTTTCATGATAGCCTGGGAGTTGGCTTCAGTTGCGATCACATTAGCGATCCAGAGATCGCGGATGCGGGAACCGACTGCACCCTCAGCCTGCTGATCCTGTAGGCTTGCCAGAAGCGAAGCCGATGAAGAACGGGCAACAGTCTTGAGCCTGCCGAGTACAGCAGCCCGCCGCTGTTGCTTGTCATCGATCCAGTTAAACTGGGTAAACTCGTCCGCGGAGAACTGCTCGCGCAGCACGATGCTGATCGGGATCAGTTCATTTGGAGCTGCTTCGCTCATCACGGTGACGAGATCGCCCCGCAGTTTCGTGTCTGCGGTATCCTTGCCAGCTGTGGGCAGCACAGCTACGGCCGCTGCCAGGACGGCTACAATCATCTGTCCAGGTACAATTTTCATTACAACTTCTCCAGTCTGTGCCAACCCCGACGGGGGCTGATCAAGATATTTCATCCAAATCCCACTATACCTTAAAGCCCTCACGATGCGAGAGGTTTCTTGGCAATCCAGGCTGTGCCAATACCCGAATTTTTAGCCAATGTACAGGTGAAAGATCGGATATATTCCAGCCACAATTTGGATGGAGTTCTATCAGTGCTCTCAAATACGCTCAAACATCATCACTCACACGGTCCCCATTGTCCGAGGATCGCGAAGATGTCTTCAATGTTCACCGTGCAATCTTCTGTCAGATCACCATCACAATACGGCGGGCAGGGATCATCACAAACTTCTTCTTCGTATCAGTAATCCCACGCCAGTATTGAACCACTATCAGCGGTTACCACAGTTGCACAGACAAGCGGCAGAGATGCGCAGATGATTCCAACCGATGCTTGGATACGGCATTCATTTATTTTAATCATCACGGTATTCCTCCACAGCCTGCCCCACGTTTCACAGAGACTTCGCCCCGCGCCACCGCAGAGCCTCTATGTTCCAATATACTCCAATCAACGCAGAAACAAAGACAATGTTGTATGTTTTCGTGGGGGTAGACGACAAGCAAGAGAGAAGAACGATCCCCCAGGAAGAGCCTGAGACTGACGGGACGGAATGTGCAACTGATCGTGTGTGGGGATTGTTGTTTGGCAGTAATCCGGGATCATTTGAAGGTGCACGAGATTACCCAGCTTTACCCGATAGAAGCTGTTTTCGGCTATACTGAGTGCTCTCGTGGCGTCAGGGAGTTGGATGGTCCAATTCTCTGAGAAGTTTGGCAGGCGGTAGCGATCCATGAAGAGCATAACCGGCACACCAGTCACGCCCGGTGTGGTCATCGGGCGGGCCTTTGTTCTGGAGGAAGTCCTCCAGCGTGTGCCGTATCATACTGTCAAACAGGAAGATATCGCAGATGAGCTGTGGCGGTTCAATACCTCTGTCGAAGAGGCAGTGGCGGAACTGGAAGCCGACCGGGCACGTGTGGCTGAATCTCTGGGACCTGAGCCGGCCAAGATTTTCGAGTTTCATATCGGATTACTTCAAGACCGAACTCTGCTTGAACCTATCAGGAAGCGGGTCGAGGAAGAGGCGGTAACAGCTTCGTATGCTGTGGCAGAGGCTTTTCGAAGCCTGGCAGATCAGTTCAAGGAGATGGGGAGCGAGGTTTTTCGGCAAAAAGCCAACGATGTCCTCGATCTGGATCGACGGGTACTCAGCAAGTTGGTCGGCCGGAGCCGAGATCGTTTGGCCAAAATTGATGAGCCGGTGATTGTGGTGAGCCACGATCTGACCCCGGCTCAGGCGGCATCGCTGGATGTGAGGAAAATCATCGGTTTGGCAACAGATGCCGGTGGTCGAACCAGCCACACCTCGATCGTGGTGGGGGCGTTGGGGATTCCTGTTGTAGTGGGTTGTCAGAGGATCAGTACGGAGGTTGAAGACGGCGATCGAATCATCATTGATGGCATTGAAGGAAAGGTCATCATACAGCCGGATGATGAAACGCTCAGCCGCTACAGTGAGTTCGTTGCGCGTTTCGAACGTGAGCAGGCTGTTCTGAAACGTCAAGTCTCTCTGGAGCCGATCACACGCGACGGCACACACATCAACCTCATGGGTAATATCGAGTTTGCTGCTGAAATTGAGGGATTGCTTGCCAATGGTGGTGAAGGTGTGGGGCTGTTCCGAACGGAGTTCCTCTACCTGACACGAGGTAAACCGCCATCAGAGGAAGAGCATTTCGAGGAATATAAACAGGCGATTGAGTTGCTCGATGGCCGACCACTGACCATCCGCACGATGGATCTTGGAGCTGATAAGTACACCCAGCAACAGGCGGAGGAGCCTGAGCGCAATCCGATGCTGGGATTGCGTAGTATTCGTTACTGTCTGCAGAATCTACCGATGTTCAAGATTCAATTGCGGGCGTTGATGCGTGCTTCTGCCCTGGGGCCGATTCGCATTATGTTTCCCCTCATTTCGACCGCGATGGAACTTCGGAAATCCAAGATGATCCTGCAGGATGTCATGGATGAGTTGACTGATGAAGGGATTGACTTCGATGCGAGTGTGGTTACCGGGATCATGATCGAGGTTCCCAGTGCCGCCCTTATGGCATCGGTTTTCGCCCAGGAAGTCTCTTTTTTCTCCATCGGAACGAACGATCTGATTCAATATACGCTGGCAGTGGACCGAGGAAATGAAAGGGTTGCAAGTTTGTACACAGGAGCACACCCAGCGGTGATTCAATTGGTCAAAGCAGTCATTCGTTCCGCGAAGAAATTCAATATCGAAACCAGCATTTGTGGCGAAATTGCGGGGGAAGCACTGTTTACGATGTTGATGATCGGCCTGGGTCTGCGTACCCTATCACTGGTCCCTTCTCAGATCCCACACGTGAAGCGGGTGATTCGAGCGGTGGATGTTCCCCAATGCGAGCGGCTGGCCCGAAAGGTCGGTTCGTTCGATTCTGAGCGAAAAGTGCTCAAGTGTCTTCGAGACGAACTGGAAAAAGTACTCCCTGATGTAGAAGCGGACGGACCGCACTCTAACTCATCGGGATAAAACATTATTGTAATTGTGGAGTAGATCTCAGCTTACCCGAAGAAACAGATGGTATTCACGAGATAACTCTGCAATCCGACGAACAACAATCGCGACTCTGATGATGAAAACAGGTAAAGGATAGGAGGCAACCCGGTATATTTTTTATAACTGTACTGAACCCCCGGATGAGACATTCGGCAGGTGCTTCGGGCTATCATCAGAACAATCGCAGCGCGTTCGCCGGATTCAACATGCCGGAGAACTGCCCAAGTGGCAAAGAAAAAGAAATCACTCCCCTCGGAGGTCATGGTCGTCAACAGTGCATCTGACGATGAATGTCGGATCGCAATTCTGGAAAATCAGCACCTGGAAGAACTGTATGCTGAACGCATAGCAACTGCGACAAACGTAGGCAACATCTACAAAGGGCGCGTCATCAATGTGGAGCCGGCTATCCAGGCTGCGTTTATTGATTACGGTCAACAACTCAACGGTTTCCTTCATATTTCCGATCTTCATCCGCGCTATTTCCCCGGGGCAAAACTAACGGAGCGGGTGGGGAAGAAGATTCCTCGCCGCGATCGACCTCTCATCCAGCAGGCATTGAAGCGTGGCGATGAAATTCTGGTGCAGGTTCTCAAGGAAGGTATCGGGACAAAGGGTCCGACGCTTACCAGCTATCTGTCGATTCCTGGTCGGCTGATCGTACTGATGCCTGAGATGGGACGTGTCGGCGTATCGCGTAAGGTTGAAGATGATGACGTTCGCCGGGAAATGCGCGATGTCATGAAATCGCTCGATCTCCCCCAGGGATTCGGATTTATTCTGCGAACAGCGGGAATCCAGAAATCAAAAATGGAGTTGAAGCGGGATGTTGCGTACCTCATGCGCTTGTGGAAAGCGATTGAGCGACGTATCGAGGAAGTTCCTGCTCCGTGTGAGCTGTATACCGAGTCGGATCTTCTCACCCGAACCATCCGCGATGTTCTTCGTCCCGGAATCGAAGCGATTGTGGTTGACTCTGAGGCAGCATACCAGCGGGCAGAGGCATTTCTGCAGGTTGTGGCACCTCGATCTGCACCGAAACTGATTCACTATCGGAAAGCAACCCCAATCTTTCATGCCTTTGACATTGAGCGACAGATCGATTTGATTCATTCCCGCCACGTACCGCTTCCATCCGGAGGTGAGCTGGTGATCGATCAGACTGAAGCGCTGGTGGCAATTGATGTGAACAGTGGTCGCAGCCGCCGGGCCAAGGACAGCGAAACGAACGCATTTGAAACGAATCTGGAAGCGGTTGATGAAATCTGCCGCCAGCTTCGTTTACGTGATCTGGGAGGCTTGATCGTCAACGATTTGATTGATATGCGTCTGCATCAGAATCGGCGCAAAATCGAAGATCGCTTTTTTAACAATCTCAAGCGTGATCGCGCTAAAACCACGACCGTGCGCATCAGCTCGCTCGGCCTGTTGGAAATGACGCGTCAACGTATGCGTCCCAGTATGCGTTCCAATCATTTTGTTGATTGCACACATTGCCATGGTCGAGGCGAGATCAAAGCGCCGGAATCGGTGAGTGCCGATGTCACTCGTCAAGTTGGTTATCTGCTTCAGACCGATCGCATCTACCGGGTGGAGATCGTATGTTCTCCCCGGGTTGCATCTGTCCTGCTGAGCAAGAAACGGCGTGACCTGGTGGAACTGGAAGATAAAACCAGAAAGATTATTGATGTCAGAGTAAGCGATGCCATCTCCGATGACAGAGTTGATTTTTATGCTTATGACGATCGAAACGCGGATGTTAACATTGCTCAACTTCCTACTGTGCGCATCCCCGCCTTGAAGGACCTGGAGAAGTTGCAGGAAGTTGTAGAGAGTAGCGAGTTGAAAGAGCCGGAGGAGCAACAAGTATCACCTGATAAATCACAACCTGCTGACGCTCTGAATATGGTTATCAGCGGCGAACTTGATGGGGAAGAGGATGAAAAGGCAGCGGAAACTCAGAAACAGGAATTGCCCGAAAGGAAAACACGTCGTCGACGTCGTCGATCAAAGACCTTAGTCCCTGACACACAATCCACTCATTCAGAGAGTGAAGATCATAAGAAAGAACCATCTCGGGGACGAAAAAGACGACGGCGAAAGAAACCGGCTCAATCCACAGATCAGAAGGTTGCATCCAAGACTGATAAGGAATCAAAGATTCGGGAAAGCTCTATTCGGGTTTATTCCCTGGCGAAAGAACTCAAAATTACTTCCCGTGATATTCTCAAACGATGCAAGGAAGATGGTTCGATCCCGCTGAAAAATCACATGTCGTCGCTGACCTCCGAGCAGGCTGATGCAGTTTCCACATGGTTCAAGGCTTCAGCCGAAACTTCCAGTGAGAGTGAACAAGACATTTCTGACACCAGGGGAAAATCCAGCCGCAGGAGGCGATCACGAAGGGGTGGCCGATCACGAACTAATTCCACTGCTTCTAAATCTGATGAGAAAGATATCAAGTCCGAGATTGGTGAAAAGCACAAGAAAAAATCGACACGGAAGAAGAAACAGCAGAAGAAAAAGAAAGCGACATCCGCAACACATACAAAAACCTCCGATGCTAAAGAAGGTAAACCAGACTCTGCACCGGTAAATGGAGAGAGCAGTCCTGTGATTCTGCAAACACCGCGCAGGAGTCTTTACCGTAGTCGGAAACGGATTGACCCGGCAACCGTCAAGGAAGCTGCGGAGGCGGCAGAAGCATGAACCACCAATCGACCGGCACATCACAGCGGCGCCTGATCATTCTTGGATCGACCGGATCCATCGGCTGCAATACGCTGGAAGTTGTAGAGCATCTGCATCAATCCGTGGCGATTCAATTTGATGTGGTTGGGTTAGCCGCTGGAAACAACGCAGATTTACTCGCGCAGCAGGCGGAGCGATTTCACGTCCCGCATGTTGCTCTTGCTGATGGAGATAATAATGACAGGGACTTCGGTTCGATCAGTGTGTTGCGTGGAATCAATGCAGCTGAGGAATTAATCGAACAAGTTGCTCAACCAGGTGATATTGTTCTGGCGGCAATGGTCGGTGTGGCGGGATTGGCGCCCGTTCTGGCTGCGATCGAACGGGGTTGCGATATCGCCCTGGCCAACAAGGAAACACTCGTGGCTGGTGGTGACCTGGTCATCCCTCGTGTCAAGCAACAGCAGGTTTCTCTTTTGCCGGTCGATTCGGAACACAGCGCTGTCTTCCAATGTCTGCCCGAGGGTAAACACATTGATGAGGTCAAGCGATTGGTGCTGACTGCATCAGGCGGCCCATTCCGCACGTGGAATTCTGATCAACTTGCAGCGGCGACGGTTGAACAGGCATTGAATCATCCAACGTGGGATATGGGTGCCAAGATCACTATCGACTCTGCGACACTCATGAACAAAGCGCTGGAAGTGATTGAAGCGCATTGGCTGTTTGGATTGCCTGCCGATCGCATTGACGTGGTGATTCATCCCCAGTCAATTGTGCATAGCTTCGTCGAGTTCATTGATGGTTCGATTCTGGCTCAGCTTGGACCGCCGGATATGAAAACACCGATACAATTTGCCCTCACCTGGCCGAAGCGCAGCCCCGGCTGTTCGCGGACAATGAATTGGAGTGATCTTCAACAATTGGATTTTCACAACGTCGATCATGAGCGGTTCGGCGCGTTGCAGCTGGCATATCAGGTAATCGAATCCGAGGGGACAGCCGGTACAATCTTCAACGCGGCGAATGAAGTTGCCGTCCAGGCATTCCTGGACAGGAAATTAGCATTCAATGGAATCACGGAACTCGTGGCAGGTGCGGTGGATGCAATTGAAAGTCAACCCATCAATTCACTGGATGATATTCTGAATGCAGATCACATAACGAGATCATGGGCTCATGATCAAATCGAAAAGAAAAGCCGGGCACAAACAACAATAGCAGCCTCACCAACAAGCAGATAGGTAAACAACAGAGAGCATACCTATGGATTTACTGATGTCCACATACAATCTGGTGCTGATTATCTTCGGCTTCGGAATATTAATTTTCTTCCACGAACTGGGGCATTTTCTCAGCGCCAAGTGGGCGGGTATCCGCACCGAAGCTTTTGCAGTAGGTATGGGGTGGGTGGTTTTCAGCTGGCGGAAAGGGATTGGTTTACGAATTGGCTCCACAGCGAAAGCGTATAACGAAAGAGTCAGGCAATTCGTTTCAACTGATGATATTCATCGTAAATCTGATGAGAATGTCGAGGATGCTTTCAACCGTCTATCAGATGCAGAAAAACATCGGATCGCAGATAAACTCGGTCTGGGTGAAACGGAATATTCACTTCGTCTGATTCCTATCGGGGGCTTCGTCAAAATGCTGGGGCAGGATGACATCAAGCCTGATGCTACTTCCGACGATCCACGAAGTTACAACAGCTGCTCAATCGGTAAGCGCATGGTTGTGGTATCAGCGGGCGTTATTATGAACGTGATTCTCGCATTGATCATGTTTATCATTGCTTTCCAGGTAGGAGTAAAGTTCCCGGCTCCTGTGATCGGGGATGTGTCCAGCACTTCACCTGCCGGAACAACACTACCATTGAACGCAGAAGAACTTAATGTTACCGAGCCGGGTTTACAGCCGGGTGATCGCGTAACGCATATCGATGACAAGCAGATTCACACATTTGCTGATATTACGATCGCGTCAGCAATGAGCAAACCGGATGATCGCGTGGCTTTGCATGTGCAACGAGCCGGCATTGATATGCCACTCATCTTCAAAATCAAGCCGGAGAAAAACCCTGCTACTGGATTACTCGGGATCGGTGTTGCGCCCGGCTCATCCAACCGGCTCCTTGGTGAGAATCCGCAAAATCGCGAACTTGTCGAGAAGGATCTGTCATCGATCGGTTTGCTCGAAGCGGGTGTCGAACCCGGGATGCAGTTGATTGAAGCTCAGGGGCAATCTATTGAAACGTTAGAGCAGCTTCACCGGATTGCGGCTGAATCAGGTGGAAAGCCGATCGCCAGTAAATGGCAGTTTACGAATGAGGATCAGGAATCCGGTGTAATCGTTTCCGCTGAAATTCCTGTTGAGCCGGAATTTCAAATCCTTCATTATCCCGAACGATCCAGCGATGAGAAGCGGGATTATGAAATGGGACTGCTGGGATTGGTGCCATTGATTACCGTTGAAGAAGTTTCGCCAACCAGCGGCAATCTAGACATACTTCAGGAAGGAGATGTGATTCTCAATGTAGGTTACATCCAGGGGCCAAGGGGAAATGACCTGCGTCAGGAGCTCAAACGCTTTGCCAAGGCTACGGTTCCGATGACGGTATTGCGCAACGGTCGGGAGGTAAAGGTTGAAGCAAGTGTCAATCGTGAAGGGATGCTTGGTGTATTGCGCGGATATGCGTGGGATCTTCCGATCGTCTCCCGGGTGATGGGACGCGTTGCCTTTCCGGAGGCCGATGGGCAATTTGGTAATCCGGTACGCACAATGGCTGCCGACCATGAATTAGGTATTCGGTTCACGATTAATGCTGTTAATGATACACCGGTCAATGATTGGCAGACTTTGCGTGCCGCGTTGCGTCATCATACTCAATCTGCACATAATGATAATACAAGTGCAGAGATAACATTGGCGCTCACCCAACCAACGCCCGACAATCCGCAGGAGACTGTTACACTGACACTCTCCGAAAAAGATGTGCAGGATCTTCATGCACTTTCATGGACCAGCACATTGCCGCCCTGGGATTTTGAACCAGTGAATACTGTGCTTTCATCGGAAGGAAATCCGATCACCGCCATCGTCATGGGATTTAAGGAAACACATAAGTTTATGGTGAATACCTACCTGACACTGGACCGCCTGTTCAGGGGAACTGTGCCGGTGGATCAACTGCGTGGACCGGTGGGGATCATTCAAATCGGTACCAAAGTGGCTGATCGGGGAATGATGTACCTGCTGTTCTTCCTGGCAATGATCAGTGTGAACCTGGCGGTGTTGAACTTCCTGCCGATTCCGATTGTGGACGGCGGTCTATTTCTCTTCCTGATTTATGAGAAACTCAAAGGCAAGCCCCCCTCGCCCGCATTCCAGAACGCCGCATTTGTGGTAGGGCTTTGTCTGATTGGCGGCCTGCTCCTGCTGGTGACGTACAACGATATTGCACGCTTGTTCACTGGCGGGTGATCCGGATCTTCCTCGCAGACTCGTTAGATCTGGTTTACGGTTGTGCATTGAGTAACCGGGACATGGTATCAGGTGACAATTCACGAAGTGAACTCACGATCAGTTCAGCTTCATTCAGATCCTCATGAGTTCGTCCCGTGGAAACGAGGCCGACTGCGATCATACCGGCGCGGTGCGCTGCGGTGACTCCTGCCGCTGCATCTTCCACCACAACACAACAGTCAGGTGGAGTGGACAGCTTCTGAGCGGCCAATTGAAAGACCTGCGGATGGGGTTTGCCCTGGGTGACATCGCTTCCGGTGATGACTGCTTTTATCCAGGAATCAATGCCGAGTTGTTCGATGACCAATGCGATATTTTCAGGCGGGCCGGACGAGCCCAGTGCCACTGAATATCCGTTCGTTGCCAATTGTTCAACAAGCGCAGCAGCACCATCCATTGAAGGGAATTTTTCCCTGATGATCTGACGAAACACCTCTTCTTTACGATCATCCAGACTGATGACTTCACTATCCGACATCTTTTCACCGCTCGGCCACACCTCCCGAATGATGTCGCGACTCGTGCGGCCGAACGTTGCCGAAAACTGCTCCGGTGTGAAGGTAATCGATGATTCCTCAGCTACATCAACCCAGCTCTGGTAATGCGCGTGGTACGAATCAATCAACACACCATCAACATCAAATACCACCGCTTTATGCATTGTCCGTATCCTCCGCATCATCACTTACTTCCGGCGAGGGTGAACCAGTGGGGAACTTATACCAACCGATGTTGTAAAGCTGGTTGCAATACGGGCAGCTTCCCACGCCGTGCTCATCGACAACATAAGGCAAGAGCGATTCACCACAGGAAAAACATCTGCGCTGGTTTATGATTGATCGTTTTAATCGTCCCAGGCGATAATGATAGAGAAACATCAGTGCAAACAGAAGGAACATGCCGACGATATGAAGATCAAATTGATTCTGACCCAGAGGGATTTTGAGATTAATAATACCGCGCGCCTGTAAGATCATGGAGATGATCAGGGCTAAACCTGTCAATATGAGAATAAGATGTTCTTTTCTCCGATTGTGCTGGTATTTCAAATGGCGGGCAACACGCTCCAGCGTGAGAACGTAATGTGAGCGGCTTCGGTAGAAGGATT
Organism: Phycisphaerales bacterium; assembly: GCA_028278245.1. Lineage (GTDB taxonomy): Bacteria > Planctomycetota > Phycisphaerae > Phycisphaerales > SM1A02 > JANQEQ01. The sequence goes on along the minus strand of JANQEQ010000137.1, from coordinate 12,884 downwards.
TACAGTCGTTAGCCTGAATCGGCAGATCATACTGATTAACAGATGTGCTTGAATTATTGTCTGGGGGGGTGGGGGGGGGCATGCGAATCAATCCTTGCTCAACACGAGTTGGTATTGTCGCATGAGTCGAGAGCGGGTAATCAGTCCGAGCACCGCGCCGTTCTGTTGATGATCCAGTACCACGAGGCTTTGCACATCGTGGTTTGAGAACTTATTCATCACGTGGTCGAGCGTTTCTTCGAGAACAACCGTTGGCAGGTCCGTGCGCTGAAGTTCAGAAACCTGCAACAGAGGAATCGCTTCCCGATAGACGAGTGCTTCCTTGAGGTCCGCTCCGGTCACCAGACCGACGTAATGATTCTTTTCATCCGCCACGACAAAATCATTGACCGATCGCTGTTCGCTGAGATCGAGAAGACGTTGTGCGGAGTCGTTGGGATGGACGATGACCGGTGGCGCCAACGGAACATCATTAACAACCAGACGGCGGAGAATAGTCAGATCGCTCATCGCGCCGAGTTTGATGCCTCGGCGGGACAGCTTGAGTGTGTAAATGCTTTCCTGCATGATCAGACGCGCAACAATTGTGGAGATTACCGCAGCAAGCATGAGCGGAAGGATGATCTGATAGCTGCGCGTGATTTCGTAAACAATCAGAATTGCGGTGAGCGGCGCGTGGGTTGTGGCAGCAACGACGGCGGCCATTCCGACCAGGGCATAATGGCCGGGGCTGGCGTAGTGGCCGGGGAACCAATCCAAAGCATTGACGACGATCCCAAACGCGCTGCCGGTCGCAGCACCGAGCATGAGCGAAGGAGCGAAGATCCCGCCCGATCCACCGGATCCGAGCGTTAGACAGGTTGCCAATCCCTTGAAAACCGCAATCGCAACCACGCCCATCAGGAGCATCGACCAGGTTTTTCCCTCGTAGTGCGTACTGTTGAGAAGATTTTCGATAACTGGATAACCGTTGCTGAAGAACGGCGGGAATTGATGCGAATCAGGATCGGCCTGGGGAATCAACAGCACATAGCAAAGCCCCAGCCCGCCCAGCAGAACCGCTCCGGTCATGGGTTTGATGATGGGATGCAGTTTGAATTTTTCGTAGAGATCTTCCGTGGCGTAGAGCGACTTGACAAAGGCGATCGCGATAACACCGCACAAGACTCCCATCATGATGTAGTTGGGGATCTCAAGGGGATCAAACGCCCCGACAGAAAACTCTGCCGGCAACTGGAAAATGGCATTGTTCGCACCCTGCACAGCCTGCGTTACCGCAGCGGAAAAAACCGATGCAATGACGATCGGGGTAAACGTCTTGATGGAAAAATCGCGCAGCAGAATTTCCAACACGAAGAAGATCCCGGCGATCGGCGCGTTGAATACCGATGCAATGCCTGCCGCTGCGCCACAACCCAGCAACGTAGCTGTGTGCTGAGGATTTGCCTTGAGAATCGCACCAAGTTTGGAACCCATCGCGGAGCCGATTTGCACGATTGGCCCTTCCGCTCCTGCCGAACCTCCGAAGCCGATCGTGAAGACCGCGCTGGTCCATTTTGCGATCGCCACGCGCGCCTTGATCCTCGACTTCTTCCCATGGATGGCGTGGAGCACCTCAGGTACGCCATGTCCCCTCGCTTCACTTGCGACAAAATAAATGATCGTGCCTGCAATCCCCGCTCCTACAACCGGCATAGCCAGGATCATGATGATCCACACTTGTCGATGTTCCGATGCAATCTCAAAGAGATGAGCGGCCTCGTGAATGAGCCAGATGAACGCCATCGCCACGAGAGCGGTTACCACACCGATCCCCGCCGCCAGCAGCACGAGATACCAGTCGGCGGTAAGACCGAATTTCGCGCCGAGTCGGCGAAGATTTTTGTTGAGTTCAGTCGGCATAAAGTGATGGAGCAGCCTGAAAAGCCGGGAGTTATATCACGATTCGGGTTCTGCCGCAGGCGTGGAATCAGTCGAAGTCAGGTGTCGGCGGAGGAACCGGACTATCTCATCATCGACATGAGGGTGAGTCCATCGCAAATCATTGTGGTCTCCACCAGCAATTTCAAGGTACTCAACCGATGAACTTGCCGCTTCTGCCAGTTGCCGGCCGTGGGCGACTGGGATAATGGAATCCGCAGTGCCGTGGATCAGGAGGATCGGAGTACGGATCTGAGAGATAGCGTCCACCGGCCGATCCTGATCAGATATGAAACAGGTTGCCAACCCGCGGCTGATCAAACCCGGTCGGCCGCTACTCACGGCTGAGGCTGCCATTTCCCTCCAACTCGAAAATGCCGCCATGATCACCGCCGCTTTGACATCATCCCGCTGCGCCAGGACCGTGAGGGTGATCGATCCTCCCAGCGATTGTCCAAACATGCCGATGCGCCGGGTGTCAATGTCCTCTCGTTGCTGGAGATAATCCAATGCTGCGTGTGTGTCTGCGATCAGGTCTGCTCGCTTTCGTGCAGAGCCTTCGCTTTGACCGTAGCCTCGGTAATCAAAGATCAACAGGTTGAAGCCTGCCTCAGGGAGGAATTCTGTGAAACCGATGTGCGATTCAATGTTGCCCGCGTTTCCATGAACGTGCACGATCGTGGGTGCCTGGGTTGGATCTTCCGTTGGGATGAACCAACCGTGCAGGCGTGTACCGTCAGCACTTGTGAACAAGACCGATTCCGCCTGAGCGAACTCAGGTGGCGGGGTCGTGGGACCGCTGACGGGATAGAAAAAAAGCCGTTCCATACAACCGGTGATGCGAAAGATGACCACCACCATAGCCAGAATGGCAATCCATTTCAGTGGTTTTCTCCAGAAACGTGATTGTGTGTGGGAGTGATTGTGTGGGGGGGTGGGGGGGGTCATTGCTTTGCCGCGCGTGCCAGGTTCAATCGCAGTAGGTTGGCCAGGATCTTCTCATCAACAACCTTTCGCTGTTCAATCGCTTTCTGCTTGGCTTTGATCACTTCCGGGCTGTCAGGTTTCTTCCCTTTTTCGACGATGACAATCTCCCCCGCCCCGAAAGGCTCATACGCCTCCGCCCAGGCCGGATCCCAGTCACCTTCGGGATCAATCTCCGCATACGCGTTGATGACAGCTTCATCAAGTTTCTTGTGTGCCAATTTCAACCACGCAGGCCGGTCGTTATAGAGCTTGGTGAGCGTTCGCTTTTTGAGTTTAGGATCTTTCGCCGCCCGCGCCATGATCGCTGACTGTCGCAGCAATTCGCGTGCTTCCTCCGGCACATCAGAAAAATCCTCAAACCGCTCAACCGCATCTGCAATCGGTTCTATCCACTCCGGTGGATTGAGCCAGTTCTCACGCAGCTCATTGAGTTCCTTGGCCGCTTCATTAATCGAAATGTAATGCTCGTTTTCTGTTAGTTCCGTTCCCGGTGACCAAATGAATGGGAATGTATTAAATGTATATGTATGACTATATCTCTTGCCGCTCTCTTGTTCTCGCAACTGAGATCCTATACGGACTGACCAAACGTAGTGGGCGCAAGAATGTAACAGACCGAACATATAATCGTCGTCACGTACAATAGCCACAGTTGCGTCTGAAGGGAGAGTTGTGGCATTCACCCAAGTAAATATTCTGTGTTTGCCAACACGTGATATACAGAGAAAACGATCAGTGCAATTGTTGCTGATAGCTCGGCGAAGTGTGGGACGATGCCTCCAATGTTGCCAAAACGTTTTTTCCGCTGTTTTTGTTCTACTTTCTTTTCGTGCGGGCAATACATAAGACTCCACATATTCAAATGGCTTTTCGTATTTTGCTGCCTCTTCAATTGGCATCTGAATAAAATCAATGATGAAACTAGGAATGCGTGTATTTACGAGTTCTTCCCCATTTGCCCAGTGTCGTATTACATCCGTATTAGGTTTACCATTTGGATTAGAGCTAGCGCGAGCCATCTTGATCACATCTTCGTAAGGAAGGTCGAATGGCCCCATGGGGATGATCCCCTGAAAAGCCAATCCACTATTCTCTGCAAGTTGCTTATTGCAGGAAACATCTATACCCGTAGACAAATCTGTGTGAATATTCTTGACCGGTTTACCATTGAGGAATCTAGTACATTCGCTTCCGTTATCAAATGCGATTATCGAAACATGCACGTTTGCACCATCCAGAATCCACTTACGATCAGAATGTGCCATAAAGATATCTCCATGGGTTTTGATCTGATCCAATACCTGACGGTTAACACCGTGCCTGATCCCTTGAGTGGCGAGTAATCCAACACGCACATTCATCAAGTTACGAATCACTTTTTTTGCCTGCGCAAACCAGTAACAACAAAGATCGCAGCCCATTGTTAGGTCTGGCGCATAGTGATTAATAATCGCGTCTACATATGCTTCCCCGAAGCATGATGTAAGCAGTGAGCGTTTTTCACCTCGACCTGCAAACGGTGGATTCCCAATGATGAATTCAACCTCCGGCCAGTCGGCCGCCCCCTCACACACCGCTCCTTCATCGTAACATGGGATTGCATTGCCCTCGGCATCCGCCCACTTCAGGATCGCATCGCGGCACTCGATGGTGTCCAGCGGATCGAGGATCGGGCGGCGGTTCGTGCTGTCAGCGTTGGCGTGGAGCCACTGGAGATACCCGATCCAGATACTCACGCGCGCCAACTCCGCCGCGTAGTCATTGATCTCAATACCATGTAATTGGCCGGGGTGGACACGACTGGTGAACGTCACTCCGATCTCCGACCGCGCAGCAAAGGCGCGGACTTCATGCTCCAACGAAAGCAATTGTTGGATCGCGACATAGAGAAAGTTTCCTGATCCACACGCTGGATCGAGGATGCGAACACTTCCCAGGTGATCCACGAAACCAAGGATTGCCTTTTCGATTTTCGTATTGACGTTCTTTTTGGTTCGTTCCGTTTTCTTCTGGTCGCGCTGTTCGAGTAATTCCCCGACATCCTTCTGGACATTCACCCACTTTTGTCGGAGTGGTTGCATGACGACCGGCTCGACGATGAGCATGATGTCATCGCGGCTGGTGTAATGCGCCCCGATCTGGGATCGTTTATCTGGATCGAGGGAACGTTCAAACAACGTTCCGAGAATGGAGGGTTCGACCGTATCCCAGTCCGCCCGAGCGACCATGAGCAGTTTGCCCAACCAGGCGGGGGCGATATTGATGATCGGATCTGACTCGACCTCGCGAAACAGGCCGCCGTTGAACCATTCGATGGTATCTGAGCCGAAACTCCCACCCATCTCCATGGCTTGAAAAAGCTTGCGGGCTTTGGTGGGGAAGTTCGCTGCATCATCGATGGATTTCTCTATGAGGTCGGTGAAGATATTTCGGGGCAGCAGGCCGATATCTTCGGCAAAGAAACAGAACACGATCTGCATCAGAAAGTGGGCGACATGATGAGGATCATTGCCGGCATCGCGCAATGCGATTGCCAACTGCCCGATGTCGGTGGCACGATCTTCCGTAATGGCGGCCGTGGTCTTGGCGGGCTTGAACCAGTTTGGATCTCCAAAGACTTTTCGCAAGACTTCCAGCGGGGAGATCGTGGGGTGCTTGCTTTTCCACTCATCTGAGGGCGATGTGATTTCTTCAATATGGAAACGATAAAGTGTGGGGGGGTAGCCGGTGAAGTTGGTGTGGATCTCGAATCGGTTGGTATCGCACACCACCAGGAGCGGCGGATTGCCGAGATAATCTTTGTAAATTTTGAGTTGGACCAGTGCCGCCTCGAACGTTTTGCACTTATCCAGTCGTTTGTATTCCCAGCAGAAATGATCTTGCATCCAGACGTCGGCAAACCCTTTCCCGGAACTGGCTTTGACCTGGTAGATCGGGACGCCGTCGACGATTTGCGTGCTGTATACCCCCGCTGCGCTTATATCAGTCTGTGCTTCAAAGCAGTAATCGGTGTCGGTTTCGGGATTGTCAGTTGGTTTTGGTACACCGAGCATGTCGCACAGGTCGTTGAAGTGCGATTGCGAACCGGCACGCTCTGAGATGGGGCGCCCCGCCCAGCGTTGGACAAAGTCCCCGGGGTCAAGTCGGGAAGACATGGCGACATTATCGTACATTTTTCACAAATACGCCAAGATTCTGCCCCCATATTTTACGCTAATGGAGAGTGAGGCGGGAATGGGGGTCGACACGGGTTGGGAAATGCGTACTATACGTGGTTCGATTTGTGGTTCTCTGGTACACCCGTAATCCTGACATGAGATACAACGGCCATGATTGAAGCGCTCAAGAGCGATGAAATTGTCAACAAAATGGGAGGTCGGTTCAAGCTGACCGCGCTGATTCAACGAAGGCTCAAGGAACTCGTGGTCGATGGGGCGCGGCCGCTGGTGGAACGCGAAGGGCGGACCGATCTGGAACTGGTCATCGAAGAAATTTTGCAGGAGAAGATCGAGCCGGACTGGTCACCTGAGCCTGAGGAGACTGATTCGGACGATGCGGACGGGCTTGGTGCAGAATAGCTCCTGCCACATGCCCCCCCAATAACTCTGTGAGTCGTTGACTCGCAGCTACCCCCCACACGAAGACCCGCGGGTTTCCACCACGCGGCTACCCAACACGATGGATAAGCCAGACAACAAACCAGTGCTTTCCCACGTGGCAGATCGCAGAATCATCATTGGATTATGCGGCGGCATTGCGTGCTACAAGATCGCGCACGTGGTCAGTGCACTCACCCAGGCGGAAGCGGAAGTGACTGTCGTTATGACCGAAGCCGCTACACGCTTTGTCACGCCGTTGACGTTTCAGGCTCTCTCCGGCCGACCTGTGTATTCCAATCAGTGGGAGCATGTCGAATCACACGATCCCCAGCACATCGCAACTGCCCAGCAGGCTGACCTGATGATGATCGCACCATGCACGATGAACATGCTGGCAAAGCTGGCGGTGGGGCGGGCAGATGATGCGGTGAGCATTGTCGTGGCGGCAATGGACTTGAATCGCCAGCCGATTATGGTGGCTCCCTCGATGAATGCGGTGATGTATCAACAGCCGTCGACACAGCGGAACATCGCTCAGCTTCGCGAAGATGGGTTTACCATCATTGAGCCCGAGGTAGGTTGGCAGGCATGCAAGACAGAGGGCATGGGCCGATTACCGGAACCAGCAACTTTGCTGACAGCCATCGATCAGCGGCTCTCATTATTGCCATAAATCCCTACTGGTTGAGATTATGTAGCCGATAGTTGGACCTTATTGGATCTTTTCCCTTGATACTTATCCGATAATGCCTCAAACTGAATCCTCATACTCGACGCTGGGGATTGGAGATCTCTATCTTCTCGATGAAGGGTATTGCTTCACGAATACCCCATAAAGGGAATACTATGGAGGCAAAGAAATAGAATTGTGGAACTCCAACATTTTGTCGTTGAGACGAATTGTGACCACAGCAATGTGCGCCGCTGGTTGTAACTGCCACAAAATAATATTCAGTGCCGATTCTGAAGCGAACACCTGATACGGCGTTGAAGCTGGGAGAAAGTCTTAGGGAATAAATCGAAACTGAGGAGAAAACCATGCGAAATCTCGCATCACTTCTGATTGCTCTTACTGTTTGCGTGCTGGTCATGAGCACAGGTTCATTGCAAGCCACTGTGGATACGCTACCCGATCATGACTCCGTGGCATCGCAGCGTCCACAGGTTCTAACTCACAATGCCCAGCTCCTTCTGGATAACGCTGCACCTGATGAGTTTCTCAACCTGATTGTCATTTTGACAAATCAGCCTGCCGGTCCAATCAGCAGGCAGGTATTTGCGCGCATCAACAGCAGCACTATGCAACTCACAAACGACATTCAGGCAATCACGCGCCGTGCGCTGCCTCATGAACTGATGTCGCCAGAGGAGGAGCGGCATTTTGTCCCAACCGCACTTGAGGCTGGTGATCTTGAAACCAGGCGCATCCTATCCGGTCAGCTTGATGATCTTCATCGCAATGCGCGGAGAGAGATTGCAAATCGAATTGCCGAAGCCGTAGCTGACGATCAGGCGGAGCTTGGCATGTTCATCGAAGAACTTGGAGGGATGGTTACCTCAAACATCACAAGCATGAGCATCCTCGGTGTTAGCATTCCGGCCGGGAAGGTGGAAGCACTTGCTGACCACCATCTCGTCGCTCTGATTGAAGTGGATATCCCGGGCGTGCCGGAACTCGACAATCACCGCCATTCACTGGGACTGGAGACTGGTTTCTGGGCTGCCGGCATTGATGGGGGCGTGCATGATGTCGGTGTTCTCGACACGGGTGTTGAACAGGATCACCCTGCCCTGAGCAGCCATAACTTCCTGAGTAATATGGGCGTACACGACGATGGAACTCACGGTACAGGCATGGCAGGAATTCTTGCCTCCACTGACACTACCTTCAGGGGTATGGCTTATGGTTTGGATACGATTGTCGTCGCCCGAGCCGGCACTATATCCACTTCCATGGAGGGTATGGATTACATCGCCTCCACCGGCGAGCCGGAAAACTGCAACTACAGCTTCGGCAATGGCACCGCTGACGACACGGACTACGGCCCCTCTGATCAGTTCTTTGACGGCGTGATCGATACCTACGGTTATATGGTCTCCAAATCCACTGGCAACGGCGGTTGGGGAACGACGACCATCACCCATCCTGCTCCGGCCTACAACCTGATGGCTTCCGCTAACATGGATGATCAGAACACGATCACCCGTGCTGACGACGTTATCACCTCCAGCAGCAGTACCGGTCCCACACTGGGCGGTCGGAAAAAGCCGGATATCACCGCACCCGGTACCAACTCGATGTCCTGTCACCCCAGTGGTGGTTTTTCAAACATCGGTGGTACGTCCTCTGCATCGCCCCATACCGGCGGAGGCATTGTGCTTCTCTATGACATGGGCGTCACGAATGTTATGGCGGGGAAGGCTATCCTGCTGAATACCACTGACGCTATTGATAATAACGGCACTTCCACTACATCTGACGATGTGTACGTTAATGGTTCACACTGGAATGCTCGCTACGGCTGGGGTTATCTCAATCTCGGTGCGGCGTATCTACACGGACTCGATTACTTTCTTGATGAGATCCCGGACGCCCCGGAAGACGCCGATTTCAAACTCTACAAAGGCCAGATGTTCACGTATGAAAAGGCTACGCTCGTTTGGCAGCGGCATGTGGCTTACAACGGCTCGACCTACCCGGAGATCGTCGAAGATCTCAGTGATCTGAACTTGTTCGCATACCGGGAAGCGGATGACACTTTGCTGACAGAATCAACCTCTGCCATCGACAATGTCGAACAGCTTCACGTCGAAGAGGACGGCGTGGTTGTTCTGAAAGTTGAAGCATCAGGCAGCTTTGATCCGGACATCACGCTGGAGCAGTTTGCCCTGGCAACACAGGAGCAATTCTCCTCAGTGAATGGTCCACAGTTCTCCGTTGATTTCACACACCCTGGTAATGTGCCCCCCTATGCCGTATTTGATGTGGAAATCGACGTGGAGAATACGGGCGACTCTGCAGCCCACGCAGTCGCTGCGGAGTTGAGCGGTGTGAGCATCGTCTCCGGATCCAATCCTGCAAATCTAGGCACCATCGCGCAGGGGGATACTGCAAATACGTCGTGGACCGTACAGGCATCCGGTGAACCGGGTGAGCATCCGATCACCGTAACCATCACCAGTAATTCGTACGCCGAAGCATTCACAGATCTGGGTGAATCGACTTACCAGGTCGGCTGCGGTCCCGAGGATGTCAACGATGATGGCGTGGTGAACATTGATGACATATTCGCAGTGCTTGGTTTATGGGGTGATTGCCCTGATCCCTGCCCGCCATACTGCCCGGGAGATATCACTGAAGATTGCACTGTGAATATTGATGACATCTTCGCGATCCTTGGAGAATGGGGACCGTGTGAGTAAGTGACACCAAACACTGAGAGAAAAACAAGACGCTCACGGTGTAAGTGAAAATGATTGATACAGATGGGCACTGCATCGAAAAGTAGTGCTCATTTGTCATGGTCACGCCAAATGCGATGATTCCAAAAGATCATTATGTCATGTTGTGAGAACATGTCTGACCGGACTTACGTAGTCTGTCCAAAGATTTGAAAGGTTTCTCTGTCATGGATGATAACCAGGCACAGGAAAAAACAATTGAGGTTTCCTCCAGTTCGGTCAAATCCATCACGATTCGAATGAGAACTCTCCTGGGGATTTTGATGATTTTTCTCCTGGTTGGGATGATCGCAGGTCGTGTTGTGCGCGTGCATCCGGCTTTTGATCTGCTTAATCATTTCCAGTTGCAGTACGCAATTGTGTCTATCATCGCTCTGCTTATATTCCTGGTTCTTCGTTGTTGGCGATGGAGTCTTATTGCTGCGGTATGTGTAGCACTCTCTACGTTGCAAGTTATACCGTGGTACAGAGCACCCACCCCACACCTGCATGAAGCTGAACCTGGTGACGCAGCATCTCTCCGGATACTCGTAGCCAACGTACTGACTTCGAATCGTGATTGTGATCGTCTCCTGTCACTGGTCCGTGAAGAGGAGCCTGATGTACTCATACTGCAGGAAATCAACGATTGGTGGGCCTCTTCAATAGTTAGCTTGAGCGGGGACTTGCCTTATTCGGTCGTAGAGCCGGAAGAGCACAATTTCGGTATGGGTCTTTACAGCAAATACCCCCTGCACTCAACAATCTTGCATACGATGGGGCCATACGAATTAATCACAATTGAATGTGCAATCAATTTCCATGACCGGGATATTGTGATTATTGCGGCACACCCGCCTCCACCGATTCGTCCACCGGCAGCAATTGCGAGAGATGTCCAGCTTGAGGAGTTGGGTGATCTGGTCCGAGGGCATAACGCGTCCAATGTTATTGTGTGTGGCGATCTCAACTGCACGATGTGGTCCGGAGCTTATCGAGATTTGATCGAGACTACCGGATTACAAAATTCGAGGAATGGCTTTGGGATTCTGCCGAGTTGGCCGACATTCTTACCTTCTGTAATGCGAATACCGGTCGACCACTGCTTACACTCAACTGACGCGAGGGTGCTTGACTGTCGTCTGGGATCTGCCATTGGATCCGATCATCTGCCGTTGATTGTGGACTTTCAATTCTCGGCAAAGTAGAAGCGGGGGGCGGCGCAAGAATCAAAAATTTCCCGGAAACCAGCTCAGGGAAGCTCGGCTTCACCCAGCAGGCGGAAGTTTCGCTTACGCAATACCTGACCGGCGAGATATAAATCATCGACTGCCAGGGCAAATATTGGTCGGCAGTTTTGCGCCACCATGAGTGGATAGGCAAAGCGAATGTTCAGTTCCGCGCTGAGCAGGCACAGACACAAGCTGGTTAGCGTATGATCGCCGCAGAGTTCGACCACAAGCAAATCCAGTTCGGAAAAGGAAAGCCCCTGTTTTCTCAGTAGCTCACGGGCAGCATTGGCGTTGCTTGAGATGACGCGCACGACGCCATAATCCGAAGACTCCTGCACGCTGAGTGAACACAAGTGTACATCCGATGCGTCGTCAAACAACTCAACGAGTGGCAGAAGCTTGCCGACCTTGTTATCGAGAAACACACTGAATTGCCGAACGTTCGGGGGTGCGTATCCCTGTACTGTTTCTGGCGGCAAAGCCTGGCTCATTGTCAGTCCCCTAAACCCCCGATGCGACAATTTCTTCAACGCGGATTGATCGAGTCGATCAGGGAAATAGTGCTCGTACTCCTTAACCCTACCCCGAAAACCTACTCAATCGCAAGTAAAAAATGGATCATATTCAAACATGATCTGGTGGGTATGCCCCATGTCGCCGCAAAACCAATGTTGGCCGGATGATACGTTGTCCGGCACGGGCATTGGATGGCTATGCTACACTGAACTGTCGTATTTCACTGATCGGGCACCACATGCAAGGGATTAAGGCAGTATTGCTGGCAGGTGGGTATGGGACACGGCTGTCCGAGGCAACACAGAATATCCCCAAGCCGATGGTCGAGATTGGCGGCCGTCCGATCCTCTGGCACATCATGCGTCATTATGCCCACTTTGGATGCGAGGAATTCCTCATCGCGCTGGGTTATCGAGGTGAGATCATCAAGCGGTATTTTCTCGATTATGCCAGACTCAACGGCAACATGAGTGTGAATCTCGCTGATGGGCAGGTGCAGACCGAAACGCCGCACATCGAACCGTGGCTTATTCATTTAAATGATACGGGTATCGACACCAGCACCGGAGGGCGCGTCAAAGCATTGCAGCCTCATATACATCATGAAACTTTCATGGTGACCTACGGAGATGGAGTAAGCGATATCAATCTGGATGATCTGCTGACGTTTCATCGCGATCATGGTCGACTGGCCACACTTACAGCCGTCCGTCCACCGGCACGTTTCGGGGCGATGACGCTTGATGGCTCAAGTGTCGTAACGTTTACTGAGAAACCGCAGATTGGAGAGGGCTGGGTGAATGGTGGCTTTCTTGTTTTTGAGCCTGGCATCTTCGACTATCTGAAGAACTCCAATGCCAGTTTGGAGTCCGATGTTCTGGAGAGACTTGCTCGGGAAGGCCAACTTGCAGCATATCGTCACGAGGGATTCTGGCAGTGCATGGACACGTTGCGTGATGTGCGATTGCTGGAGTCGCTTTGGCAATCCGGCTCACCGCCCTGGGTTTTGTGGGAGTGACGCAACTCACGATGGAAGGACAGTCAACATTTTGGCGCGATCGACCCACGTTCGTCACCGGTGCAACAGGATTGTTGGGTGGCTGGCTGGTTAAGCGATTCTGTGATCTGCAAGCAACGGTGGTTTGTCTGGTGCGGGATGGAGTGCCTGACAGCAATTTCATGCAAATGG
>JANQEQ010000125.1 GCA_028278245.1 Phycisphaerales bacterium | reverse complement strand
CCTGCCGTTTCTGGTCATTGACATGATCATCGCGAGCATGTTGATCTCGATGGGCATGCTGATGCTGCCCCCGGTGCTCATCTCGTTGCCGTTCAAGTTGCTGCTCTTTGTGCTCGTGGACGGGTGGCAACTGGTGACCAGCACGCTCCTGACGAGTGTGGCCCAGCCTGATTTTACGTTCCAGGTGGGGAGCATCATGATCGGTGGCCCGTGATCGATCACATTCCTGAGGCGAGGTAAGTCAGTCCGGAGTTCACGGAGAGCGACAATCATGGGTGAAGAAGCAGTACACATCGTCAAAATTGCACTCCTCCAGGCCTTGATTCTGGCTACACCGATTCTGGGTGCTGGATTGGTGGTCGGTCTCGTCGTGAGTTTGTTTCAGGCTGTGACTCAAATCCAGGAACAGACTTTGAGTTTCGTTCCCAAGATCATCGTGATGATTCTGGTGGCTGTGGTGTTACTGAGCTGGATTGCGGTGGAGATGTTTGATTTTGCAGTTGAGATGTTCATGGGCACATGGTGAAACAAGATGAAAGGATTTGCGGTTGAAGGAATCTCGGGGTGAACCAACTTCCTGGCATTCTGGAGCACGTACCGGCTACACTCCTTGTGGTCTTCCGCATCGGTGGTCTGATGTTGTACGGACCGGTGTTCGGATCTCGTGTCATTCCGGTCAAAATCAAGGTTCTGATCTCATTTCTCATCGGCGGCGCGATCTATCCACTGCTGAGTCAGCAATGTTTCGGGCAGACCGAATTGAAACTGGAACTTTGGTCGCTCGCACCGTTGGTCACGATGGAACTGCTCATCGGTATCGTCGTGGGTTACGTGGCAAGCATTCCGCTGGTGGCGGTTCAGACTGGGGGGCTGGTGATGGGGCAGCAGATGGGACTCGGATTTGCCCGATTTTACAATCCCACTGTCGACGACGAGGCAGATGTGGTGGGGCAACTGCTCTTTTTCATGGCACTGGCAATGTTCCTGATGATCGGTGGGCACGAAGCGATGGTGCTGGCCGTGCTCAACAGCTTTCAGCACATCCAGCCGGGACAGTTTGTGCTGGACCTGGATTTCATTTCACTGGTCAATGGTCTGCTGCTTTCAGTGCTCGAGGTCGCGTTGCGCATTGCTGCTCCGTTGCTCGCACTGGTATTCCTGCAAAGTCTGGCAATGGGTTTCATCGCCAAAACCGTACCCCAGTTGAACATTCTGAGTCTTGGTTTTCCGCTCAGGATACTGCTGGGGATCGCCATCATTGCCCTTGGGTTGACGATCATCAGCGAGGTCGTGATGGGAGAGATCGATCACGTGTTGTCAATATTGTTCAGTTGGATTGAGTCCAGGTAGTAATCCACTCAGAGTGAAAGTGAGTTGAATCAAATATCGAATGTTGAGAGGCACGGATGCCGGACGATCTGGGTGAGAGAACTGAAGAAGCTACTCCGAAGCGCCGCCAGGAAGCGCGTGAGGAAGGTAATGTTGCCAAGAGCCAGGATCTGGCCGGCGCGTTGCTTTTGCTGATTGGAACAATGGCTCTGGCACTTCTGGCGTGGTCGATGTTCGGCGACGCCAAGCAGATTATCCAGGTGGTGCTCAGTCACGATTCTGTGGGCAATGTTCTGAGAGTCGAGGATATTGGTGCCTACATGCGCTTCATCGGGCTGAACACGATCAAACTCGGCGCGCCGATTCTTCTCGTACTCTGGCTGGCAGCATATATCACAACCTTTCTGCAGATCGGTTGGTTGATGTCCGTCAAGTCACTCCAACCAAAGTTGAGCAAGCTGGATCCGATCAAGGGCTTTCAGCGTGTGTTCGGCTTGTCCGCATTGGTCAAAGCCACGCTGGATTCACTGAAAGTCGGTGTTGTCGTCATCGTCGCAATCTGGGCCATCAGCGGGAATTTCGATCGCATGTTGCTCCTGCCTCAACTGACGATCCTGCAAAGCCTGCGAGAGGTGGGGTGGATGATGCTCGATCTTGCTCTGCGTGTGCTTCTGGTCTTACTGCTGTTGGGGATTCTGGATTACATGTACCAGCGGTGGAAGCACAATCGCGATCTAAAGATGACCAAGCAGCAGGTCAAGGATGAATTGAAACAGACAGAAGGTGATCCGCAGACCAAGCAGCGTCGCATGCGTATGGCGCAACAGATTGCCCAGCAGCGGATAGCCGCAGCTATTCCTAAAGCAGATGTGATCGTAACCAATCCGGAGCACGTAGCGGTGGCGATCCAGTATGACATGGACTCCCAGAGTGCACCGAAGGTCATCGCCAAAGGTGCGGATCATCTGGCAATGCGCATCCGGCAACTGGCTATGCAGCATGAGATACCCATCCTGCAACGGCCGCCGCTGGCAAGGGCGTTGTACAAGGAGGTAGCGGTGGGGCAGGAAATTCCACCGGGATTCTATCAGGCAGTGGCGGAGATACTGGCGTACGTCTATCGGTTGAGCGGGAAAATTGCCGGTTGATCTCTTCCGATATGTTTTTTTGTGATCTTTTGGAGTGATGAATGGCAGATAGGGTTGGACAAGTCGGCATTCCCACTCCATTTTTGTGGATAGCGCGATTTCGCCACCTGCTTGTGCCGGTGTCATTCCTTCTTCTGATCATTGTATTGGTGATTCCGTTGCCGCCTCCGGTAATGGATGTGCTCATCTCAATCAATATTTCACTGGCGGCGGTGGTGCTGCTCACGACGATTTACATGCGCCGACCGCTGGATTTCAGTGTATTTCCTGCATTGTTGCTGGCCACAACGCTTTTCCGCCTGGTGCTCAACGTTGCCTCAACCCGTTTAATCCTGTCTGCAAATGCACCGACGCCGGATCAGGCGCGGGGTGTGGCAGGCCATGTGATCGAAGCGTTCGGAACATTTGTGGCTGGTGAATCGGTCATCGTCGGTTCGATCATTTTCATCATCCTGGTGGTCGTGCAATTCGTTGTTATCACCAAAGGTGCCACTCGCATGAGTGAAGTGGCAGCCCGGTTCACTCTGGACGCGATGCCCGGCAAGCAGATGGCAATTGATGCGGATCTCTCTGCCGGGCTTATCGATGAGAAAGAAGCACGCAGACGTCGACAGGAGATCATGCAGGAGGCGGATTTCTACGGGGCAATGGATGGCGCCAGTAAATTTGTCAGGGGTGATGCCATTGCAGGCATCATCATCACGCTGGTCAATGTTGCGGGAGGTTTTGCCATCGGATCGTTCGAGAAAGGGTGGTCCGCAGGAGAATCGCTCCAGCTTTTCACAACCCTGACAATCGGCGATGGACTGGTGAGCCAGGTGCCGTCATTCATCATCGCCATTGCTGCCGGATTGATTGTCGCTCAGGCTGGTGGTGGTCAGACCATCGGCGATGAAATCCCCAAACAGCTTTCATCTCAACCGACTGCACTTTATCTGATCTCGGGGTTCCTTGCAGTACTGTCTTTTACCCCACTTCCCACGATTCCACTTCTGGGTGCCGGAGCAGTGCTGGGATCGATTGCCTGGTCGCTTGGTTTCATTGGAAGTCAGGAAAAGAAGATGCGCGCTGACAAGGTCCGGGCAGATGCTGCCTCCCAGGCCCCTGAACCCAAGCCAGTGGAGGAACTGCTCAGTCTGGATTTGCTGGAAATTGAGATCGGCTATGGGCTGGTGCAGATTGTTGACCGCACGCGCGGTGGTGATCTGCTCGATCGTATATCCATGATTCGCAGGCAGTTAGCGGTTGAGCTGGGGATTATCGTGCCGCCGATCCGTATTCGGGACAATATGCAGATCGAGGCGAACACCTACCGCGTCAAACTTCGTGGAGCGATCATCGGTCAGGGAATGGTGTACCCGGATCTGCTGATGGCAATGGATTCAGGAATGGCGTCCGGTCAACTAGACGGTATTGCGGGGATCGAGCCGGCATTTCAACTGGAAGCGACATGGATCGAGCCTGATCTCAAGGGGCGGGCAGAGACCATGAACTATACCGTCGTCGATGCCACCAGTGTTTTGGCGACACATCTGACCGAATTGATCAAGAATCACGCCGATGAAATGCTATCGCGCGAGGAAGTCAATCAACTTCTGGAGCAGCTCAAGGAATCCTCACCGAAGCTGGTGGAGGAGATCGTGCCTGGGATCATCAAGCCCGGTGAACTGCAAAAAGTCCTGCAGAATCTGCTTCAGGAGCGTGTCCCGGTGCGGGATTTAGCCACCATTCTTGAAACCCTTGGCGATTGGGGTGGGCATACGAAGGATATCGCCGTGCTGACCGAATATGCGAGAAACGCTTTGCGGCGAACGATTTCAGCGCAGTATGTTGAAACGACTGAGGATGGGAAGCAGCGGCTCTTTTGCATCACGCTTGATCCTTCGCTTGAGGATGTGATCAACGGCTACATTGATCGCGGTCCCACCGGGACGACCATGTCGATTCCACCACATATCTCACGTCAGATCACGAACGCAGTCAGCTCGACGGCAGAACAACTTCTCGCTTCCGGACATCAACTCATCGTACTGACCTCACCGAGTGTTCGAGCTCAGGTTAAACAGATTATCGATGCCCATATCAAGGGCGCAGTCGTTTTGTCATACAACGAAGTTATCCCCGAAGTCGACGTTGAAGCGATGGGTCTGGTACAATTGGCGGCCGAAGAACAAGCCATGGCCGGCGTCGGCGTAGCATAGTCACGACCGAATTTTCACCTCCGTTGGAAACGGAGATCACCCAAGCCAGGGAGGGCACCGCGGTGAACCTGAGAACATATCAGGCCTATTCGATGAGCGAAGCGCTCAATGCAGTGAAACGCGAACTTGGCGCTGATGCAGTTATCCTCAATACCCGAACATTCAAACGGGGTGGGATCCTGGGTATTGGAAAACAAACCATTGTTGAGGTAACGGCTACGACCGCACAGGATTCAGCACACTTGCCACGGACGAAAAAGCAACCGAACGCAAACATTGCTCTGCGCGCTTACGAACAAACACCGCCAAAAATACAATCACAACCGAAAGATCCCGGCGCTATCAAAATCACTTCGGATGATCGTGTACGAACCAAACGCCTCGCCCAGGCAATGCTTGAACAGTTCTCCCGGAAAAAACAGCTACCCGAGGAGACGCAGAAAAATCAATCCGTTGATGAAAATCCGGGTGAGAGACAGAAAACACAGACGCAAAAGAAGCACAGAAAGCGAGAAAAACAAGAGTCTTCCGGGATTCATGAAATCAGTGACAATGCTCATAGTGATCAAGTAACACCGCTGGCATCAGTAGCGCAGCGGTTTGTGCTGAAGCAGCCGGATCCATCACCTGAGGAATCCGGTAGAGCGGAAGAAGCAACGTTTCAACCACAGATACAAGATCAAAGTGATGAGCCCGCCTTACCATCGAAACCGGAATCCATGATGGTGGATCATGATGGGCAGCGCATGAGCGAGGAACTTGCCGCGATTAAGAATATGGTTGGCACCGTGTTGCAGCGGCAGACCGTGACTACGGAACAGACAACCCCGACCATGCCTCAGAAGCTGTTTGATATGTACCTCAAGTTGATCGCGCAGGATCTCTCGCAGGAATTGGCAGATCAGATCGTTAACGAGGTTCGCGATGAATTACCCGGTCCGATGCTGGAGGATGAAACTGCGATTCGTGAGGCGATCATGCGGCGATTGACGACGTATATCCCTGTCGCAGATGAAGCAGTCACCACGATCAACGAAAATGATGATCCGCGAATCATTGCATTAGTGGGACCGACTGGCGTGGGGAAAACGACCACCCTGGCGAAATTGGCGGCTGCCTTCAAATTGCGACAAAAAAAATCGGTGGGATTGATCACTTCCGATACGTATCGAATCGCTGCCGTTGATCAACTGAGAACCTACGCCAACATCATCGGCCTGCCTTTGAAAGTCGTGCTCACACCGAGTGAGATGCAGCAGGCGATCCACGCTCTTGGATATTGCGATGTGATTTTGATTGACACAGCAGGTCGAAGTCAAAACGATCAAAGTCGAATCGCTGATCTGGCTGCGTTGATGGATGCTGCCGAACCACATGAGATACATCTGGTATTGTCCAGTACCGCCGGCGAAAAAGTATTGTTGCGGGAAGCCGAGGCATTCTCTCAGGTAAACGTGGACAAAATCGTGCTGACAAAGTTGGATGAAGCTGTTAGCTTTGGGGTTCTTGTCGACGTGATCCGGAAGGTAGGAAAAGAATTGAGTTTCTTCACAACTGGGCAGGAAGTCCCCGAGCATATTGAAACGAGTCGTGCAGATCGACTTGCCGCTTTGGTCATGGGGGAGGAGGTGATACTGCATTGACTGATCAGGCAACACATTTGCGAGGATTGATCGATAAATCACGCGAAGTCACCTCCGTGGCTCAGGATGAGCCATTTCCTCGCAGTGTACCTACCGGGATTGTGAGTTATGGTCCGCCTCCTCCCTCACAAAGATCAATCCATCGCAGCACCCGCAAAAGGGTACAGCTAGCAAGGTCTATCGCCATCACCTCGGGTAAAGGAGGTGTTGGGAAAAGCAATCTTGCGGTGAATCTTGCGGTGACAATGAGCGGCCTAGGGTTGAAAGTGTGCCTGCTTGATGCAGATCTGGGATTGGCCAATGCGGATGTGCTGTGCAATGTCACGCCGCGATTCACGCTCCAGCATGTGGTGACGGGACGATGTCGTTTGTCTGATGCCATGCTATTTGCCCCCGGTGGATTCCGCCTGATTCCCGGAGCATCCGGTGTGGCCGGGATGGCGAATCTCGATACACGACGACGACATGCACTCCTCCAGCAGCTTGCCATTCTGGAGAGTGATGTTGATGTCATACTCATTGATTGTGGTGCCGGTATCAGCACGAATGTGTTGTCATTTGCCGCTGCTGCACATTCCGTCGTCGTGGTGACAACACCCGAGCCGACCGCCATGACCGATGGTTACGGCATGATCAAAACCCTGCTTCGCCAGTCTCCACGCAGTCAGGTCGAGTTGGTAGTCAATATGGCTTCGTCGTATGAGGAGGCCAAATACGTATACGATCGAATCAATCATGTGAGTCAGGTGTTTTTGAAACGAACCTTGGGATTTGCCGGGGCTGTTCCTCTTGACGGAAGTGTATCTATAGCAGTCAGACAACGTTTACCGTTTGTACTGCATGCGCCAGATGCACCGGTTACGCAGGCGCTTCGGTACTTGAGCCGTCAGATTCTCGGTCTGGATGAGGCGCAACAATCGCGCCTTGACGAAGGGGAGGGATTTTTTGTTCGAATGCTTTCCTGGTTGAAGCTTTCCAAAAAACCTGTTGGGTGATTTTGAACTTCAAATGCCCGGCAAAGGAGTCGATGAGGTGAAGTTCATGGCCATGCATGGTGTGATGATGAAATTATCCCGGAAGATTGTCGAGAATGAGGGATGAAGATGGGCGGTGTCAGTAAACTCATTGCTGCGTGTTTTGCCCTTTCTGCCTTTGCGGTAGCGATAATTGCGGGAATGATGAGCGGGAATTCATCCACTCAGATACTCCTGAATGCAGTCATCGTTCTGATTGTGTGCTATCCCATTGGGTGGATGGCGGGTCTTCTATGCCAATATGTGGTGCATGAGCATACAACCAGGCAGGAAAATGCCGTTGCCGCAGTTGAATCGGCAACGAATGAATCAAATGTGGAAAACTCTTCGGAGGGAGAGAATCCACAACCTGAATCTTCAGTGGAAAAATAATTTGGATTTGTAACACACGGTCAAAAAATGGTATAGTAAAAATCGAAGTTGCTATGGATAGGCAACACGGTGATGGAAGCCGAGGTCAAGGAGTCGACCGATGCCCAAGACGACGACGAGGTCGAAGGCAAAACAAAAAGCCACGAAAACATCTCATGTCAAGTCATCTGCGGTTGATGATCAACCCATTCCTATCAGTGAATATTGGCTCGAATTCAAGAAGACTGGTACCGATGAGCTACGCAACACGCTGATCGAACACTATCTTGATATTGTCAAATACACTGCAGAACGTATGCACATGCGCCTGCCGGGCGAAGTGGATGTCGAAGATCTGATGTCCGCCGGCCTGTTTGGGTTGATGGATGCTATTGATGCTTTCGATCTTGAACGTGGAGTAAAGTTTGAGACTTACTGCTCGCAGCGCATCAGGGGTGCAATCTTCGATGAATTGCGCGCCATGGATTGGGTGCCGCGACTTGTGCGATCGCGAACAGCAAAAGTCGAACGCGCCCGGAAATCTCTGGAAATGGAACTCGGACGTAAGCCGACCGAAAATGAAATCTGTGATCGACTTAATGTCGATGATTCTGAGTTCAAGAAACTCTCCAAAGATTCCAAACCGGTTGGGGTCGTGTCACTGAATCGAAAGTGGTTTGAAACTGATTCAAATAAAGATATTCGCGAAATCGATGTCATTCGCGATCGAAAGCAATCAAATCCGCTGGCCGACCTACAACGACTGGATCTAAAATTACTCATCACCAAAGGATTGTCCAGAGCTGAGCGTTTGATCATCGTCCTGTACTATTACGAGGAAATGACGATGAAGGAAATCGGCATGACGTTGGATCTTTCCGAATCACGCGTCAGCCAAATGCACAGTTCGATCCTGGCTCGACTCAAAGCTCAGATGCAGCATCGGGCTAAGGAATTCTAAGAGGTTACGGGCAGCTGGAAACGTACATGGTCAGAAGGTTGACGAATATTGACTGCCGATAACTCGGTATCAATGTGGTATCAACTACTGAAGAGCGTACATGATGAAATAGGGGAGGGCTGGATGGGAATTCAATCCCCCTTCTCTTCATCCAACCAATAAATAAGCCGAAAAGAGACCCAGCGCCATGATGCCGGAGAGGGCACTTGTGCGCTTTTGGTTGATGATGTTCCCATAATCAGATGATCATCAAAGAGGCTTGTTCAATGACTCAAAGTAATGGACTGACGGTTCGACAACATGAACGCGAGGTCATTGATCTGGACCTGGAGTTTGTAGTCTGTGATGAACATCAGGAACAGGTGCGATACAGCTCGATGTCAGGCGCTGTGGGTCAGCATGCAGCGCGCGGGCGCATTCTTGATGTAAGTTCCGGTGGGATGGGTATGCAACTTGCCCAGTTTATCCCACGAATGTGCGAGGGCATGATACGTGTTTTCAATCCAAAACCAGTGGGGACGAAAAGCGATGGATCAGCAATTTATGAAGTGATGTTTGAAACAAGAGCAAGGGTGCTCCGCATTACGATGGAGGATCATACACCGACCTACGCCATCGGCGTGGCTTACTGTGATCCATCACCTGATATTGAACAGAAAATCGAAATGCTGCATCAATACAGCCGTACCTCCGAGGTAGATACGGTAGGGGAGACGAGGTGCCAGGATGCATGATCAGGATCATTTCCTTCAGCGCGCACTGCTCGATTCCAATCTTGTTCTCGCCGAACAGATGGAAGTGGCTCTGGCATTTGCTGCAGAGAACGAAGTGGATCTTGTTGACGCACTCGTGCAGACTGAGACGCTCACAAGTCGGCAAATTGCACTTATGCGCGCCGATCTCTGTGAAGTACCTTTCGTGAATGTCACGGACTACGAAACCTGCTACGCAAATACCAACATCGTTCCTCGGGCGCTTGCGGATCGCTTCTGCATATTTCCCCTCTTCATGATCGAGGGAGTGTTGACTCTGGCAATGGAAGATCCGTTGAATTTAGAGGCAGCGGATCAGATTCGGCAAGTGGCCAAGTGCGAGGTGGATCCGGTTTTAGCTGATCGTGAACTTCTCCGTGCCTTGATATCACGAGCCTACAATCTCACGCATTCCCAGGGCGATGAGACCAGTGAGAATCCCGAAGTTGAACTTGAATCTCTCACTGTCGAAGCAAGTCAGCCCGTGGTCGCGGCGGTGAATCAGCTGCTGGCCGATGCAGCCGATCAACGCGCAAGTGATATTCATTTGAATCCGGATCAGCACGAGCTGCATGTTCGATATCGCATTGATGGTGTGTTACACATGAAGCAGGGGCCGTCATTGTCTATGCATACCGCACTGGTGCAGAGATTGAAAGTGATGGCTCACCTGGATCTCACCCAGACCCGGCGTCCACAGGACGGCAAGTTCCGGTTCCGCCATCACGGTACATCGGTCGACGTTCGTTTATCAACTATTCCCACAGTATGTGGTGAAAACGTTGTGATGCGGCTACTGGCGAACACTCAAGCCATACAGGATTTTCATGAATTAGGTATGCCCGCTCCATTAGCCAGTGATATGGAGGACATACTGGCTCAACCCTATGGCATGCTTTTGGTATCTGGGCCAACCGGTTCCGGAAAAACAACCACACTTTACACTTGCCTGAGTATTCTGAACGATCCGTCAAGAAATATTATGACGATTGAAGATCCGGTAGAGATCCGCTTACCCTACCTCCGGCAAGTTCAGGTCCATTCTGAGATTGGGTTAACATTCGCTTCAGCACTGCGATCCATATTGCGTCAGGATCCGGATGTCGTGCTGGTTGGTGAAATCCGAGATGAGGAAACCGCCACAATTGCGCTGCAATCCGCATTGACCGGTCATATGGTTTTATCCACATTGCATACAAATGATGCTGCAGGAGCAGTTTCCCGATTACGAGATTTTGGTCTTCCCTCATTTGTTATTAACTCGGCGGTACTGGGAGTTGTAGCGCAGCGCCTGGTGCGACGGATCTGCCCTCACTGTGTGGGTCCGGATACGGTTGATGATGTGATCCGCCGTCGTTTCAATCTGGAAGAAAATGTTGAGGGATTTGTGCGTGGTCGCGGTTGCGGACGCTGCAGTCAAACCGGTTATCGGGGTCGGTTAGGAATCTATGAACTCCTGGAATTCAATCAGGCAATTAAAACCCTCGTTGAAGAAGGTGGTTCAGTCGAGCGGATAAGGAAGCTGGCTGTCCAGGAGGGTATGCGCGCGATGTGGTTGGATGGACTGGAAAAAGCGCGCCTTGGTCAGACAACACTGGAGGAAATTGCAAAAACAGCTTTTGTGACGGAAATCAGTACGCGATTTGAGGAGCCTTCAGAAAATATGAGGATGAGCGCATGAGCCAACTCGCGTTCCAATATCGGGCAATTGATCGCAGGGGTGTGAAAGCCAAGGGAGTACTTCAGGCACCCAGTCGGGAAGAGGCATATCGTCAGATTACCGCCACAGGGATGCGCCCCTTGCGCATTACTGCAGCAGGTTCACGTTTCAGTCTGAAACGCAGAAAGAGAGTTACTCTCAAGGATCTTTCACACTTAACCTATCAGTTCTCCGTATTGATGGAAGCACGCATTCCAATTGTGGATGGCTTGCGATCGATTGCCGAGCAGGAAACGAACCCACGATTGCGAGTGGTGATCGAAGAAATCGCTGCTGATGTTGAATCCGGGAAAAATATCACGGAAGCGCTCAGTCCACACAAAGCACTTTTCGGTGAAGTTTATGTCGAATCCATTCGGGCGGCGGAAACAAGCGGAAATATGATCGAAGTCCTGTCTCGTATGGCGGATATGCTCGAACGACAGTACGAAATGAGCAAGAGCGTTAAAGGTGCGTTGATGTACCCGGCTTGCGTCATTGCTGCCCTGACCCTTGCAGTGACATTTCTAATGATATTCGTTGTTCCGAGGTTTGCCTCGATGTTTGAAGCTCGTGGATTGGAACTCCCGGTTCCGACGCAAATGGTTATTGCTATCAGTGATACGATCAGGATTTACTGGTACATTCTGCTCGGTGGTGTCGTTGGAGGCGGTTGGCTACTGCATCGAGCCTGGAAACATCAGAAAACACGCCACAAAATTGATTCCTGGTTGCATGCCATTCCCATGTTGAAATCAATCCTACAGGGATTGGCGATTAGTCGATTCGCTCACGTATTCAGCATTTCTCTGCGGAGCGGATTGGGTTTGATTGATTCACTGGAGTTATCCGGAAGATCATCAGGTCGCCCGCTTCTTCAGCGAGACACTGAAATGATGCGAGATCAGGTGCGTGTCGGTGGTCAATTATCTGATGTTATGGTGACTTGTACCTACCTTCCACCATTTACCAGACGAATGTTATCTGCAGGTGAAGAATCAGCTGAAATGTCAAAGATGTGTGAGATTGTTGCTCGTCATTACGACCGTGAAGTGCAGCATTTAACAAAGAATATCGCAACGGTAATTGAGCCTGTGATGGTCGTGGGATTAGCAGCTGTGGTGTTGCTCATTGCGTTGGCAATATTTCTTCCGCTATGGAATATGGCGGCTTTAATTGGTTGATGTGCGGAGTGCACATGATTTTGTCGCGGAGCCAGCAATCGGTTCCGTATGGAACAGTTTGTTTGTGATTCAAGTAAGGAAGTGAAGTAATGTTGAGAAACATTGGACGCAAGAAAAAAGCTTTTACTCTGATCGAACTGATCGCCGTTATTGTTGTTCTGGCGATCCTGGCAGGAGTCGCACTCCCCAAGTATTTTGATTATGCCGCCAGCGCCAAGGAATCCGCATGTAAGGGAACTATTGGCGGTGTGCGGGCGGGCATTGCGAATTTCTATGCCAATAGCGCCATCAGCGGCACAGCAGGTTATCCAACACTCGCTCAATTGGAGACCAATGGGACAGTCATGCAGGAGCCGATTCCTGATAATCCCTACAACAATTCCAATGATGTCGTAGCAGCGACATGGGATGCGGATGATCCCCCTGTGAGCGGAACTGCCGGCTGGAACTACGATGCAAGCGAAGGGAAGTTCTGGGCGAACAGCGATACCATCGGTGAGAATGAGTTCTGATTCATAATCATGTCGGTATTCGCGACAAAATGGGGAGCCCGCCGTCTGAAGGGGGACGGCGGGTTCACCCTGATTGAACTCGTTGCGGTCATTGTCATTATTGCTGTCATGGCGGCCGCAGCTGTACCCTCGTTAAGTAATCTGCCCGATACACGCGCGGCAATGGGATCGAAACAACTGTTGCGCGATATGACATATGCCCGCCAGCGCGCAGTTGCTACCGGTGCGCCAACCTGGATTGTCTTTGATACGACGGCTCAGACATGGGCTCTCTTCATCGAGGATCTGTCTAATCCGGGACGAGCCAATGCAACTGCGTTACAAGATGCGGCAACCGGGAGATCGTTTTTACAGGAACTCAATACTGGTCAGCTCACGGGTGTTGAAATTATCAGTGCTGACTTTGATAGCAGCAATGAAGTTGGATTCGACTGGCTTGGGAAACCATTGAATAGTACAGAAACACAATTGGCAGCTACCGGTACTGTCGTGTTGACAGGGGGGCATACTATTTCTGTCGTATCCGAAACAGGACACGCATATTACACCGAACCTTGAAAACCACAGCCTTATGTAAATATGAGGATCAAACTTAATAAATCCATAAAACGTTCAGGCTTCACGCTGATTGAAACAATTGCAGCGGTCGTATTACTTTCGGTAGCGATTCCCCCGATGATCTGGGCAGTACGCGATGCACATATCCAGCGCATCAATCCCATGCTTGTGAGTAAAGCACGATGGATTGCAACTGAGAAGCTCGAAAATATTATCGCAGACCGTCATTCCGAGAACCGTGGTTATGATTATCTGACAGGTGGGAACTATCCTGCCGAATCAACGATCAGTGGATATCCAGGATTCAGTCGAAGCGTTTCGCTTTCTGAAACCGATGCAGACTTACAAACAGCGGGCGATGGGTATATGACGGTAACAGTATCTGTTTCCTGGACTGACGCTACCGGCACCCCGCAAACACTCGCCGTCTCCACAGTACTGACGGAGTACACCTCATCATGATTTCGAGGTTGGTCCATCGAAGTACCCGTCGTGGTTTCACGTTGATTGAAGCAGTCGCAACGATGACCATACTGGCAGCGATTGCAACTGTTGCCTCGAATATCATCCTCACCTCGGCCGACGGTTATCTTGATGCATCAACGTCTGCTCAACTTCATACGGAATTGTCAATCGGCCTTGACCGTCTCGTCAGAGAGGTTAGAAACATCGATCTTGATGATTCTGCATCTGAAATTGCACCCGATATTGACGCAGTAACCCCATCATCCATCGATTGGGGCGGGAATAACAGTGTTGCACTTGTCGGTACAGAAGTTCAGATCACTGAGGATGGAGGTATTGCCGCAATACTATTGACGGATGCATCATCATTCAGCATTCAATGTTATGATGAAGATAACACAGCATTGTCAACGACATTGTCAGGCTCAGGCTGCGATGTAATTCGTCGTATTGAATTAACAATATCCCTGCAGCGCCATGGAGTCACTGAAACGTTGCGGACAAGGGTATTTCTCAGAGCGACCATGCAGGGTGCGGGATCATGAATATGATCAGGCTGACCCATGCGCAGATGAACACCAGGCATCGCAAGGGGGTAGCAGCTATATTCATTCTTGTACTCATGTTCATCGTTGATTTAGTTATCCTCGGTGTGGTTATCAGTGGTTCTCGTAATCAGAGTATCACAAATCGTCGCCTGGAAACGATCCGCGCATTCTATGCCGCTGAAGGTGGAATGAATATGGCGGTGCGGGAGATGATGGGGAACAGTGATGAAGACGGTGATGGGAACATCGGAGGTATTTCTGATGATGGCGATCCCAGTAACGATCCCGATCTCGGCTCTGCAACCATGTCCGTCAATGCTTCGGCTGCAGGTAATGAGACCACGCTTGTGAGTGTAGGGATCTCAGGTGAATCCACTCGCTCACTCGATGCGATTGTCGAGGAATAGAGCGGCCGATAACTCTCTCTACAAGTAACATAGTCAGCCCATTATGAATATGGGTTTGTTGAGCTATAGCAGATCCGATTCATTCACATGGATTGCCAGTCGATATTGGATGTATGTCAATATACAAACATCGCAGGATAGTGACTTTAGCTTCCATGTGGCTGGTGTGTTTGTTCATAGGATACACTGCCGGGGCAGCTGAAACCTACTATGTTCGAACCTCGGGCAGCGACAGCCTTGACGGCCTCACACCGGAAACCGCGTTCCTCACTGTCCAGAAGGCAGTCAACATGTGCGACGGGGCCGGCCACATTATTTACGTAGGTCCGGGAACCTATTACGAGGAAGTGCTCATTGGTTATGGTGCAGGATCTGGCGCCCGTGATGGTATCGCAGGTCAACCGAACAGAATCATTGGTAATCCTGCCGGCGATATTACGGGAGATGATCCGGGTCAAATTAATATCGATGGTGAAAACAGTCGTAATTACGGGATCCGTATTCAGGACCGTGATTACTGGTCATTTGAGCATTTGACTCTTCATAGTCAGAATGGGTATGCAATATACGGTTATCGTTGTGATGGGCTTAACATTTCGTACTGTACGCTGAGTCCACCAACGAATTATTATTACCGAATGGCGGTCTATGTTTACTATAGTAATGATGTTACGGTTGCAGATAATGTATTTGCCCGTACTCAAAGCAGCGGCGGATGTATGTACATTATCTACTGTGGAGGCGATGTGCAGGTAAAGCGGAACAGGTTTACTCTCACAGGTGGTGATTACCTGAGCAACGGATACAAGAATGGCAGGGGCCAGCGCGGTAGATATTCATACGGTATGATGGTTTATGGTTTTAGGAATGGATCGAGTAACATTACAATTGCCAACAATATTGGAAGTGACTGTTTCTTGGGGATCTATGCCTTAGCTTATGGTAGTGGTAGCAACGTTAGAGTGGAATGCAATTCATTGAGTGGTTGTATGTATGGAATATATGCCTATACATACATGGGTTCCTCAGTAATTGCGGATAACATTGTAACTGATAGTTACATTGGTATGTATTCATATAATTACCGTGGATCATGCACAATATCAGGATTGCTGACCAACGAAATATCAAGTCGTGCGTTGTATTCATACAATGGAGGTGGAGGAAGTACAAACACAGAAGGGATCGTGGAGGACGAAGATCCTTTGTGGAACGATCCCGCTGCTGGCGATTTCTCACTTGCTTCAACATCCCCTGCAATTGATGTTGCTCTGGGGCAGGCGTCATCAGTAACAGATATACGTGGCGCTATGCGTCCCTTCGATGGTGATGGCGATGATACGGCAACGGGTGATTTTGGCGCTTACGAATATAATCCTGAGTATGATGAAGAGGGGAATCCGATCATTGTACGCTGGCGTGAAAAACAGTCATACTAAATACAACAACCGTCTATTATGAAATTGTAACGACACCCCTCAACAATGATTCCCAATAGGAAGAGAAATCAACGAGGAATAGCCGCAATCATTATGATGGTAATGATGCTTCTGGTTGATCTGATCATTATTGGGATTGTGCTGGGTGGTTCCAGGGATCACGAATTATCCTCGCGAAGACTCGAATCTGTTCAGGCGTTCTATGCTGCCGAAGCAGGTATGAATATGGCTGTACGCGAAGTTGTACACTATTGCGATGAAGACGGTGATGGAGCAGCCGGTTCGATATCTGATGATGAACAAAATTGGAACGATCCTGCAATACGAACTGCACAAACATACGTTGAAGCTGATATCAAAACTTCACATGTTCAAATGAAATGTACCGGATACAAAGGGCACGCCCGAAGAAGGATTCAGGCTGTCATGGAACGGGCTAAACCGGAGCACGAAAAATCGCTGCTGGTCAACGGCGATTTTGAGATGGATATACCAGGTGGTCCTGTCAGCTCAGGGTGGAGTCGATCCAGCGCGTCACACATTGAATTGGTTACACATCCAGTCAAAAGTGGAAATGTTGCTGCAGCCATGTGGGTAGATGGTGAAGAAAATCAGCAGCGTCTGCAACAACTTGTCAGGGGATTGGACGAGGGTCAATCCTATACATTGCTCCTCGATATTAATGTACCTGAAATATCAACAACACAATGGATGAATGTAGGATTGCAGATCAGGATATGCACCGCATCAGAGGGAGAGGTTCTTTCTCAGCATGTTCAGAATTTACCAACCACTGGCTGGACGAGAATCAGTATTGAGGCACGCGCCACAGCAACCGGGGAGTTATGGATCATCTGCTTCCCGTATGGTGTGACAAGCGGCACGATTTATATCGATAACATGTGGTTCAATGTCAGTGAGTATGCTTCTTCATTATGAATTTGATAACTCTACGAATCCATATTCAACGAAGCAGGAGTATATGTGGAATACTCTCCAGAGATGCGCATATGCTATTGAAAAAACTCCTGATCATAGGAATAGTTGGAATACTTTCATATCATAGTGCGGGCGATACTTATTATGTGAAAAAGAGTGGGAATGACAGCAGCAATGGTCAATCGCTTGAAAGCGCGTGGTATTCAGTGAGTCATGCATTGAATCGCGTACGGCCGGGAGATATTGTCTATATCGGGGCGGGATTTTATAACGAAAGGATATCACCTCAGAGGGATGGTAGGTATGACAGCCCGATACAAATCATTGCGGATATTACGGGTGAGAACACCGGTGATGTTGGTGAAGTAATCATTACGAACGATGGATCGTATGTGTTGAATATGGATAAAGATGATTATATTCAATTCAGAGATATTACATTCGTGGGGGCAAGGAATACGGTTATTATGAAGAATTGCAGGGGTGGAGTCATTGAAAATTGCAAAATACATTCTTCAGCAGGAACTGGAATCAGTATCCTCAGCTCAGAGATAACCGTGGAGGGATCTCAGATATACGATTGTAATGAATCTGCACTATCGATTGTAGGTAATGCTAAAGCTACGGTACGCAATTGTGTTATCCGAGGAAACCAGAGATATGGCATAGAGGTAGGGAAGAATGCAGAAATCACAAGGATTGAAGAATGCAGAATCAATAATAACGAAAGTGTTGGTATTTATATTAAGGATGGCAGCACGATAATCCTCAATAGTCTGATTTATGACAATACAGGTGGAGGGATTAAAGTAGCAGGAAGCCCTGAAACCAGATTGAGAATGTGGAACTGTACAGTTACTCATAACGGCAGGGATGGAATCGAGTTGAATCGAGGTTATGGCGAAATCAGAAACAGTATCATTACTTACAATGAAGATGATGGGATAGATTGCAATAATGGAAATATAGTTAGCGAGCTGAACCTCCTGTATGAAAATGCGAATCAGAATGAGGAGGGCGAAATCCAGGCTGCTGGGCATATATATGATAATCCGAGGTTCATCGCGGACCGTCAGTACCGATTATCCTTTTTATCGCCGGCCATTGATGTGGGATTGGATTCCAGTTCGCATACCACTAGAGATCTTGTGGGAAATTCACGACCAGCTGATTCGGGATGGGATCTGGGATGTTTCGAGGGTGGAGCTGAGAAGTTATTTACAGACGTCTCGAAAGATACACGATTCAGTGTCCACCCAACAAAGAGTACGGGCGCGGGAGATTCAACAATACACTGGGTGGATCTGGATGACGATGGAGATCTTGATGTTATCCTGGCCGGGAGCAGTGCAAGAGTTCTATTGAGCAATGATGCTGGTCAGCAATATTTTTTAATACCTGGTGGGAATATCCAGGGGGGACATGGAGCGGTTGCAGATTTTGATAATGACGGCGATATAGAATACTGCGGAGGTGTCGACTTCCTTTCGGGGGGAGTTGTCCTTTATTCAAATAACGGTTCCGGCGTCATGGGAAACGGAGTTACGATCCAAACGCGTGATAACCTGCAAAGCGGAATAACCGTAAGTGCGGATACGAATCACGATGGGCTTTGCGACGTTATAACATTCGCAAATAATGGTAATTGGATCGGAAGAAACGGCGGGGGTAAGACGCTCATTAAAAAAAGTGTCAATGATACTGAGTATGGATTAAATTATACCGGGGATTATGGAGATGGAGCGTATTGCAGTACAGGAGATATCAACAACGACGGCATGATTGATATTTGTTACAAGCTGGATAATTACAAACTGTTCCTCTCAAATGGTGATGCAACATACTCAATGATTGAGTTAGCGGATGGAGAATCAGACAATTCAAAAAAGAAAACTGGAACTGCATGGGCTGATTATGACAATGATGGAGATCTGGATATATTCCTGCCTAATCCGTACAAGAATGCAGCAGGAACGCTGTTGAGGAATGATGGTAGTTCCTTTGCCAATGTAACGGTAATTGCTGGATTGACAGACACAAGTGAGCAGCGCAGTACCTGCTGGGGGGATTATGATAATGATGGAGATCTGGACATCTTCATCACAACCATCAATGCCAATGATTTACTGTACGAAAATCAGGGCGATGGTACATTCATCCTTGCACAAGTCGGCATTGAAATGAATGGCGATACTGATGATGCGGTCTTCGTTGATTACGATAACGATGGTGATCTGGATCTTTCAATAACCCAACCTGACCAGGGGAGTCGGCTGCTACGGAACGATAATGATGGCAAGGACTATCTGAAGGTAAGGGTTATCGGTGCTGGCGCGGGCGGTACGAATCGAGCCGGTATCGGAGTAAAGGTTCTTCTTTATGAGGCAGAAAGTCACAAATTGCTGGCTCGTCGTGATGTGGGAATTGCGCGTGGGCTTGGAGGAACGGCCCCGTTATGGGTTCACTTTGGGGGCATAACAAATTCTGAAAAATATGTGGTTGAGGTCCATTTTGTCACGGGGGTGATGAGCGTGACTGTGATACCGCAGGACGTCTCAACCACAATCCAGTCACACGTTATCGAGCAGATGGTCACCGTGACAGAAACCTCGGTAATCCCTATGAAAATGGTGAAATGGCAGGAAATACCGCCAGGGTATTGATCCTATAAAGATCGACGATATCACAAAAGTCGATCCTCGATCAGGTCGAAATCACCTATAGAAATCCGTCCCTTCAGACGGGGAGGCTATAGCGTGAATGCAAAGTACGTTGCCATTGAATTGCAATCTGATCGAATTGATATTGTTCGTTTCGAGGGCGGAAGTCCCCGTCAGGTGAAGCGTATCCCGATCACTCTCAACACTGATCCGGGTGAATGGGCAAAGGAAGTTCGGCGTAGTGCACCGATATTGCGTGCCGCAGTCGATGAGTTGGGAATTGAAGGGTGGTCCACCCGTGTACTTTATCGCAGTCCAACTCAAGCCGCCGATTTGGTCAGTGTTCCAGTTCGGTCAAATGCTCAGGCGATCGAAGCAGCAACAATGGGGTGCATCGATTCACTTCCCTATTCGACAAATGAGTCGGTATGTGAAGCAATCGTCATCGGGCGCGACCAAATTTCAGAAGGCAAACAGACCCATGTCGTGGTAACCGCCGATCGTAACGATATTGCAGCTGCCATTGTGGAGATGGTTGAGCATTCCGGATTGTCATTTACATCTGCTACTCCGATTGATGCTGCGTTGCTGGGCGCGATTGCTCGATCTTCAATTGGTAAACTGAAGCAACCGCAAGGACTGCTCTACCTTGGAGTGCATTCTTCGTTATTTCTTATCGTCGGGGAGGGGAAACTGTTCTTCAGTCGGCGTATTGGACTGGGACTGGACAGCCTCGTGCGAGGATTAACCAGACCCATTCGGTCTACGAAGAACAGTGATGCGATCGAACTGGATCTCGATGTAGCCAGAAGTATCTTCCACAAGCATGGAATTCCCGATCGCGATACCGTTGTGGATGAACAGCTCAATCTGACCGGTTATCAACTTATTCCACTACTTCAACCGATTCTGCAGCGTTTCATCGTAGAGCTTCGACAGTCCATACGATTTGGGTTGTCAGACGATCAGCGAGACCAATTGCAGATTCAATTGTGCGGTCCGGGTGGTCACCTGCCCGGCTTGACGGGGATCATCGGTGAAGAGTTGAATTTGGATGTCACGGTCGATCCTGACTGTCCTATCAGCGATTGGACAGAACCGGGAGTGGAGGGAGGCGAGCTTTGTGAAGCTGTTTCGCAGGTGAATCTACTTGACCAATTGAATCTTCTGCCAAGCGATCTGTCCCATCAGAGGCGCATGGGGAATTTACGACGTTGGCTGTGGACCGGCGCAGCAGCGGCACTCATTGTGATTGCGATTGACGCAACACGGTATCAGGTTCGATTGAATGATGTTCGTCAGCAGGCAGAAGCTCAGGCGGCTCAAAGTGTGGAACTTGACGCACTACGCACCACCGGTGAACAACTCCGACAATCAATCGGAGCGATGAACGAGTTGGAGCGGATTATCAGTCAGGAAATGGGATCAGGCATGGCCTTTAACGCCAGCCTCCACGAACTGAGCCGGCTTGTACCGGAGTCAATCCGCTTTACGTCGATTCGCTTTTACAAAGAATCCGAGAATACGCGGGGCATAATTTCGGGATACGCCTTCCTGAATTCTGCTGAAACTTCTCATGCGGAGTTGGAGAGGTTTATGGAAAAGCTGCATGGTAGTCCGTTGTTTGAACAGGTATCGTTGGGGACAGTTCAACTTGGTTCCATCGGCGAAGAGACTGGTCAGCGATTTGAAGTGACCTTTACCGGAGCAGCATTGCCGTACGAAGGTTTTCAGAACTCCCTCGCACAAGTAACACCGGTTGGGAAGGAATAAATACAGTGGAACGTGAAATTATTGCCCAATCGCTAATCGTGCTGGCAATCTGTGTCGGGGGATGGATGCTATTAGTTCAACCGAAAGTTGAAGAACTCGGCGAACTGGAGCAAGTGCTGCAGGAGCGACTCGCTGACGCATCAATGACCGATCAGTCAGCCATCAAGGAAATGGCAGATCAGCTCGAGGACATTCGTCAGCAGGCTCAAACAGTAAAACAAAAGAATCGCCTTGGGTCAGAATCATCAGAATCCTACAGCATGCTGATGTCACTGGCTGAAGATCGTGGGGTGCTGGTGAAGAGTCTGCAACCGGGAACGGATCAGGAAACATCTAATGACGGCTCAGTGACTCGAACCAGAATTGAAATGACGCTGGAGGGGGAATACGAGAAAATTGCCCGTTTCCTGAAAGGCGTTGAGGAGCTAAGCGGCTATATCAGCCCGGTTTCATTGAGCATTTCACCCAAGCAGCACGAAGGTCTTCCCATCGTGGTGGCAAGATATACCTGCGAGGCATTGACTTTTACTTTGCCGGACAACCTGGATGTATTACAAGGAGTCGTCCATGCCGAGCAATAACTCAAAACGTCGGCTTTGTGATCTGGGTATCTTTGTTCTTCCCGTGGCACTGGTAAAGATCGCCGGTTCCCTGTTGGGTACAGGTGGTCCTGCCGATGCATCGGCTGCTCCCGCTCCGGCAGCGGTCGATCTGGCTCAGCAGGCTGCACTGGCTGCAACGTCATTAACCAGTGAACAACTTGCCTTGGGAGAGTACATCAGCCAGTTGGAACAGGAGCCGTTTGGTGATGTTCCTATGTACTACGAGCCGGCCGAGGAGATTCCGGAGATTTTGCTCACCGAAGATCCGATCATGATTGCCGTTCCCCCTCCATCCATGACCATTCAGGCCATTATGTCATCCAGTAATGGTACAACCGCTTTGATTAATGGCAGAGTTTATCGTGTTGGAGATGAAGTGGATGAATCGGGGTGGACGATCGTCGAAATTGACGGCGATGCACGTTCGCTGATCATTCAGGAGATCGGTACTGATCGTCGAGAAACTGTAACCTCGGGGAGCCAGCCAGGTTTTCCAAAATAAGATCTCCTCAACATCAGGGTATATCATTGGTGAGATGAAGGCCTCACCAAAAGAAACACCGCGAACGATCAATCTACGTCGTCCTGCGATCCTGATGGTCCAGGATGAGCCCTTTGTTCCCCAGGGCAAGCCGGGATTACTGGATGAAGTGGAGTGGCGCTGGGATGCACTTTGTCGAAAGAATCCACATTATTTTGATGGGCGAATCTGCCACGTACTTGGTGTGAACCGCAATGGATATGGTGGAGCGGTCATACATGTCGCCGATTGTGCGTATCGCTTCCATGCCGTGCAGGATGAAGACTTTGATCTTGGCATTCGTTCCCTGGGTGCCAAGGGTATTGTCAGGGTAAAGGACAAGTACCTGTTGGGAAAACGATCACTCAACGTGGGTGCATATCGTGGCCTGTGGGAATTTGCGCCGGCGGGGATCGTCGAAACGGGACAGCAGCCTTCACAGACCATCCGTGCAGAACTCACCGAAGAAACCGGTCTTCAATCAAGTGGCGAACCCACTGCAATTGCAGTGGTCTATGACGATGTGATGAGGTGCTGGGAATTGGTGTTTCGCCTGGTTCCTGCGATTCCAGGCAACATACAAAACCATGACCGCATTGAGATGTGTAAACGTGAGTATGATCAGTTGATGTGGTGTTCATCTGATGAATTGCCGGCCGATCTTTCGCCTATAGCGACCCAGATGATCCCGCTTCTCACTTCTTGAATAGAGTAGCAGGTTAAAAAAAGTGGTCCGCTCACAGTGTTGTGAACGGACCGTTGAGCCGTTGACTCTCTTCTCAGGGAGTCTGGTGACCCACTCTCTCTCTTCATAATCCTCTACGCTCACTTTGCCGGTGAGGTTTCAAGATATTTTTCAACATTCCTGATATCAGGGATAATTTGTGGAGTAATACGGATTGTGAACGATTCTCCAGCCTGAACACGGGTCAATTTGGTGGTTTTGACGCGATCAACCCATTCAACCCCAGCCCGGATATACGGGCGGTTATCGTGCTGGCGACGCTGTTTTGCCAGTGCTTTCAAGCCCTTCTGAATATGTCCCTGCATACGCATGAGGCGCTGGATGGTCTTCCGTTCAGCCGGCCTGGTTGGCGCTTTGGTGATCGTGAACGTTACGGTCTGGTTGGGTGCGATCAAGTCGCTCATAATGCCTCTCCGCAGGGGGAATCCTTCAATTTAGCAATTCTTAGTATATGCGCCAACCGCAGTTGATCCGATTAATCAGGACAAACATGTCTTACATACGCAATTGGGATCTTCTTTTTTATGGCAGAAGCAAGTGTGAATCAACTGCAAATCCGTTCGTAAGTTTGATTTCAATTCGTATAGAAAACGAAATACCAGGTGGAACCAGGTGTGCATGCAGCGTAGAGGGGAGTCTGGGGGATTATTCTGTTCCACCGACACGATCAACTTCATCAAAGCTCGTGGCTCCTTGCGCGACGAGTTGATGTCCGAACTGCTGCAGGGTTGTAAACAACCCCTGCACGGCAACGTCACGGATTCCCTGAATCGATGGTGACTTGAGAATGACATCGCGCATGAGGTCATTGATCTCCAGGAGTTCAAACAGAGCACGTCTGCCGAGAAAACCTGTGCGAAGACATCGCTTGCAACCGACCGGCGCATAAATCTTGGGAACTCCTCCGAGTGCTTTACCCATTTTCAAATTTTGAGCTGGTGATGGTGTGACCGGTTTCTTGCACGAATCACACAATACTCTGATCAATCGTTGCGAGAGAATCACATTGAGTGCATTGGCGACGAGATAACCATCAACACCAAGATCCAGCAACCTGAAGATCGCGCCGATTGTGTCCTTGGCGTGGACCGTGGTATAGACAAGGTGACCGGTCATCGACGCCTGCATGGCAACCGTGGCTGTTTCGATATCGCGAATCTCGCCGACAAAAATAACATCCGGATCCTGGCGCAAGACCGATCGGAGAATGTTAGCGAAGTCGTTCCCCTGTTTGTGATCGATGGGGATCTGCGTACAACCTTCAAGGTAATATTCAACAGGATCTTCAATCGTGATGGCATTGCGCTGATCGACATCAATTTCACGGATGCAGGAATACAGCGTCGTCGTTTTCCCGCAACCGGTTGGTCCGCAGGCAAGCAGCAGACCAGCGTCTTTCGTGGCAATACTCCTGAGTTTTTCATACATCCATGGAATCAAGCCAAGCTCATGCAGACGGCTGGGGGCATTGGCGGAGTCGAGCACACGAATAACCAGCTTTTGACCGTGCATGGTCGGGGTGAGGCTGACACGATAGTCGACGCGGCGACCTTTCGCCGCCACCGAAAAGTGACCGTCCTGCACGACGTTTTTCTGACTCGTGTCCATTTCACAAAGTATTTTCGTCACGCCGAGAATGCGTTTGAAAATCGAAGCGCTCAAGTCGACTGCTGTGAGCATGTAGCCGTCCACTCTGATGCGGACGACTGCATTTTCTGAGCGCGGCTCAAGGTGTAAATCCGTTGCCCGGGCACGGAAACAGGCAAGTAACAGGAGTCGAAATACACGGATCCCTTCGCCCACATCATCTTCACCTTTGGACTGCACACCGGTGCTGGTTGCTTGATGAACAGTTACTCCGCGACAGTCCACCAGACTGATATCAGCTTCATCAAAGGGTTTTTCCGGCGCAGCGTTTATGATCTCACGCAGTTTGATCTCGTAATCAGTTGACGCTTCGGTAACGATATCTGTCAGGTCCAGAGTGGCCTGGTCATAGGTATGATCATCTTCTTCGTAGGCAGAGGAAAAATCAGGAGTGTTGGGTCGCTTGTGGAGGTTTTGCTGTTCCGGGTCAATGAAGCGCAGCTCTGTTGTACCGATCATCACAACGTCACCATTGTCCAGAAGCTCGGCGGTGATTCGATGCTTGTTCAGCTTCGTACCGTTCCGTGAGCCAAGATCCCGGATTCGATACCCTTCATCCCATGGTTCAATGACACAGTGATGCCGACTTGCTTTGTCATCAATGACGACAAGATTGTTATCAGGCAGCCGTCCGATGGTCAGCGCGTTGGAAGGTAGTTTCAGGCGTTTTTTACCCTGCTTGGTTTTTACTTCGAGGTACGGCATTGAGTCCGCCTTCCCACAAGTTGATTGATGGATCACAATATTGAGACACAAGATTGTATCAATCCTTGTCCTCATCATCAGTTTTTATTTCGTGGAAGAAGGGAAGATAACATCAAAGCTTCCGATATCGAGCAGATTCAGGTCCGCGAAATACATAAACTCCCAAAATGGGAAAATTTCCTCAGGGGAAATCAGGAAAATGTGTTGCTATCTTGCTTCCGGATAGGCAAACTGAGTGTTTCCCGGTCGATATCCAATAAGAGTATTGGAGGAAGGAATAAAAGATGAGAACGAATATTTTGCGCCTGACCTGCAGTGTTCTGTTTGTTCTGAACGCTGCCACAAGCGTCCTGGCTCAGACTTACCCCATTGAGCAGCGAGAGATCGACGTGAGCTTCGATTCGGGACGGATCGTTGGTGATCGAAATGATCGGGGTAACATCTTCTCAACCGTCATTCGTGCTCCTGATGCCTCCTGGCTTCGATTGCAATTTGATCGAGCCACTTTGGGTGTTGCTCCTCCCGGTGGTCAGGAAACAATACTCCGATTGACCTCGCTGGAGGATCGGGCTCAGCAACACCTCAATCTCAAGCATCTCAACGAATGGCAGTACACGTCTGCCTATTTCAATGGCAATGCTGTGCTGCTTGAAATCATTGCCGATCCCGGTGCCGGTCCAAGCCGAATCAGCATCCCCCAGGTCTGGGCAGGTCCGGAAATACCATTCATGGAGCGTTCAATCTGCGGACCGACGGATGACCGTGAGTTGTCTTATGATCCGCGTGCCTGTCGTGTCATGCCCATCGGATGCACGGGCTGGCTCATAGACGATGCAAATCATTGCTTCCTGACAGCAGGGCATTGTGTGAATTATTCGTTTGAAGTGATGGAATTCAATGTTCCATTGTCGGATGCAAATGGAAGCCTGAACCACCCTCCGCCGGAGGATCAGTACGTTCGTGATCCGGATTCCCTGCAAACAAACGGCGGACAGGGGATTGGCGACGACTGGGCATATTTCGGCTGTTTTCAGAACACGGAAACCGGTCTCTGGGCATTTGAAGCGCAGGGTGATTATTTCGTTCTGGCATTCCCGCCTGCTGTGGGTGGGCAGGATATCCGTATCACAGGTTATGGAACGACCAGCAGCCCGGTTTCGCCCACCTGGAATCAGGTTCAAAAAACACATACCGGCCCCTTTGTTGATTCAAGTGGAACGACCGTGGGGTATCAGACCGACACTACCGGAGGGAACTCAGGCTCACCTGTAATCAACGAAGATACCGGCGAAGCGATTGGTATTCATACCCATGGCGGGTGCAGCTCCGGCCAAAACAACGGCACCGGTATCAATCACTCCGGTCTTCAGAATGCACTGGCAAATCCGCAGGGTGTCTGCATTCCTCTCCCTCCATTGGAATTCGATTTCCCCAATGGTCTTCCGGACTTTTTATCACCGGACGGAACGACGATCCGCGTTGTTGTCACAGGACGCGATAATGCTGAACCTGAGCCGGGAACGGGAATGATCTATTATGACGATGGTAGTGGTCTTGTCTCTGAGTTGATGACTGAAGTCACTCCCAATGTATATGACGCAGTTCTGCCGGACTTTGATTGTGGCGTTGATGTAACGTTTTACTTCTCAGCAGAAACGACGTTGGGTGAGATCGCCTACGATCCCGCATTGGCGCCAGCCAGCCCGTATTCCCGCATCACCGCGTGGGGTGTGATTTACGCACTGGACCTCGACCTTGAAAGCGATCCGGGATGGTCGACGGAAGGAATGTGGGCATTTGGTCAGCCGACCGGGGGTGGTGGTCAATATGGCGGCCCTGATCCCGATTCGGGATACACCGGGAATAATGTCTACGGTTACAACCTCAATGGTGATTATGAAAACTACTTGCCTGAACGCCATCTCACCAGTGACGCCATTGACTGTTCCGAGTTGGAAACCGTGCGGGTACAATTCCGTCGATGGTTGGGAGTGGAACGGGCTGTTTACGATCATGCTTACTTCCGTGTGAGTAACAATGGGACAAACTGGACCACTATCTGGCAGAATGATTCGGAAATCAGCGACTCTTCCTGGAAATTGTTGGATTACGACATCTCCCCGTACGCAGCAGGACAGTCCAATGTGTACCTCCGCTGGACGATGGG
This sequence comes from Phycisphaerales bacterium, assembly GCA_028278245.1. Classification (GTDB taxonomy): domain Bacteria; phylum Planctomycetota; class Phycisphaerae; order Phycisphaerales; family SM1A02; genus JANQEQ01. The sequence continues at coordinate 26,156 of JANQEQ010000125.1, read as the reverse complement.
TACGACCGACAGTTCCTGGCAGTACTGCGGTTGGAATCTCGATGATATCCAGGTTCTCGGTTTCCATTGCGATGAGCCAGGTAGTCCAGCTGACCTCAATGATGACGGTGTTGTCGATATCAACGACGTCTTCATGCTGCTGGGTATGTGGGGACCATGCCCGGATCCACCGGCTGAATGCCCCGGTGATCTCACCGGTGACGACGAGGTGAACATCGATGACATCTTCGAGATCCTAGCCAATTGGACCTGACATTTAGTGGATTGATCTGAAATCTTCCTAGCACATCGACGACCGGCTGCTCACCAGTGCCGGTCGTTTTCTCTGGTCGAGCATTTCGCAGGAGATCCACGCACAAGGTTGTTCGTTGAATATCAGAATCTTGGAACGATGGGATTTGTCATCCGTTGTTTCTGATCCTGTATAGGATCTCGGCCGAATCCTGAGAGGGAAATTCAAAAAATTCCCGAAGATTGATGACATTACGGTCGCTTTTGCCTACCCTATCGCGCTTCGGATGGAGTGGTCCAAAATAGAGGATTTACGTGTCCCTTGGATCACACAGACATTTCCCACGATTCGTAACGGACACAATACTATGATTGTTGGAGTTGTTAAGGAAACGTATCCCGATGAACGACGGGTTGCCTTAGTGCCCGGCGTGCTGCCTTACATCACCAAACGAAATGCTGAGGTGATGGTGGAAGCAGGCGCTGGTCTAAGTGCAGGTTACACCGACGCGGAATATGAGGAAAAGGGCGCGAAGATTGTCAGCGATCGAGCTGAGATCTTTGCCAAGGCTGACATCGTCTGCATGATTCGTGCCTACGGCGCGAACACGGAGAACGGCGCAGGTGATCTTGATCTCTATCGCAAGGATCAGATCATCATCGGTTGCAGTGAACCGCTCACGGCTCAGGAACCGATTGACAAGATCGCGGCGACCGGCGTCAAGCTCTTTGCTCTGGAACTCATTCCCCGCACTACCCGCGGTCAGGCAATGGATGTACTCTCTTCACAGGCAACGGTGGCGGGATACTACTGCGTGGCTCTGTCACAAACGGTATTGCCGAAAATGTTCCCGATGATGATGACAGCCGCCGGTACGATCAAACCGGCCAAGGCGTTTGTCATCGGAGCGGGCGTAGCAGGTTTGCAGTGCATCGCATCCGCCAAGAAGGCCGGTGCCGTAGTGTACGCCTTTGACGTTCGACCGGAAGTCAAGGAACAGATCGAATCCCTCGGCGGAAAGTTCGTGGAAATCGAAGTTGCTGATGCTCGAGGTGAAGGCGGCTACGCCCGAGAACTGACGGATGAAGAGAAGAAGAAACAGCAGGAACTGATGGCGGAACAAATCGCGGAAAGCGATGTCGTCATCACCACCGCGGCCGTGCCCGGCAAGAAAGCCCCGATGCTGATTCCCGCCGATGTGGCCCGCCGAATGCATACCGGCAGTGTCATCATCGATATGGCGGCAGAGCGCGGCGGTAACTGCGAACTCACCAAGGCCGGCGAAACCATCGTCGAAAATGGTGTGACCATCATCGGTCCGACCAACATCCCCTCCAAGCTTCCCTATCACGCCAGCCAGATGTTCGCCAAGAACGTCCAGAACCTGCTGGATCTCTTGATTACCAAGGAAGGTGAGCTGGAGCTCAATATGGAAGACGAAATCATCGTCGGCACACTCGAATGTGACGGCGGTGAGATCATTCACCCCATCGCCCGCGAAATCTTCGGCCTGGCACCTCTGGCCCAGCCCGAGCCCGTCGCGGAGCCTGTTGCAGAAGGGAGTAGCGCCTGATGTTTACGCTGTATCTCACCATCTTCGCGTTGGCGATTTTCGTGGGCTTCGAAATCATCACGAAGGTTCCCCCAACGCTGCACACCCCGCTGATGTCAGGAGCGAATGCAATCTCCGGCATCACCATCGTCGGCGCCATGATCGTCGCGGGTCAAAACCCGTTCGGCGAAGGCGGCGCCGCTATCGTTGGCATTATCGCCTGCCTCGCTGTGGTCTTTGCCATGATCAACGTGGCCGGCGGATTTGCTGTCACCCATCGCATGCTCGAAATGTTCCAGAAGAAAGGGTGATCAGCTATGAATCCAGAAACTCCTAATCAAATTGCAGAACAAATGACTGAGCAACTGCAGCAGGTTGCGGCAGCAGCCGGTGCTGCGACGGAGGAGGGCTTCTTCACCGTCAGCAACATCCTGTCAATCCAGAACGTGCTGTATGTGATCGCCGCCCTGTTCTTTATCTTCGGCATCAAGGGCCTGACCCATCCCCGTACCGCGGTCAAGGGTAATCTCAAAGCTCTCACCGGAATGCTCTTTGCCATGGCCATCGTCCTGTTGGCCTACAAGGGTGATTTGAGCGTGTGGCCCGGTTGGTACCTCTGGGTGATCGGCATCGTGATTGGTGGTCTGATCGGCTTCATTGCAGCAAAGAAAGTCGCCATGACCGAGATGCCGGAAATGGTCGCGCTGTTCAATGGCTCGGGCGGACTTGCTTCCATGCTCGTGGCCGGTGCGGTCTTCATGAATTACTACTTCAAGGCCAATGCAGTACCCGGCGCTGAAGCAGAGGCGTTCGATATTGCCGCCATGATGAAATCCCTCATCATGATGGAAGGTGCATCGTCGATGCAATGCTATATCGCGACGGTCGCTTCCGGCATCATCGGTGCGGTAACCACCACTGGATCGATCCTCGCGTTCCTCAAACTGCGCGGGAAATTCGGCGACCCGGTCACGAATCCACTACTCAAGTTCGGCAATGTCACCTGCCTGGTCATTTCCATCGTTATCGGTGTATTCCTCGTGCTGAATCCGGAACTGTGGTGGCTCTACTGGCTCCTGGCATTGGTCTCCCTCATGGGCGGCATCTTCTTCGTCATGCCCATCGGTGGTGGCGACATGCCCGTGGTTATCTCGCTGCTCAACTCCTATTCAGGATTGGCCGCGTGTGCCACCGGCTTCGTCATCAACAACACGGTGCTGATTGTGTCCGGTGCTCTGGTCGGTGCTTCCGGCCTCATCCTCACACAGATCATGTGCGTGGCGATGAACCGTTCACTCTTCAACGTGCTGTTCAGTGTGATGGCTGAAGCAGGCAAGATTGCTGATGCTGATGAGATTTACGCCGGCAAAGTCAAGTCCACCAGTGGTGATGAAGTCGCCATGCTGCTTGACGGCGTGCAGCGCGTCTGCATTGTGCCCGGTTACGGCATGGCCGTCTCCCAGTCCCAGCATGTCGTCCGTGATATCGCCAACGAACTGGCTCAGTGTGATGTTGAAGTGACCTACGGTGTCCACCCCGTCGCGGGTCGAATGCCCGGCCACATGAACGTGCTCCTGGCCGAAGCTGATGTTCCCTACGATCAGCTCCACGAAATGGACCAGGTGAATACCTACATCGAGCAGGTCGATGTCTGCATCGTGCTGGGAGCCAACGACGTGGTGAATCCCGATGCCCGCACGAATCCGGAAAGCCCGATTGCCGGCATGCCAATCATCGATGTCGACAAGGCACGCACGTGCATCGTTATCAAGCGATCACTGAGCCCGGGTTTTGCCGGTATTCCCAATCCGCTCTTTGCCATGGACAACACCCTCATGCTCTTCGGTGATGGTAAGAAGGCGCTGAACGAACTCCTCGAAGCGCTCAAGGAGAACTGATCCTGAAAGGGATATCTCACAGAAGCAGAGACGAGATCGCTTCAGATACAAAAGCCCATGGCAAACGCCGTGGGCTTTCTTTTTCATTTGTGGGGGGAAAGTTCGACTATGCCAATTTTGCCCGAGCGCGAAGGAACCGCCAGAAACCGATGACGACAACGACAGCGCCGATCAGCATGATCAGCCATCCGGCAATGATTGCAATGAGAGCCGGGGCGAAGAATTTGATCAGCGTCCCACCGGTGGCAAAGAGCATGATTGCGGTCCGCATGTATGCAAGCATGGTCCGCTCATTGGCCAGACGATTCCGACCTCGGGCCAGTTCGAGAAGACTGAGACTATTATCCACGTTACCATTTTCATTCATAGTCCTTGAAATACTGCATCATTGATCGATATGCAACCCCATCTTGGATTGACCGGAACGAACAGCATATCCTTTCAGCAACAATAATTATGCGTGAACACTACGACGTCATTGTGATTGGTGGGGGGCATGCGGGAACGGAAGCGGCCTGGGCGGCGGCTTCCGCGCTCGGGGAGGATGCGCACATTGCGCTGATCACCATGGATCCATCGCGCATCGGGCAGATGTCGTGCAACCCGGCGATCGGCGGGCTGGCCAAGGGGCAGATCGTCCGCGAAATCGACGCCCTGGGTGGCATCATGGGTCTGGCGGCCGATGCGTCAGGCATCATGTTCAAAATGCTCAACATGTCCAAAGGGGCGGCGGTGCGCGGCCCCCGTTGCCAGGCAGATAAATATGCCTATCCCGCCGAAGTGCAGCGGTTGATTTCGACCCGAGTGCAGATCGATGTCATTGCCGGCAGTGTGGAAGAAGTCCTGACCGAAGGTGATCGTGTCATCGGTGTGAAAGTCGGTGGGGCACAAACAATCGCCGAGCCGAATCGACAAGCGATCGATTGGAACCTGTCCGGCCAGGGAATGGCAAAGCCTGTCTATCCCAATCCTGAAGTAATAAAAGATGGAGATGGAAATGGAATAAGTGTGTGTGGAAGCGCTGTCGTTCTGACCACCGGTACATTCATGCGCGGCCTCATGCATGTCGGGGAACAGAAAACTGTGGGAGGGCGAATGGGTGAACAGGCCGCCGTCGGTATCTCAGGCAATCTCATGCAGCTTGGTTTTTCTTTGGGGCGATTGAAGACTGGCACGCCACCTCGTCTCGATAAAGATTCGTTGGACTGGGATGGGCTGGATCCGCAGCGCGGTGATGATGAACCGCAACCATTTTCCGATCTCAGTCCGCAGGCATTGCCTGAATCACGGTTCCCGTTTCAACCGCAGATCGAATGCCGCATCACCCATACCACGGCCGAGGCCCACGAGCACATCCGCGCGAATTTGCATCGCGCGCCGATGTACAGCGGCCAGATTGATGCCGAGTGCGGTCCGCGCTATTGCCCATCGGTGGAAGATAAGGTCGTAAGGTTTCCCGATCGCACGCAACATCATGTTTTTCTGGAGCCGGAGAGTTTGTACACCAGCGAGATCTACGCCAACGGCATCCCGACCTCACTGCCGGAAGATGTACAAAAGGTGCTGGTGCATACCATGCCCGGGTGCGAGAACGCGCGGATTCTGAAATGGGGGTATGCGGTGGAGTATGACATGGTGCGGCCGCACCAGATTGATGCTACCTGCATGACCAAGCGGTTGGAGGGGTTGTTCCTCGCCGGCCAGATCAACGGCACCAGTGGGTACGAGGAAGCAGGGGGCCAGGGTCTCATCGCCGGCCTCAATGCCGCACGCTTCGTGTTGGGCAAAGAAATGGTCGCGCTGCGGCGTGACCAGGCATACATCGGGGTGATGCTCGATGACCTGGTGACCAAGACGCCGCGCGAGCCGTACCGTATGTTCACCAGCCGTGCTGAGCATCGTCTGATGCTCCGCGCGTGCAATGCAGATTTGAGACTCACACCATGGGGGCGGGAACTGGGATTGATTGATGGTGCGCGCTGGCAGGCGTATACAGATCGGGCGGCCGAACTGGATGAATTGCGTCAGTTGATGCGCAGCCGCTTTGTCAATGGAAAAACGCTGTGGGAGATCGCCCGTCGGCCGGATGGTTCAGCCGGAATGATTCGACAACATCTCAACGGGGACAGTTTTCCCTTGCCGTTGCTGGATCGGATCATCACGGAAGCGAAATACGAGGGGTACATTGCCCGTCAGCAATCGCAGATCAGGCGGCAGGTTGAGGCCGAGCGCCAACGCATCCCGGAGTGGATAGATCCCCGTCAGATCACCGGTCTGCGGGCCGAGGCGGTTGAGGCATTGGCCACCTACCAGCCCCAGACGATGGGGCAGGCGGGGCGTCTGGAGGGCATCAATCCCGCTGATCTGACCCTGCTGGCCGTGGCGATCAGGCGCGGGCCGGGTAAGACCGAGACGGCGGTCTGACCAGTGGTAAATGCCTTGTTTTTGATATCCAATCAAACGTGATGAAGATTGGGAGGGAGGGGTTGCCGATAGAGTACGAGAGACGTACGCTTTATCTCCCATCGCCACTGTAGCTCAATGGCAGAGCAGCGGTTTTGTAAACCGCAGGTTGGGGGTTCGAATCCCCCCGGTGGCTATTCCACTCTCGGCTCGTATTCCACTGCAGCATCGATCAGGGCGATCAGAGCATCTCGATCGATATCTTCGAGCTTCCGAACCGGTATAAACCTTTTAGCCTTGGCTGATCCCTGTAGTAAGCAAGTCGGATCTGGCAGTGCTGCTCCGTGGATGAATTCGAGTCTGATGTGATCGTCAATGCCTCGTCGCCCAATCATACAGACATTGCCGCCGATAACTCCAAATGGCTGACCCGGCTTGAAGTAGCACAATGAACCAAATGCGATAGTCTCCCCGAGATCCGGGAATTGGCTGAGTATGAGTTCGCGTAATGCTCGAGCAAGTGATCGCAGTGACACAGGCCAGTCCGCGTGTAGATCGTCGATCTCGTGTTGGTCCAATCGCAGATGGGTCATGGAAAGGCCTTCCTGCTAGGATCGAGCAGATCATACCGCGGCTGTCTCGATTTCAACAAAGTGAATGGTGAGATCAGATCCTAATCCATCCCCGGGTGACTCTTGCCCGGAGGGAGATCGGCCGATACAGTACGAGTCCGACCTTAGGGCGGATACCTAAGTGGCCAAAAGGGACGGGCTGTAAACCCGTTGGCGTACGCCTTCGCAGGTTCGAATCCTGCTCCGCCCATTTCCCCCGGATAGATTCCGAATGAAGGTCGCAACGCGTTTTCAGCGGAAAGTATCCGTAGGCGGGGTGTAGCTCAGCTTGGTAGAGCGCTTCGTTCGGGACGAAGAGGCCGCAGGTTCAAATCCTGTCACCCCGATTGCCACGAAGTGGCAATAGAGCAGGCGAGTCAGGATCAGGTGAGCAGGTGAAAGAACGTATTCGCTCGCCTGCGGTCATCTGTTCAACTGATCTAATGTTCAAAACTGGACTTCAATCGTGACCTTCATGTTTGAGAACCTTGAGGTTTATCAGAAGGCGGTGGACTTCACCGACCGGGTAGTAAGCCTGACAGGAGAGTTCCCTCGAGGATACGGTTTTCTTGCGGATCAACTCAACCGTGCAGCTCTGTCTACTGCGACCAATCTTGCAGAAGGTAACGGTCGATTCACCAAACCTGATCGAAAGCACTTTTTTGTGATTGCACGTGGATCGGTACAGGAATGCGTCCCTCTGTTGGAAATTGCCAGACGCAAAGGTTTGATCGATGAAAAGGATCACGAAGCAATGCGTGACGATTTGGAGGTTATGGCAAAGATGATATCAGGTCTCATCAAGGGGCTGGACAAGCGCGCGAAATGAGCTTCTGCTGTATTTTCGGTTCAGTCATGCAGCGATGGGGATGCGCAGCAGACCGGCCGCTGGTTCACACTTGAGCAAAGCGAAGGTGCCACGAGCCGAGCGTAGCGAGGAGAGTGAAATCTGTCACCTTTTTATTTCGCAGCGCGACCATTGTGAATCCCGGAAGGAAGGTTATGCCATGTCGTGGAAAGAGTTTCTCAGCAACACGATCGAGAAGTGTTACAGGGTGCTGACGACTTACCTGAGCGATCTGGAGGATGCGGACCTGATGGTCCGGCCGGTGCCTGGGGCGAATCACATCGCTTGGCAACTTGGCCACGTCATTGTGATGGAACAGCAGATGATTGAATTGACGGGCTACCCGGTGCCCGATCTGCCCGACGGATTTATCGAGGTGCACTCGCCGGATGCGTCGCAGTGCGACGACGCGTCCGCGTTTCATACGAAGCAAGTCTACCTCGAATTGCTTGAACAACAGCGCAGCAGCACGTTGGCCGCGTTAGATCAGATTGCGGAAAGCGATTTGGAAAAAACCGCGCCCGAGGCGGTACGACTCGGCGCAGGGGCGCGGACATTCGCCACCGTATTCCAAGCCATCGGGATGCATATGATCATGCACGCGTCGCAGTTCTCCGTCGTCCGCCGCAAGCTTGGCAAGCCGGTGCTGATCTGAAGCGCAGCCGCAGATTCAAATCCTGTCACCCCGATTACCGAAAGCGAAAAGAGATAAGAAATTCATTGATAAAGGGGAAGACATTGTGCAGTGGATGAATGGGGTGGATCTAAGTACATTGCGGATGCGGAACTCTCCCCAGTCCACGTTACTCCAATCCTTATTGAAACCATTCATCAATTCTTTGCACCGCACATGACAACCGAAAAGCACAATACCGAATTCCCCGAACATGCAAGCGAGAATAGTCGAATCTGGAATGCCAACGCACAATGGTGGGATGACCAGATCGGTGGAGGGAACGTTTTTCAGGATGTTCTGATAGAGCCACACACTGAGCGATTGCTTGAAGTGCGCCCGGGTGATATGGTTCTGGATGTAGCTTGCGGGGCTGGTCGTTTCGCACGACGACTGGCTAAGCTGGGGGCAAAGGTTATTGGTATCGACTACAGCGATAAATTCATCGAACGCTGCAAACAGCGCAACGTCGCTGATGGTGTCGAAGTGGAATACCACATCATGGATACCTGTGATGAACCGGCAATGCTCTCATTGGGTGAGAAAGCATTCGATCGCGCTGTCTGCACCATGGCTCTCATGGACATGCCTTGTATCGAACCTCTTATGAGGTCGGTGAGCAAGCTACTGAAGCCCGGCGGTTATTTTGTGTTCTCGTTCCTTCATCCATGTTTTCATTCAGCTACGATCCAGCGATTTGTTGAAATGGGTGAAGAACAATCAGGCAGACACGTTGTCAGGAAGGGCGTCAAGGTCTGGGAGTATCTGACGCCGGCTGCGTGGATGACGGAGGGGATCATCGGCCAGCCTGAGCCGCAGTTTTGCTTCCATCGACCTTTGCACCTGATACTGAATGTAGGTTTCCAGGCCGGTTTCGTTATCGATGCGCTGGAGGAGCCGGCCTTGCCTCCAGCAGAAACCGAGTCTGAAGGCTTGCGTTGGATTGACATGTCTGAGATCCCACCGGTGATGATTGTCAGGATGCAACTTCCGGTAGAAAGCTGAAAATGTATTCTCGTTACTGTTAACTCGTCATCTGCAGTTCTTCCACGAGCCGCGACCGTGAGGGAGCGGTTAAACTTCGATATATCGAGTATGCTCAACGGTGAGTTCATCACGCGACACCAGAAAATACCCCCATGAACGATAACCGAAAAATCTTCTTTTCTCGTCTCATCGCCTTCATGATTGACTGGCTGTTTCTTGCAGTATGGGCTGGCTTGCTCTTTGGCATCGTGATGCTAATCACGAAAGGTAATCCATCCCAGCCGGCAAATCCCTGGGTGGGGCAGCTCATCGGTCTGGTCACGATGACATTTCCGTTCACCCTCTATTTCGCGTTGTGTGAGAGTTCACGGTGGCAAGCATCGATCGGGAAACGTGTCGTTCGACTCCACGTGTCTCGACGTTCGGGTGGTCGATTATCTTTGTCGCGAGCATTCCTTCGTAACGCAATCAAGTTTTTGCCCTGGGAGTTCGGCCACACCGTAGCTCAACAAGCATTCGCCGCGGGTGATGAACCATTCCCCCTCTGGCTCTGGGGACCGTTCATCATCGCCATGGTCGGCCCGCTTTGGTGGATTGTTTCCCTGGCATTGACCGGCCACACACCATATGACCGGTGGACCAGTGCGCGGGTTTCTCACTCAGGCAAGCAATCGCATGGTGAGTAGAGCACGATGTATCAGCGCAGTTCCGTTGAGGAAGCCAGGTATTTCCAACACACAACCTGTGACTCTCCCAATCTTGGCGCATTCGCCGGGAAACACTAGACTTTTGGAAAATCGAAGGATCATCGAAAACGCCACGTGTCAGAAATACTACTAGTACACTTCCTACTGTTCCGATCAAGATGACGTCGGCCCCGCTCCACTGAACAGCTCAGTCAACTGTTCCAACTATGAACGTTCTATAATAAAACAATATCGTGATAAGGTAATTAATATGTTCTCGCGATTTTTTAAGAAAGCATATTTTGTACTAAGTGTTCCCATTGCTATCTTGTTTATTCTCAATTCAAAACAGATTCATAAAGATTACAAGCTCAATGTCATAAAGAAATTGTATCTTGGATTTAGAATGTTTCTGAATACACTCCGGATTCAGACTTTCACTTCATATAAAGCACATTTGGCAATGGGTCTGAAGATATTGGAAGCCCCTCCTGATGTGCCGGGTGATATCATTGAATTCGGAACCTGGAAAGGTGGTTGTGCAGCAAACCTATCGCTTGTGTGTAAAATTGTAGGCAGAAAGCTCGTCATTTATGATTCCTTTGAAGGATTACCTGAGGGTGATCCCGACGATCGCGAAGCAAAATATTATGAAAAGGGTGATTTCTGCGGCACATTAGAGGAAGTCAAAAGGAATATCTCTAAACACGGAAACATTGAATCCTGCGAATTCATTAAAGGTTGGTTCAAAGACACATTGCCTCATTTGGATTCGCCAATTCTTCTTGCGTTTCTTGATGTGGATCTTGAAGAAAGTTTAGACACTTGTGTGAAACACATTTGGCCGCATTTAGTTGACGAAGGCTACATCTTCATTGATGAATTTCATGGACCGGATTACTGTGCTCTGTTTTATTCTGAGAAATACTGGAAGAAGAATTTTGATCAAACACCACCGGGATTAATAGGCGCAGGAACTGGTTTACCACTGGGAGATTTTTATATTGGGCCCTGGTCAGAAAGACATACTCATCCGACCTGGCATGCCAATGCTGGCGCGTTTACGAGAAAAGATATGTCAGGGTATTGGGCCTATTATCCTGATGAAAAGAATGAATAACAAACGCTTCGCTTAGCCGCTGTTCTACTGAGCACGAATACAACGGGAGAATCCCGTTATTGCTTGACCGTTGAAGTGCTGAGTCGAGAGGATGGAAATCAAATATCTGTGAGCCCGGGCAAAGAACGCTACTGAATGATCAAGATGTATGATCAACTCGCTCTTATGACTTTCCTCCATATTCCAGGTAAGTTGCGCACCCTACGATTGTTGGATAGATGCGTGTGTTACACATGAGAGCAAACCCGCTGGAGAATGAGATGAGTTCTCAGTGATCGGAGAAAACAATGATTGACATGAAAAGCCTACTTCCTCCTATCATGAAAGATACCGCGGATAATCTATTTCGTTCTTTTGATACGTATTGGCCATTCAGAGTATCAAATGGAAGTAACCTAGGATCGGATCCTGATGAGAAGAATCTCACAATTCACTTGGCTCGAGTATTTCTTTGTAGAGGATATTCTGTATATGCAGAATGCCCGTATCCAGGAACGAAGGAAGATCTTGATCTATTAGCGATTGATCCAAGTAGAGAACTATTTATAGCCTGTGAATTGAAGAAAGCAAAAAATGAGAATACAGATGGGCCAAAGGATTCTGAGAAAATAAAAAAATACTGGCTTACAAATTTAGCAATGGAAGAGAGTATTAATCCAATCCGTGCATCGAATGGGAAAATATGTAAAACTGGCTATGCTCTTGTGGCAAGAGTAATCTGGAATAAGCCTGGAAGAATGAAGGATTACTATGAACATTCCTGTAGTGATAGAACATGGGAAAAATATAGTCCAATCCTTGTGAGGGAAAATCGGGGATGCAAAGTTGATGGTGATTATTACCTCCACTATATGTCCACAATATTACAGAATGTAGAGTAAGTGTATCATCAATAATAAACTGGCTAACTATTTCATCTCACGTCGATAATCCATAATGACTATCATGCCCGATCAACAAACACAAGCGGTCACTGGTGCCTTCGGTTACTCCGGTCAATATATTACACATCGATTACTCGATCAGGGCCAGCAAGTTATCACACTGACGAACTCACCGAATCGAGTCAATCCCTTTGGCGATGCGGTGGAGATTCATCCGTTCGATTTTGATCAGCCGCACAAGTTGGTTGAGACGCTTCGCGGCGTAGCAGTGCTCTACAACACCTACTGGATCAGGTTCAATCACAAGCATTTCACCCAGGCCGATGCAGTGCGGAACACGATCACGATGTTCAATGCGGCGAATGAAGCCGGCGTGGAGCGCATTGTCCACGTCAGCATCACCAATCCATCGGAAGATTCACATCTGGAGTATTTCAGAGGTAAAGCAAAGCTGGAAAGCGCGTTGAAGGAAACAGGTATTTCTCATGCAATCCTGCGGCCGACGGTTCTGTTTGGGAAGGAGGACATCCTCATTAATAACATTGCCTGGATGTTGCGCCATTTGCCCATCATTGGCGTTTTTGGAGATGGCAAGTATCGCCTGCAACCGATTCATGTTGATGATCTGGCCAAGCTAGCCGTGGAACAGGGAGAGTTGCGCGAGAACGTTACGATCGACGCCATTGGTCCTGAAACATTTACTTATCTTGAGCTGGTACAAGAGATCGGCCGAATCATCGGTCGTAAACGCCTTATGGTACCTGTCCCGCCTACTCTCGGGTATTTCGCCAGTAAAATGTTAGGGTTGCTGGTGAAGGATGTGATCATCACCCGCGCGGAAATTGACGGTCTTATGGCTGATTTACTCTATGTTGAATCACCACCTGCCGGTGAAACCAAGCTCACCGAATGGATCAGCAAACATTCCGAAACGCTTGGTCGCAAATACACCAGCGAACTCAAGCGACGTGTTGATCGCAAGAGATCGTATGAGAGTAATTAGCGGGCATGTGATGTGAGCTTCGGGGACCGTATATTTAATCCTGAGTTCAGCGCGCAATCTCAGCGTACCCGCTCCCTCACGGTCGCGGCTCGTTGAAGAGATTTTCTTAGGCACAATGCGTTATGATTTTCCACTTGCCGCTTCAGTACGTGTGTGTGGGTCGAGACGTCCGACTGATTTGAGATACCACAGGACGATCAGCAGGGGGAGCATATATTTGTCCCAGGCAATATGCGCTTTCATCATCAGCGCGACATTGAATATGATGAGCCAGCCGACCAGATCAAACCGGCGGAAGCGCAGACACACAAGCAAAGCAAGTATGAAGAATATTCCCATGCGGATGGGAACATTGAGGTAATCGCCGATTTGCAGCAGACGATCAAGATGTCCCATCCTGACGATGGCGTACGGCGGCTCATTGCCCAACGGCGGGAAGAACACAAAGAGTGTAAAAAGTAACACCAAACACACCAGCCAGTGCCATATTGGTATTCCCCGTAAATGTAATGATGTACGGAAGAACAGGATCTTTTCCGCAATGACGAAGTACACGCCCAGGCAGGCTAATGTGTACAAGCTGTGATCAACACTCAGGTGAAGGAAGTGGGTCTGATCAAGGTTTTGTCGGGTAAGTTCGTTTGCTGGTGCCGGTCCACCGAAGAAGAGTATCCAGCCCAGCAAACTGCCGGCAGCGACGAATTGAGTTATCCACGACATGCGCAATCGGGGAGACCGACCGCGCCATGATCTCAGTAGTTCATGCAAGAAAATCGCAGCCGGGAATGCGACCATGTATTGGCGACAAGAGATTGCCAGGATAAAGCACAGCGCAGAGATAATATGGTGTTTCCTGCAGTAGCTTAGAAAACCCAGCAGGGTAAAAAAGCAAGCCGGCATGTCGGTGTAAAGATGAAAACTGATGCCTGGGTAATACGCGCAGCAGAACATTCCAATGCATGCCAGTACATGTCGCCACGGTTGATCCCGACGCGGCCACCCGATGATGAGCGTTATGATTAGTGATAAAACGACGTTGAGTGATCGTCCGACATTGATCCCGCCGTGAAATGTATGTTCAAGGAAACCGTAAATCACAAACGGCAGGGGGGTACTCAATTCAGGATAGCTGCGCAGAAGCCCAATGCTTGGCGGGAATTGTTCACTGAAGCGCAGACTCGTCGGCCAGAAATGCAACTCATCTTTTTGACCTGCTTCCGGGAGTTGGAGCATGAACCACAGAATGGCGGTATAAATAATGATAACCGCCACAATGAAGACAACACGCGCGTTTCTCAGGCTGCTTTTATTGGCATCAGTCACCAGGGACGTCGAACTTTCAGATGGATCAATTTCTGTCATGCAATGCCTCAACTCACGTCTTCATGAGTGGGCATAGTGTACCGTGAATGACGTCATGCCGTGGCTAGGGGAATGGTGATCTTGACCAACAATGATCGGCCGGATACTTTCGCTGGCCTTGATTCGAAATCAATCTTCAGATTGATACCAGAGGAGAATTGACATGCCAAAGGTCATTGTGCTCGGTGCGGGAATGGTGGGCTCGACCATTGCCCGGGATCTCATTGACGAAGACGGGTACCAGGTCGCCCTGGCGGATATCAGTGCGGATAATCTCTTCAACACTGAACGCAAATTCCCCGGCAAAATCACGACGATCGAAGCAGATCTCTCAGATCCATCGCAGGTCAAGCGCATCATCGAGCCGTATGACATTGTACTTGGCGCGCTGGCTAGTCGATTGGGTTTGGCTACCTTGCGAGCGGTAATCGAAGCTGGCAAGCCGTACTGTGATATCAGTTTCATGCCTGAGGATGCACTGGAACTGGATGATCTGGCAAAAACCAATGGCGTCACAGCGGTTGTGGATTGCGGGGTAGCGCCCGGCCTCAGTCACATGATGGCTGGGTATGGCGCAGCGCAATTGGATGAACCACAATCGCTGGAAATCTACGTGGGAGGTTTACCTCAGGAGAGGATCTGGCCGTTTGAGTATAAGGCGGGTTTTGCGCCTACCGATGTCGTTGAGGAATACACACGGCCCACGCGACTCATCGAGCACGGGAAAATGGTCATGCGCCCGGCATTGAGTGAACCTGAACTCATCAATTTACCACATGTCGGTACGGTAGAGGCTTTCAATACTGATGGACTTCGCAGTCTCGTGAAGACACTGGATATTCCTTTTATGAAGGAAAAAACTCTACGCTATCCGGGGCATTGCGAGCTTATGCGCATCTTCAGAGATAGTGGTTTTTTCAGCCAGGAAGAAATCACCTGCGGATCAGTCAAGGTGCGTCCACTTGATGTTTTCAGCACCATAGTGTTCCCACAGTGGCAATACCACGATGGCGAAACTGACCTCACGGTCATGCGCGTTGTTATCACCGGCCTCAAAGATGGGAATCGAATCCGTTATACCTGGGATCTGTACGATCAATATGATCCCGGTCAGCGAATCACCAGCATGTCACGCACCACGGCGTTCCCCTGCGCTCTGGTAGCAAGGCTCCTTGCGGATAAACGCTATAACGAGCCGGGAGTGCATCCTCCCGAACATCTAGGAGCAGATGCGGAGTTGTTTGATTATGTTCTGGAAGGCATGACATCACGCGCTGTTCAGTGCAAATTCCAGGAAAAACTCCTCACGGACTGATCGACAGTTTGATTACTGTGGAATTTCAACTTCACGCTGCTCAGCGTTGGAACGATACAACGCATCCAGTACAGACTGAGCTGCGCGGCCGTGCTCTGCGGGGACGGGAGAAGCACCACGGTTAATGACCGCATCGGCGAATGCTTCATACTGCTTGCACCAGGCCATATCCCACGCATTTCCCGGAGGAATGAACGGAGTGGAATCGATGAGGTGGCCGTTTTCCTCAGTGGCGAACACGAATTTCTCTCCCCAGGTATCAAAATAGCAGCCGCCTTTATCGCCAAATAGGGTGATACCATCGGGCAGCGTTTTTTCCGGGAGGTTCATCGCCCAGCAGACATTGAGTTCAAGCGTCATCCCGTTGTCGTAGCGGATCAAACCCACCGCGCCGTCATCAACATTGCACGTTCCATCAAGGTCCGGCGGCCCCGACCACATGTCGGAAAATGAATACTCATCGATATGCTTCCCGAAGTTGCTGGTGATGTGTGCTGAAGCGCGGACGGGTCGGGGATGCCCGGTGAGGTGGGCCACGAGATCGATCTCGTGAACCCCCAGATCAATTAAAACTCCTCCGCCGGATTCCGCCTTGGTTGTGAACCATCGACCCAGTCCGGGGATCCCTCGTCTGCGATACCAGCTTGCCTTGGCGTGGTATATTTTTCCCAATCGTCCCGACTGGATGAAATCGTAAGCAATCAGCGCCATGCGTGATTGCCTTGTGACGAGGTTGACCTGCACGAACCGGTCTGACTGCTTCATTCCGGTGATGATCTCATCGCACTCGGCCAGGTTCAATCCCATTGGTTTTTCCAGCAGTACATCCTTACCGGCGGCTAAGGCAGTCAGGGTATGCGGCTTATGGCAGTGGTTTGGAGTCGCAACCACGACTGCCGGGATACCCGGCAATTCCAGAAGTTCATTTATGTCTAAAACAGCTACCGCTGGTGGATACTGTTGCGCGAGTTTTTCCGCTTTCGCAAGCTCCACATCACAGAAGCCGGCAATCTCCAATCCAATAGCCGACGCTGCCTTGGCGTGTTCTGCGGCAATCCCTCCCGCTCCAATAATCCCCAGGCGAAACGACATGGCAATATCTCCCAGAAACGAGTTTTTACAACATACTGCAAGACGACTTGGTCTACAATCACCCCATCAAACCGCTATGGGAGGATGCTCCGGTGACTGAGGATCACATTGTCATCGTGGGGGGCGGCGTGATGGGATTGTGTAGCGCGTATTACCTCAATCAGCGCGGGGTTCGCGTTACGTTGCTGGAGCAGGGAACGATTGCCGATACCGCCTCCACCGGGAATGCAGGTATCATTGCCCTGGGGCATCTTCCATTGCCTCGTCCGGGCTTGGTCAAACAGGCGTTGAAATGGATGTTCGATCAGTCTGCACCGCTCTACATCAGGCCGCGACTGGATATCGGCTTATGGCGGTGGATATTGCTGTTTCGCCGTGCTTGTAAAAAAGAGCATGTCGATCATTGCATGGAAATGCTCAGCTTATTGGGTCGCGAGGCCATCAAGTGCTGGCAGCAGATCGTCGAGGATGAAAATCTTGAATGCGCGTATCAGCAATGCGGCTGGCACGACGTGTATCGCAGTAATGCCGGCAGGGAACATGCGCTGCGCGATGCCGAGACGATCGCAGGTTATGGTTTTGATGTGCAGCAGCGCTCCGGGGATGAACTGAGGTCTGCAGATCCTGCATTCAGTGAGGATGTACTCGGTGGTGTGTGTTACTCCGAAAGCGCAATTGTCGATCCCGTGAGGTTTATGGTGCAGCTTGCCGATCGACTTGAGCAGTTGGGAGTTACGATTCATCAGAACACACCGGTCGAAGAGTTATTGATGGAAAATAAGCAATGCAAAGGTGTTCGGGTAAGTGGGGGGGAGCAGATCAAGGCAACATCTGTCGTATTGGCGGCGGGTTCATGGAGTTCATTACTAACAAAATCCATCGGGATGGGTCTTCCAATGCAACCGGGCAAAGGGTATTACCTTGATCTGGGATGCACTGAAACCAGTATTGCGACCGCCTGTGTTCTCAATGAGGCGTTCATTGCAGTAACGCCGATGGGTGATCATGTCCGCCTGGCAGGAACCGTGGAACTGTCTGGACTCAATCAGCGCATCATACAGCAGCGGCTTGATATGCTTTTGTCAGGGGCAAAACAGTATTTTCAAGGACTCGATACCGTAAAAGTTAAGTCACAGGGTTGCGCCCTGCGGCCATGCACTTCCGATGGTTTACCTGTGATCGGTCCGGTTCCACATATTTCAGGTTTATATCTCGCTACCGGACACGCCAAGATGGGACTCACCCACGGCCCCATCACCGGCCGCCTTGTGAGCGAGGGGATACTGGATAATAAGACATCGCTGGATATTACATCTCTGAGCGCAGACCGATTTCAGTGAGCAGGCGGAATATATTCATCGACGACGTCGGTAACCGATCAGTCCACTCAATCCAAGCAGGATGAATACACCGGGCGTGGGGACAGCCGTTTCTACCGTATGTTCTGCTCCTGAGGGGTGGAGTTCCGTAAAACCGTGCAGGCCATTTGGCAGCAGAAAACCCGGCCAGAAATCTTGCGCATTGTCCGCTCCGTTCAGGTAATGGTTGATGCCATCAATGAGAAGTGCACCCTGCGGATGATCGCGCTGCCAGGGAATATCATCGGCACTCAGTTGCAAGGTATCTGAAAAAAGGATGGGCCCCTGAAGACTGAAGAGGCGAATATCAAATGCAACATCAATCCAGGAATTGAACGTGCCTCCATTTTCATCATCAAATGTAATTTCCATACCACCGAGACTTGGCTCATCCGAGAGCGTGATGTAATGAAAACCCAATCCTCCACCCATGTTGATTTCACTGACACTCTTGAGTTGCAGAGCCACAAGCTCAATGTCAATCGTATCAACGTATGGCGGTGGATTAAAAGGATTAGCCTCTTCTAATCGCTGGACGATGGTATCAGTATTTCCGACATTCTGTGGTCCTCCCCCTTGACCGAAGTCGAATGTACCGAGATCGACTCCTTCAAAATCAAATCCCATGAAGTTGGTTGGTTGTACCGTATGAAAGATATCCCAACCTTCTGCGACAACATAATCAGCACCTGTTGTTGTCGATGTGACAAATGCCGCCATACAAACAATTCCACGCAACAATTTGTTTTCCATCATATTCCTCCTAGGTGAAGCAAAATTACTTTTTGGGCGCTATCCTTGCGCAAACAAAACACTCCCAGCGAGTTGGTCTTTGCTAGTTACTTTGAACGCCCCTCATCATGGAAGAGTATAAGTAGACCCGGATATTTCTCGCTACTAGCCCTATACAGTTTATCGCTGCAGACGATAGACACAAGGGAAAATGAAAAAAAATGAAAAAAAGGTAAAAACGAAGAGCAATTTATTTTGTAAGTTGCCCTCTAATCTTGATGTTTCAGTCCAGTAAACAGGTTGTTAGCGAATGAAAATGATCTTTACTTCGCTTCGTCCAGATACTTAGCCAAAGTAGCTTTGATCTCATCGGCCATCATGCCTTCTTCTGCATGTTCGACGGCTTTCTTCTGCCACTTGATTGCCTGCCTGAGCTTGCCCTGTTCGTAATACACCCGAGCGAGTGTATCAAGAATGGCGGCTTCCTCATTATCCGTTAGTTTGCAGGCTCGATGAGCGATATCCTGAGCGAACTCAAGATTACGCTTTTCGATTCCCGGTTCGGTGGCAATAAACCAGGCCATCGCGTTGAGCAACTGAGCATCGTCCTGATGTTGTTCAGCCAGCTTGATCCCCAAGCCGTACGCTTTCTTGGGCTGATTCAAATCGCGCAGCAGAACCTGGAATTTCTCCAGAACGAAAAAGCCGTTATCAGGATCCAGTTCGATCAGGCGATCATATTCATTCAGCATTGTTTTCCAATCCTTCTCAGCATTGGCTTTGCGAATGTTTTTCATGATGGCCATGTATTCCTGTTCCAGTTTCTGTTCCTTGTTCCACTCGTTTTTGAATGCTTGACGATCCCATGTCCCGGCAACGACTTCCTTCAAAGGAATATCCATTCCCATCGGGTGGCCGATCCATTCCACGTAGCCGTCCGAACCGATGATAAATGCGCAGGGGATACCAGCCTGGCCAGCAGCATAGAAGTAATCATCCCACACCGACTTGTCCGGATCAGTCGCGATGGTGTATTCGGTTCGCTCATTGTGCAGCTTGCCATCGTTGTACTTCTGGAAGAGGAAGTTGATGACTTTCGGGAGCGATTCATCACTGACGCCGATGATCGTGACATCATCGTGGAATTTTTCCTGGAGTTCCGAGAGGTGAGGCATACCCGCCACGCAGGGACCGCACCAGGTCGCCCAGAACTCAAGCACATAGACGTGGTCGTTTCCGAATTCGGTGACCGGCTCAAATGCGCCTTTCTTGTCCATCTCCACACCTTTGATCCAGTGGGCAATATCGACTGCTGGAGCTTGGTCGCCGATGCTCAGCGGCTTTGACTTGGGCTTTTCATCGTCAGCCCACGCGGGGAACGTAAAGAGTGCTGCGGCCAGACATGTTGAAATGAGAGTGGTTCGTAACATTTTATTTCTCCTTCTCACCGGTGATTTATGTGGTGAGCCACCGGATGGGGTGCATGATAAAATTGAAATGAGGATGTTCCTTGAATGCTCATTGTACCCAGATGAGCGGATTGGGGATGCACATCAGCAGTTCGAGACCCGGAAGAATCCAACCTGCCTCAATCAACTTTCACCACGGGAAGGCAGCATTGATAGCACGATAATGATGTCATACGCAGCGTGTACCCCGACCACGATTCCAAATCCACGGACTACGTAGACCAGGCCGAAATAGAGGCCGGCCAGAAAATAAAACAGGACTGAGGCCCAGCGGAGTTGTTCGTTCTCACTAAAAAGAGGATGATAGATGGTAAATGCCACGGCTGCGATAGTGACGGCAATTACCGCTCCCAGCCCATGGGGCAGCTTGGCGACATCAACCAGGATCGTGTGAACCAGGGCAATCAGCAGCATGCGGAACATCAATTCCTCATATAAGCCGGCCCCGATGCTGATCGTGAGTCCTGTCCAGACATCCAATTCTCCGAATGTTGCGGAAGCAACACCCGCTGCCGGTGGAGCTGTTTCGGGCTGGATCACTCTTTGGTTGATCAATAATCCCAGTGCGATCAGTGGGAGGGCTAAGAGAAGCGATTCTACGGCCATGATGCTGACCGTTCTGCCATCCAGTCTCCAGGGGGCACGAGCCAGAATATGCCACACCAATAGCACCACGATGATGGCAATACCACCAAGGTAAAGGCCACCTGTGTCAGAGATGCCGAAGGTCTGGAAAAAGTAGATCAGTGTCTCGTGGGCGATATTCGTGATTGTCCCCTGCTCGGATCGCAGAAAGAGTGCTAATCCAATTTCGTAAAGTGCGATGAGCGGGAGCAGGAAACACAGGATGGTCAAAGGCTGGCGACTGCTGTTCCAATACGACAAACGTTCCGTAGGGACGGAACCGGTCGGTCGTGGTTGAGGTTGCTGGGACATAAGCCGTGATTCGTCGGCAACGACCCGCCACCTGAGTGGGGGAGAGGTGTGTGGTGATTCTTACGCTGAAGCCACTTTCTTCTTCAGATCGACCAGACGTCTGGACAGGCGACTCTTTCTGCGGGCAGCTGTGTTGCGATGGAGCGTGCTGGTGCAGGAGACCTTGTCCAGTATGCCGCAGGTTTTACGGAATTCTGTCTCAGCCGCTTCCACATTTTGCTTCTGAACAGCAGAGTGAAACAGGTTGATCTGATCCTTGATGAGGCGTTTCCGCCACAGATTCAATGATCTTCGCTTGGCGTTCTGTCGAACACGCTTTTTGGCTGAGGCGTTATTAGGCACAGAGGGAATCCTGTCGTTGGTCAAAATGAATGAAGCCAAGCATTATGATCAATTTCTGAGGAAAATCAACCTCAGTCCGTGGATGATCTTATTTCTGCTTGAGGCGGGGGATCACCTGTGATACCGTATGCCCCCCAAAATGGGGTAATCCAGCGGGTGTAGCTCAACTGGATAGAGCACCGGTCTACGAAACCGGAGGTTACAGGTTCGAGCCCTGTCACCCGCGTTAGTGTAAATCACTGAAAAAATTGTATTTATCGCGGTTCTCGTACATGAACCTGTCTGTATGAGCGGCGATTGCCGACAGGTCATTCATATCTGATCAGGCATCCTCCAGAGTGGAGAGGATCGTGTCGGTTAGGGGATTGCTTAATCCATACTTGTGTTTCGATCCGGCTGGATCATTCGTGTGTCTGTGATCGGTGATCACATTAGGATTCTGTTATCTGAGACACCTTGAGTGTGCCTGAGAGATGCGACCTGCCGATGACTCTGGCTTCGTTATTGCGACCCAGATTCATCATGGACGGGGTAGTCCGGATAATGTCGTCGAGCCTACGATTAGCATTCATTTCATTACACAGACTCACGTTTAAAAAAAGTCGTATTACCGACCTTTGCGGATGGTACAACCAATGAGTAATCAACCAAAGTATCCCGGCACTCGTATCACAACCAACGGTAACCAACTGGTTTCGTATTACACGGAAGCACGCATTACCGATGGTGGTGTGTTCTATCCCATCACCCCATCTACAGAAGCGGGGGAAGCTTACCAATTGGCATTTGCTGAAGGGAAGCTGAACGTCTTTGGCCGATCCAAGGTCGCCATCGAAGCGGAAGGCGAGCATGCAGCCATGGCTGGGGCCATCGCGTTGTCTGTGACCGGCAAGCGTGTGGTCAACTTCACGTCCGGCCAGGGCTTGATCTACGGCATCGAGCAGTACTATCACGCGCCAGCCAAGATGTCGACGATGATCGTTTCCGTCGGGGCTCGTGCCCTGACCAAGAGCGCACTAAACGTTCACTGCGGTCATGATGATGTGTATGCCGCATTAGACACCGGCTGGATCATCATGTTTGCCAAGGACGCCCAGCAAGTCGCCGACCAGGCGATCATCCTGCGGAAGGTCAATGAGACGGTGCTCAATCCGGGCATCAACGCCCAGGACGGCTTCCTGACGACCCACCTGGAACGAACGTTCCTCAAGACCGAATCAGAGTGCATCCGTGAATACCTCGGTGATCCGGATGACATCATTGAATGCCCGACTCCGGCCCAGCGCGAGTTGTTCGGTCCGACACGAAAACGCGTTCCTGCGCTCATTGATCTGAAGAATCCGATGCAGGTCGGAACCGTGCAGAATCAGGAACACTACATGAACGGTGTAGTGGCGCGTCGGAACAATTTCGCCGAACACATCCTGCCTGTCATTGAGGATGCCTACGAAGAATTTGCCCAGTTGACCGGTCGTAAATACGGCCTGATCACTGAATACAAGAATGATGACGCTGAGGTAACCTTCATTTCCATCGGATCCGCCGCCGAGAACATCGAAGCGGCGGTCGATTACCTGCGTGAAACCCGCGGCGCCAAGGTCGGTTCGATTCACGTCAACGTATTGCGGCCCTTCCCCATCAACGCCATTGTCGAAGCCCTGGCGGGCAAAACGGCCTGCATCATCCTGGAACGATCAGATGAGCCGCTCTCCGGTGACAATCCCCTGGCCCGTGAAGTGCGAACAGCGTTGACAAAATCCTACGTCCACCCCGGCTTCCCGCACCGTGAAGGCTTCCCCACGATCACCCACGAGCAGGTGCCGCGCAACTTCAGCGGCGTGTATGGACTGGGTTCTCGCGACTTCCGTCCCGAGCACATCATCGGTGCGTACGAGTACGTGATGGAAGGGCGCAAACGCAAGGATGGAAAGGGTGCGGCCGAGGGCTACACTTTCTTCCTGCTGGGCGTTGATCATCCCTATGCGGTCTGTGCCGATGAAACACCGTCGCTCCTGCCCCCTGGCGCCATTGCAGTTCGCCTGCACTCCATCGGCGGCTGGGGCATGATTACCACAGGTAAGAACTTGAGCGAGATCATTGGTGAGTTTGGTGATTACGTTGCCAAACGCGACAATGTGGTCGATGAGCATGGCAATCCCAAAGAAGTATTGCATGTCAGTGCGAATCCGAAATACGGATCAGAAAAGAAGGGAGCACCGACGTCCTACTTCCTCACCGTGGCTCCAGAACGCATCCGGGTGAACTGCGATCTGCATCACGTCGATGCGGTACTCTGCTGCGATCCCAAGGCATTTCTGCATACAAATCCGCTGGACGGCCTCAATGAAGGCGGTGCGTTTGTCTGGGAATCCAGTGACACACCCGAGCGTGCCTGGGAACACATCCCACCGAAACTACGGCAAGAGATCATCGACAAGAAAATTCGCGTGTTCATTCTCGACGGCTTCAAGATCGCCCGGGAAGCCACCGACCGCGCAGACCTGCAACTCCGCATGCAGGGCAATGCGTTCCTTGGGGCGTTCTTTGCCGTGTCATCCTTCCTCAACGATAACAAGATTGACAAGGATCACTTCGAAGAAGTGGTTCGTTCACAGTATGTCAGGAAGTTTGGCCGATTCGGCGATGCCGTGGTCAACTCCAACATGGATGTCATGTGGAAGGGATTCGAGCTGATCCAGGAAGTTCCGATCGGCAGCGTTGATGCGGAAGATCGCTCAACCATGCGAGGATCTCCCCTTGTTCCGCTCAATGGCCAGGCCAAAGCTCAAAGCAATGGCAAGAAGATTGATCAACCGGATAAAGCTCCGATCAGCAAGATGTCCTACTTTGATAAGGAATTCCGAGCGGGCCTGGGATATCACCAGCCTTCATCTCCTTTGGCAGCCTCCGGTGTTGTCGCTTCCGGAACAGGTGCCACAGCTTCCAAGTATGTATCCCGTCGTGAGACCCCCGTCTTTATTCCGGAGAATTGCACCCAGTGCATGGCCTGCATTTCACTCTGCCCGGATACGGCGTTACCAAATACGGCTCTGGATATCAGCACCATTCTGGAAACTACGTTCAGAGGTTATGTGTCAAACATTTCCGATCGTGACAAGCTGATCACGGCGCTGGACACCATCGATGGAAACCTTCGCACGAAGATGATGGAGGGCATCAAGGCGAAAGATACAAAGCGCTTCACTGAAATCGTCCACGATGAAATCACCGCTCTGGATTCAATCTCTGCTGACTCGGTGAAAGAGATCGATGATATTCTCAGCGTCGTACCTGTTGCCTACGAAAAGGCAAACGCAATTTTCTCCAGCCGCGAAAAGAAGGAAGCAGGAAGCGGCGGTGTGTTCTCCATCTTTATCTCCGATCTCTGCAAGGGATGCGGTGAATGTGTCGTCGAATGCGGCGACAAGGGTGCCCTCAAGATGGTGCAGGACACCGAAGAGAAGAACACCGAATACGCTTCAGCGACGAACTTCCTCAACCAGCTGCCGGAAACGGATCACAAATATCTTGGGCTGTATGACTTTGAACATCCCGAGGACAGCAAGCCGGCCGCTCTGCGGAACCACCTGATGGTCCGCAGCCATTACGAATCACTGGTCAGTGGTGATGGTGCCTGTGCCGGTTGCGGTGAGAAGTCGGTTCTCCACGCTGCTGCGTCGCTCACCGAGGCTTATCTGCGTCCGCTCTATCACGCCAAGGCAGATCGACTGGACGACAAGGTCCAGCAGCTCAAGGCGGATGGCATAAAGCGTCTCAAAGCCCTGGCTGAATCCAACAAGGAACACTACGACCGATACCACCAAGCCGTTGCCCATCTGGTCATGGGGCTGGGGGGTGAGATTGATGAAGACACCAAGTCTCGCATCGAGAATCACGATCCCATCTCCGATGAGCAGCTTATTGAAGCATTGACCATGGTCATGTCCCAGGATGCCTTCAACCATCGCGATCTGCAGGCGATTGAAGGACGCCTGGCCAACGGCATGTGCGTCATGGCCATGGGAGCGCACACCGGATGCAACTCGGTGTACGGCTCTACCCCGCCCAACAACCCGCACCCGTATCCCTGGATGAACAGCCTCTTCCAGGATGGTGTCACCATCACCTGGATCTTCGGTGAAAGCTTCATCCAGGATCACTCCCGACGATCCGTCGTCCCCGAGCGGCTGGCGGATATGTTGCTCAATCGCGAAGGAAACGTGATCGAGGAAGATGAATACTTCAATCTGACTCACTTTACCGACACATTGATGACCGATCTTGAAGTACGTGAGCTTCCCAAGGCATGGGCGGTCGGCGGTGACGGCGGTATGGGTGATATCGGATTCCAGAATTCGTCCAAGGTTGTGTTGCAGAATCGTCCAAATGTCATGGTTTTGATGCTCGATACTCAGGTGTACTCCAACACCGGCGGGCAGAACTCTGATTCCTCACCGCTCACCGGCGGCTTCGACATGAACCAGTTCGGTGATGCATCTCAAGGAAAGCTCACGGAGAAGAAGAGCGTGTCAGAGATCTTCACTGTCGGACACGGCTCGCCGTTTGTCGCCCAGGTTTCCATGGCGAATGTGGCGAAATTCTACAAAGCCGTGCTTGATGCCCTGGAATATCGCGGCACGGCATTCTTCCAGTG
>JANQEQ010000102.1 GCA_028278245.1 Phycisphaerales bacterium | reverse complement strand
TGTGTGGGGTGGTGCAGTGGGTTTTGGCACAAACACGGGGGGGATGTACGATCCAGTCTCCAACGCATGGATCTCGACGTCGACCGCGGCACCCTGTCCACAAGAACGTGGAGATCACATAGCCGTTTGGGCTGCTGAACTTGAGAAAATGATCATTTGGGGTGGTGCAAGAGGAAACACTGCTCTCAATACAGGAGGAGTTTTCGATCCCGCCGATGGACCGAATGGTTCCTGGCAGGCAATTACTATGGATCCGAATGTACCTATCGCGAGAGTAGAACATACAGGTGTGTGGAGCGGTAGCGAAATGATCGTGTGGGGTGGATTTGACGGAACCCAATACATTGACACCGGTGGGCACTATGACCCTGTCACTGATAAATGGAAGGCCACAGCCCCCGACCATGCCCCGAGTGCTCGGAGCGATCATACTGCAGTTTGGACGGGCGATCGAATGATTATCTGGGGTGGGCGGTACGACAACAACGGTACAGTTGACTATCGCAATGATGGCGCAGTGTACTGGTGCAAACCAAACTAGCCCGTGGGTTCTAATCATTCATTCAATTAATCGCCTGAAACTGCATCATGCGTCAGCATCGACCATTTTTATCTGACAAATAATCCGTTTGGATCTATCCAACAGATCGACATTCACGTCAATGATCCAACTCCACCGAAGCGCCATGCGCATAGGAGGAATACCAAAATGAAGATAGAGCTACCGCTAACCAATGCAGTTCGGTTCACCACCGGCGAGCATACCAGGTTGCATATACATACCGAGCAGGTCTCCGAGGATCAGCTACAGGTGATCTCGCCGAAAATAGGACCAAATCTATATCTTAAGCATTCACTGAATACTAGTGTCCCACCCGATTCGAATACTGCAACACCATATGGTTCATCTCGCTCTGAGTTTACTGCATTTGAGTTCAGTAGGGGAGAACTGGAAAACTTCGCCACTACAGAAGATCTCAATCAAGCAATCCTCCCCGCAGATTGGGTCGATTTGTGTGATGGTCTGTGGATCTCTCTTTTCTTCCGGCCCGATGCAATAGACACAGGTTCGCAACCAATAATGATCGCTGGGATACCTGAGCGATTTACTCTATATCAGCGAGATACTAACCTCGTTCTGTCATTGATACAGGGTGGAACAGCACACGAACAAATCTGCTCATTCACCGTTCAGCCCTCAGCCTGGCATCTTCTTGATGTCATTTGGGCCCCAAAGCTCCAGTCAGGGATGGCATGTTTTTATTTGAATGGTGTCGCGCCAGAAATTTCTACATCTGGTCAACCCGTGGTGAGTTCTCTCGATGGTTCGGGAGATCGGTTCAATTTGGGTTTTGAACCAGATAGCGGTAGGTACTGGGAAGGAGCGCTGAGGGAGCTGAAACTAAATACAATATCAGCTGACTGGCCGATGGCTGGGAACCAGCTCGACAAAACAGCAATCGACGCCATCGTCGCACAACGAGCGATGACCCTGTTCGGTCTAGCCAGCGATACATCACCAGTACCAGCTTTCTCTCGGCCATCAATCGGATGGATTCGCTCAAGCGGTGTGCTACATGCCCTCTCCTATCATCACCCTCGAGCCAATCGACAGGGCACAGTCATTGAGGAAGAACGCACCAACTTGATCGGCTACTCGAGCCCACCTGCATCGAGTGAAATCGCTGATATTACAGCAGCCCAGGCCCAGGACTGGGTATACGCGAGCGAAGCTGGTGTGGAGAAGTTAGACTATCTTGAAATGAACAATATCGCCCCAGGGCGATA